>NZ_JBITCM010000004.1:424504-561516 GCF_044453205.1 Streptomyces sp. NPDC051738 | reverse complement strand
GGGGTGTCCGTCCTCGGACCGGCGGCTGGACTTAGGCCGGGATGTGCTGCGTGTTGACGCCGGCCACTGCGGGCGGACACCCCCCGACGCGTCCCCTTGCCGCCGTACGCGACTGCAGGCCCGTAGGGGTACGCGCCGCGCCATCGCGGATCACCTTGTCGCCGTACGCGACTGCCGCACCGCGGGGGTACGCGCCATCGCCGCACACTGGATCGCCTTGTCGCCGTGGGCGACTGCGGGGCCGTGGGGCTACGCGCCATCGCCGGCCGCTGTCATCCAGTCCGTCTCGGCGTCGGCCCAGGCAATCACAGCCCGTGAGCGACGGCCGCTCTCGGCGCCGGCCCAGGCATTTTCAGCCCGTCCGGCGTTTGAGGACGAGGCCCCTTCAGGGCCGACAGCGGGGGTCTGGGGGCCGCAGGCCCCCAGTAGCGCCCGTACCGATGCCGGTGCACTGGAAACGTGCGGTACGTGGTGGACCGGCCCGACCGACGGAGTCACCCCGTGGGTCGGGCCGGTTACTGAGTTGGTGTCAGAACTGCAGTGCCCAGGCGTCGATCCGCCCGGTGTCGATGTTCGCGTTGTCGCTGACGCGGAGTTTCCACGTGCCGTTGGCGGTCTCCGTGGAGGCGTTCACCGAGTACGTGGTGTTGATGTTGTCCGAACTGCCGCCCGTGCCGTACGACTTGAGGGTGTACGCCGTGCCGTCGGGGGCGATCAGCTGGACCTGGAGGTCGCCGATGTACGTGTGGACGATGTGGACCTCGACCGCGAGGGCCGAGGGCGCGTTGCCGGAGACGCCGGAGACCGTCACCGGGGACTCGACCGTGGCGTTGTCGGCGATCGCGTAGTCACCGGTGTTGTCGAAGCGTGGGCCGGGCGGGGTCGTCGTACCGCCGCCGACATAGAGGAGGCGGTTGGGCGAGCCCGTGCCGGGGCTGGTGACGACGCCGGTCGTGGCGGTGGACGTCAGGGCCGAGGAGACCTGGGCCGGGGTGGAGGTCGGGTTGTCGGCGAGGTAGAGCGCCACCGCGCCCGCGACGTGCGGGCTCGCCATCGACGTACCGGAGATGGTGTTGGTCGCCGAGTCGCTGGAGTTCCAGGTCGACGTGATGGACGAGCCCGGCGCGAACAGGTCGAGGACCGTGCCGTAGTTGGAGTAGCTCGCCTTGGCGTCGGTCGAGGTCGTCGCGCCGACCGTGATGGCCTCCGTGACGCGTGCGGGGGACCTGGTGGAGGCGTTGGTCGTCTCGTTGCCCGCCGCGACCGCGAAGGTGACGCCGGAGGCTATGGCGTTGCGTACGGCCGTGTCGAGGGCCGTGTCGGCCGTGCCGCCGAGGGACATGTTGGCGACGGCCGGCTTGACCGCGTTCTGGGCGACCCAGTCGATACCGGCGACGACCTGCGCGGTCGTACCGGAGCCGGAGTTGTTCAGTACGCGGACGCCGACGACCTTGGCCTTCTTGGCGACGCCGTACGCGTTGCCGGCGACCGTGCCCGCGACGTGCGTGCCGTGGCCGTGGCCGTCCTGGGCGGTGTTGTCGTTGTCGATGGCGTCGTAGCCGTAGGAGGCGCGTCCGCCGAAGTCGCTGTGGGTGATGCGGACGCCCGTGTCGATGACGTACGCCGTCACGCCCTGCCCGGCCGAATCCGGGTACGTGTACGAGCTGTTGAGGGGGAGGTTGCGCTGGTCCACGCGGTCCAGGCCCCAGGAGGGCGGGTTGGTCTGGGTCGCGTTGATGCTGAACGTGCGGTTCTGGACCACGGAGGCGACCGCCGGGTCGGCGGCGAGCCGCTTGGCCTCGGTCTCGGAGGCCTCGATCGCGTAGCCGTTCAGGGCCTTCTTGTACGTCCGCTCGATGCCGGCGCCGTAGCCCTCGACGAGGTCACGCCCCGCCTTGGAGCCCGAACGGGCGTGGTCCGCCTTGAGGGTGACGATGTAGCTGTCGGCGACCGCGTTGGTCGCGCCCGCGTACTGGATACGGCCCTCGGGGGCGGCCGAGGCGGGGAGCGCGGTGACGAGGCTCGCGGCTAGGGCCGCTGTGGCCGCCGTGCTGAGCAGGGCCAGTCTTCGGCGGGTGTCTCTTCGGGAAGTACGCATCACTGCCATCTGAGGGATCCTCCTCAATCGGTGGTGCGCTGGTGGGGGGTGCACGGGTGCGGAACGAGCACAGAAGTGGACGGGAGCATGTCAATTTCCTGTGTCGCACCTGTGCGCCAGCCGAAAGATTGAGGCCTCCACAGGAATTGCACAAGGGCCCTGCACGGCGAACTCCGCCCACACCACCTTGCCGGGGGTCCGCTCCCCCACGCCCCACTTGTCCGCCAACTCCTGGACCAGCAGCAGGCCGCGGCCACCTTCGCTCTCGTCCGGCTCGTCGGGGATCCTCGGCTCGCCGGGTCCGCTGTCGTGGACCTCGACGCGGAGTACGTCGCCGTCGTAGCGAACGCGGAGGAGGAAACCGCGGCCGCGGGGCACTCCGTGCAGGAGGGCGTTGGTCGTCAGTTCGCTTACACACAGGAGGAGATCGGCGGTTCTGTCCCAGTCGGCGAGGCCCCAGTACTTCAGGGACCAGGAGGTCATGTGCCGGGCCGCGGGGATGGATCGGCGGTCGCGGGCGTAGAACTGGTCGCGCTGGTAGGGGAGTTCGTTTGCGGCAATCACGGTACGAATGTCGCGCAGAGTCAGTAGCGTGCAGCAGTGCGTGAGCCCGTACAGATTTTTTGTACGGGTCCACGCTGGGGCGGCACTTCGGGTGTGGGGAGTTAGGCAGACCATGAACTCCAAGAAGCTGTCACGGACGAAGAAGCACTCGACCATGCGGATGCTGGGCAAGCAGTTGCAGAGCGCCCGCAAGGCGGCGGGATACACGCAGAGTTCCCTCGCCCAGGCGGTCGAGCTGGACGAGGAGACCATCGCGTCGATCGAGCAGGGCAGGCGACCGCTGCTGCCTCACATCGCCGTCCGCTTGGAAGAAGTTCTGGACGCGAAGGGCATGTTGCTGGCGGGCATCGAGAACATGCCGGAGATCGATCAGTTTCCGCTCAACGCGGAGCAGTTCAACATTCACCTGCGCGAAGCCATTGCCATCTCCTGGTACGAGTGTCTCGTCGTGCCCGGCCTGCTCCAGACCCCGGAGTACGCCCGGGCGGTGTTCCGGGAGCACGTACCCGCGTACGGCGAGGACGAGATGGAAGCGAGGACGGCGGAACGAATCGATCGTCTGGAGATCCTGCGTCGGTCGTCTCCGCCGACGCTGAGCTTCGTCGTCTGGGAGCCGGTGCTCCAGCTCCGCTTCGGTGGGGCGGAGGTTCGCCCCGCTCAGCTCCAGCACCTGCGCGAGCTCACCGAACTCCGGCAACTCGTCCTCCAGATCCTGCCTGTTGACGCGCCCTCGCACGCCGGGACGGCAGGCCCGTTCACCATGCTGGAGACGGCGGACCACCAGCAGCTCGTCTACGCCGAGAGTCAGCTCGGCAGCCACTGGATTGCTGACCCGGATCAGGCGGCCAACTTGGCCCACAAGTATGCGATGCTCCGGTCGCAGGCCCTATCCCCCAAGGACTCCAAGAGCTTTCTAGAGCGTCTCCTAGGAGAACAATGACCAGCGCAGCACTCCAGTGGTTCAAGTCCAGCTACAGCTCCGATTCAGGCCAGGCCTGCCTCGAAGTCGCCCTCACCCCCCACGCCATCCATATCCGCGACTCCAAGAACGACCCGGCGGACGGCCCCACTCTCCAGGTAGGCCCCGACGCCTGGTCGGCATTCACCGCAGCGAGGTAAACGCCGTATCCCGCGTCCGCTTCTCCCACGCCGCGACATCGCCCCGCACCTGATCGAGGTGACCGAGCACGGCGTCCACCCCGTCCTCCCCCAACGGCAACCGCAACGGCGTCCGCTCCGCCTCCAGCGCCGCCAGGATGAGGGCCGCCGCCTTCGCCGGGTCGCCGGGCTGCGTACCGTCCCCGCCGGAGACGAAGCCGCGGGTCTGGCTCACCTTGGGGTACAGCCCGCTGTCCGCGCTCGCCCCGGCCCGCCCCGTCTCGAACAGCGACGTACGGAACGAACCCGGCTCGACGATCAGTACCTTGATGCCGAACTCGGCGACCTCGTCCGCGAGCCCCTCGGACATGCCCTCCAGGGCGAACTTGGTGGCGCTGTAGGCCGAGAAGCCCGCGAAGGACATCTGCCCGCCCATGCTGCTCATCTGCACGATGGCTCCGGCCCGCCGCTCCCGCATATGAGGAAGCACCGCACGTGTGAGGGCGGCGGGCCCGAAGACATGCACATTGAACAGCTTGCGCAGCTCGTCCTCGGTTGTCTCCTCGAAGGCGCCCACATGGGTGCGGCCCGCGTTGTTGACCAGCACGTCGATCCGTCGGTGCCGGGCGATCACATCCCGTACGGCGGCCTCGGCGGCGCCCGTGTCGCCGACGTCCAGCCGTAGCGCCTCCACCTGGTCGGGGTGGGCGGCCACGAGGTCGTCCAGCCCTTCGGGCCGCCGTACCGCACCCACCACCACGTCACCCTCGGCGAGCGCGGCCTCCGCGATGGCCCGCCCGAAACCGCTGCTCGCGCCGGTGATCAGCCACACCTTGTTCATGACAGCTCCTCGTTTCCGCACTCGCCGTTTCCGCACTCGCCCGTCGGCGTAAATCCAGCCTGTCGCCGGGTCCGGTTGCGCGTCCAAGACCCACGCTGATAACCGATGGCTATGACCATGGACGTACATGTGCGCGACCTGCGCTACTTCGTGGCGGTGGCCGAGGAGCTGCACTTCACCCGCGCGGCCGAACGGCTGTACGTCTCCCAGCCCGCGCTCAGCAAGCAGGTACGGGCACTGGAGCGGCAGCTGGGCGTGGAGCTCTTCCGGCGTGAGCCGCGGGGCGTCGCGCTCACCGAGGCCGGGGCGGCGCTGCTGCCGTATGCCCGGCGGGTGCTGGACGTCTGGGAGGAGGGGGCGGGGGCGGTGGAGTCGGCCCGGGCCGCCTCGCGCGGCACGCTGGTGATCGGCATGAGCACCAGCCCGGGGCGCGGCGGCCTGCTCCCGGCGATCCGGTCCCGCTTCACCGCCGCGCACCCGGACACGGTGCTGCGTCTGCGCCAGGTGAGCTGGGAGGACCCTACGGCGGGCCTCGCGGACGGCGACGCCGACGTGGCCTTCGTCTGGCTGCCCCTCCCGGACGCCGACCGCTACGCCTGGACGGTGGTGGCGGAGGAGCCGCGCCTCGTCGCCCTCCCCGAGTCACATCCGCTCGCCGCCCTTACGGAGGTCGACTTCGCCGACCTCGCCGACGAGCCGTTCCTCGCCATGCCCGCGAGTGCGGGGCCGTTGCGTGACTACTGGCTGGCGCTGGAGGAGCGGGGTGGCCGGGCGCCGCGCGTCGGGGCGGAGATCGCGAGCACGGAGGAGACGTACGAGGCACTGGTCGCCGGTCTCGGTGTCTGCCTGGTCGCGGCGGGCAACGCCCCGCTCATCACGCTGGGTGGGGTGGTGACGCGGCCGGTGCGGGGGGTTTCGCCGAGTCGGTATGCGTTGGCCTGGCGTGCGGAGGACGGGGGGCGGCCGCTGGTGCGGGCGTATGCGGAGGCTTGCGGGCGGGTGTCGGGCCCATGACATAACATCAACTTTTCCTTCTCACCCCGCACTTACTGCACTTACCGCACTTACCTCAGCGAGGCCCCTGCCATGGCAGACAGCGAGACGCCGCCTTCCCCCGCGACCTCCCCCTCGCCGTCATCCGCGCCCGGGCCCTCGGGCACCTCGCCGCTGATGGACGACGTGGTCGCCGGCGTCGTCCCGGAGGCAGCCGACACCGACCCACGCAGGCGGAATCGGAAGATCCTCATCAGGCTGGGCTGGGTGGTCGTCAGCTCGCTCCTGGTGTTCCTGGTGGCGAAGAGCGCCGAATGGCTGACCTCGGAGCATGACGCGCAGGTCGCGAACGAGGCCGACGACAAGGTCGACCGGCAGGGGCCCGCGTTCTCGACGAGCGTCCGGGTGGACACGTACGCCCCCCAGGCGACGCTCTACGGCAAGCCGTTCTCCGCCGAGGAGCGGAAGCAGCTCATCGGGCCACCCAAGGACCTTCGCCCCTACAGCGCGGCCCACGACGCGACAAGTGTCTTCGTCGGCGACGTCTGGAACGTGGCCATGGGCGTCGAGGTCAAGGGATACGCCGAAGCCTGGCTGGTGGACATCATCAGCGACAGGAAGGCCGCCCTCGTCGTCAACGACATGCGGATGAAGGGGCTTCAGTGTGCCCCCGCCAAGGCCAGGACCGTGATCATCCACCGGGGCGAGGGCGTCGCCGACTACGACGGAATGTTCTTCGACACCACCCGTCCCGACAACCCGCTCATCACCGCCTCCGAGAACTACGGACAGCCGTACTTCCAGCACAAGAAGATCGACCTCGGGAACGGCGACACACCCGGGGGCCTTCGGATCCAGGTCACGTCCGGCACCCAGGACTGCACCTGGAAGGCCTTCGAGGTCACCTACGTCGACTCCGAAGGCACGCACACCCAGGACATCACGAACAACGGCAAGGGCTTCACCGTGCACGGCCTCGCGGAGAAGCAGCGGCAGGTCTTCAAGTTCTCCGAAGCCGGCATCGAGGAATGCGCCCCGAAGCCGCCGACGTCCTCGCCCTGCGACTAGCCCGGGCCCCCAAGCCCGCACCCTCCCCATACGTGGTAATTCCCGGCGAAACTCCCCCTGCCACCCCTCCCACCCCGCATCGTCGACGGCGTGACGAAGCCCCACCTCATCGCTCCCCTCCTGGCCACCGCGCTCCTCCTCCCGGTTCAACCGGTCCATCACCTCCCCCCGGCGCACGCCGTCCCTCACTCCCCCACCCCCGCCTGCGAAGCCCCCGGCTGGGCCCCCACCGCCACCCGGATCGACGCGAAGGACGCCCACCGCCCCTACGTCGGCAACGGCTACCTCGCCACCCGCGTCCCGCCCACCGGCGCCGGCTACGCCGCAACCGGCGAGAAGACCGGCTGGCCCCTGTACACCCCGCGCTACGACGGCACGTTCGTCTCCGGCCTCTACGGGCGCGGGCCCGAGCACACGGCCGGCCGCGAGGCGCTCGCCGCGCTGCCGAACTGGACCGGCATTGACGTCGAGGCGGGTGGCCACACGTACGGCGCCCACAGCCGTGTCACCGGCTACCGCCAGACCCTCTCCCTGCGCTGCGGCTACCTCCGCACCACCCTCACCTGGACCGCCCCCGACGGCCGCCGCACGGATCTCGCGTACGACGTCCTCACCTCCCGCGACGACCCGCACACCGGCGCCGTACGCCTGCGTGTCACCCCGCACTGGGACGGCGAACTCACCCTCACCGACCGCATCGACGGCCGAGCCGCCCGCCGGCTCACCGGGACGAACGCGGCCCGCGTCGACGCGCGCACGATCGCGGTGGCGTTCCGGACGGAGGGCACCCGGGTCGGCGGAGCGGTCGCCTCCACGTTCCACGCTCCGCCCGGCGGACGGGCGCAGCACCGGCCACAGCAGCAGTCACAACACACCCGTACTGCACGGCAATTGAGTGCCAGTCAGGCTGTCAGCGTCCCCGTCCGCGCCGGACGCACCTACACCGCCACCAAGTACGTCGGCGTCGACACCGCGCTCACCTCCCGCGACCCGCGTTCCGCCGCCCGCGCCGCCGCGCACCGTGCCGCCGGGCGCGGCTGGGGGGCGCTGCTCGGCTCGCACCGTGCGGCCTGGCGGGCCCTGTGGACGGCCGACATCGAGGTGCCGGGGCATCGGGATCTGCAGCTGTGGGTGCGTTCCGCGCAGTACGGTCTGCTGTCGTCGGTGCGCGCGGGTGGTCGGGACAGCATCGCCCCGACCGGGCTGACCAGCGACAACTACGCGGGCATGGTGTTCTGGGACGCGGAGACGTGGATGTTCCCGGCGCTGCTGGCCACGCACCCCGAACTCGCCCGCCCGGTCCTGGAGTACCGCCACCGCACCCGCGCCGCCGCCGCCGACAACGCCGCGAGGACGGGGGTGAAGGGGCTGTTCTACCCGTGGACGAGCGCGAGCCGCGGGCGGCTGTGGAGCGAGTGCCAGAGCTGGCAGCCGCCGCACTGCGTCACCCAGAACCATCTCCAGGGCGACATCGCGCTGGCCGCCTGGCAGTACTACCTGGCCACCGGCGACCTGGGCTGGCTGCGCGAGCGGGGGTGGCCGCTGCTCGACGGGATCGCGCGCTACTGGGCCTCGCGGGTCACCGAGAACCCCGACGGCTCGTACTCCGTCAAGGAGGTGGCCGGTCCCGACGAGTACAGCAACGGCGTCACCGACGGCGCCTACACCAACGCCGTCGCCGCGACCGCCCTGCGCGCCGCGACCGACGCCGCCCGCGACCTGGGCAGGCCGGCCCCGGCCGACTGGGCGCACATCGCCGGGCGGCTGCGCATCCCGTACGACCCGAAGCGGCGGATCTTCCTCCAGTACGACGGCTACGACGGCGCCCCGATCAAGCAGGCCGACACCGTGCTGCTGGTGTATCCGCTGGAGTGGCCCATGCCGGACGGTGCCGCGGGCGCCACGCTCGACCACTACACCGCCCGTACCGATCCGGACGGGCCGGCCATGACCGACTCGGTGCACGCGATCGCCGCGGCCTCGACCGGCGAGCCGGGCTGTGTCGCGTACACCTTCCTGCGGCGCGCCTACCAGCCCTTCGCGCGGGGCCCGTTCGCGCTGTTCTCCGAGTCGCGCGGCGAGAAGGCGGGCGCCGCCGATCCGCTCGCGGGCTCCCCGGCGCAGGACTTCCTCACCGGCAAGGGCGGCTTCCTCCAGGTCTTCACACACGGCCTGACGGGCCTTCGGCCGCGCCCGGATGCCGTGCACCTCGACCCGACGCTGCCGCCCCAACTCGCGGACGGGGTACGGCTGTCGGGGCTGCGGTGGCGGGGGCGGACGTACGACGTCTCGATCGGGCCGGAGACGACCACCGTCCGGCTCCGCTCGGGGTATCCCATGCCCCTGGACACCCCCGAGGGCCGCTACACGCTCTCCGGCACCGTCATCCTCAAGACCCGCCGCCCCGACCTCGCCCTCACACCCGACCTGGCCCGCTGCCGCCCGGTGACGGCGACCTCCGCCGAACCGGGGCTGTACGCGGAGGCGGCCGTGGACGGCAGCGCGGCCACCGTCTGGTCTCCGTCCGCCGAGCGGGCCGCGCTCACGGTCGACCTGGGGCGGGCTGTCGATGTCCGTACGGTCCGGCCGAGTTGGCGGAAGCGGCCGATCGCGTACGCCGTCGAGGTCTCGGCGGACGGGCGTACGTGGCATGCGGTGGACGGGAGCGCGGTCCGGTACGTGCGGGTGGGTGTGCGCGGGGAGGCGGCGCTCGCCGAACTCGACGTTCGCACCTGAGTGCGGATCCAGGTCGGCTTGACAACTCGGGTACATGTGACGGCCGTTGCCCTACCTTGGGCATATGGCGCTGCATCACCACAGTGACAGCTCGTGGCGAGTGAGGGTGGACGACGAGGACGGTACGCCCTGTGGCGCCGGGGTGCTGCTCGACGACCGGCATGTGCTCACCTGCGCGCATGTCGTCCGGTACGCCGGGGCCGCACCCGAGGGCACCACGAGTCATGTCCGGATCAGCAGCGTCGCGTGCCGGCCGGAGTGGAGCCGTCCCGCGCGTGTGGCGCCCGGGACCTGGGTGCACGCGAACGGCACGCAGCGCGGTGACGTGGCGCTGCTCGAACTCGACGAGCCGGCCGGGTGCGGCGCCCGGACCACGCTGTGGAAGGCGCCCATCTCCGGTGACACGGTGCGCGTGTACGGCTTCCCCCATGCCGATCCGGTCGGCATGGGGGCCGACGCGCAGCTCGCCGGGTCCGGCGGCCGGCAGGGCGAGTGGGGGCTGCTGAAGCGGGTGCGGGTGGGCGATCCGTGGATCCAGCGGGGGTACTCGGGCGCCGGAGCGATGGCGCTGGGCGGCGCGTTCGACGGGCGGGTCATCGGCATCGTGGTGGCCGACTTCGTCGACGGCGACGCGAAGGCGGCGTGGATGCTGCCGACCGAGACGGTGCTCCACTATCTGCCCCGGATCGCGGAGTTGGGGTTCTTCGACGGCGACCCCGCCACCGAACTGGGCGGGTCCGGCGGCAAGTTGCCGGACCACCTGCTTGGTGACCCGCTGCGGCTCGCCCTCACGCAGGAGCTCACCCGGCTGCTCGACAGCGGCCGGCCGGGCACCGTCGTCGTCGGCACCGGCGGCACCACCGCCGTGGGCGACTCGTGGCTCGTCCGCCTCGTGCGCACGGCCGACCCCGCGGCGCGGGCGGTGGTCTCCGACGCGGAGCTGACCGGCGCACCCGGCGACACGGTGCTGGGCCTCGGCTCCATCGACGCGGCCTACGACGCGCGCGGCAGGTCGGTCGCCGAGGTGTGCGGTTATCTCGCGCGCCGCTTCGGCCTGCCCGGCGGCGACGCCCGCACGGTGGCCCGGCAACTGCTGCGCCGCAGGCCGCCCGCCTGCCTGGTGGTGGGCGGCGTCGACCGGGCCCAGGATCCGCAGGCCCTGGTGGAGGACCTGCTGGGGCAGTTGGCCGCCCGGGCCCGGTCGCGGGGGCTGCGGCTCGTCCTCGGCTTCGAGGGCGTTCCGCCGGAGGGCCTCGCCCGCGACGTGTCCCTCGACCCGGAACCGATCCGCGGCGCCGTCGTCGGACGCGTGAGCGCCGACCGCGCCCAGGAGGTGGTCGGCCTGCTCGCCGCCGAGGAGGACGCCGCGGCGGCGCTGGAACAGGAGTGGGGCGTACGGTTCTTCGCCGCGCCCCGGCTGCCGCCCCGCACCGCGCCCCGGCTGCGGGTCCGGCTGGCCGTCGCCCGGGCGACCGCGCCCAACCCCGAACTCACCGCGGTCCACGAACAGGCCGTCGCCGCCCGTGCCGCGGTGGCCCGCTTCGACCGCGACCTGCGCCGGCTGGTCAGGACCCAGCAGGACCTCTCCTCGGCCCTGGAACTGCACCGGCTCCGCGCGGCCCGGTACTTCGGCGAGGAGGACCGTCGCCTCGCCGCACTCCACGCCCCGGCGGCCCGCGCCCTGCAGACCGTGCCGATCGACCTCGCGACCGCCCGCCGCTCGGTCGGCCGGTACGCCGACGAGGTCAACCGCCGTATCGAGGAGGTGTGACGCGCCGTGCGGATGTGCAACCGGCCCGACTGCGGCCGTGGCGAGATCGATGAGGACGGGTTCTGCGGCCTGTGTGACCGGGAGCCGGTGCCGCAGGACGGTGACCCGGCGGAGCTTCGGGGTCCGGAGCCGGTGCGGGGTGCGGGTGTCGGGGTGGCCCATGTGCGGGCGGATCCCTGGTACGGGCTCGGTCTGGTCGACTCCGACCAGGGAGCCAAGGCTCCGGAGGTCCCGCCGAGGTCGGCGGATCCCGTCACCGAGGAGCATCGTTTCTGCGTCAACCCCTTCTGCGACTCCCCGGTCGGCCGCGGGCGCGCCGGCGAACCGGGCCGGACGAAGGGCTACTGCCCGAAATGCGGCACCGCGTTCGACTTCGACCGGCCCAGCGGCCTCACCATCGCCGGCCGCTACGACGTCGAACGCGCCCTCGGCTCGGGGGCGTACGGCGCGGCCTACCTCGTCCACGACCGCAACCTCGCCACCCAGGTCGTCCTCAAGGCCCTGAACAAGTCGGTCGCCAGGACCGCGCTGCACGAGCGGGACGTCCTGGTCGGGCTCCGGCACGACAGCATCGTCCGCATCCTGGGCTACGAGCACGAAGGGCCGCATCTCGTCCTGGAGTACGTGCCGGGCGTCCCCCTCACGGCAGGTGACGGCGACCGGCTGGAGACCCTCCTCGCCCACGGCGTCCGCATCCTCCAGGCGCTCGACTACCTGCACGAGCGGGGCCTGCTGCACTGTGACGTCAAGCCCCTGAACATCATCCGGTACCGGGAGCAGAGCCCGGCGGGCGCGCTGGACCGGGTGCGGCTCATCGACTTCGGCGCCGTGCGCAGCCAGAAGGACACGGCACCGGTCGGGGCGTACACCCCGGACTACGCACCCCCGTTGAGCGACCCGGAGCACCGGCACCCGACCCCGGGCTTCGACCTCTACTCCCTGGGCGTCACCCTGCACGACGTGTGCCGCTCCCGCCTGACCGACCACTCGGCACCGGGCGTCGAATCGCTGCGCCTGCTGCTCGCCCGCGCCATGGACATCGAGCGACCGAGTCGGCGGTTCGTGTCGGCGCGGCAGTTCGCCGAGCAGCTCAGCGGTGTCATCAGGCAGGTCGTGGCGGCGGCCCCGACGTATCGTCAGGTCGCCCGCCCGTCCGCCCTGTTCGGCTCGATGCCCGAGCCGCTGCACGGCGGACTCGGGGCGGCCCGCCCGCTCACCCACTGGGTCCAGGCGCGGCCCGGCGAGGACGCGACGCTGACGATGAGCGCACCGTTCGCCTCCCCCGAGCCCGGCGACATCGCGGCCGCGCTCCCGACGCCGCTGTCCGACCCCGACGCCCCGGACCTCGCGGGCTCGACCCGACGCGCCCTGGCCGAGAGCCGGCTCGCCCTGCGCCGAAGGGACCCGGAGCTCGCGGAGCGGACGCTCGCGGCGGCGTGCCTGCCCGACTGGCACTGGCTGCACGCCTGGTACTCCGGCCTGATCGCGCTGGCCCGCGAGGATGCGGAGTCGGCCGCCGCGGCCTTCACCACGGTGCGCGAGGCCGTCCCCGGCGAGCTGATACCGCAACTCGCCCTCGGCCTGTGCGCCGAGCTGCGCAAGAACCTCACCGCCGCCCGGTCGCACTACAGCGCCGTCTTCGACACCACCCCGGCACTCGGCGCGGCCGGCTTCGGCCTGGCCCGCGTCCATCTGCTGGCCGGCGAGCGGACGAAGGCCGTGGGCACCGCCGTACGGCTGGCGGAGGAGTTCCGCTACGAGCGCGAGGCGCGCGTGGCGGCCGTACGCCTCAGTGTCATGGTCCTCGACGGGCCCGACCGTCCGAGGCCGACCGGCGACGACCTGGCGCGGGCCGAGGCGGGTCTGGACGGCCTCGACGTGGACGGGCCGGCACAGGCCGGGCTGCGATCCGAGATCCAGTACGCGCACTTCCTGCACCACCACGACCGCGAGCGACTGTCCGACGCGATCCGCGAACTCGGCCCACACGCGCCCACCCAGCCCGAGTACGTCGCCCTGGTGGACCTCGCGAACCGGCTGCGCCCACCGCTCAGATGGAGATGGTCCGCACGACGTGGGAGAACCGGTCATTCCCGTTTCGGAGGAACACCCAGAACGCTAAGCTCCTGATACGCCAAGTAGCGGAGGTGTCCACGCTCCGTGAGGGACGCGGGGACACGGCACAGGAACGCAGCGACGCGATCGGGGGGTGCCGGTGGGGGACAGCTCGCCCTTGGGACTCAGTTTTGCCCTGGAAGTCGACGCACCCTCGGACCTGGCCCACGACCAACAGCGCGCGGACGCTCTCATCACCGTCACGGCCCGCTCCGCCTCGGGCGCGGTCGCGGCCCCGGAGCCGCCGGGCGCCGAAGTCCTCATCATGGACCGGTCGTTGTCCATGTCCGGGCACAAGCTGGACGAGGCGAAACGCGCGATGTGCGCGGCCATCGACACCCTGCGGGACGGCACCCTCCTGGGCATCGTCGCGGGCCACCACGAGGCCGATGTGATCTTCCCGGCCGACGGCGGCCTGGCCCCCGTCGACGCCGCCGCGCGCGAGGACGCCAAGCTGCGGGTCATCGGCCAGTTCGCCGAGGGCGGCACGGCGATCGGGCAGTGGCTGGCCCGCGCCGAGCGCCTGTTCGCCTCGATGACCTCCTCCGGCGCCGTGCGCCACGCCGTGCTCTACACGGACGGCAAGGACGAGCACGAGACGCCCGAGCAACTCGGCGAGATCCTCAGCGCGTGCACCGACCGGTTCGTCTGCGACGCCCGCGGGCTGGGCGACGACTGGCACTACGCCGAACTGCTGCGCATCACCGAGGCCCTGCACGGCACCGCCGAGGCCGTCGTCACCCTCTCCGACCTCACCGAGGACTTCACCCGGCTCATGCGCAAGGCGCAGCGCATCGTCGTGCCCCGGGTCTATCTGGGACTGCGCCTCAACGACCGGTTCCAGCTCGCCTTCGTGCGCCAGACCCGCCCCGTGGAGGCCGAACTGACGGCACGTCAACGGCGCGAGGAGGAGACCCACGTCCCGCTGGGTTCCTGGCCCCCTCAGACCTGCCAGTACCAGGTCTCCCTCAGCTTCGACCCGCACTCCCTGACCGTCGACGAGAACCTGCGTGCCGCCCGCATCACCCTGCACGCCGAGCACCCCGACGGCACCCGGGCGCCCTGCTCCGACACGGTGTCCATGGCCGTACGGCGCCGCTCCACGCCCGCCTTCGGCATCCCCCGCTCCGCCCAGCTCACCCGGGTCGAGAACGAACGCGAACTCGGCATGGCGATGCGGGCCTGCGCCGACGCCCATCAGCGCGGCGACCTCGACCGCGCCGACCACGAACTGCGCCTGGCGACCGCCCTCGCGCAGGACCTCCAGGACACCGTCCGACTGCGCCTGCTGCGCGCGGTCGCGACCACCGGGCCCGACGGCCTGCCACGGGTGCGGCGCGATGTCTCCGGGGCGGAGATCCAGAAGATCGGGGTCGACTCGACGAAGACGGTGGCGCCGCCGGTCGGCATGGGCGACATGGTCGACGCGGGCGATGTGGTCGACGCGGGCGATGTGGTGGGCCCGGTGGACGTGGTGGACGTGGTGGGCCCGGTAGACATGGCGAACGTGGTGGATGTGGTCGGCTCGGGCGAACTTCCGCCGGGTGAAGCCCCGTTGGCGCCACGCGCGTGCCCGCGCTGCGGTACGGCGCCGGCGACGCCGACGGCCAACTTCTGCGAGAAGTGCGGGTTTCGGTTCGGAACCGGGACCGGGGCCAGGGGCGGTGGGCCGGTGGACGCGTCGTGACGGTGGCGAAGGAGGGGCCACGGGTGAAAGGGCTGCCCGCCCGGCTGAAGGGGCTCTCCTGGAGAACGCGGCGCGCACCGCACCCGATCGTCGTGCTGCGGTGGCTGCGGGCGGGCGTGCTGGGCATGGTGGCCGTGACCGCGCTGCTGTATCTCGTGGTGGCCGACCGGGCCGGGGAGCAGATGGCCGCCGCTGATCGCACACGCGAGGCCATCCGCGATCTCGGGGCGGCCCGCGAGAGTGCCGTAACGGCGAAGGACGAGCTCGAAAAGGCCGCGGCGGCCACCGGCGAGGTCGACCTGATCGGCACCGGCACCAGCTTCGCCATCGCCACCACCCGCGTGAACATCCTCCTCACCTCGGCGACCGAGGGCAACGCGGCCGGCAAGCAGGGGCTGCACCACATCCAGTTCGTCCAGGGCCAGTTGACCACCTCCGTACAGCTGGCCAACGGCCCGCAGGGCGCGACGACGGCGCTGCCCGCGCTGGAGGACGGGCCGGAGAAGGACGACGAGGGCAGGGACGTGCGGTTCACGGGCGGGCTCATCGAGTCCCTGGAGGATCTCCGGGAGATCGAGGTCCTCGCCCTGGACGAACAGCTCCGGTCGCGCTGGCTGGACCCGTACCTCCTGTGGCCCGTGCTCATCGGGCCGGTGGTCCTCATGCTGCTGCTCGCGGGCACGACCGGCTACGTCGTCGCCCGCCACTTCCGGCAGTACCCCAGCCCGGCGCTCGGCCTGGCGCTGCTGGCCACGGCGTCCGTCGCCCTGATCGCCGGCGGCGACCCGCTGCTGCCGGGCCGGGGTTGGGTCATGGCGATCGCGCTGCCGCTGCTCGCCGCGGCCGGTGCGCTCGCGTACCTGGCCTACCGTCCGCGGATCGCCGAGTACAGGTTCCCGCACTCATGAGAAGGCTGACGGCACCCCTCGTGCGCGGCGTCCTGGCCCTCGGGCTGCTCCTGGCCGCCCTCGGGTGCGGTGCGCCGGAGAGGGAGCGGGTGACGATCATGGTCCCCTGGTCCGGCACCGAGTTCAAGGCGTTCCACTCGGTCGTCGAGGACTTCGAGAAGGCCAATCCCGGTATCGACGTCGCCCCTCAGGTCACCCGTGCCCTGACCCAGCAGCTCGACGCCGCGGTGGCCGCGGAGACACCGCCCGACCTGGCCGTCCTGCCCAGTGTGGGAGCGATCGCCAAGTACCGCGGCGGGGCGCTCCGGCCGCTCGGCGTCGACACGTCCTCGTTCGTCGACCCGTTCCGCCTGCTCGCGATGGACGACGGCAAGGTCTACGCGGTCCCCGTCAAGGCCGACGTCAAGAGCCTCGTCTGGTACGACCGCCGGCTCACCCCGAAGCCGGCCGGCACCTGGTCCGCCCTCCAGGGCCGGCCCGAGACCTGGTGCCTCGGGCTGGAGTCCCCCGGCGCGACCTCCGGCTGGCCCGGCGCGGACTGGATCGCGGACATCCTGCTCGCCGAGGAGGGCGTCGAGACGTATGAGGACTGGGTCTCCCGGGGTGGTGTGAGGTGGAACTCGGCGCCGGTCAGGGAGGCGTGGGAGACGTGGTGGGGCGTCGTCGAGGGCGGCAGCAAGGGTGCGACCGGGCGCGGGTTCGACGAGGCCGCCGTGGAACTGGTCGGCGACAGGTGCTCCCTGGGCCATGGCGCCCTGTCCGCGATGGCGTTCCCGCCGGACCTGATGGAGGACGAGCGCTACACCTACGCGCTGCCCTCCCCGCGTCAGGCCCTGGAGGTGTCGGCGGACTTCGTCGGCAAGTTCACCCGGGACAACCCGGGCGCCGACCGGCTCATCGCCTATCTGGCCGGGGCCAGGGCCCAGCAGACCTGGGTGAACGAACCGGGCTACGCGCTCTCCGCCAACCGGCGGGTGACGACGTACGACAACCCGACCCAGGCGCGCATCGCCGGGATGCTCCGCTCCGGTCACACCCTCTGCTTCAGCGCCGCCGACGCGATGGATCCCGATGTGTCGGCCGCCTTCTACCGGGCGGTCATGGAGTACGTGAACGGCGAAGACCTGACCAAATTGCTGAAGGCACTCGACCGAGTCCAAGAGCACCTGGGGGACTCCCCCAGACCCACCCCTCTCTGCGGCGCCCCGAACCAAGCCTGACGCGCCCCCGTCCCACTCCCCTCCCATCTCGCCCCCACCCAGGAGCCCTTCATGCCGGACGCGGTCCAGTTCACCCTCTCCGACGGCACCGTCGTCCTCGTCGCCCCGCCCGCCCGCGCGGGCACCGGGGCGGTGGGACTCGGGACACGTCTGGAGAGCGCGGCACAGTCCCTGCGCGAGGCGCTGGGGCCGGTCACGACTGCCGCGTCCGATGTGATCGACGGGTTCCAGGCGCTCGCCCAGCGGCCCGACGAGGTGGAGATCACCTTCGGCGTCGCACTGGACGCCAAGCTGGGCGCGGTCCTGTCGAGCGCGGGAGCGGGCGCCCACCTGGACGTCACCCTCCGCTGGAACGCGGCGACATCGGCATAGACCCCGAAGACCACTTGCGCCGCTCGGATAACATCGTCGAACTAACTGACGATAAACATCTACCAAATCGGCCAAAACAATTGATATCTATATGGCGTCAACCACGGGCGGTGCTGTGGGCCACAGCAGGTGTGGCAGCCCTGGGATTCCTCGTCTCGCTGGAGATCGCGGCGCGTCGCCTCGGCATACCGGGGCCGATCACCAGCCAGGCGCGCGAGGCGGTGTTCGCCCCGAAGTCGGGCTTCCTGCTGTACGCGGGTATGGCGTTGACGATGGTGGTGCTCACCTGGCGGCAACGGCTCATCGCGCTCGGTGTGGCGATCGGCATCGATATCACCGTCTTCGTGGTGCGGTGGCTGGCCGACGCCAGGGTGACCGAAGGCCACCCGTTCGGTAACGGCGCGTTGTGGGTGGTCCTGGGCTGTGCGGTCATCGCGGTCACCCGCCGGACCGGCCCGGAACGCCTCCTGCTGCTGAAGGGCGTCGCGCTGGGCCTGCTGCTGGTGGCCGGCCGCAAGACCGGCGACACTTGGTTGCTCATCACGGCGAAGACCCACCCGACGGTGCTCGACCCGTACCTGGCGACCGCCGATCACGCACTGGGCAACCCGTCCTGGCTGGTAGGCCGGATCGTCAGGGCCACCGGACCGGTCGGCGCCCACATCCTCGACTACGTGTACGTCCAGCTCGCGGTCGCCGCGGTCTGCGTCGCGCTGTACCAGCTGCGTCACGTGGCGGCCGAACGCCGCTTCCCGCGCCACCACCTGGTGCGCACCTTCCTGGTGATCGGCCTCCTCGGACCGGGCATCTACATGATCTTCCCGGTGGTCGGCCCGATCTTCGCCTACGGTCCGGGCGCCTCCGGAACCGGCGGCGTGCACTGGGCACTTGCCAACATCTGGCCGGAGACGGCGCCCCCGATGACCGCCCCGCACCCGATGCCCTACGACGAGATCACCCCCCGCAACTGCATGCCCAGCCTGCACACGGCGTGGGCCACCGTGATCTTCATGCACTCCCGCAAGGGCCCACGAGTGCTGCGCTACGCGGGCACGTTCTGGCTGATCGCCACGCTCGGCGCGACGCTGGGCTTCGGCTACCACTACGGCGTGGATCTCATCGCCGGTGTGGTGTTCGCGCTCACCATCGAGGCGGCTCTGCGCTCGCAGGCCCGCGGCTGGGATCGATCCGGAACGCAGCTAGTCGCCTACGGCGCAACGGTGTTCGTCGCTCTCCTGCTGTCCTATCGCTATCTGCCGCTGGAGATGGCCCGATATCCGTGGCTGTACGGCCCCCTTCTCATCCTGGCGATGACGTCGGTGATCTACGGCTACATACGCACGACCAAGCTGTGGGAATCGACGCCCGAACCGGCACGGCAACCGGAACTGCAACCCGAACTGGTGTGAGCCCTCGGGCGCGTCGACTGCTTTTCCGGCATGTGTAAGGTTCGACTTACACATACAGCTCGGCGTGGTGGGAGGTGGGGGCGTTGACCAGCGAGGAACTTCTGGCCTTCCTTTCCGCCGTCGGCCATGCCCAGCGGCTCAGGGCCATCGCAGGCCTCGCCGACGGCCGTATGTACGTCAGTGAACTGGCCCGGCAGCTGAGCATGTCCCGCCCCCTGCTGTACATGCACCTGGAACGCCTGGAGAAGGCCGGCCTGGTCGTCGGCCATCTGGAACTCTCCGACGACGGCAAGGCCCTGAAGTACTTCGAGCTGGTGCCGTTCGATCTGCACATCAACCTGCAGACGATTCTGGAAGCCCTGCGCGCGGACGAACAAGCGGACGAGCAAGCGGACGAGCAGCAGACACGTGCGGCGGATGGGCCTGCCGATGAGGAGGGTTAGAACGTTATGAGGGGGACCCGGACATGACCGGCGCCATTGTCGCCATAGCCATCGTCTTGATCGTCGTCGGAGGGATCACGGCGGCGGTGGTCTCGAACTTCAGACTGCAGCGCCATCGCACCGACGCCGTGGCCATGGCCTCGTACCGCAAGCTCGCCGAAGAGGCGGTCGCCCGGCAGGAGGAGCTGCACTCCGAACTGGCCGAGCTGAAGGCCCGGGTGAGTTCGATCGACGACATGTTGCGCAGGATCGAGTGAGCGGGCCGACGCACGAACGCCTGCACCCCGCGACCTCCCTGGTCAGATTTCCGTTATCCGCCGCCCCCTGGCTCGCCGCCGGCTATCTCGCGAGCTATCCCCTGGTCGGGGCGCCCTGTTCGCCGTGGCGACGGCCGCCTTCGTGGCCCGCGTGGTGCTGAGCCAGTTCACGGTGACCGTGCCGGTGATCATCTGCTCGGTGTGGGTGATCAGGGGCTACGCGCAGGTCGAGCGGGGCCGCGCGGCGCTCGTCGACCGGCCGATCCCGTACCGGTACCGCGAGGTCACCGAACCCGGTCTGCCCGCCCACATCAGAACCCGCTGCGCCGATCCCGCGTTCACCCGCGACTGCGCCTACCTCCTCTTCCCCCCGCTGCTGGTCCTGGACCTCTTCGCACTGGTCGTCTGGCTGGGCTGCCTCGGCTGCCTCACGCTCCCCCTGTGGTACCCGGCCATCGGCGTCTCCGGCAGCGTCGCGGGTAAGGACGGCGTGCTCGGGCGGGTCCACACCCTGCCCGGGGCACTGGCCCTCGCACTCGCCGCGCTCGTCCTGCTCCCCTTCGCCGCCCGGCTTCTCCTGGTCACCGCCCGGCTGCATCTGACGGTGGCTCAGGCGGTACTGCGCCCGCCCAGCGACCCGCTCGCGGAGGCCAAGGGCGTGCTCGACCGCCCCGGTCCGCTCTCCGCCGTGCGGGGAGTTCACCCTGCGGCGTCTAGTCGGCGCGACCCGGGGCCAGATGATGCGGATGATGACGGTGGGGGCGCTGCTGACCGCCTGGGTGGCGCTGCGCACCCGACCCTCGGCGGCCATCGGCAGCCGCGAATGAGTTGAGCGCCGCGCGCCCTCATCCAACTCCCCGCGCTCACAACGGAAATGATGCCGGGCCGCCCCATGTGGGAGCGGCCCGGCATCTTGCCTTCCCGGGGAGGGAAGGCCGTTTCGCGCTACTGCCGCAGTGGCAGCCGTGGTTCAGACGCGTCCTGATTCCCACTCCCGGTACGGGGCGTCGGCCTCGGAACCGGTCAGTCCGGTCTGCCGGTCCTGCGCCGCCCGCATGCCGCGGGACGGCCACCAACTCGCGTCGCCGAGCAGGGTCAGGATCGACGGAAGGATCATGATCCGCACGATGAAGGCGTCGAGCAGGACCGCGGCCGCGAGGACGAAGCCCATCTGCTTCATCTCGACCAGGCTGAGGAAGACGAAGCTGGCGAAGACGGTGACCATGACCACCGCCGCACTGGTCACCACGCCCGCGGAGCTGCCGATCCCCTCCAGGACGGCCCGGCGGGTGTCCAGTCCGCGCAGGGCCGCCTCCCTGATCCGGCTGACCACGAAGACCTGGTAGTCCATCGACAGCCCGAAGAGGATGACGAACAGGAACAGCGGTACCCGGGCCCCGATCGATCCCGTGGAGTGGAAGTCGAGGATGCCCTGCGCCCATTGGCCCTGGAAGACCAGCACCAGCAGGCCGAAGGCGGACGCCGCCGAGAGCAGGTTGAGCAGCATGCCGATCACGCCGATGACCACCGACCGGAAGGCCAGCACCGTCACGGCGAACGTCACCAGCAGCAGGAAGCCGACGACCAGCGGGAGCTTGGAGTTCTGGTGGTCCAGGTAGTCGGAGTCACGGGCGATGTCACCGGTGACGTACGCCTCGGCGCCGGGCACCTTGTCGACGGTCGCCGGCAGGAAGTCCTCCCGGACCCGGTCGAGCGACTGGAGCGCCTGCGGCGAGCTGGGCTTGGACGGCACGGAGAGCATCAGGCTGGTGGTCCGCCGGTCGTCGGAGGAGGTCACCTTGAAGTCGACGTCCTTGGCGAACATCGGGTCCGCCTGGGCGCGCCGGCGCAGGTCCTCCATCGCCCGCATCACCTGCGGTGAGCGGTCCGCGTCGGCACGCACCACCACCTGGTGCTGGACCAGCATCTCCGGGAAGGCGTCCGTCATCCGGTCGTAGGTCCGCAGGGCGGGTATCTCGCGGGAGAAGGTGTCCCTGCCCAGCACGCTCAGCTTCAGGTCGAGGGCGGGCGCGGCCAGGCCCAGCATGATGAGCACCGAGACCAGCAGGGTGACGCCGGGGCGCCGGGTCGCGGGCCGCAGCAGCGCGTTCCACGTCCTGCTCGTCCCACTGTGGTCCCGGGTGCGCTTGCCCTTGGCCGCGCGGCGGGCCGTACGGCGCTCGGCGCGGGCACCGAGCTTGGCCAGCAGGGCGGGCAGCACCGTCAGCGAGCTGGCCATGGCGACCGTGACGACGATGATGGCGCCGGTGGCGAGCGAGGAGAAGATGACGTCGCTCGCGAGATACAGCGTCGCGGTCGAGACGATCACCGCGAACCCGGAGACCACGACGGCCCGGCCGGCGGTGGCCGCGGCGAGCTCCACGACGGCCTGCGCACCGAGTCGGCCGCCGGCCCTGGCCCGTTCCTCGCGGTCACGCTTGAGGTAGAAGAGCGAGTAGTCGACGCCGACGGCCAGGCCGATCAGCAGGATGATGTTGTTGCCGACGCCGGCGTCCGGCAGCGCGTGCGAGGCGAGGGCGGACAGGCCCATGGCGGCGGCGATGGAGGTGAGCGCCAGCAGCACCGGCACACCCGCCGCGATCACCGAACCGAAGGCGATCATCAGCGTGATGACGGTGACCGGCAGGGTGAGCGCCTCGGAGAAGGCGAGGTCGTCACTGCGCTGCTGGTCGAGGCCCTTGCCCATCGAAGGGCCGCCGGTCTCCTGCACGCGCACGCCGGGGTGTTCCTTCTGCACGGCCTCGGTCTGCTCGATCAGCGGGCCGACCTTCTTGCGTGCGGCGAGTTCCTCGCCCGCCATGACGACCTGGACCATGAGGACCTCGCCGCCCCGGGAGAGGACCGGCTTCTCGACCCGGTCGACCTCGTCGAGCTTCTCCATCCGCGCGGTGGCGTCGGCGGCGGCGGCCCGGGCCGCGGGCATGTCCAGCGTGCCGGACGGGGAGTCGATGACGATCTGCTCGACCGGCCGACGCTGCAGGCCGCCCTCGGTCGCGATCGCCTCGGCTCTGCCCGCGTTGCCGACGCGGTAGTCCTCGGTGGTGGCGCTGTTGGTCCCCACGGCGGCCGACGCCCCGAGGCACAGCGCGACGAAGACCAACCAGCCGACGATGGCGCGCCAGGGGTGGGCCGCGCTCCAACTCGCCACCCTGACGGTGATCGAGCGTTTCTCCACTGTCTCCAGCCCCTTACTCGCGTAGGCGATCCCTTTGATGTGTAAGTCAAAACTTACAGGCGTAAGGGTGTGCGTCAATCGGCCTTCGCGTCATCTGGGCCTCGCCGGAGGGAAGTTGAGCCAGATCCGGCCATTCGGCACGGACTCCTCCGTCAACTGGGTCGCGCTGCCGCTCGGCGCCGCCGCCATCGACACGCACGGCACCCGCGTACCGCAGGAGACCGAGCAGGCGCCGGCCGAGCTGGACGGCTGGTTCCTCGGCCCGCACGACTCCGTCAGCTACCCGGAGCCGCACAAGTCCGCCCTCAACCTCTCGGGCACTCATGACGACCGAAGGGCTGGGTCTCCAGCCACTTGACCGACCCGACGAAGTGCACCCGCCGGGCCACCGGCTCGCGGTCCGCACCGATGAGGACCCCGTCATCGACAGCCTGGCGGCACCGGGATCTGACGCAGCACACGGACCCCGAAGGCGTCGAACGACTCAGAGTGTGCAGCGGGCCCCTGCACCGGGTGCTTTCAGGCGGATGAGGTAGTCGGAGAGGGCGTCGTTGATGCAGGAGTTGGGGGCGAGGGCCACGCCGTGCTGGTTTCCCTCGACGGTCAGCAGGCTGCCGCCGAGAGTCCTGGCGAGGCTGATGCCGCCCTCGTGCGGCGTCACCGGGTCGCCGGTGGTGGAGAGCGTCAGCGTGTCCGGCAGGCCTTTGATGTCGGTGGCGTACGGATAGCCGAGCGTGGGTCGCACGGGCCAGCGCTCGCAGCCGTCGCGGGCCTCGGTGACGGGTCGGCCTGTGTCCGCGTACGGTGCGGCGTCGATGAAGTCGCGTTTCAACGCCGTCTCCTCGGCCGGGTTGTTCCGTTCCTCGTCAAGGCAGTTGACCGCGAGTGTGGCCTCAAGAGAGTTCGAGTACGTCCCGTCTGCCGCACGCTCGTGAATGATGTCTCTCAGGGCGATCAGGGTGTCCCCGCGGCCGTCTCGCAGCTCGGCGATCCCCGCGATGATCATCGGCCACGTCGTCTTGGTGTACAGGCCGGCGGTGACACCGCTGACCGCTTTGACGAAGGTCAGGTCGCGCCCCTTGCCGGCCGGGATCGGCTTGTCGATGAGCGGCTGGGCGAGTTTCTGGAAGACCTCGGTGGCCCGCTTCGGGTCGGTGCCGAGCGGGCAGTCGGGCTTGGTCGCGCAGAAGACCGCCAGTTGTTCGAACCCCCGCTGTAGGCCCCTGGCTTGCTCCAGACGTCGTTCACGGCTGCCCTTCAAGGGGTCGAACGCGGCGTCGAGCACGAGCGCTCGCACATTCGCCGGGAACATCTCGGCGTAGACCGCCCCCAGCCGGGTGCCGTAACTGGTGCCGACGAACGTGAGCTTGTCGTCTCCGAGCACCTCGCGCAGGACGTCCATGTCCCGTGCGACATCCCGAGTGCCGACGTGCGCAAGCGCGTCCTGGCCGCCGGAGCGCTCGGCACACCGCTGGTACAGCTGCCTTGTCTCCTGCTCGGTCCAGTCGTCCGGGCCGGCGTCGAACGAGGCGATCATGGCGTCGTTCTCGCGTTCGGCGTCGGTGTAGCAGTCGAGCGTCGGCGTCGAGTCCCCGACACCGCGCGGATCGAACCCGACGAGATCGAACGACTTCGTGATCGGGCTCGACGCCCAGGCCTGTGCCGCCTGCGGCGCGAAACTCGTCCCCGGGAAGCCGGGCCCGCCCGGATTCAGCACCAGCGAACCGACAGGCTTCCCTCCCCGCGCGGCAACACGGAACACGGCGATCCGAGCCGTCTTGCCGTCGGGCTCCTCGTAGTTCAACGGAACTTCCAGGCGAGCGCACTCGTACGTGGCCTGGGCCGGTCGCGTTGGCGTCTCGCAGGCTTTGAACGTCATTTTCTGGCCGTAGAACCGGTCGAGCGCACGAGCGGCGCCATCCTCCACCTCTCCTCCCGGCCTGCAGGCGGCGAGCAACGTCAAGGGCACGACGGCGGCGACAGTCGCTGCCCGCAGTCGTCGAGGTGTTCGCATGAATCTCCTGGGCTTCGAGATGTCTCACGCCCGACGCCCGACGCATCGCGTTCACGAAACGGGCAGGCGTTTCTCGCATGAGGTCAGCCGGTCAGGCTGACTTTCTCCATTGCGAACCATGCCCTTGGGGCCGGGTCAAGCCGCGCGAGCAGACCAGGGCTCAACCGGGCTCACAGGCCCCTGACGGCGCCTCGTCGTCAGTCCCCGACGGGGTCGTCCTGCGAAAGCAACACATGCACGCGTCGCAGGACATCGAGCTGAGCCTCGTTGTAGAACTCGACCAACGCCTGCGCGACGACGGACTTGGTGGTCGCCCCTCCCCGACGGGAGGAGGCTTCCAGGTCGCCGAGGAACGGGTGGTCCTGCTGCTGTTTGCGGGCTTCGGGCGCGAGGCGTCGCGCGATCTGCCGGCGAACGTCCTCGGGCGCGTCCGGGGTGAGGGCCTCGAACCGCGCGGCGACATCGCTGCGAGGCGCGGAGAGCTGCTCCTGGATCGCGGACATCGCCGCGGGGGTGAGAATGCTGGAGTACGTCAGCAGGAGGGATCGCTGCGCCTCCGGCAGGTCGTCGGGGGACGCCTTGAAGTCCGCCGGCAGGTCGATCGAGCCCCGGTTGTCCAGGATCGCCGCCAGTTCCCGTCGCATCCGCTGCTGGCGTTCGATGCTCGCCGCGAGTTCCGCGTCCAGGGCGCGCAGGATCTGCTCCGCGCTCTCGTCGGCGGCTTCGACCGAGGGGATGTCCGACAGCGGCACGCCGAGGGCGACCAGCCTGCGGATGCGCAGCAGGCGGACCAGGTCCTTGACGCCGTACCGCTTGTAGCCGTTGACCGCTCGTTCCGGCTCGTCCAGCAAACCGATCTTGTGATAGTGCCGGACGGTTTTCAGTGTCGTGCCGGCGAGTTCGGCCAGCTGACTTGTGCTCCACGCCACCGGCAGACCCTTTCCTCGGGTGCTCCGCTCCTCGCCGTCGGTGTCCTGCCGGTCGGCGAGACCGGATCACCCCGGCGAGACGGCTTGACCATGCCCTTGGGGCACGGAGTGTGATGGTCGGCGACCACGGCCGCGAGGCACGAAAGCGCTGCTCACCACCAGGCAGAGCCTGTCACAGGATCTCGCCTCGCGGCTGGGCAGGGCGAGAAACGGGGAGCGGGAGCATGATCAAAGAGTGGCGGCGGCGTCGGGCCGTGCAGCGGGTCAAGCCGGGAGACGGACGAGCGCTGCGGCGTTTCCGCTGGTGGCAGCTGCCCTTCCGAGCGCTGCTCCATCTTCGGCTGCCGAACGACGACGGCAGGCACACGCTCTACACCGTCGACGTCAGGCACTGGCAGAACCACACGTCCGACAACCTCACGGCCCACCTGTACCGCGACGGCAGGCAGCACGCCATGTCCAGACTCCCCGCCGCCTTCCCTGTCCCGGGCGGCACCGTCGAGGTGAGGATGAGCGGCTTCGGGCTCAAGCGCTGCCACTACGTCACCGACCAAGGTCCCGAGTACCAGCTCGTCCCGGACCCCCGCTCCGCCGAGGGGCGCCGCGCGCGCCTCGAACGCGAACACCCCGCGCTGAGCCGCGCGATCGGTGCCCTCTCGCTGGGCACGCTCTTCGCCACCCTGGCCGCCCTCCTCCCGCAGATCGCCGAACAGCTCACCCAGGCCGAGGGGATCGCCCAGCACACAGGGACCTTCACCTCGCCCATCGATCTGCCGAAATGGGGCAACACCGCGCTCGGCCTCGCCACGGCGACAGCCAGCACCGAGCGAGCCCTACGGCTACGCCACAGCCGGCTCCTCGACGGCGGAGCAGGATGAACCAGCGTCTTCACCTTTGGCGGACGGGCGACGCGTGAGGGTGGCCCACCGGCTACACGTTGAAGCGGAACTCCACCACATCCCCGTCCTGCATCACATAGTCCTTGCCCTCCATCCGCGCCTTCCCCTTCGCGCGGGCCTCCGCGACCGAACCGGTCTCCACCAGGTCGGCGAAGGAGATGACCTCGGCCTTGATGAAGCCCTTCTGGAAGTCGGTGTGGATGACGCCCGCGGCCTCGGGGGCGGTGGCGCCCTTCTTGATGGTCCAGGCGCGGGATTCCTTGGGGCCGGCCGTGAGGTAGGTCTGCAGGCCGAGGGTGTTGAAGCCGACGCGGGCGAGGGTGGCCAGGCCCGGCTCCTCCGCGCCCACCGACTCCAGCAGCTCCATCGCGTCCTCCTCGTCGAGCTCGGCGAGGTCCGCCTCCAGCTTGGCGTTCAGGAAGATCGCCTCGGCGGGGGCGACCAGGGCGCGCTGCTCGTTCTTGAAGTCCTCGTCGACCAGTTCGTCCTCGTCGACGTTGAAGACGTAGAGGAAGGGCTTGGTGGTGAGGAGGTGCAGGTCGTGCAGGAGCTCCTCGTTGCCCGAGCCCTGGACGATGCCCGCCGAGAAGAGCGTGTCGCCCTTCTCCAGGATCTCCTTCGCCGCCTCGACCGCCGCGACCTTCGGGGCGATGTCCTTCTTGATCCGCGACTCCTTCTGGAGGCGCGGCAGGACCTTCTCGATGGTCTGGAGGTCGGCGAGGATCAGCTCGGTGTTGATCGTCTCGATGTCGTCCTTGGGCGAGACCTTGCCGTCGACATGGACGACGTTCTCGTCCTTGAAGGCGCGGATGACCTGGCAGATCGCGTCGGACTCACGGATGTTCGCGAGGAACTTGTTGCCCAGGCCCTCGCCCTCGGAAGCGCCGCGCACGATGCCCGCGATGTCGACGAAGTCGACGGTCGCCGGGAGGACGCGCTGGGAGGAGAAGATCTCGGCCAGCTTCGCCAGGCGCGGGTCCGGGACGCCCACCACACCGACGTTGGGCTCGATCGTGGCGAACGGGTAGTTGGCCGCCAGCACGTCGTTCTTGGTCAGGGCGTTGAACAGGGTCGACTTGCCGACATTCGGCAGACCGACGATTCCGATCGTGAGCGACACGTTGCGACTTCCCGTACGTGAGAGGACAAGGGCTTGCTGGGCTGGGCTGGACCCGGTCCTTCTTCGATCTTCGGTGCGGACGGATCTTCGTCGCAGACAGATCTTCGATGCAGACGCACGGGCCGATCCACCAGTCTACGGCGTACCGGGCCCGGCCCCGGCGTCGTATCGAACACCTGGCCAAGGTCCGCCCCAAGGTGTGTCTGACGGGCGATTCGGCACATAAACCGACCTAGGTTGGAGCAGTGGAGCAAGACAGGGCGCGACCTGCCGGGCACGGGGACGGGTCTGGGTACGGGCACGGGTACGGACACCGGCACGGGTACGGGCACGGACACGGGTACGGGTACGGGTACGGGTCGCCCCGCGGTACGCCGCTCGGTACGTCACCGCCGTTGCCGGCACAGGCGGCGCGGCTGAGCGCAGGCGGGTTCATGCGGGGTGTGGGCGGATTCGCGTCGGGTGAGGGCGGATTCCCAGCGGACGGGGGCAGGGTGGAGCGGGGCGAAGGTCGTACGGGGCGCGGCGACGGCGGATTCGTCCGCGGTGAGGGCGGGGGCATCCGCGGTGAGGGCGGGGGCATCCGCGGTGAAGGCGGTTCGGCTCGGTCCGCGTGGCCTGCCCGGTCGTCCCGATCTGGCGGGGCGCGGTCGTCGTCCGCGGCCCGGCTCGCCTCCCGGTCCTCCCGGGGCACGGCCGCCGACCGGCCCGCCCGCGCCTCCCGGCCCGTCGCCCAGCGCCGCCCGGTTTCGGGTACGGCCCCGGCGGCAGCGGCCGTACGGCGGCCCGGTCCCTCCCCCGCCGCGCCGCAGGCGGTACGGCGGTTTCCCAACCCCCGGCTCACCGGCCTGGGCAGCGGGCTGTTCTGCGTTGCCGTGATGGTGCTGCTCGGCTACCTCGACGCGCTGCTCTTCGGGGCGTCGCTCACGGCGTACAGCGTGCTGTTCCTGCCGGTGTGCGTGCTGACCGCCGTGTGGGTGCGGTGGGGCGACCTGGTGAGCGCGCCTGTGGTCCTGCCGATCGCGTTCGCCGTGGGGCTGGTTCCGGTGGCCGACAACGGCGGGGGAATCGGCGGCCACCTGATGGGCATCTTCACCGCCCTCGCCACCCAGGCCGGATGGCTGTACGGGGGGACGCTGATCGCCGGTCTCATCGTGACCGTACGGAAGGCGCGCCTGATCGCACGCAGGGCGGCGGCCCGCCGCCGGTCGCCGTGACCGTCGGCCGGCCGTCCCGCTAGCTGTTCCGCTCCGCCGCGTACATCGCGGCTCCCACGATCCCCGCGTTGTTCTGCAACTGGGCCGGGACGATCTCCGCCTTGATGCCCTCGATGTGGTGCAGGAACTTCTGGGACTTCCGGCTCACCCCGCCGCCGATGATGAACAGCTCCGGGGAGAACAGCATCTCGACATGGGCGAGGTACTTCTGGACGCGGCGGGCCCAGTGCTCCCAGGTCAGCTCCTCGTCTTCCTTGGCCTTGCTGGAAGCCTTCTTCTCGGCGTCGTGGCCGTGCAGTTCGAGGTGGCCCAGCTCGGTGTTGGGGACCAGGGCGCCGTTGACGAACAGCGCGCTGCCGATGCCCGTGCCGAACGTGAGGAGGATCACGGTGCCCCGGCGGTCGCGGCCCGCGCCGAAGTGCATCTCGGCGACGCCGGCCGCGTCCGCGTCGTTGACCACCGTCACCGGGTGGCCGCCGAGACGGTCGCTGAACAACGCGCGGGCGTCGGTGTCGATCCAGCTCTTGTCGACGTTCGCCGCCGTGCGGATCGTGGATCCGTCGGTGACCACGCCGGGGAAGGTGAGCCCGACCGGCCCGGTCCAGCCGTAGTGCTCGACGACCTCCTTCACACCGTCCGCCACCCCGTCGGGCGTGGCCGGGTGCGGAGTGAGCACCTTGAAGCGCTCCTGAGCGAGGTCGCCCTTGTCCAGGTCCACCGGGGCGCCCTTGATCCCGGATCCACCGATGTCCAAACCGAAGATCTGCATGGCTCTACGTTACGACGCAGGACTGACAGTCACTCCACGGAGTCGGCGGAGTTACCGGCGCCATCGGCCCCCGTGCGCTCGGCGATCAGCGCCGCCGCCTCCTCGCGCAGGTCGCGGCGGAGCTCCTTCGGCAGGGAGAAGGTGATGGACTCCTCGGCCGCCCTGACGAGTTCGACGTCGCCGTAGCCGCGCTGGGCGAGCCACTCCAGGACCTCCTCGACGAGCACCTCGGGGACGGAGGCGCCGGAGGTGACGCCCACCGTCGTCACGCCGTCCAGCCAGGCCTCGTCGATCTCGCTCGCGAAGTCCACGAGGTAGGCCTCGCGGGAGCCGGCCAGCTTGGCGACCTCGACCAGCCGCTTGGAGTTGGAGGAGTTGCGCGAGCCGACCACGATGACCAGCTCGGCCTCGGCGCCCATCTGCTTCACCGCGAGCTGACGGTTCTGCGTGGCGTAGCAGATGTCGTCGCTGGGCGGGGAGATGAGCTGCGGGAACTTCTCCTTCAGCGCGTCGACGGTCTCCATGGTCTCGTCGACGGAGAGGGTGGTCTGGGAGAGCCAGACGACCTTCGACTCGTCACGGACCTCGACCTTGGCGACGTCGCCCGGGCCGTCGACGAGCTGGATGTGATCCGGGGCCTCGCCGGACGTACCGATGACCTCTTCGTGGCCCTCGTGGCCGATCAGGAGGATGTCGTAGTCCTCATTGGCGAAGCGGACGGCTTCCTTGTGGACCTTGGTGACCAGCGGGCAGGTCGCGTCGATGGAGGCGAGCTTGCCGCGCTTGGCCTCTTCGTGGACGACGGGGGCCACGCCGTGCGCCGAGAACATCACGATGTTGCCCGGCGGCACCTCCTCCGTCCGCTCGACGAAGACGGCGCCCTTCTTCTCCAGGGTCTGTACGACGTACTTGTTGTGGACGATCTCGTGCCGGACGTACACCGGAGCGCCGTACTGCTCCAGGGCTTTCTCGACGGCGATCACGGCGCGGTCCACACCCGCGCAGTAGCCACGGGGGGCGGCGAGCAGGACACGGCGGCCAGGCGAAGCAGTCATGCGTCCCATCGTAAGGGTGCGGTCGGGGGCTCAAAGATCGCGCAGGTGACGGGTTGGTGGCGAGACTGGCGGTGGGCTGTGAGGGGTGGGGGCGGCGGGGGCGAAAACAACCCTCCCCGCACACTCCCGGCCGGCTGGGCGGTGTTGTCGGTGGTGGCCGTTACGCTCGGCGCATGGCTGTGAACACGTCGCCCGAATCGCCCCTGCCCGTCGGTGAGGTGTCGCGGCTCATCGGGGGGTGGATCGACCGGCTCGGGGCGGTGTGGGTCGAGGGGCAGATCACGCAGATTTCGCGGCGGCCCGGCGCCGGGGTCGTGTTTCTGACGTTGCGGGACCCGTCGTACGACATCTCCGTGAGCGTGACGGCGTATCGGCAGGTGTTCGACGCCGTCGCCGACGTCGTGAGCGAGGGCGCCCGCGTCGTCGTACTCGCCAAGCCCGAGTGGTACGCCCCGCGCGGCCAGCTCTCCCTGCGCGCCACCGAGATAAAGCCCGTCGGCGTCGGTGAGCTGCTCGCCCGGCTGGAGATGCTCAAGAAGGCCCTCGCCGCCGAGGGGCTGTTCGCGCCCGAGCGGAAGAAGGCACTCCCCTTCCTCCCCCAGCTCATCGGCCTCGTCTGCGGCCGCGCCTCCGCCGCCGAGCGGGACGTGCTGGAGAACGCCCGCCACCGCTGGCCCGCCGTCCGCTTCGAGGTGCGCAACGTCCCCGTGCAGGGCGTGCACGCCGTCCCGCAGGTCGTGCAGGCCGTCAAGGAGCTGGACGAGATCGACGACGTCGATGTGATCATCGTCGCCCGTGGCGGCGGCAGCGTCGAGGACCTGCTGCCCTTCTCCGACGAGCAGCTCGTCCGGGCCGTCGCCTCCTGCCGTACGCCCGTCGTGTCCGCCATCGGGCACGAGCCCGACAACCCCCTCCTCGACCACGTCGCCGACCTGCGCGCCTCCACCCCCACCGACGCCGCCAAGAAGGTCGTACCGGACGTCGGCGAGGAGTACGAGCGGGTGCGGATGCTGCGCGACCGGGCCCGGCGGTGTGTCGAGGCGCTCATCGCGCGGGAGGAGCGCGGGCTCGCGCATGCCCTAGCGCGGCCGTCGATAGAGGATCCGCACCGGATGATCGACGAACGCGCCGACCACGTGGCCTCCCTCCTCGACCGCGGCCGCCGCTGCCTCGGCCACCTCCTGGACCGCGCCGATTCCGAGCTGACGCACACGCACGCGCGCGTGGTGGCCCTCTCCCCCGCGGCGACCCTGAAGCGGGGGTACGCGGTGCTGCAGAAGGCCGACGGGCACGTGGTCCGTGACCCGGGCGAGGTGGCCGCGGACGAGGCGCTGCGGGCGCGGGTCGCCGAGGGCGAGTTCTCCGTACGGGTCGATGGACCCGCACGAGTCGATGGACCAAGTGACATACATGGCGATGCATAGGGTGGGCGCATGACCAGCAAGGTGGAAGAGGCACTGGGCTACGAGCAGGCCCGGGACGAGCTGATCGAGGTCGTACGGCGGCTGGAGGCGGGCGGTACGACGCTGGAGGAGTCCCTCGCGCTGTGGGAGCGCGGCGAGGAGCTGGCCAAGGTGTGCCGGCGCTGGCTGGACGGGGCGCGGGCCCGCCTGGACGCGGCGCTCGCCGGGGAGGCCGAGGCCGAGCGGGAAGAGGTCGAGGGCGACTCCTCACCCTCGTAAGTCCTCGTAAGTCATGACTGAGCTGTGAAGCGGATCACCACACCCCAGCCTTTGTTGAACCTTGAACTTATCTCGCGTACCGTCGACCATGAAACCGGTCCCCGGTCCGTTTAGCGCACGCCGCACAACCCGAGAAGGTTCACCCATGTCTCTCGCCCTTGACCCCGCCGCCCAGGACCTGCTCTTCCGCGAGGCCCGTACCGCGAACACGTTCACCGACGAGCCGGTCACCGAGGAGCAGGTCCAGGCGATCTACGACCTGGTCAAGTACGGCCCCACCGCCTTCAACCAGACCCCGCTGCGCATCACCCTGGTCCGCTCCGCCGAGGCCCGTGAGCGCCTGGTGCAGCACATGGCCGAGGGCAACCAGGCCAAGACCGCCACCGCCCCGCTGGTCGCGATCCTGTCCGCGGACAACGAGTTCCACGAGGAGCTGCCGGCCCTGTTCCCGGCCTTCCCGCAGGCCAAGGACCTCTTCTTCAGCGAGCGCGCGGCCCGTGAGAACGCCGCCGGGCTGAACGCCGCCCTGCAGGCCGCCTACTTCATCGTCGGCGTCCGCGCCGCCGGGCTGGCCGCCGGCCCGATGACCGGCTTCGACTTCGAGGGCGTCCGCAAGGAGTTCCTGGACGACGACCACGCCCCGCTGATGGTCGTCAACATCGGCAAGCCGGGCGCCGACGCCTGGTACCCGCGCTCCCCGCGCCTGGAGTTCGACCAGGTCGTCACGACGGTCTGAACCGACCGCACACCACCGGCCGCACACGGCGCCCATAGCGCACATGGCGAAGGCCCCCGGCAATAACACCGGGGGCCTTCGCCATGCCCTTCGCGGTCACTCCGTCAGGCCGTCACTCCGTCTTCAGGGCCTTCGCCATCTGCGTCAGCTGCTCGAACGATCCCGTGCCCGCCACCACGGTCGTCGCACCCTTCTCCTGGTGCACGAGCGCGTCGTAGCGGCCGCCCGTGTACCGGGTCCAGGTCCGGTCGCCGATCTCCTCGGTGACCTCGGTCGCCTGCCCGCCCTGGGTGGCCTCCTCCAGGAACGTCGACGGCTTCTCGGTCGACTGCTCGACCTGCACGTAGTCGCCACCGGGGGTGTGATAGCCGAGATGCCAGGCGTCGAAGTCGTCGCCCTTGAAGCGCACGGACGTCGCCTTCCAGGTGTCGGGCAGGCCCTCGGGCGCGGCCACCGCGTACGACGCCGCGCGGCGGGCCGTCAGCAGCTCCACGCGGTAGTCGACCCGGGGGAGGTCGGGAGTGCCGTCCTCATGGGGGACGAAGAGATAGATGACCCCCGCCGCGAGCACGGTCACTCCGAGGGAGAGGACCATGTTCCGGACCGACTTCTGCTTGCCGTTCGAACCTGCCACGCCCCCTATCGTCGCAGGTGCCCTAGCCTGCTCATCCGTGGGGCCCCCTGCTCATTCTGTCCACCCGAGGATAGAGTCAGGGCCGTCACCCTCATCCGGCCGTCGTCGTATCAGAAAGGTGCGCTCCGATGACCGAGAATCATCATTTGCCGTCCGAACTCGAGGTCCCCTCCGAGGCCCCCGACCGTAACCTCGCCCTGGAACTGGTCCGCGTCACCGAGGCCGCCGCCATGGCCGCGGGTCGCTGGGTCGGGCGCGGGGACAAGAACGGCGCCGACGGAGCCGCCGTCCGTGCCATGCGCAGCCTCGTCTCCACCGTGTCGATGAACGGCGTCGTCGTCATCGGCGAGGGCGAGAAGGACGAGGCGCCCATGCTCTTCAACGGGGAGCGGGTCGGCGACGGCACCGGGCCCGAATGCGACATCGCCGTCGATCCGATCGACGGAACCACGCTGACCGCGAAGGGGATGCCGAACGCGATCGCCGTCCTCGCGGCCGCGGATCGCGGTTCCATGTTCGACCCGTCCGCCGTGTTCTACATGGACAAGCTCGTCACCGGTCCCGAAGCCGCCGACTTCGTCGACATCAACGCGCCCGTGTCCGTCAACATCCGCCGGGTCGCGAAGGCGAAGCGGTCGACGCCGGAGGACGTCACCGTGGTCATCCTCGACCGGCCCAGGCACGAGGGCATCATCAAGGAGATCCGGGACGCCGGTGCGCGGATCAAGCTGATCTCCGACGGTGATGTCGCGGGGTCGATCTACGCGCTCCGCGAGGGCACCGGGGTCGACATGCTGCTCGGCATCGGCGGTACGCCGGAGGGCATCATCTCGGCGTGTGCCGTGAAGTGTCTCGGCGGAACCATCCAGGGCAAGCTGTGGCCCAAGGACGACGAGGAGCGGCAGCGGGCGATCGACGCGGGGCACGATCTGGACCGGGTGCTGCTGACCGATGACCTGGTCGCCGGGGAGAACGTGTTCTTCGTCGCCACCGGTATCACCGACGGTGAGTTGCTGCGCGGTGTGCGGTATCGGTCGGAGACCGCGACGACCGACTCGATCGTGATGCGGTCGAAGTCGGGGACGGTGCGGAAGATCGATTCCGAGCATCGGTTGAGCAAGCTGCGGGCTTACAGCGCGATCGACTTCGACAGGGCGAAGTAGATTTCGACAGGGCGAAAGTAGAAAGCGCCCAGTAGCTCGGGAGCTGCGGATTGTCGGCGACTGCGGCTCGTTCGTGGTTGATCGCGCAGTTCCCCGCGCCCCTAAAGGAGTTGGGCGCCCCCGGTGCGGAGGGGGCGCCCTTCTTCTTGTCTGCTTCTCAGCCTGCCTGTGCTATCCGGTCCGCCGTCCTCGTCGCCTTCTTCAGTTCCATGTCGCGGCGGCGGCGCCTCGCCAGGACCACTCGGCGTTCCGCGGCGGTGAGGCCGCCCCAGACGCCGTAGGGCTCGGGCTGGAGGAGGGCGTGTTCGCGGCACTCGACCATGACGGGACAGCGGGCGCAGACCCGCTTGGCCGCCTCCTCACGGGAGAGGCGGGCCGCGGTGGGTTCTTTGGAGGGGGCGAAGAACAGGCCGGCCTCATCGCGGCGGCACACGGCCTCTGTGTGCCATGGGGCGTCTTGGTCCCTGTCTCGCACTGGCACCCGCTGGGCCGGAACGGCAGCTACCTGCAGGGACGAATGCGGCGGTTGCAGCACGGTCTACTCCTGACGACGGCTTCGCGAGCGAGAGACGATGCAGCAAGGTCTACCCGCTGTACGCGTGCCTATGCAGTCAGTTCCGAACCGCTGGATTTCGGGGGGTACTGCGCGCTGCTGTGCGGCGACCGCGAGCGGAACACGGGCGCGTGGAGGCCGGTCCTCTTCACAACCGTCAATGATCCAGATGCTTGCGCAAACTCTTGTCGACCTTGCTCTGCACGCGATCGAGAATGTCCGCGACGAGCTTGCCCCGCTTCGCCCTGCCCTCGATGCTGCCGAGCACGGCCCAGCCGTCGACATGGACGATCGGTGCCCCGGAGTCCTCCGCGTCGAGCGCGTCCACCTCGAAACTGCCGAGGACACCGCCGCCCGCGCCCCGCAGCGAGACGTTCTCCGGGACGCGGACCTCGACGCTGCCGAAGACCGAGAACGCGCGGATCATGACCTGCTGATACTCGAAGAGCGCCTCGCTGAGGTCTATCTCCACGCTGCCGAAGATCGCGTACGCGTGGATACGGCGGCCCGCGCGCCAGCGGCCCTTGCGGACGGCGCTGCTGAAGACCGCGACCACGTTGTCGTCGGGGTCGGCCGGGAACGCGGCGGGGGCGGGGCGCCCAGGGGGCGGGAGGTGGGGTGCGCGGCGCTGGTGGGCGGCGGGCAGGTCCCGTATGAAGACGTCCAGTTCGCCGACCGTCTTGGCGGCCAGCGCGCCCTCGACGCGCTCGGCGTGCTCGTCGGCGGTGAGGCGCCCCTCGGCCAGGGCTTCTCGCAGGATGTCGGCGATCCTGTCGCGGTCGGCGTCGGAGGCGCGGAGCTCGGTACCGGCAGCGGGCGCGGTCTGCTTCTGAAGGTCCACGGCAGCAGCGTACCCAAACACGATAGATCGCGATACCCCCTGTCCGGATCACCCGCCGGCATCGAACTGAGCCTTACCTCACAAGCCCACCGTCAGTGGCAGGTTCTACGCTGGTGGGCGCTTGCCGATGGAGGCTGGCCGCGCTGTCTGTTTAGTGAGGAATGGGCGACATGCCTGAGTTCGCGTACACCGATCTGCTCCCCATGGGAGAGGACACCACCCCGTACCGGCTGGTGACCTCCGAAGGTGTCTCCACCTTCGAGGCCGACGGGCGGACGTTCCTCAAGGTGGAGCCCGAGGCGCTGCGCAAGCTGGCCGAGGAGGCCATCCACGACATCCAGCACTACCTGCGGCCCGCGCACCTGGCCCAGCTGCGGCGCATCATCGACGACCCGGAGGCCTCCAGCAACGACAAGTTCGTCGCGCTGGACCTGCTGAAGAACGCGAACATCGCGGCGGCGGGTGTCCTGCCGATGTGCCAGGACACCGGCACGGCGATCGTCATGGGCAAGCGCGGGCAGAACGTGCTGACCGAGGGCGGCGACGAGGCGGCCCTCAGCAAGGGCATCTACGACGCCTACCTGAACCTCAACCTGCGCTACTCGCAGATGGCTCCGCTCACCATGTGGGAGGAGAAGAACACCGGGTCGAACCTGCCGGCGCAGATCGAGCTGTACGCCACCGACGGCGGCGCCTACAAGTTCCTCTTCATGGCGAAGGGCGGCGGCTCCGCCAACAAGTCCTTCCTGTACCAGGAGACCAAGGCCGTCCTGAACGAGGCCTCCATGATGAAGTTCCTGGAGGAGAAGATCCGTTCGCTGGGTACGGCCGCCTGCCCGCCGTACCACCTGGCGATCGTCGTCGGCGGTACGTCCGCCGAGTACGCGCTGAAGACCGCGAAGTACGCCTCCGCGCACTACCTGGACGAGATCCCGGCCGAGGGCTCGCCGCTCGGGCACGGGTTCCGGGACAAGGAGCTGGAGGACAAGGTCTTCGAGCTCACGCAGAAGATCGGGATCGGGGCGCAGTTCGGCGGCAAGTACTTCTGCCATGACGTGCGCGTGGTGCGGCTGCCGCGGCACGGTGCCTCGTGCCCCGTCGCCATCGCCGTCTCCTGCTCGGCCGACCGGCAGGCCGTCGCGAAGATCACCGCCGAGGGCGTCTTCCTGGAGCAGCTGGAGACGGACCCGGCGCGGTTCCTGCCGGAGACGACGGACGAGCACCTCGACGAGTCCTCGGACGTCGTGCGCATCGACCTCAACCAGCCGATGGACGACATCCTCGCCGAGCTGACCAAGTACCCGGTGAAGACCCGGCTTTCGCTCACCGGCCCGCTGGTCGTGGCCCGGGACATCGCGCACGCCAAGATCAAGGAGCGGCTGGACGCGGGCGAGGAGATGCCGCAGTACCTGAAGGACCACCCGGTGTACTACGCCGGGCCCGCGAAGACCCCCGAGGGCTACGCCTCCGGTTCCTTCGGCCCGACGACGGCCGGCCGTATGGACAGCTACGTCGAGCAGTTCCAGGCGGCGGGCGGCTCCAAGGTCATGCTGGCCAAGGGCAACCGCAGCAAGCAGGTCACTGACGCGTGCGACTCCCACGGCGGCTTCTACCTCGGCTCCATCGGCGGCCCCGCCGCGCGCCTCGCCCAGGACTGCATCAAGAAGGTCGAGGTCGTCGAGTACGAGGAGCTCGGCATGGAGGCCGTCTGGAAGATCGAGGTCGAGGACTTCCCGGCGTTCATTGTCGTCGACGACAAGGGCAACGACTTCTTCCAGGACCCGGCGCCGGCGCCGACGTTCACGTCGATTCCGGTGCGGGGGCCGGGGCTGGCGTAGTACCTGCGGTGCGGCGGGGAGAGTTCTCGCCCCCGCCGCCCCTACCCGTCCCATCCTTCTGGGGCTCCGCCCCAGACCCCGCCAGGGGGCTCTGCCCCCTGGACCCCCGCTCCTCAAACGCCGGAGGGGCTGGTTTTTCAGCCCGTCCGGCGTTTGAGGACGAGGCCCCCTTCAGGGCCGAAGCGGGGGTCTGGGGGCGGCGGGGGCGAGACTCCTTCGGTGGCCACGGATGGGTCAAGCCCAGGAACAACCCCGCCGCCCGTCACGCTTACCCAGGTATGAGCGACTACCGCATCGAGCACGACTCCATGGGCGAGGTCCGCGTCCCGGCGGACGCCAAGTGGCGGGCGCAGACGCAGCGTGCCGTCGAGAACTTCCCCATCTCCGGGCAGCGCATCGAACGGGCCCACATCGAGGCCCTCGCCCGGATCAAGGGGGCGGCCGCGAAAGTGAACGCGCGCCTCGGCGTGCTCGACAAGGACATCGCCGAGGCGATCCAGGATGCGGCGGTCGAGGTCGCCGAGGGGCGGTGGGACGAGCACTTCCCCATCGACGTGTTCCAGACCGGGTCCGGCACCTCGTCCAACATGAACACCAACGAGGTCGTCGCCACCCTCGCGACCGAGCGGCTCGGGCGGGACGTCCACCCCAACGACCACGTCAACGCCTCGCAGTCCTCCAACGACGTCTTCCCGTCCTCCATCCACATCGCCGCCACCGCCGCCGTCACCCGCGACCTGGTCCCGGCCCTGGAGCACCTCGCCGCCGCACTGGAGCGCAAGGCCGGGGAGTTCGCCGATGTCGTGAAGTCGGGGCGGACCCACCTCATGGACGCCACGCCCGTGACGCTGGGCCAGGAGTTCGGCGGTTACGCCGCCCAGGTGCGGTACGGCGTCGAGCGGCTCCAGGCCTCCCTCCCCCGCCTCGCCGAACTCCCCCTCGGCGGCACGGCGGTGGGCACCGGCATCAACACTCCCCCCGGCTTCTCCGCCGCCGTCATCGAGGAGGTGGCCCGCGTCACCGGGCTGCCGCTCACCGAGGCGCGGGACCACTTCGAGGCGCAGGGCGCCCGGGACGGCATCGTCGAGACCAGCGGGCAGCTCAGGACCATCGCGGTGGGGCTGACGAAGATCGCGAACGACCTGCGGTGGATGTCGTCCGGGCCGCGCACCGGGCTCGCGGAGATCTCGCTCCCCGACCTCCAACCGGGGTCCTCGATCATGCCCGGCAAGGTCAACCCGGTCATCCCCGAGGCCGTCCTCATGGTCGCCGCGCAGGTCATCGGCAACGACGCCACCGTGGCCACCGCCGGAGCCGCCGGCAACTTCGAGCTGAACGTGATGCTTCCGGTCATCGCGAGGAACGTCCTGGAGTCGATCCGGCTGCTCGCCAACGCCTCCCGGCTGCTCGCCGACCGCACCGTCGACGGCATCGTCGCCCACCGCGAACGGGCGCTGGAGTACGCCGAGTCGTCACCCTCCGTGGTCACGCCGCTCAACAAGTACATCGGGTACGAGGAGGCCGCCAAGGTCGCCAAGAAGGCGCTCGCGGAGCGGCGGACGATCCGCCAAGTCGTCCTGGAGAACGGGTACGTGGAGCGCGGTGACCTCACGCTTCAGCAGCTGGACGAGGCCCTTGATGTCCTGCGGATGACGCGGCCGTAACCCTTCGTCGCCGGAAGGCGGCTGCGGGCGTGAACCATGCCACGTGCTGCGGCGTCGTATGCCCGTGGCACCTAATATCTGTTCATGGCAGACGGTGGAGCGGTGACGACGGAAGTGGAAGCGGGCGGCTCGACGGGCTTCTGGGCGCCCGGGACGCAGATCCTGTGGCGGTACCGGGAGAACGCCGGCCGTCGCTTCCACATCGCGCGTCCCGTCACCGTCGTACAGGACGACGACGAGCTGCTCGCCGTCTGGCTGGCTCCGGGCACGCAGTGCGTCAAGCCGGTGCTGGCCGACGGAACGTCCGTGCACCTGGAGCCCCTTGAGACGCGGTACACCAAGCCGCGTTCCGTCCAGCTCGACCGCTGGTTCGGCACCGGGGTGCTGAAGCTCGCGCGACCCGGTGACCCGTGGTCGGTGTGGTTGTTCTGGGATCCCGGGTGGCAGTTCAAGAACTGGTACGTGAATCTTGAGGAGCCACTGGCCCGTTGGGCGGGCGGGGTGGACTCCGAGGACCACTTCCTGGACATCTCCGTGCACCCGGACCGCAGTTGGCACTGGCGGGACGAGGACGAGTTCGCGCAGGCCCAGCGGGACGGGCTGATCGACGAACGGCTCGCCGCGCGGGTGCGGGAGGCGGGGCGGGACGCGGTGGAGGTGATCCAGGCCTGGGGGCCTCCGTTCGGCGACCGCTGGCCGCACTGGCGCCCGGATCCCTCCTGGGCTGTACCTTCTTTGCCTGAGGACTGGGATCGCACGCCCGCGCATCTGTCCTCATGAGACTCTTGATGCGCCCCCGGGCAACAAACGTAGGATCGTCCTCCGCAAGGGCGCGCAAGAGCAACTACCGGAGAGCGCGCCGGGCTTGACCGATCGTCACCGAGGGGCGGCAGGACGTGAGCGAGGGTTACCAGGGCAACGCCGGGACGAGCAGACGCTCCACCGGCAGCACAGGAACTGCCTCTGACCACGCGGGAATTCCGTTCCTGGGGCACGTATTCCGGGTATCGGAGTTTCGGCGGGAAGAACCGCGCGCGTGGCGCGCAGCCCCGGACGGATGGATTCGAGAGGCGTGACGGAGCAGCCGACCTCCTTCGAACGCCCCGAGACGGGCGTCGACCCCGCGGAGTCCCGCGGGGCGCTTGTGCGTACCTCGACACCGCCGACGACGCACTCCACGCCGCCGCGCACACCTGGCGACGGCGCCCGCGGCGGCGGTGCCGCCTTACCCGTACAGGCGCGCACCGGAGACACCCCCTCCACGCCGGGCACCACCACGCCGTCCGGCCCGAGCAAGGAGCCCCCAGTCATCGCCGGCAACGGCCCCGAGCACTCACAGCCCTCCGTCGCCGCCGAGTCCGACACACACCGGCCGCGGCCCGTATCGGAGGCCATACCGCCCCAGCAGGGCACCGAGCAGCCGCAGGCGTCCGCCGAGCGGCGCACCGGGCAGGGCGTGGCGCCCGGGCGTCCCACGCCGATGCGGCGGGACGGCGACCGGCTGCGCTTCGTCGGCGCCGCGACCCGGCGGATCGCCCGCGGCATAGACCTGGACGAGATCGTGATGGGGCTGTGCCGGGCGACCGTGCCGACCTTCTCCGACGCGATCCTCGTCTATCTGCGCGACCCGCTCCCCGTCGGCGACGAACGGCCCACCGGCCCCGTCGTCCTGCGCCTGCGCCGCACCGACCGCATCCCCGAGGAGCGGGACACCGACGGCGGCTTCCTGCCCGCGCAGGCCCAGTCGGAGCCGACCGAGCTGGCCGAGCTGTCGGCTCTCACCGCCGAGCTGTGCGAGGTACGGCCCGGCGGCGCGCTCGCCGAGGTACTGCGCGGCGTACGACCCGTCTTCGCCGACGCGCCCGCCGCCCGCGCCGCCCTTCCCGAACTCCTCGGCGACGACGGCGAGTTGATCATCCCCGACGGGCAGCGCGCCATCCTCGCCCCGCTGCGGGGCCGCCGTCGCGTCATCGGCGCCGCCGTCTTCCTGCGCCGCCCCGACCGTCTGGCCTTCGAGCCCGACGACCTCCTGGTCGCCGCGCAGCTCGCCACGCACAGCGCGCTCGGCATCGACAAGGCGGTGCTGTACGGCCGTGAGGCGTACATCGCCGACGAGCTCCAGCGCACCATGCTGCCGGAGACGCTGCCGCGTCCGACGGGCGTGCGGCTGGCCTCCCGCTACCTTCCGGCGGCCGAGACCGCCCGGGTGGGCGGCGACTGGTACGACGCGATCCCGCTGCCGGGCAGCCGTGTGGCGCTGGTCGTCGGTGACGTCATGGGCCACTCCATGACCTCGGCCGCGATCATGGGCCAGCTGCGCACCACGGCGCAGACCCTCGCCGGGCTCGACCTGCCCCCGCAGGAGGTCCTGCACCACCTCGACGAGCAGGCCCAGCGGCTGGGCACCGACCGCATGGCGACCTGCCTCTACGCCGTCTACGACCCGGTATCGCACCGCATCACCATCGCCAACGCCGGCCATCCGCCGCCCGTCCTGCTGCACCTGGGCGGTCGCGCGGAGGTGCTGCGGGTTCCGGCGGGCGCGCCGATCGGCGTCGGTGGCGTCGACTTCGAGGCCGTGGAGCTGGACGCGCCGGCCGGAGCGACGCTGCTTCTGTACACCGACGGCCTCGTCGAGTCCCGCCTGCGCGACGTATGGACCGGCATAGAGCAGCTGCGCGAGAAGCTGGCCGCGACCGCCCAGCTCACCGGCCCCGATCACCCGCCGCCGCTGGAGGCCCTCTGCGACGAGGTACTCGACATGCTGGGCCCCGGCGACCGCGACGACGACATCGCGCTGCTCGCCGCCCGCTTCGACGGGATCGCGCCGAGCGATGTGGCGTACTGGTTCCTGGAGCCCGAGGACGCGGCGCCGGGTCGCGCCAGGCGGCTGGCGCGGCGTGCGCTGGCCCGCTGGGGACTGGAGGAACTCACCGACTCCGTCGAGCTGTTGGTCAGCGAGGTCGTGACCAACGCGGTGCGGTATGCCTCGCGGCCGGTGACGCTGCGGCTGCTGCGCACCGATGTGCTGCGCTGCGAGGTCGGCGACGATGTGCCGCAGCTGCCACGGTTGCGGCAGGCCCGGGCCACGGATGAGGGCGGGCGGGGGTTGTACCTCGTCAACCGACTCGCCCGTCGCTGGGGCGCCACTCGGTTGAGTACCGGGAAAGTCGTCTGGTTCGAGTTGAATCGCAGCTGAGCGCCGCAGGGGGAACTGCGGACCGCCGACCACTGGTGTGTCGTGGCTGGTCGCGCAGTTCCCCGCGCCCCTTCAGGGCGCTGTCCTACTGGTCGTTTCCGGGTCTGACCGGGTCCAAGGTGATGTCGTCCGTCGGCTCGTCCGTCGGGGCTGTCGGGGCCGGCTCGGTCGTCGGCTCCTCCGTCGGCTCCTCCGTCGTCGGCGTCTCCGTCGGCTCCTCGGTCGTCGGGGTCTCCGTCGGCTTCTGGGTCGTCGGCTCCTCCGTCGGCTCCTGGGTCGTCGGCTCCTGGGTCGGAGTCGGCGTCCAGGTCGGCTGGACCGCCGCGCCCTGGTCGGTGTCGAGGTCGAATTTGGCGTTCGCCTTCGTCACGCCGAACATGTACGCCGCCCAGATCTCCGCCGGGTAGCCACCGCCGTTGACACGGTCGTTGCCGCCCGCGCCGTACATCGCGACCTGCGGGTGCGGGGCCTTGTCGTCCTCGCCGAACAGGCCCACCGAGGTCACCAGGTCCGGCGTGTAGCCGGTGAACCAGGCCGACTTGTTGTCGTCGGACGTACCCGTCTTGCCGGCGACCTTCTGGCCGTCGCGCTTGGAGTTGTTCGCCACCGACTGCTGGGCCGTACCGTCGTCGACCACACCCGTCAGCACGGAGGTCACCGTGTCGGCGGACTCGCGGCTGATGACCTGCTCGCCGATCGGGTTCGGTATGTCGACCGCCTGGCTGTTGTGCTCGACCGCCTTGATGATGCTCGGGGTGACCTTCTTGCCGTGGTTGTTGAGCGTGGCGTACACCCCGGCCATCTGCAGCGGGCTCGCGCCCATGGTGCCCAGGGTCTGGGCGGGTACGGCCTGTTCGTTGGTGGTGTCCATGCCGAGCTGGCCGGCCACGTCCATGACGTTCTTCATGCCCACGTCGACGCCCATCTGCGCGAAGACGGAGTTGATGGACTTGTTCATCGCCGTCTGAACGGTGACGTCGCCGTAGTCCCGGTCGTCCTCGTTCTCGGGGGCGAAGCCGACCTTGTCGCCGTTGCTGTCCACGACCGGCCGCTTGCTGGTGCCGTCGTAGATCGTGTTCGCGGTGATCGGCTTGCCGGACCGGGTCTCGGCGTTCTCCTCCAGCGCGGCGGCCAGGATCACCGGCTTGAACGTCGAGGCGGGCTGGTAGTCCGTGCGGGTCGCGTTGCTCGTGTAGTGCTTGAAGTAGTCCACGCCGCCGTACAGCGCGACGACCTTGCCCGTCTTGGGGTCGACGGAGACGGCGCCGGCCTGGATGTCCGCGTCGACCTTGCGCTTCTTCTTGTCCAGTTGGCTGGTCAGCTGTGCCTTGACGGCCTTCTCCAGCTCGGACTGCTTCTTCTTGTCGATGTTCAGGGTGATGGTCCAGCCCTGGTCGACGACCGCGGCCTCGGCCTGCGAGCGGGTGAGGCCCTGCTGCTTCATCAGCTGGTCCTCCAGCTGACGGTTGGCGAGCTCGATCAGATAGCCCTTCTGGCCCTCCCGGCCGGCGGTGGGCTTCGGCTCCTTCGGCGCCTCGAACGTCATGCCCTGGCGCTCGGCCTTGTCCAGCCAGCCCTCCTCGACCATGTTGTCCAGGACGTAGTTCCAGCGGGCCTGCACCAGCCGCTTGCCGGTGTCGGACGCGGCCTGCCAGTCGTACTGGCTCGGCGCCTGCAGCAACGCGGCGAGATACGCGCCCTGTTCGACGGAGAGCTTGTCGGCGTCGACGCGGTAGTAGGCCTGGGCGGCGGCCTGGATGCCGTAGGCGCCGCGGCCGTAGTAGCTGGTGTTGATGTAGCCGGCGAGGATCTCGTCCTTCGACATCTGGCGGTCGACCTTCAAGGAGATGACCATCTCCTTGAGCTTGCGGCTGACCGTCTGTTCCTGGCTGAGGTAGTAGTTCTTGACGTACTGCTGGGTGATCGTCGAGCCACCCTGCGCGCCCTTGCCCATCACCGTGTTGAGCAGACCTCGGGCCGTGCCCTTCAGGTCGATGCCGTTGTCGTTGTAGAACGACTTGTTCTCGGCGGCGACGAAGGTGTACCGGACCTTCTTCGGCACCTTGGTCAGGTCCACGATCTCGCGGTTGACCTCGCCGTCACGGGCCAGGGTGGTCGTGCCGTCGCTGTACTTGTAGACGTTGCTCTGGCGCTGGGCGGCCTGGGCGGCGGCGTTGTCCTTCGGGATGTCCACGTACAGATACAGCGCGATGAAGGCACCGATGCCGAGCAGGCAGATGCCGAGGAACGTGCCGAGCATCTTCTTCCAGGTGAAGAGCCGGCGTATTCGGCCCTTACCGGCACCGCCCTTTCCGGCACCGCCCCTGCCCGTCCCTCTGGCCGCTCTGCGGGCGGCGGCCCGGCCTCCCGGGACGGGCGCCGAGCCCACCACGGTGACCGAGTCGCCTCCGGCGGCGGCCGACGGTGTCGCTGCAGAGCGCTGGGGGGCGGCGCGACGGCCACCACGCTGACGCGCTCGTCTCTCTTCCGCTCGTCCCATGGGTCCGTTCCGCTCCGCTTCGCTCTTGTGTGCGCTCCCGCCACACAGGTTCGCCGCTCAGGTCAGCTCAGAAAGCTAACACCGGAAGTTGTGACAAAGGACGGCCGATCCGGGCTTTTACGGACGTGACAATCAGCACCCGTCCCACAGGAACCGACGGCCGAGGGACGCATAGGGTTGCCCGCTCGGGGTAAAGTGATATCACTTAGATAGACAAGCGATATGGGAAGTCGACTGAGATTTCCAGACGAAACGGGGGAAACCACCCATGTTGAACGACAAGAACGACGCGGCATCCGTCGCCGCCGAGGCACCCGACGTACCCGAGATGCCCGCACCCCAGGTGCGCGAGTTCACCGCGCACAGCATCGGCGGCGGGCTCGCCCTGCTGCTGGGGCTGGTCGGACTGCTGCTCGGCGCGGGGCTGCTCGTCGGCGCCGGGGCCGTCTCCGGGGCCGGCGGCAAGGCGGTGCTGATCATCGCCGGGATCCTGGTCGTCATCGCCGCGATCCTGGCGATGTGCGGACTGAACATGGTCGCGCCGGGCGAGGCGCGGGTCGTCCAGCTCTTCGGGCGGTACCGGGGGACGATCCGGCAGGACGGGCTGCGCTGGGTGAACCCCCTCACGTCCCGCACGAAGATCTCGACCCGGGTCCGCAACCACGAGACGGCCGTCCTCAAGGTCAACGACGCCTACGGCAACCCGATCGAGCTCGCCGCGGTCGTGGTGTGGAAGGTCGAGGACACCGCGCAGGCGAGCTTCGAGGTGGACAACTACCTGGAGTTCGTGGCCACTCAGACGGAGGCCGCCGTGCGGCACATCGCCATCGAGTACCCCTACGACGCCCATGACGAGGGCGGCCTGTCGCTGCGCGGCAACGCCGAGGAGATCACCGAGAAGCTCGCCTTCGAACTGCACGCGCGCGTGGAGGCGGCCGGAGTGCAGATCATCGAGTCCCGCTTCACGCATCTCGCGTACGCTCCCGAGATCGCCTCCGCGATGCTCCAGCGGCAGCAGGCCGGAGCGGTCGTCGCAGCCAGGCGGCAGATCGTCGACGGGGCGGTCGGCATGGTCGAGGCGGCGCTCGCGCGGATCTCCGAGCAGGACATCGTGGAGCTGGACGACGAGCGGAAGGCGGCGATGGTGTCGAACCTGATGGTGGTGCTGTGCGGCGACCGGGCCCCACAGCCGGTCCTCAACACCGGGACGCTCTACCAGTGACGGTTCCCGCCGGGGGTTCGGCCCCCCAGGGTCGGCCGCAGCGCAAGCAGGTGCTGCTGCGGCTCGACCCGTCCGTGTACGACGCGTTGGCGCGGTGGGCGGGGGACGAGCTGCGCTCGGCCAACGCACAGATCGAGTTCCTGCTGCGGCGCGCCCTCGCGGAGGCGGGGCGGCTGCCGGGTGAGGCCAAGCCGATTCCCCGCAGGGGACGCCCGTCGGCGAATCCGCCCGAGTCCCAGTAGCAGAACCGTGACAATCGGCCCCCACCTGGGGCTTCACACCCCACGCCATGATCTACACACTCCGCGTATACATGCCGCGTATACACCCGGTGTATTGTCCTGGCCATGTCCATCGGTCACACCCTTCTAGGGCTCCTGGAATCGGGCCCCCGCCACGGCTACGACCTGAAGCGGGCCTTCGACGAGAAGTTCGGTCACGACCGGCCGCTGCACTACGGCCAGGTCTACTCGACGATGTCCCGGCTGCTGAAGAACGGCCTCGTCGAGGTCGACGGGATCGAGCCCGGCGGCGGGCCCGAGCGCAAGCGGTACGCCATCACGGACGCCGGGATCACCGACGTACAGACGTGGCTCGCGACGCCCGAGAAGCCGGAGCCGTACCTCCAGTCGACCCTCTACACCAAGGTCGTCCTCGCCCTGCTCACCCGGCGCAACGCGGCCGACATCCTCGACACCCAGCGCGCCGAGCACCTGCGGATGATGCGGATCCTCACCGACCGCAAGCGCAAGGGGGACCTCGCCGATCAGCTGATCTGCGACCACGCCCTGTTCCACCTGGAGGCCGACCTGCGCTGGCTGGAACTCACCGCCGCGCGTCTCGACAAGCTTGCCGAGGTGGTGACCAAGTGACTCCGCCTCCCGGTTCCCTGCTCGCGGCCGAGGACCTGCGCAAGGCCTACGGCCCGACCCTCGCCCTCGACGGCGCCGAGTTCTCCATCCACCCCGGCGAGGTCGTCGCCGTCATGGGGCCGTCCGGCTCCGGCAAGTCGACCCTGCTGCACTGCCTCGCCGGAATCGTGCCGCCCGACTCCGGGTCCATCACCTACAACGGGCGTGAGCTGGCCACCATGAGCGACGCCGAGCGCAGTGCGCTCAGACGCTCCGAGTTCGGGTTCGTCTTCCAGTTCGGGCAGCTCGTACCGGAGTTGACCTGCGTCGAGAACGTCGCCCTTCCGCTGCGGCTGAACGGGACCTCCCGCAAGGAGGCCGAGAAGGCCGCCCTGACCTGGATGGAGCGGCTGGAGGTCGACGACCTGCGCAAGAAGCGGCCCGGTGAGGTCTCCGGCGGTCAGGGGCAGCGCGTCGCCGTCGCCCGTGCACTGGTCACCAACCCGCGCGTGCTGTTCGCCGACGAGCCGACCGGCGCGCTCGACTCCCTCAACGGCGAGCGCGTGATGGAGCTGCTGACGGACGCGGCACGGTCGACCAACGCCGCCGTCGTCCTCGTCACGCACGAGGCACGGGTCGCCGCCTACTCCGACCGCGAGATCGTCGTACGGGACGGCAAGTCCCGGGACATGGAGCGCGTCGTATGAGCGTGGGTCAGTGGGCCAAGGATCTGGGCATGGGGGTGCGGTTCGCCTTCGCCGGCGGACGTGAGGGCTGGGTCCGGGCCCTGCTGACGGCCGTCGGGGTCGGGCTCGGCGTGGCGTTGCTGCTGCTGACGACGGCCATCCCGAGCGCGCTGTCCGAGCGCAACCAGCGCGGCAGCGCGCGGGACGACTTCACGTACAGCGGCAAGGTGATGCCGAAGGCCGACGACACGCTGATCATCGCCCACACCGACACCTTCTTCCGCAGCAAGGACGTACGCGGTCGGCTGCTGGAGCCCGAGGGGGCGCGGGCGCCGCTGCCGCCGGGCGTCGAGAAGTTCCCCGCGAAAGACGAGATGGTCGTCTCGCCCGCGCTGGACCGGCTGCTGAAGTCCGACTCCGGCAAGCTGCTGCGCGAACGCCTCCCTTACGAGATCACCGGCACCATCCAGCAGGCCGGGCTCATCGGGCCCGCCGAACTCGCCTACTACGCGGGCGCCTCCGGACTGGAGGACCACCTGGCCGGCGGCTCCGTCGAGCGCATCGACTACTTCGGCCCGTCCCCCGGGAACACAGAGGACGAGCTGGACCCGGTGCTGCTCCTGCTCATCCTGATCGTCTTCACCGTCCTGCTGCTGCCGGTCGCGGTGTTCATCGCGGCGGCCGTGCGCTTCGGCGGCGAGCGCCGGGACCGCCGGCTCGCGGCGCTCCGGCTGGTCGGCGCGGACGGGCGGATGGCGCGCCGGATCGCGGGCGGCGAGGCGCTCGCCGGGGCGCTGCTCGGGCTGGTCTTCGGCACCGGCTTCTTCCTGGTGGGGCGTGAGCTGGCGGCCCTGCTGGAGGTGCGGGACATCAGCGTGTTCCCGAGCGACCTCAACCCGTCGCCCGCGCTCGCCGCGCTGGTCGCCGTCGCCGTACCGGCCGCGGCGGTCCTGGTGACGCTGTTCGCGCTGCGCGGGGTCGTCATCGAGCCGCTCGGTGTGGTCCGTACGGCGAAGCCCCCGCGCCGTCGGCTGTGGTGGCGGCTGCTGCTGCCGCTGGGCGGCCTGGCGTTGCTGTACCCGATGGTGGGGCAGGGCAACACCAACGGGGAGTTCAACCAGTGGATGGTGATCGGCGGCACCGTGCTGCTGCTGGTCGGCATCACCGCGCTGCTGCCGTGGATCGTCGAGGCCGTGGTGGCCCGGCTGAACACGGGACCGGTCTCCTGGCAACTGGCCGTTCGCAGGCTGCAGTTGAGCAGCGGCTCGGCCGCCCGCATGGTCAACGGCATCGCCGTCGCGGTGGCCGGGGCGATCGCCCTGCAGATGCTGTTCTCCGGGGTCGAGGGCGACTACACCAAGGACACGGCCAACGACCTGAACCGGGCTCAGATGGAGGTCTCCGTGCAGGGCGACGCCTCGTTGGACGAGGTCAGCCGACAGCTGCAGCAGACCAAGGGCGTGAGCCAGGCCTCGGCCGTCTCCCTGGGCTCGGTCGCGAATCAGGCGAAGGATCCGGAGAACTCGGTGGAGGTGGCCGTCGGCAACTGCGCCCAGCTGCGGGATGTCGCGCGCCTGGCCTCGTGCCGGGACGGCGACATCTTCCAGATCCTCGGCGGCGAGTACGACAGTGACACGACCAAGCTCACCAAACCGGGCGGCACCCTGTACTTCGACCCGGGATACACCGGGTCGACGAGCCACACGGTGGCCTGGAAGGTACCGTCCGGCATCAAGACGGCGCAGCGGCGCGCGGACCCGACCGGCTACGAGCGCGGTGGCCTGCTGATCACCCCCGCCGCGCTGCCCAAGGCCGCGAAAGCCGGCATGAACCAGCAGGTGTTCCTCAAGCTGGACCCGTCGGAGCCGGACGCCGCCGAATACGCGCGCAACACCGCCGCGCGGCTCGCCCCCCTCTCGGACGTGTACACCATGGCGTCCAGCACGCGCTCGCTGCAGTTCCAGTCCATCCGCACCGGGCTGTTCGTCGGCGCGACCTGCGTGCTGCTGCTGATCGGCGCGAGCCTGCTGGTCTCCCAGCTGGAGCAGCTGCGCGAGCGCAAGAAGCTGCTGTCGTCCCTGGTCGCCTTCGGCACCCGACGCCGCACGCTGAGCCTGTCGGTGCTGTGGCAGACGGCGATCCCGATCGCGCTGGGCCTGCTGCTGGCCTCGGTGGTGGGACTGACGCTGGGCGCGGTACTGCTGAAGATGGTCGACTCCACGGTGAGCGTGGACTGGGCGAGCGTGCTGTCGATGACGGGCATCGGCGCCGCGGTCGTCCTCGCGGTGACGGTCCTCAGCCTGCCGCCCCTGCTGCGGCTGATGCGCCCGGACGGGCTGCGCACGGAGTGAGTCACCGGGGGCCGACGCTCAGCTGTCGGCCCCCACCACCCGCACGGGCAACGGCCGCAACGCCTCCCGCAGGGCCGCCGCCAGTTCCTCGTACTCCGCGCCCCGCGCCGCCCCCGTCCGCATGGCGAGGGCGACGCGGCGGGTGGGGGCGGGGTGCGCGAAGTAGCCGGTGAGGAGTTGGCTGCTGCGGGTCGTCTCCAGCTTGAGGGCGGTCCTCGGCAGCAGCGTGCAGCCGAGGCCGCCCGCGACGAGCTGGACGAGCGTGGACAGCCCGGCGGCCGTTGTGGTCACCGGGGCGCCCTCCCGTCTCCCACCACCACCCTCAACCGAGGGGCTTCGCCCCGCCCCTTTGATTCCGCGGCCGGCCTCCCGGCAAATATCGAGCGCCTGGTCGCGCAGGCAGTGCCCCTCGTCCAGGAGCAGCAGGTTCAGCTCCCTCAGGGCCTCGCGCGGGATGCCTTCCCTGCCGCCGAGCCGGTGGTCGAGCGGGGTGACGAGCACGAAGTCCTCGTCGAAGAGCGGGAGTTCGGCGATGCCGGGCACGCCGAGAGGGACGGCGAGCAGCAGCAGATCCAGGCGGCCGGTGGTGAGCCCCTCGACGAGGCTGGCGGTCTGCTCCTCGTGTACCTGGAGGTCGAGGTGCGGATAGCGGTCGTGGACGAGGCGCAGGACGGTCGGCAGCAGATACGGCGCCACCGTCGGGATGACTCCGAGGCGCAGGGCACCGGTGAACGGCGCCCGCACCGCCTCTGCCTCCTCCATCAGCGCCGCGACCTCCGCCAGCACCGCCTTCGCCCGTACGGCCAACCGCTCACCGGCGGGCGAGAGGAGCACCTTGCGGGTCGTCCGCTCCAGCAGGGTGACCCCGAGGGTCTCCTCCAGGGCGGACACGGCACCGGACAGCGCGGGCTGGCTCATACCGATCGCGGCGGCGGCGTCACGGAAGTGGAGGTGCTCGGCCACGGCGGCGAAGGCCCGCAACTGCGCGAGGCTCGGCTGTCTCCTCTTACCAGCGGTCACTGACAGACACCCTCATTGATACATACCTCCGATCAACCCCAGCGAGTGTAGCTATTTCCCGTATCAATGCAGCCTGTGCCAGGATCGGTAAGGTCCAACCCATGGGAGACACCTGTACAGACACAGGTGTCTCTTCGCTGCAAGGAGAGCGTGTGCTCACTGTCGGTGACAAGTTCCCCGAGTTCGAACTGACCGCCTGCGTCTCGCTGGAGAAGGGCAAGGAGTTCGAGACGATCCACCACAAGACCTACGAGGGCAAGTGGAAGATCGTCTTCGCCTGGCCGAAGGACTTCACCTTCGTCTGCCCGACCGAGATCGCGGCCTTCGGCAAGCTGAACGAGGAGTTCGCCGACCGTGACGCCCAGGTCCTCGGGTTCTCCGGTGACTCGGAGTTCGTGCACCACGCCTGGCGCAAGGACCACGACGACCTGCGCGACCTGCCGTTCCCGATGCTGGCCGACTCCAAGCACGAGCTGATGCGCGACCTCGGCATCGAGGGCGAGGACGGCTTCGCCAAGCGTGCCGTGTTCATCGTCGACCAGAACAACGAGATCCAGTTCTCCATGGTGACCGCCGGCTCCGTCGGCCGTAACCCCAAGGAGGTCCTGCGGGTCCTGGACGCGCTCCAGACGGACGAGCTGTGCCCGTGCAACTGGACCAAGGGCGAGGACACCCTGGACCCGGTCAAGCTGCTTGCCGGAGAGTGAGTGACATGTCCCTCGACTCCCTCAAGTCCCGCGTACCGGACTACGCCAAGGACCTGAAGCTCAACCTGGGCTCGGTCATCGGCAATTCGGACCTGCCCGCGCAGCAACTGTGGGGCACGGTGCTCGCCACCGCGATCGCCTCCCGCTCCCCGATCGTGCTGCGCGAGCTGGCGCCGGAGGCCAAGGCGAACCTCTCGCCCGAGGCGTACCACGCGGCCAAGTCCGCCGCCGCGGTGATGGCGATGAACAACGTCTTCTACCGGACCCGGCACCTGCTGTCCGACCACGAGTACGGCAACCTGCGCGCGGGGCTCCGTATGAACGTCATCGGCAACCCCGGCGTCGACAAGGTCGACTTCGAGCTGTGGTCCTTCGCGGTGTCCGCCATCAACGGCTGCGGCCTGTGCCTCGACTCGCACGAGCAGGTGCTGCGCAAGGCGGGGGTGGACCGCGAGACGGTCCAGGAGGCCTTCAAGATCGCGTCCGTCATTCAGGCGGTCGGTGTCACGCTGGACGCCGAAGCGATTCTGGCGGAGTAGCCCTTCGCCGAGGAAACGCGGGGCCCGTTCACCCTCAGGGTGAACGGGCCCTTGTCATTGCTCCGGCGCCGACTTGTCCTTCGCGGGCGGCGGGTCCACCGCAGCCACACCCACCGCCGTCGCCCCCCTCGGTTCAGGTGCGTAGCGAAGCGCCGCCTCCTGCGAGTACGCCCGCAGATACCCCACGATCGTGTTCGTCACCGCCACCAGCGGTACGGCCACCACCGCGCCGCCGATCCCCGCCACCATGCCGCCGGCCGCCACCGACAGCACCACCGCCAGCGGATGGACGCGGACCGCGCGGCCGAGGATGAACGGCTGGAGGATGTGGCCCTCGATCTGCTGCACGGCGAGGACGACCGCGAGGGTCATGACCGCGGTGAAGACGCCCTGTGTCACCAGGGCCACGACCACGGCCAGCACGCCGGAGGCCACCGCGCCGACGAGCGGGATGAAGGAGAACAGGAAGATGAAGACGGCGAGCGGGACGGCCATGGGGACGTCGAGGAAGTAGATGCCGATGCCGATGAAGACGGCGTCGATCAGGGCGACCATCACCGTGCCGCGCACATACGCCGTCAGCGTCGCCCAGGCCCGCGGCCCGGCGCCCGCCACACCCGGACGGGCCGCGGCCGGGACCAGCTTGAGGGTCCACTGCCAGATCCGCTTGCCGTCGTAGAGCAGGAACAGCGTCGAGAAGGCCGCCAACAGGATGCCGGTGAGCGCCTCGACGATGACCGTCACGCCTTCGAGGCCCGCCGAGGTGATCGCGTCGGTGTTGGCGCCGATCGCCTCCCGGAGGTTCTCGGCGATGTCGTTGATCTGCTTGTCGGTGACGTGGAACGGGCTGTTGAGCAGCCAGTTGCGCAGCTCGTCGATGCCGTCCTGGACCTGGTCGGAGAGGTTGTCGATGTTCTCCATGACCTGCCAGGTCACGAACCAGCCCATCAGCCCGATGACGACGAACCCGAGGATCGCGGTCAGGGCGGTGGCGAACCCGTGCGGCACGCCACGCCGCGTCAGCCAGGCCACCGAGGGCTGCATCAGCGCGGTGAGGAGCAGCGCGATGACGAAGGCGAACACGACGAGTTGGACGGCGCTGATGACCCGCATCAGCACCCAGACCGTGCCGGCCAGCACCAGCAGCCGCCAGCCGGCCTCCGCCGCGACCCGTACGCCCCACGGCACGACCTGTGCGGGGTCGGGGCGGGGCGGCGGAGCCGTGGGCGCGTAGTCGGGGGGCCGGGGGACGTGGTCGGCGGGCGGCGGTGAGGCCTCAGCGGCGGCGTCAGGCACGGTGGCGGTGGACCGCCGTACCGGCTGGAGCTCGTCGCTCTCCCGTTCCACCGCGGCGCGACGCTCGTCCAACCGCTCGCTCATCTCGCTCAGTCCGGCGCCGAGCCGGCCGAGCCACCCAGGAACTCGCGACATGATCCGTCCTCTTCCCCCGTCTCTCCTCACCACTCCCCCCTGGAGTCGTTCCGTCCGACCGTACATGGCGTTGCACGGAGGCACGCGAAAGCCCCTCACCGAAGGACGGTGAGGGGCTCCACAGGGTTGAGCGCAGACTCAGTACCAGTTGTTGGCCTGCCAGAAGTCCCAGGCGCCGCACGGGCTGCCGTAGCGGTCGTTCATGTAGTTGAGGCCCCACTTGATCTGGGTGGCCGGGTTCGTCTGCCAGTCCGAGCCGACGGACGACATCTTGGAACCGGGCAGGGCCTGGAAGAGACCGTAGGCGCCCGAAGACGGGTTGACGGCCTTGTAGTTCCAGTCGGACTCGTGGTCCACGATGTTGCTGAAGCACTGGAACTGGTCGCTCGGCACCATCTGGCGCGCCATCGACTGGATCTGGTCGATGCTGTAGGAGCCGTAGACCGGGAAGTCGGAGGCGTCACGGGAGGCCTTGGCCTCGGCCTCTTCGCGCTCCTTGGCTTCCTGCGCCGCCTTCTCGGCCTTCTCGGCGGCTTCCTTCTTCTCGATCGCGCTCTGGGCGGCAGCCTTGCGGGCCGCTTCCTCCGCGTCCTTCTTGGCGCTCGCGTCCGCGGCGATGGCCTGGACATCGGCCTGCGCCGACATGGACTCGATCTGCACCTGGGCCTGCTGGCCCGCGGGTATGTCCGCGAGGAGCGTCGAATCGGCAGCCGTCGCCTCGGCGTCGTTGTTCTGCGCGGTGCTGCCCGAGGCAACGCCGACGACGCTTCCGACAGCGGTGACCGCGGTGGCCGAGGCCACTGCGAATCCCCTGACCGAAATCGGACTCACACGGTTTCCTTCCAGCATCGTCCGCTTCGGTGACCCTGGCGGACGCAATCGTGCCCCTGGCGCTGGCCTCCCAACTGCGGGGTCACGGGAGGCTCGGACCCGGTGGGGCAACTCCCGGAAGGGGAGCGCCACGTGAGACTCGGGCGGCATACGACGACGCTATGGAGTTAGCTGTGGTGTTGCTGTGGTGCCGTACCGCTGGGGGCACAGATGTGTCGTATGCGGGGCCTGACAGGAGTGAGACTCTGCCGCACCCGGACACCGCAAGGCAATTCCGAGTTGCGTGTGAAAGCTCACACCTCGTTTGTCCCAGGGGTTTTACGGAAAGCCGCACACGCCAAGGCGCCGCCCGGATAGGCTCACTGCCTTTCCGAACGGCGCCAACCAACGAGTAGCTACCGCAAGTTGAGCACTTGGGTCAGATCTGCCCGTCCTCCAGCATTTCGGTCACAAGGGCGGCGATCTGGGACCTCTCGGACCTCGTCAGCGTGACGTGGGCGAAGAGCGGATGTCCCTTCAGCTTCTCCACGACGGCGACGACACCGTCGTAGCGCCCGACCCGCAGATTGTCCCGCTGGGCCACGTCATGGGTCAGAACGACCCGTGAATTGGCGCCAATTCGGGACAGAACCGTCAGCAGGACATTCCTTTCCAGTGACTGCGCCTCGTCCACGATCACGAACGCGTCGTGCAGCGAGCGCCCGCGGATGTGGGTGAGCGGAAGCACCTCCAGCATTCCCCGCGCGGTGACCTCTTCGATGACCTCGCGGCTGGTGACCGCGGACAGCGTGTCGAAGACCGCCTGCGCCCAGGGGCTCATCTTCTCGGCCTCGGAGCCGGGCAGATAGCCGAGTTCCTGCCCGCCCACCGCGTACAGCGGCCGGAAGACCATCACCTTCTTGTGCTGACGGCGCTCCAGGACCGCCTCCAGACCCGCGCACAGCGCGAGCGCCGACTTGCCGGTGCCGGCCCGGCCGCCCATGGAGACGATGCCGACGTCCGGGTCGAGGAGCAGATCGAGCGCGATCCGCTGCTCGGCGCTGCGGCCCTTGATGCCGAAGGCCTCCCGGTCGCCGCGCACCACCCGGACGTTGCCCTCGGGCGTGATCCGGCCCAGCGCCTTGCCGCGCTCGGAGTGGATCGTCAGCCCGGTGTGCACGGGCATGTCGGCGGCCTCGGGGACGTAGACGTGCCCCTCCTCGAAGAGGATGTCCACCTGTTCGCCGGGCAGGGTCAGTTCGGACATTCCGGTCCAGCCGGACGAGTCCGTGATGGCGAGCTCGGCGCGGTATTCCTCGGCGAGGAGGCCGACGGACGAGGCCTTGATCCTGAGCGGCAGGTCCTTCGACACGACGGTGACGTCGAACCCCTCGGCCTGCAGATTGCGGGCGACCGCGAGGATGCGGGAGTCGTTGTCCCCCAGACGGTAGCCGGTCGGCAGAACGCTGGGGTCCGAGTGGTTGAGCTCGACACGGACGGTCCCGCCGAGGTCCCCGATCGGGATGGGGGCGTCGAGCCGACCGTGCCGGACCCGGAACTCGTCGAGCAGGCGCAGTGCCTGCCGGGCGAAGTAGCCGAGTTCGGGATGGTGCCTCTTGGCCTCCAGTTCCGTCACCACGACGATGGGGAGCACGACCTCGTGCTCGTCGAAGCGGTTCAGGGCGCCTGGGTCGGCCAGCAGGACGCTGGTGTCGAGAACGTAGGTGCGCCGGTCTGGCTTGTGGCGCTTTGTGCTGGTCACCACGGAAGGACGTACCCCCTCGGATGAGGTCGGGGAGCGACGGAGTGGAGCTGGACCGGTCGTCGGCCGCTCTGCACGGGCCGAAAACCGGCCCCCCGCGTCTTCTTCCGTGCCGTGACCGCACGGTGGGGCTGGTGCAAAGGGCCTCCCGGGCGGACGGCTCCGGCGCCGCCCGCTGAGATACGACACCCGTGGTTCGGGTGTCGACCTGCTTGGCTTATGCCCTCGAACATGCGCTGCCATGCCAGCGCATATGACGGCGCGCTGGTGAACTCCTTGTTACTTCTGTCCCGGAGAGGGCGTCTCGCCCCGATACGGCGATGAGAGCGCCGGAAAGCGGCTCAGCCGCCGTAACGCCGGTGCCGGGCCGCGTAGTCTCGCAGGGCGCGCAGGAAGTCGACCTTGCGGAAGGCCGGCCAGAAGACCTCACAGAAGTAGTACTCGGAGTGGGCCGTCTGCCAGAGCATGAATCCGGACAGCCGCTGCTCGCCGCTGGTGCGGATCACGAGGTCGGGGTCGGGCTGGTCGCTCGTGTAGAGGTGGCGGCCGATCATGTCGATGTCGACGGACTCGGCGAGCTCCTCCATCGAGGTGCCCTTGGTCTGCGCGTCCAGCAGCATCGACCGTACGGCGTCGGCGATCTCCTGGCGGCCGCCGTAGCCGATGGCGACGTTGACCAGTATCCCGTCGATGTGGGCCGTGGACTCCTCGGCCTCCTTGAGGGCGGCCTGCATCGGGGAGGGCAGCAGGTCGGGGGCGCCGACGTGGTGGACCCGCCAGCGTCCGTCGGCGGCGAGGGTGCGGACCACGTCCTCGATGATGCCGAGCAGGGGGCCGAGCTCTTCCGGTGGCCGGTTGAAGTTGTCCGTCGACAGCAGCCAGAGGGTGACGACCTCGACGTCCGTCTCGGTGCACCAGCCGAGGAACTCCTCGATCTTCTCGGCACCGGCACGGTGGCCGTCGACGGCGGTGGAGCCGGCGGCCTTCGCCCAGCGCCGGCTGCCGTCCACGATCACGCCGATGTGCTTGGGCACCTGAGCGTGGTCCAGGTGACCTTCCACCCGGCGTGCGTACAGCCTGACCAGCAGGCCGCGCAGCTTGTCGCGCAGGTTCACGTGATTGTCAGCCCCTCCGTACGGTGGCGGTCCCCGCACATGCAGGGTAGCGGTGCCTGTTGCTGGCGCCTGCTTCAGGGTGCGAGGCGCACAAAAAAACGGGCCGGTCCGTGGGGGGGAGACGGACCGGCCCGAGGGGGGGTTTCCACCATAACCCTTCGTAAGGGATGCTGCGCGCATCGGCGTGCCACAACTACTCTCCGAAATCGCTCGGCGACGGCCCGGTGGCCGCGAGAGGGCCCTTTCGTGGCGAAATCATGGCCGAGCAGGGGTAGATTCCCTGGGGAAACGGGTGGGATGCGGATGGAACCGTAGGGTTTGCCGCATCTTGGGAGCCGCTCGGCGACTTGTCCGCGCATCCCTCCCCCGGGTGACCCCGACCGCGAACGTGCGCTTGACGGCACGGAGGGCGTCGCGGGGCGGAGGCGGGGTCGACGCGATGCGCGTCCAGCAGGGGCGCGTACAGGCGCACGGCACCGCGCAGCCCCCTCCACTGCGCGGTCCCGCCGCGCAGCTTTGCTTACGCGAATTACCTTGGTCTGAACTTACGCGACAAGCCGGACGAAAGCGAGTCGGCCGTCATAACAATGTGGAAAAGGTGGACCCTCCTTTGATGCGCAGGGGGCGAAGGGCGTTTGCGCACGGATGCACGGTTTGCAGTGCGGGGCACACGGTGGGTGACGAGCCGCCGACAAGCGGACAGCATCTGTCCTCTGTCCGGCCTAACGTCGACCCATGACTGTCACTGTCACGTGGAACGAGGCGAGCGCGCGGCGGTTGGAGCGGCAGTTCCTGGACCGTCCCGCCGGGCGCGGCACGCCGGTGGCCGATGTGGTCGGGGCGATGCTGGGCGCGCATGCGCAGGTGCTGTCCGCGGCCGAGGTGTCGGTGGGGGTGCGGGTCGCCGGGATCACGCGGGCGGACGTACGGGCGGCGCTGTGGGAGGACCGTTCACTGGTGAAGACGTTCGGCCCGCGCGGCACCGTACATCTGCTCCCCACCGCCGACCTGCCGCTGTGGTGCGCCGCGCTGAGCGCGATTCCGACCGGGCCGAGCCCGTTCCCGCCGGACGTACGGGTGACGGAGGAACAGGCCGAGCAGATCGTGGCGGCGATCGGGGACGCCCTGGACGGGGTGTGCCTCACCGTGGAGGAGCTGGGCACGGAGGTGGTCGCCCGCACCGGCCCCTGGGCCGGCGACCTGGTCATGCCGGCCTTCCAGGACCTGTGGCCACGCTGGCGCCAGGTGATGCACCGGGCGGGCCAGTCGGGTGCGCTGTGCTTTGGGCCGAATCGGGGGCGGAGGGTGACGTATACGCGGCCGCCGGGGGTTGGGGCGGGGGTGGGAGTGGGGGCGCAGTCGGATTTCGGGGTGGGGCTGGGTTGCCGGGCAGGGCAGGGTTCCGGGGTGGGGCTGGGTTCCGGGGCGGGGCAGGGTTCCCGGGCGGGGCAAGGGCCTGGATCTGGGTCGGGGGCAGGTTCCGGGCCCGGGTCGAGCTCCAAGCCGGGGGCGAGCTCCGGGCCCGCGTCGGGGCAAGGTTCCCGGCCGGGGCTGAGATCCGGGGCGGCGTCGGGGCCGGGTTCCGAGCCGGGGCCAGGTTCCGGATCAAGGCTGGGGTCGAGTTCCCCTTCCCGGTCGGGGTCGGGTTCCAGGCCGGGACTGAGTTCCGGGGCAGGGCCGGGACCCGGATCTGGGTCGGGTTTCGGATCGGGGCTGAGGTCGGGTTCCCGACCAGAGTCGGGTTCCGAGCTCGGGTCGGGGCAGGGTTCCGGGGTGTCCCGTTCGGGGCCGGCGGCGGGCGAGGGGGCGGGGTCCGGGGCGACCCGATCGGGATCAACGCCCGGTGAAGGGGCGGAGCCCAAGGCGACCCAGTCAGGGCCGGCGCCCGGGTCGGGGCAGGGTTCCGAGGTGTCCCGTTCGGGGCCAGCGCCCCGTGAAGAGGCGGAGCCCGGGACGACCCGGTCAAGGCCCGCGGCCGGTGAAGAGGCGCTTCGGGAGCTTGTGCGGTGGTATTTGCGTGTGTATGGGCCCTCGACGCCTCAGTACTTCGCCAAGTGGCTGGCGGCGCCGGTGGGGTGGGCGGTGGGGCTGTTCGGGGAGTTGGTGGAGGGTGGGGAAGTCGAGCAGGTGTTGTTCGAGGGGGCGGCGGCCTGGGTGGCGGCCGGTGACACGGGGTTCCCGGGCGAGCGGGTGCGGGGCGTGCGGTTGCTGCCGTACTTCGACGCGTATGCCATCGCCGCGCAGCCGCGGGAGTCGCTGTTCCCCGGGAAGGCGTACCGGCGGGCACTGGCGGGCGGCCAGGCGGGGAACTATCCCGTGCTGTTGGTGGACGGCGTGGTGGCCGGGGTCTGGCACCAGCGGCGCCAGGGCCGCCGTACGACGGTCACGGTGGAGTTGGTCGGCCGACGGCTGACGGCGCGGCAGGAGCGGGAGCTCGGCGAGCAGGTGGAGCGGATCGGGGAAGTGCTGGAGGCGAGGGCAGAGTTGGTGGTCGGGGAGGTGACGGTCGGTCCGCACGCGTGAGGGGCGCGGCGGCGGACCGGCTCAGGCGTCGGGCTTGCGGGCCTCGAAGAGGTGGCGGGTGCTGTGCGCGACGAAGAAGCCGTGGGACTGGATCTGCTCGTGCAGGGCGCGGAGTTGGGGTTCGTATGCCTCGGCCGTGAAGCCAGGGACCATCCACACCACCTTCCGCAGGAAGTGGACGACGGCCGCGATGTCGTGGAACTCGATGCGCAGCCGCTCGGCGCGCAGATCGACGATGTCGAGCCCGGCGGCCTCGGCGGCGGCGCGCTCGCGGTCGGGGTGGCGGCCGAGGCTCTGCTCCTGCGGGAGCGGGCCGAGGAAGTACTCGACGAGCTCGAAGACGCTGCGCGGCCCGACGTGCTGGGCGAAGTAGCTGCCGCCGGGCTGCAGGACGCGGGCGATCTCGGCCCACTGCGGACTGACCGGGTGCCGGCTGCTGACCAGGTCGAAGGCGCCGTCCGCGAACGGCAACGGGGCGTCCTCGGGTGCGGCCACGACGGCGACGCCGTGGGGACGCAGGACGGCGGTGGCCTTGGCGACGTTCGGCGGCCAGCCCTCGGTGGCGACGGTGAGGGGCGGGACCTTCGGAGCGGCGCGGCGCAGGGCGAAGTCGAGTACCTCGCCTCCCCCGGTCTGGATGTCGAGGGCGGCGATGGCGCGGGAGAGCCGCTCGGCGAGTGACGTGGCGTATCCCCAGGAGGGCCGGGCCTCGGTGGCCCGCCCCTCGAACCAGGAGAAGTCCCAGCCCTCGGTGGGGACGGCGACGCCTTCGGCGACGAGGTCGTCGAAGGTCCGGGTGTGCCGCGGCTTCTGCATACGGTGATCGTGTCAGGGCATGGTCGGTGACCGCCGCCGATTTTCGCTCACGGCCGCCTAGGCCTCGGGGAGAACGAGCAGCACATGTTCGTCATCGCCGTGGCGGACGGTGCCGGCGTGCTGGAAGCCGTGGCGTTCGAGGAGGCGTACGGAGGCGGTGTTGTCGTGGAAGGGGTCGGCGTACAGCGGACGCGTCCGGTCGAGTTCGAGGAAGAGGGCGAGCGCTCTGGTGCCGATGCCCCGCCCCCAGTACGGCCGCCCGATCCAGTAGCCGAGGAAGCGGCGGTCGCCCTCCCACCAGGAGACGACGCTGCCGGCCACGTCGTCCCCCACCGTGACCGTCCGCACGAGACAGGTCTCGTCGCCGAGCACTCTGGTCCGCCAGTGCTTCAGGAAGGCGTCCCGCGGCCGAGGCGTGAACCTCGACCGCTGGAGGGCCTCCGGGTCGTGCTCGTAGGCGAGGAAGGCCTCCAGGTCGGAGTCCCACACATCTCGAAGGCGTACGTCCACGGTGTCGTCGCTCATGTCCAGGAGTCTGGCAGGAGCCACTGACAACGCCGCTGAGCATGGACAACGCCGCCGAGCCGGGCACGGCCCTCTCGCCTACGGCACCAACGGCCGCACTTCCTCCGCCGCGAACCGCACGAACCCCTCCGGGTCCGGCTCGTCCCCCGTCGGCTGCAGCACCACGGTGTCGGCACCCGCGTCCGCGAGCCGCTGCACGGCCTTCGCCACGGTGCCGGCGTCCCCGGCGACACCGAGATCGGGCACGGAGGCGAGCCCCTCGGCGGCCAGCTCGGCTTTGACACGGGCGGCCGCGTCGGGGCCGGTGGCGGCAAGGAGATAGACCACGACCGGGTGCGGTTCCGCGCCGGCGCGTCCGGCCGACTCCCGCCCCTCGTCGATGAGTTGCCGTGCCCGCCGTACCCCCTCGGGCGACGTCGAGGCGGTGAGCAGGGTCCCGTCGGCGGCCTCCCCGGCGAGCCGCAGCGAGCGGGGCCCGGTGACCCCGGCGATGACGGGCACCGGCCCGGCGGGCGGCCAGTCGAGGGCGACGTCGTCGAGTTTGACGTACCGGCCCTCGGTGCTGACCCGCTCCCCGCCGAGCAGGGCACGCAGGGCGACGAGATGCTCCCGCAGCAGGGTCACCGGCGACTCGACCCGGGCCCCGACCTGCCCCATCCAGTCCTGCACACCGTGCCCGACGGCGAGGATCGGCCGCCCCGGGAACATCCGGTGCAGCGTGGCGGCCTCCATGGCGGCGATGGCGACGTTGCGCAGCGGAACGGGCAGCAGCCCGACGCCGATCCTGACCCGCTCGGTCCAGGCGAGGGCGGCCGCGGCCGTGGAGATCCCGCCCTCCCGGAAACAGTCCTCCCAGAGCCAGAGCTCTTCCAGTCCTGCGGCGTCGGCGAGTTCGGCGACGGATCGAAGTCGTTCGGGGGCGAGCTGGGGGCGGAATACTGCGCCGAGTCCGGTCATGCGACCTTTCCTACCCGGGTAGCACTCGGCGGACAACAGGAAATCCAGGAGGTGGCCGAGGATGGGGCGACGGTGGCGTGATGGGCGAGGGGCCCTGGTCGTCCACGGGGAGTCGGGCGACGTCTCGGTGCCCGTGGAGATCGCCGCGTCCTATCGGGCCCGCACGAAAGGGCTCCTGGGGCGGGACGCCGTCGACGGGGCGATGCTGCTCACGCCCGCCAGTGGTGTGCACACGTTCCGGATGCGCATCCCCATCGACGTGGCGTACCTCGACCGGAAGCTGAACGTCATCGCCGTACGCACCATGAAACCCGGACGGTTGGGGCTGCCCCGGCTGCGTGCGCGGCATGTGCTGGAGGCGGAGGCCGGGGCGATGGCGGGGTGGGGGGTGCGGGGCGGGGTGCGGGTCACGGTCGAGGTCGAGGCCGGGTGACGGTGGGTGCGCGTCGAGTGCCGTCGCCGGGTCACGATCGATCGGCGGCGATACGACACCCGCGACGCCGCCGCTGAGGATCACCCGTCCGCGGCGTCACAGTCGTACTTCTCCACCGCGTCCCGCGTCCGCGCGGAAGGCAACGACGCTGACCTGGAAGACGTCCAGGTTCAGGCAGAAGGCTGAGGCTGTGGTGGCCGTCGCGGTCGGCCGCGCGGTCGACGGGCCGGACGAGGCCGGGATCGAGGCCGGGATCGAGGCCGGGATCGAGGCCGGGATCGAGGCCGAGGCCGGTGGCGCGGGGTCCGGGGAGTTCGAACAGCCTGCCGTCACCAGTGCAGCGGCCACCGCGACGAGCCATCTGCGTGGATCGGTCATGGACGGAGACTGGGCAACGGGGTCCGGGAGGGGTCCCGGCTGGCGGGACGCCCTCACCATCCACCGCGCGGCCCCGTGGGTCAGGCGTTCGGAGCGAGGGGCTCGATCGGCTCGATCGGCTCGATCTCCGGGAGTTCCGGCAGCGAGTAGTCGGGATATCCCGGGTAACTGCTCTCGCTCACGACGTACAGGCAGTTGGTGTACGTGTAGCCGGGATCGATGCTCATCGCGTCGGCCTCGTTCGTGACATCCCCCGCGTCTTCGTCGGCGTACTTGATGAGGGTCTGGTAGTTGCCGGCGGGCAGGTTGAGGTACGTGGTCGGGTAGTCGGTGCCGCTGTTCGAGCAGGCGGCGCTCTCGGCGTTGGACTTGCTGGAGTACTCGGTGCAGTCGGCACAGGCCGGGAGGTAGATGCTGCCGGTGACCGGGCCGGTGTAGAGGAACTCGACTGCTTTCGGGGCGTCGTTGCTGATCTCCATGGGCATCTTGGAGCCGCCCGGGCCGCGGGACGGCGGCAGCTTCCGGCCCGCCTCGGGCAGTTCGTCGGCGATCTCCGCGGCGATGGCGATCTGCCGGGCGCGTTTGGCGTTCTTGTTGTCCTCGTACTCGTCGGCGAAGTCGTTGAGAGTTTCGGCCGCCGCGCCGAACTTGTCGTCCTTGAACTGGTCCACCCCGCACGCGTAGGCACCGGACTCGACCGCGTTGACGGCGTCCGTGCGCAACCCGTCCCCGGGGCTGCCCGCGGGCAGGTCGACCATGGTCTGGCTGATGGCCTGCAGCTCTTCGTCGGCCGGGCACGGGTCGTCGCCCTTCAGGGCCTTGGACCGCTTCGCGATCTCCGCGCTGACGGCCGGTTCGACCTTGGCGGCCTGCGGCGAATCGGGGAACGTACGCAGGAGATCGGCCAGTGCGCCGCCGTTCGCGTCCGCTTCGGTCCGGGCGTTGGAGCCGAGGTTCGTGATGCCGCACTCGTAGAGCGAGGTGGCCAGGGGCTCCTCGGGCCAGTCGGCGAGGGAACCGAGCCGCTCGGTGCCCATCGTGTCGGGCAGCTTCCACAGATACCGCAGGGGTTGCAGGGCCTCGCAGTACTCCTTCTCGCGGTACGGCGCGGCGACGGTGTCGTAGAACCGGCCGAGGCGGTCGGGGATGCGGTGCGCCGCCCGGCTGCCGGGGTGGTCGTCGCCGAGCGCGCGGTAGGCCTTCAGTGCCCGGTCGTAGTCCCCCTTGCCCTCGGCGAAGCCGTCCCGCTGCGAGGCGGCGGTGACCAGCCGGTCCGTCCTGGCCAGCCGGTCGAGCAGCATCTGCTGGTACGCCTCATCCTGCGCCGCGTCGTACCCCACCGCCCCACCGGCGGGCACGGCGAGCAGCACGAGCCCGAGCGCGGCGGCGACCGTCGACCGCCACCGCAGCGTCAACCGGGCACGGCGCGCCAGCCACGCCCCGTGGACGGCGGCCGGCACCAGAACGAGGACGTACGCCCACACCACCCCGACCGGCACCCCGTCGGGGTCTGCGGGCAGTGCGGCCACCAGCAGGAAGCCGGTCGCGATCCAGCACAGGGCGGCCTGCCACCAGTGTTCCAGGAACACGTACCCGAGCCCGAGCCCACTGAGGTTGAACAGCCCGGCCGCCGCCGACCGCCACGGGTCCGCGGGCACGTCGTCCTCGGGATCCTCCGGCAGCGTGTAGGTCAACCACTCGGAGAGCGGACGCTCGTCGCTCGGAGGCTCGACGCTCGGTGGGCCATCGGGCAGCGGGGGCGGGGGCGGCGACGGGGGCTCGGGCGCCAACGGCGCGGGCGGCTGCAGTGGCGTGGGCGGCTGCAGCGGCGCGGACGGCGTGGACTCAGGTCCGCCCGAGTGCTCTCCCGTGCCACCGATACCCGACGGCTCTTCGGACCCACGCATACCGACTCACTCCCTCAACTGCCGCACGGACGGGACACCTTGCTCCCTGGTGGGTCCCTCAGGGTCCCGTGGGTGGGTTGGGAGGGGTCCCGAACGTCCGGGGAAGAGCTGAAGGGGAGGTGATGGCACGATCGACCTCCGCGCGGAGCGAGCGGCTGACCGGCTACGACTCAGCGGTTGAGGTCCATGACCCCGACTCCCAGCCCGACGTAGGCCTCCGGTGCGACGGTGGCCACCAGCGCTCCGTCGGGGAGCATCGGGTTCGGCCGTGCCGCATGTACGGCCGCGGCAACCCCGAACTCGACACCGTCGTGGAGCAGCTCGGCGACGGTCATGGCCATCGCGTAGTCGTCGTCGATGACGCGGAGCACGTCCAGCAGTACACCCGCGTGGGCCACAATCCCCGCCCGCTCGCGCTCAGCCTCCACGAGGCACAGGACCGGCAGCCACAGACGCACATCTTCACTGGACGCCGCGGCGTGGATGAGGCCGGAGACCTGCTTGTTGCCTCCCATCGCCAGCAGTGTGGAGCTGTCGAGGACAAAGTGGTCGATCTGGTTCAACGGGACGACTCCGCCTCCGCGAGAGCAGCTCGGTGCGCGGTCGTCGCTTCCCGCATCCTGCTCCGCATTTCCGCGGATTCCTCGTCCGTCACGTAATGCCCGAACCGCTCGGCGAGGAGAGTACGGGTGCGATCGGCCCGTTCCTTGATCTGCTCGGGGGTCAGAGTCTGAGCCGCGATTTCCTGCATCAGGGCACGGAGGCTCGTCCCACGCGCCTCCGCCACGGCGGCGAGCTGGTCACGGACTTCGGCGGGCACGCGGATCATGACGTCAGACATGCCGCAAGTATACGTGGCGTATACGCCTCGCGCTTCTCGTCACGGTCAGCTCTCCGTGCGCGGGAAGGAGACCTCCACCCTTCGGTTCTTCTTGCGGCCCGACTCCGTCTCGTTGGAGGAGATCGGGTACTGCTCGCCGTAGCCCCGCACCTCGTACGTGATCGTCGAGTCGTTCAGTTCTGACTCCAGGACGCCCTGTACGGCGTTCGCGCGCTTGCGGGACAGCACGTCGCCGTGGGCCGAGGAGCCGAGATTGTCGGTGAAGCCGAAGACACGGATCCGGGTGGCGTTCTGGGTCTTGATCTCCTCGGCGATCGACGAGATACGGGACTTCGCCTCCCCGGTCAGCTTCGCGCTGTCCTTGGGGAACAGGACCTCGGCCTGGAGCGCGAACTTCACGTCCGTGTTGGTGTCTTCCCGGCGCTCCTCGCCGGCCTGGTCCTCCACCACCTGCTTGATGTCCAACACCTTGGCCTGGGCGAGCGTCGCGCCCTCCGGGAGCTTGAGGTCGGGGTCGTTCGCGTCGACTTCGACGGGGGCGGCGGCCGTCGCCTCGGTGCCGGGCGGGACGCTGGGGTCGTCGGCCGCGTCGGCGGTGGTGGCGCCGAGGATGTTGGCGGCGACCATGAGGGTGGCCGCGGTGAGGGTCAGGGGGAGGCGGGGGGTGCGGGTCATGGTTGGCCTCACCCGGAGATCTGGATGGTGGCTGCGGCGAAGGTGGGGAGCTGGAAGCTGACGTCGGCGGTGTTAGAAGGCGGGGAGGGGAACTGCATGAAGACCGGGATCGAGTCTCCGGGCTTGATCCGCGGCATGCCCGTCGTCGTGAGGGGGCGGCCGTCCGTGTCGCGAAGTACGTAGTAGCGCTTCTTGCTCGCAGAGTCGACGAGCGTGGCTCCGCCCAGCGATGTCCCGTGCCTGATGATCTCGGTCTCGTCGCCCGACGTACGAGCGGACAGGCGAGCCGCCTCGTCTCCGTCATTCTTCAGCTCACCGCTCACAGTGACGAAGCCACCGGAATCGCGCTGAGCAGAGATGACCTTGAGGATCAGCCCGTCCTCGCCCTTGAGTTCAGCCAGCGGCTGGTCGTTTCCTTCCTGAGCACTGGGGTTGGACCCACCGTTCGTGGAGGCGGGAGCCGATGCGTCCGGCTTCTTGTCGTCGTCGCCTCCACTACCGCAGCCGGCCACACCGAGGGCCAGTCCAGCCGCAACGGTCATCGCGACCATCCCCCTGCGGGCCTTCGTAGTGAACCGAATGCTCATGCCTCTGCTTCCTTCGTCACTCGTCGTTCGCTTGTCAGTCGGCCAGATGGACGTCGAAGAGGTCCTCAGGATCCGGAAGCGTGGTCGGGTCGTCCGGGTCCAGGTCGTCCCAGTTCTCGTCCTCGCAGGTGAGTTGCGGCAGCGGCAGTACCTCGTTGCCGTCACCGTCCTCGGCATCCCCGCCGGGCAGTTCGAACGTGCAGCGAGGCTCGATCACGGCGGTGGCCGACGCCTTCGCGTACTTGCTCTCCGTACCGGGAACGATCGAATCACCGACGGGCTCGTCCGTCTCGACTTCGACCTCGTAGCCCAGAAGGCCCGTCGGACCACAGGCGTCCACGTGAGCGTCGTTCTGCGCCGCGAGTTCGTCCGCGCGCCAGCAGGACGGGTCCAGACCCTGTACGTCGCCGTCGAAGATGTCCTGCCACTTCGCCGGGTCGAGTATGTCCTGCACCCACTTGCCGGCGAGTTGGTCCCGGGTTTCCTGCGCCGCCGCCAACGCCGCCGCGTCGGCGGCGGTTTGGGCACCGTTCCGATGTGCTGCGGCCTGGCCGACCGCGAGGTAGGCGAACGCGAGAAAGAGCAGGCCCCCCACCACGGTGATGTAGATGGGGAATGCCTGCCCTGCGTCGCCGAACCTGTGGCGCCCGATCATCCGGTGAGCTCGTCGATCTGTTCGACAATCGCGTCGTAGATGGTCTGGCCGATGTCCGTCCCCGTAATGGCCAACACGATCGCCACCACCACCGCGATGATCCCCAGGTACTCCACCGCCGTCTGCCCCTTGTCGTCGCGAGCAGCGCGCGAGCGGAGGTATGCGACGGTGGTGTTGATCCAGTTGCTCATGGTGTTCCCCTCTGGTGTCCGGCAGTTGTTGAGCGCTGAGCTCGCAAGTGTCGTGAAAAGTCCTGCGAGAAAAGTAAGCGCGATTACCCGGAACACCAGAGGGTCCCAGGGCCCAATTCCGGGCCCCGTCCGAAAACCATCGCTGCGCCATCCCCGATCAGCTCCGTCCTGGGTGTGAACCCGGGGCCGTGCCCAGCCACTTGGCGGCGGCCTCCGCTCGGCTGGTGCTGTGGAGTTTGGCGAAGATGCGGTTGATGTGGTTCTTGACCGTCTTCTCGCTGATGAAGCAGGCGGCGGCGATCTGCTGGTTGTTCATGCCCGATGCGATGAGGTCCATGATCTCCGCCTCCCTCCTGCTCAGCTGGAACCGCGAACGGTACACCGATGACTGTCCCACACTTGGTTGCACTTGCGAAAGGCGTTCCGGGGAATTGCCTGTAGCAGTTGATAGTTGAGGGTTTGCTTCCGCGAGCGACGGCCCTGTCGCCACCCCTGCCGCCGCCGCCTTCGCCGCCGTAGCCGTGAGACGAGGCGGCCCACCCGACTTGATGTCCCGTACGGCCTCCACCAGTTCGTCCGTCGTGAACTCACCGTGGACCAGATAGCCGACGGCCCCTCGACGCAGGGCCTCCCGGACCGTCTCCGACTCCCCGCTGTAGGTCAGCATCAGCACCGGGGCGATGCGCACGAGGTGCGGCAGTGCCGTGATCCCGTCCATGCCCGGCATGCGTACGTCCAGGAGGATCGCGTCGGGGCGGTGGCGGTGGGCCGCCTCTTGGGCCTCGTGGCCGTTCGTCGCCTCGGCAACGACCGTTATGTCCGCGTGGGTGGAGAGGAGGGCGGTCAGGCCCGCGCGGACCACCGGGTTGTCGTCGGCCACGACGAGTCGGAGGGGCGCGGTGACGGGGGGTGGCTTCCGCTCGGTCATGGGGTCGCCGCCTCTGTCGTCCTCGTCAGCGCCGCCAACGGGAGTTCCACGCTGACCTCCGTGCCGCGTGCGTGTCTGCCTCTGCCGATGTGGATGCGGGCTCCTATCGAGGCCGCCCGTTCGGTCATGCCCAGCAGGCCGAAGTGGCCTGTCCGGCGGAGGTGTTCGACCGTTGTGTCGGCGGGCAGGCCCTGGCCGTCGTCCCGGACGGTCAGGCGGAGCACTTCGGCCTCCACACCCGCCCGTACGTCGACCCGGGTCGCGTTCGCGTGGCGGTGGGCGTTCTCCATGGCCTCCTCGGTGATGGTGAGGAGGTGGCGGGCGACGGCCGGCGGGACCGGGGGCAACGGGGCCTCGCCCATGGCCTCGTAAGTGGCGCGCGTACCGGTGCGGGTCGTGAAGTCCTCGGTGCGGGCCACCAGTTCCGACACGATGTCCGTCAGGTGGTCCGGGTCGGACTCGCGGCGCAGGTCCGCCAGGAGCTCCCGGGACTCGGCGGCTGCCCGGCGGGCGGCTCGGGAGACCAGTTCCGCCTGCTGCCTGATCCGGGACGGGTCCAGACTGGAGGGGGCCGTGCCGGGCGGCTCCACGCCGGACGGATCCTCGGCGGACGACGCCGCCGATACCGCCAACCCGTCCGCCGCCAGCGCCACGCCATACAGCGTCTTCGCCACCGAGTCATGCATCTCGCGGGCCAGCCGCGCCCGTTCCGCGCTCACCGCTTCCGTGACCGCCAGGCGGGCCTGGACCTCCGTCAGGGCCTGGGTGGCCGTGCCGAAGCGGAGCATGAGGTTGCGCAGGGACGAGCCGAGGGCGCCCGTGATGACGCAGAGGCCCGGGAGGAGGAGTTTCTCCGCCAGGCCGCTGCCCGCCTGCGCCTCCCTGTCCATCGCGTAGGCCAGGAGCAGGATCAGGGACTGTGCGCTGGCGAACACGGCCGCGCCTCGGTAGCCGTAGACGATGCCGGCCAGCAGCGGGGTGCAGACGCTGACGTAGGCCAGCGTGGTGTCCGGGCCCGCCGAGACGAGGAGGAGGGAGGTGAAGAGGGTGTCCGCCGCCAGGAGGGTGGGGTGGCGCAGGAGGAGGGGGCCGAAGCGTTCCCAGTCGCGGAACAGGACGTAGGAGCCCATGAACGTGACCACCACCGAGGCGCCCACCAGGCGTGCGCCCAGGCCCGGCGCGGCGTTGAGCAGCGCCCCGGGCGCGGCGAGCGCGATCATGGCGATCCGGAAGCCGAAGACCTGACGGCACAGCGCCTGGAGGGCGTTTATCTGGAGGGCGATCGTCGACGAGCGCTCCGGCTGCCGCTCCACGGCCGCCGACCGGGACGCCCACGACGTCCGGCGGCGTCGCAGCAGCGACGCGAGGCCCGCCGCCGCCCTCGGCAGCCCGGCGTTCGTCTGCGCCGCTGTTTCCATCCGCACCGGCATCCCTGCCATACGGCCCTCCCCTCCCCTACTTTCCCTGCTGCTCCTGCTTCCCCGTCAACGATTACTCCCCCGTTAGCGACTACTCCTCCGTTAGCGACTACTCCTCCGTTGACGATCACTCCTCCGTTGGCGACTGCTCCCCTCGTTGGCGACTGCTCCCCTCGTTGGCCGCTACTCCCCCGTCAACGACCCGAAGTCCGTCCCCGACCCCAGCAACAACCCCGCCCCCAGCAGGATCATCGTCGCCGGAACCATGAACGTCGTGATCATCATCGTGGCCTTGGGTACCGCCCTGGCCGCCTTCCGGCGGGCGTTCTGGGCGTCGGTCCTGCGCATGTCCTTGGCCAGCGCCACCAGCGTGTCGACGATCGGCGCGCCCAGCTCCTCCCCCTGCTGGAGTGCCGTCACGAACATCGCCACCTGCTCGGAGTCGTTCCGGCGCCTCAGTTCCGCGAAGGCGTGGCGGCGGCTCATGCCCAGGTCCATCTGGCGCAGGGTGATGCGGAGTTCGTCGGCCCAGGGGCCCTCGTACTTCGAGGCGACCCGGTCCAGGGCCTGGCGGAAGCCCAGGCCCGCGCTCACCACCACCGCCAGGACGTCCAGGAAGTCGGGCAGGGTGCGTTCGATCTCGTCCTTCCTGATGCGGATCGCCGACCAGATGCCGACCTCCGTCCAGAAGGCACCGAAGGCCAGCAGCAGCAAGGCCACCAGCACCTGGCCCCGGAGCAGGAACACCAGGAAGCCGACGGCGCCCAGGAAGCCGTACACCGCCCGCCGCGCCGCATAGCGGTCGATGGTCAGGCCGCCGGGGTTGCCCGCGAGGTCGATCTTGCGGCGGTACTTGGCCACCAGCTTCGGGCCCATCAGGCGCAGCACGGCGGGGGCGTAGCGCATGCCCATGCGGTCGATGAGCGAGTCCACGGCGCCGGTGCGGGTCGCGCCGACCTCCAGGGCCAGCGCCAGGTCGCTCGGCAGTTTCGTGTCCGCCCGGTACATGCGGATGCCGGCGAAGATGCCCCACACGCTCAGGCCCATCAGCAGGGCCAGGAGCGGCCCGAGTTGTGCCAGTCCCATCGTCGTCCTCCTCCTTTCCCGCTCGCGCGCCTCAGACGTCGATCCGCGACAGGCGGCGGATCAGGATGAAGCCGATCGCGTACAGCCCGAACGCGATCAGCACCGCCGCCTGGCCGACCGGGGAACCCGTCATCCGGTCCAGGGCGCCGTCCTTCACGCCGTTCATCAGGAACAGCGAGCCCACGCCCAGCACCGGGACCGCGTACGACGTCATGCTCACCTGGGAGAGCTGGGTACGGACCTCGCGTCGCGTCTCCTTGCGCTCCTCCAGGGTCTCGGTGAGGTTGCGCAGTGCGCTCACCACCTGGCCGCCCGCCCGGTTCGACAGCACCAGCGTCGTGACCAGGACGACCAGCTCGCGGGACGGGAGGCGTTCGGCCAGCTCGCTCAGGGCGTCGTCCATCGAGGCGCCCAGGGCCAGCTGGTTGGAGACCTTGGCGAGTTCCTCGCCCGCCGGGGCCTCCAGTTCCTCCGCGGCGAGGCCGATGGCGGTGCGCATGGCGAGGCCCGCGTGGGCGGCGTTGGCGAGGATGCGGGCCAGTTCGGGGAGTTGGTTGATGAACCTCTCGATGCGCTTCTGGCGTTGCCAGTTGAGGAACTGGACCGCGGCCCAGATGCCCAGGACGCCCGCGATCGGACCGAAGAAGGGCGCGAGGGCCGCCTGGCCGACCAGCCACAGGCCCGCCACCGTCGCCAGCATGTAGGCGAAGAACTCACCCGGCGTGATGTCCAGGCCCGTTGCCGCGAGCCGCAGTTCGAGCTGTTTGCCCAGCTTCGTACGGCGCAGGCGTCGGTCCAGGTCGGTGAAGCGGCGTCGGCGTCCCCCGGCTCCGGTGATCTGGCCGGTGGACGTCAGACGGTCGACCAGGGCCTGGCGCTGGGCCCGGCCGACGGCGTACACATGGACGCCCAGCACGGCCATTGCACAGGTCAGCAGGGCTATGCCGGTCGTGAGGGTGATGCGGGTCTGTAGGTCCAGAGCGACCGTATGGGCGACGGTATGGGGTTCCATGGCGACGGGTTCCTACCTGGCTTCTCGGGTGGCGAGCTCGAGCGGGGACTGGGCGACGCCGAAGGCCTGGGGGATCGGCTGGCTCGCCAAGTAGAGGCGGTCCGCGGTGCGGCGCGGGAGGGGGAAGTACTGGAACGCGCCGTGGACGCGGCCGTCCGGCGTCATGGGCTGGGCGTGGAACCGGGCCACCGTCACCAGGCGGTACGGCTCTGCCCCGTGGCTGTCGAGGATCGCGATCTCGGTGATCCGGCGGGCGCCGTCCGGGAAGCGGGTCAGCTGGATGATCACGTCCACGGCGCTGTTGATCTGGTCGTGCAGCGCCTCGAAGGGGACCGTGACGTCGGACATGGACGCGAGCGTCTTCAGCCGCATCAGGGCGTCCTCGGCGCTGTTGGCGTGCACGGTGGCGAGGGAGCCGTCGTGGCCGGTCGACATCGCCTGGAGCATGTCCAGGGACTCACCGCCGCGGACCTCGCCGACGACGATGCGGTCGGGGCGCATCCGCAGGGAGTTGCGGACCAGGTCGCGGATGGTGACCTGGCCCTTGCCCTCGACGTTCGGCGGGCGGGACTCCAGGCGGATCACATGGGCCTGCTGGAGCTGGAGTTCGGCCGAGTCCTCGATGGTGATGATGCGCTCGTGCTCGGGGATCAGGCCGGACAGGGCGTTCAGCAGGGTCGTCTTTCCCGTGCCCGTCGCGCCCGAGACGATGATGTTGAACTTGGCCTGCACAAGACCGGCCAGCAGATACACCATGGGCTCGTCGAGCGAGCCGAGGCCGATCATCTCGTGCAGGGTGAAGGAGCGGGGGAAGCGGCGGATCGTCAGCGTCGCGCCGGTGAGGGAGAGCGGCGGGATGATGACGTTCACGCGCTCGCCGGACGGCAGGCGGGCGTCCACCATCGGGTTCGACTCGTCCACCCGCCGGTTCACCGTGGAGACGATGCGCTCGATCGTCTGCATCAGCTGGTCGTGGGAGGGGAAGCGGAGCGGCAACTGCTCGACGCGGCCGCCTCGTTCGACGAAGATCGCGTCCGGGCCGTTCACCATGATCTCGGTGATCGACGCGTCCTCCAGGAGCGGTTCCAGGATGCCCAGGCCGAGTGCCTCGTCGACGACCCGGCGGATCAGCTGCGAGCGCTCGACCGTCGACAGCACCGGGCCCTCACGGCTGATGATGTGCCCGAGCACCCGCTCAAGCCGGGCCCGGCGCTCGGCCGCAGCCAGCGAGCTCATCTCCGCGAGGTCGATCTCCTCCAGGAGCTTGGCCCGGTAGGAGGAGACCAGGTGGCCGTCCTCGCCCCGGCCGCCGTTCTCCTCGGGGGTGTGGATGCGTGACCTAAGGCTCATGGGGATCCTCGTTCAGTGGTCGAGCGGCATGGTCGCGGTCTTCTGGGCGTCGCCGAAGTCCCAGCCGGGGACGATGGACGGGATGTCGACGGTGACGGTGACCGTCACCTCGTCGCCTCCGGGCGCCTCCGCGCAGTCGGTCCCGTCGGCGAGCCAGCCGCTGACCGCGTTCTGACACCCCTCCTGGGCGGCACCGGGATCGAGCGAGGCGGCGCGCGCCCCGGCCCGGGCCGCTGTGCCCGCCTGCTGTGCCGTATAGGCGATGAGCCCGACCTGCACGCCCGCCATGGCGACGAGGATCAGGATCGGGAGGAACCCGAGGTACTCGATGGCGACCTGGCCGCGGTCCCGGACTTTCGAGTCGTACGACATCTCAGTCCTTCTCCTCCTGCACGGCCCCCGCGTGGCCCTCGACGGTGAACGGGAAGCCGATCGCGCCGGGGAAGAGGACGGGCACCTCCAGGGACACATCGGCCGTGACATAGCCGCCGCTCACACCGCACTCCACGCTGGCGCCGCCCTCCCACGCGCCGGGCAGATGCTGAAGCCCGGCCTCCTCGCAGGCCGCCTGCCCCTCGGACGCGGTCGCGGCCCGCGCCGCCTCGTCCGCAGCATTCCCCGCCAGCGAGAACGTGTACCCCAACAGCACGAACTGCCACAGCAGCACCAGCGTGATGATGATCAGCGGCATCATGCCGAGGAACTCGACGGTGACCTGCCCCCGATCGCCCCCGGCCCTGCCCTTGTCGCCCCCGATCCGGCTCCTGTCCCCCCGCCGTCGCCCCCTCACCGCCCCAACTCCTTCCGCCGCCGGAACGTCAGCGCCGCCCGCTCTCCGCCCCGCGCCTTGCCGTTGCGGCGCTGGAGTGCCCCCTCCGTGCCCTTGACCAGCCCCAGCTCCCCGGCGAGCGCCCACAGGGCCTGCCGGACGGACCCCTTGCCGTCCAGCTCGTGCACGCGGCCCGCGTCGATCGCGCCCTGGAGTTCCTTGAAGTTGGCGGGGATCGCGGTGGCGGCGATCCCGGTGCCGGTGATCTTCTGGATCAGGGCGGGCTGGATCTCCGCGCCGCGCGAGTAGCGGTTGACGACGATCGTGGTCTCCTCCGCCTTGCGGATCTGCAGGCGGTCCCACATCCGTACGGTGCGCTTGGCGCCCCGGACGGCGACCACGTCCGGGGTGGTGACCAGGAGCGCCGTGTCGGCCATCTCCACGGCCGCCGCGCTCGCGCCGGTCAGCTGGCCGCCGCAGTCGATGACGACGACCTCGTAGCGCGAGCGCAGGGCGCTGACGATGTGGCGGGCGGCGCGGTCGGTGACCTCCTCGCCGCGCTCGCCGTCGCCGGGGGCGAGGAGCAGGGCGACCCCGGTGTCGTGCCGGAACACCGCGTCAGCGAGCACCCGCGGCGAGATGTCGTTGATGGCGGCGAGGTCCACGACCGAGCGGCGGAACTGGATGTCCAGGAAGGCGGCGACGTCCCCGGTCTGGAGGTCCATGTCGAGCAGCGCGGCGCTGCGGCCGGACGCCTGGGCGGCGAGGGCCAGTTGGATGGCGGTGAGGGTGGTGCCGACCCCGCCCTTGGCGCCGCTCACCGTCACCACGGTGCCGCCGACCCCGCTGAACACGTCCTCCCCGCCGGCGCCCAGATGCCGCCGGACGCCCACCGACCACTGGGCGACCGCGTGGACCCGGCTGGCCAGTTCCTCGTAGTGCAGCGGCAGGGCCACCAGGCCCCGCGCCCCGTAGTCCATGGCGGCCTGGAAGAGGCCGGGTCCGGCGTCGGAGGTCACGAGGATGACGCCGACCGCCGGGAAGCGCAGGGCGACCTCGCGGATGAGCTCCAGGGCCGGGACGGGGCCGATGCGTTCATGGACGACGACGACCTCGGGCAGCTCGTCGACGGACTCGGCGGCGAGGCGCGCGAGGGTGTCCACCAGCTGGGTGGAGTCGGTGACCGGGGCCACCGGCTCGGCGTCGGGCAGCTGGCTGAGCAGCGTCGTGAGGGACCGGACCGCGTCCGCGTCGCCGACCGCCGGGAGGATCCTCGTGGGCATGGGGGCCTCTCACTTGTCCTTGGCGAGTTCGTACGTGCGGTCCGTCGCGGAGATGTCGGAGGCACCGCCGGGTGCGACCAGGGCGAGCCGGACCTCGTCGGCGAACGACTCGGCGTAGGTGATGCGCTGGGCGTCGACGGCGGTCAGGGCGAAGGTGATCGGGACGGCCTCGGTGGGCTGCCGACCGCGGTCGTTCTCGTCGGGCTCCAGCGAGGTCAGCTTGCCCACGTCGATGACCCGGGCGTTCTCGACGATCAGCTTGGACTGGTCGGGCGCGCTGTCGCTCTGCCCCTCGAAGGTGGCGTAGACGTTGACCTTGGAGCCCGGGGTGATCTTGCCGGCCACACCGGTCGCCGCGTCGATCATGATGGCGAGTTCCTGCTCGTCCGGCTGGAGGGCGGGCTGGTCGACGATCATGTCGCTCTGCAGCAGGGAGCCCTCGCGCAGGGTGGTGACGGCGATCTTGCCGCGGACCTCGCGGAGGTCGGTGACCGCGTTCTTGGACAGCCACCGCTCGGGCATCTCGATCTTCTCGAACTGGGCCGCGCTGAGCGGGGTGTAGGGGGCCACGTCCCGCCTGAGCTGGTAGGCGGTGACCTCGGGACCGACCTTGGACTTCACGTCACTGATGACGGAGAGCACGCCGGCGAAGGCCCCGAGGGCGCAGACCACCGACAGGAGCAGGAGTATCACGCCGCGGCGCTGACGGGAGTTCATGAACCGTACAACCTCATTGGGGGAATCGGTCGGGAGCGGTCGGGTGGGGTCGGGCGGCCTCGGCGGCCGGGGTCCGGGGTCCAGGTCCGGTCAGCCTGCGCGGGCCGGTTGTTCGTGGGCGGGCGGGGTGGCGGAGCAGAAGACGCAGCGGTCGCCGATGACGTCGATGCCGCACCAGTGACAGGAGGTCTGCCTTACGGAGGTGACCAGTTGGTAAAGCACCGGCAGGTCGGGCAGGTACGCGCAGAACTCGATCAGCTTGGACGTCCCCCACCAGGCCGCCGACTCCGCGGGCAGCACCGCCTCGCGCAGGCCCCGCGCCCGCCAGGACGGGGCCAGGGCGGCGGTGACCCAGTCGGACTGGAGCTGCCCCTTGGCGACCAGCAGCGAGGTGCCGAACTCCGGGCCGGGGAGGGTGACCCCCGGGCCCATCCTCGCCAGGTGCGGGGTGGGGTGGGCGAGGACGCCGAACTGGCTGCCGGGCACCCAGGACTTGGCGTGCGACTTGAGGTCGACGGGGATGCGGTCGAGCTTGGTGACGGAGCCGAGCAGTGCCCCGGCGTGGATGTAGTGGGTGAGCAGCCGGCCGGCGGAGGCGAGGACGCCGGGGCTGAGGTCGCAGGAGGCCAGCTGACGCAACTGGCGGGCGAGGACGGCGAGTCCGAGCGGGGGCAGTTCGGGGCGGAACAGGGCGATCCGGTCGCTCTCCAGCAGGGACCGTACGGTGCGCAGCCGCTGCACCACCGCGCGCGGGGCGGCCTGTGAGCAGACGACGACCACATGGCCGTGCTGGTCGATCAGGGTCTGCATGTCGGCCAACGACAGGTCGAGCGACTCCTGGCCGAGGTCCCCGAGCACGACGGCGGGCACGGTTCGCTCATCCTGCGCCGGCAGCGCCATGTCGGCGCTGGTCACGGCAATGGCAGTTGGCACGCGCAGCTCCCCGGTGACTTCATTGCGTGACTACTTGAGCACTGTATCCACGGCTTTGTGGCCGGAGAACAGCTTCTCTCCAGCCGAGAAGTAACTCCACTCGCACAAGTCACGCTAAAACGGGGCAGGTTACGCACACGAATTCTCCATTACCGGAATCTCTTGACACGCGAATTGGTCTGGACCAAGTTGTTCAGCATGCCTCTTGTCATGTCCATACGCAGCAGATTCCGGGCGGGCGCGATCGCCGCAGCCCTCGCCCTCGCCTTCCTCCCCGCGGGCCAGGCGTCCGCGGCGGACGTCAACAACGCCAAGAACGCCGGCTTCGAGTCCGGCCTGACCAACTGGACCTGTTCCGCGAACAGCGGCACGACCGTCACCTCCCCGGTGCACGGCGGCACGACGGCCCTGAAGGCCACCCCGGCCGGGCAGGACAACGCCCGGTGTACCCAGGCCGTGGCCGTCAAGCCCAACTCGACGTACACGCTGAGCGCCTGGGTGCAGGGCGGCTACACCTACCTCGGCGTGACCGGCACGGGCACCACGGACGTGTCGACCTGGACGCCCGACTCGGCGACCTGGAAGCAGCTCTCGACCACCTTCACCACCGGCGCCTCCACGACCTCGGTGACGGTGTACACGCACGGCTGGTACGGGCAGGCGGCGTACTACGCCGACGACGTCTCGGTCTACGGCCCCGACGGCGGCGGTGGCACCGACCCCACCCCCACGATCCCCGGCGCACCGAACAGCCTCGCGGTGTCGGGCACCAGCTCGTCCTCGGTCTCCCTGGCCTGGAACACCGTCTCGGGCGCCACCGGCTACAACGTCTACCGCGGCGGCACCAAGGTCACCGCGGTCACCGGCACCTCCGCGACCGTGACCGGGCTCGCGGCCTCGACGTCGTACTCCTTCCAGGTCACGGCGACCAACGCGGCCGGTGAGTCACCGAAGTCGGCGGCGGTGACGGGCACGACGACGGCGGGCCCGGTGGGTCCCGCACTGCCGAAGCACGCGGTGACCGGCTACTGGCAGAACTTCAACAACGGCGCCACGGTCCAGAAGCTCGCCGACGTCCAGGCGCAGTACGACATCATCGCCGTCGCCTTCGCGGACGCGACCTCGACGCCGGGCGCGGTGGCCTTCAACCTGGACTCGGCGGGGCTCGGCGGCTACACCGTCGACCAGTTCAAGGCCGACATCAGGGCGAAGCAGGCCGCCGGGAAGAAGGTCATCGTCTCGGTGGGCGGTGAGCGCGGCACGGTGGCGGTGAACGACGCCGCGTCGGCGACGAACTTCGCGAACTCGGTGTACGCGGTGATGCAGGAGTACGGCTTCGACGGCGTCGACATCGATCTGGAGAACGGCCTCAACGCCACCTACATGACGCAGGCCCTGCGGTCGCTCTCGGCGAAGGCGGGCTCGTCGCTGGTCATCACGATGGCGCCGCAGACCATCGACATGCAGTCGACGTCGAACTCCTACTTCCAGACGGCCCTGAACATCAAGGACATCCTCACGGTCGTCAACATGCAGTACTACAACAGCGGTTCGATGCTGGGCTGCGACGGCAAGGTCTACAGCCAGGGCTCGGTGGACTTCTTGACCGCCCTGGCCTGCATCCAGCTGGAGGGCGGCCTCGCCCCGTCCCAGGTGGGTCTGGGCCTGCCCGCCTCGCCGAGCGGCGCGGGCAGCGGGTATGTCTCGCCCACCGTCGTGAACAACGCCCTGGACTGTCTGGCGAGGGGCACGAACTGCGGCTCGTTCAAGCCGTCCAGGACCTATCCCGACCTGCGGGGCGCGATGACCTGGTCGACGAACTGGGACGCCGCGGCCGGCAACGCGTGGTCGAACGCGGTGGGGCCGCATGTGCACGGGCTGCCGTAGGAGCCGCCCGTCTCACCCCATCGGACGGTAGTGGCCGAGCACCCAGGCGAGCTGCGGGAACCACTCCTGCAGCCTCGTCCGGGGCTTGGCCTCCACCACGCACTCGTAGAACCGGCCGTCCATGGGGATCACGGCGACCATCAGGGCCTTGCCGTCGGGGCTCGCCTGGTAGTGGACGCTGCGGATCTCGGGCCAGGGGAACTCCATCGTGAAGTCCGCCAGCTCGAAGACCACGCCGGACGCGTCGACCACGACCGCGTTGCGTTTGTCGACGGCCAGGAACTCGGGGCCGGCCGGTGCCGGCTGGGGCGGGACCTGGGCGTACGGCGGCTGCGCGGGGGCGTAGGGGGGTTGTGCGGGCGCGTTGGGGGGTTGCGCGGGCGCGTTGGGTGGCTGCGCGGGGGCGTTGGGTGGCTGCGCGGGGGCGTACTGCGGCGGGGGCGGGCCGAAACCCGGGGCGGGTGGGGGTGGCTGCTCGGTCATCGGGTCCTGTGTCCTTGTGCGCGCTGAGAACTTTTCGGTCCTGCGGTGAAACATTCTCCCTGTCCCGCCGCATCAGTGAAGTGAGGACCTCGCCGACAGCCGGCACACAGCAGCAGGGGGAGCGCATGAGACAGGGCCGCGCGGACGAGTACGCGGAGTTCGCCGCGGCCAGGGCCGGCCATCTGTACCGGTCGGCCTGTCTGCTGACCGCCGGGGACACCCACCTCGCCGAGGACCTCGTCCAGGAGACCCTCGGCCGGATCTACGTCCGCTGGGGACGCGTCTCCCGGGTGGACAACCCCGCCGGGTACGCGCAGACCGTCCTCACCCGCGCCTTCCTCGCCCATCAGCGGCGGCGCAGCAGCACCGAGCGGGCCACGGACACGATTCCCGACCGCGCCGCGTCCTACGGCGGCCACGCCGACCTGCCACTGCGGCTGACCCTGCTCCAGGCGCTCGCCGGCCTGCCCGCCAAGGACCGGGCCGTGATCGTCCTGCGGTACTGGGAGGACCGGTCCGTCGAGGAGACCGCCGACGCGCTGAACGCCAGTTCCGCGGCGGTGCGCACGCGCTGCAGCCGGGCGCTCGGCCGGTTGCGCGAGCTGCTGGGCGAGGACCTCGGCGAGTACGCGGCTTCCTGACCCCCGGCCCCTCTCCCACGACGCCCACGACTCCCACGACCCCACATCCCGAGAAACGGTGGTTTGCCATGCCTGTGGAACACGACGAGGAGCACTTCGCGGGGCGGCTCGGTCACGCCCTGCACGACACCGGTGACCACTTCGAGGCCGACCGGGGCGCGCTCGTCGCCGGCGGCCTGGCGCGGGGACGCCGGCAGCGGCTGCGGCGGCGGGCCGCCGTGGCGGGCGGCGCGGCCGGGATCGCGCTGGTGGGAGTGGGCGGGGCGCTGCTGGTGCCCTGGGGCGGAGCGCCCGCCCCGCGGCCGGCCGACTCCAGCGTGGCCGAACAGCCCTCCGCCACACCGTCCGCGGTTCCCCTGACGGGCCGCGAACTCATCGCGGCCCTCGAAGGGCTGCTCCCCGAAGGGAAGGTCAGCGAGCAGCAGGCACGGGGCACCGAGGGCCCGATGCCGTCGCCGTACGTCCACCTCGTCCACGACGACGGCAAGGGCGCCGGAGCGATCGGCGTCAGCCTGAACCGGGTCGAGCCGGGCAGCGAGCAGGCCCGCCAGGCGGTCGACTGCCCTGACAAGACGCTGACCCCGCACGACAGTTGCGTCTCCAGCCGGCTGCCGGACGGCTCCCTGCTCATGCTGTTCCAGGGCTACGAGTATCCCGACCGGCGCGTCGACACCAAGAGGTGGACGGCCGACCTGGTCACCCCGAGCGGACAGCATGTCTCCGTCAGCGAGTGGAACGCCGCCGCCGAGAAGGACGCACCGGTCAGCAGGCCCGAACCACCCCTGTCCACCGCCCAGTTGAAGGAACTGGTGACGGCCCAGGTGTGGCGCAAGTACGTCGAATTCATTCCCGAGGACACCGGGAAGCCCACGGCGACGACCGCGCCGGGACCCGTTGAGGAGCCGACCTACGACAAGATCCTGGACACGCTCGTGCCGCTCCTCCCCAAGGGTGCCGAGGTGGTCGAGCGGGGCGACGACTACTCGTACCTCGTGATCGACGACGGCAAGGGCAGGAGCCTCGTCGAGATCGACGTCCAGCACGGCATGGGCGATGTCGCCGGCGAACTGTTCGGGAGCGACGCCGAGACTCTGGCGGACGGCACCAAGGTCACGGACCGCCAGGACGCGGGCGACAAGGACGTCCCGGGCTGCGTGCGGTGGACCGTCGACACCCTGCGCACCGACGGCTTCCGGGTCGCGGTCAGCGCCTACAACGCGGGCGGCCCGCACGCCGCCCCGTCCCGTGCCAAGCCCGCCCTGACCGTGAAGCAGCTCCGGGAGATCGCCCTGAGCCCGCAGTGGAACAGTTTCCGCTAGGCCGCTAGAAGAAATCTGCCCACGGCTGGTCCCAGACCTGCTTCACGCACAGCACCAGGAACAGCAGGCCCGCGATCACGAGCATCGCGTTGCTCACCGGCCCGTTGCGCCACTCCCTCGGTGTGCGCGAGGAGTTGAGGAGCCAGATCAGGGTGCCGGCCAGGAACGGCAGGAAGGCCGCGCCCAGGACGCCGTAGATGATGATCAGGCGGAAGGGTTCGCCCTGGAAGAGCAGGACGATGGGCGGGAAGGTCAGCCACAGCAGGTACGCGCGGAACGGCCAGGAGCGTTCGCGTGCGCCGGAGGCGACCTCCTCGCCCTTCTGCTCGCCCTGGCCCCGGAAGCGGGCGACGAAGTCCGCGAACATCAGGCTCACGCCGTGCCAGACGCCGATCAGGGAGGTGAAGGAGGTGGCGAAGAAGCCGATCAGGAAGAACTTGGCCGTCGCCGTGCCGTACTCGTCCTCCAGGATGCCGCCCAGCTGGATCAGCCCCTTGTCGCCACTGGCGATGGCGATGTTCGCGGAGTGCAGCAGTTCGGCGCCGACGAAGAGCATCGCGATCACGAAGATGCCGGTGGTGGCGTAGGCGACGCGGTTGTCGAGCCGCATGACCTTCATCCAGCCGGTGTTCGTCCAGCCCTTGGCGTTGACCCAGTAGCCGTACGCGGCAAGGGTGATGGTGCCGCCGACGCCGCCGATCAGGCCGAGGGTGTTGAGGATCGAGTCCTTCTCGTCCGGGAGGACGGGCAGCAGACCGGCGAAGGCGTCCGGGAGGTTGGGCGTGACGCGGATCGCCAGATACACCGTCACCACGAACATGACGCCCACCAGGACCGTCATGACCTTCTCGAAGACGGCGTACTTGTTGAACCAGACGAAGACCAGTCCGACCAGACCGCAGGCGATGGCCCACCACTCCAGGTCCATCACGTCCGGGAACAGCGCCTGCAGCGGCAGCGCGCTCGACGACATCGCGGCCGCGCCGTAGACGAAGCCCCAGATCACCACGTAGACGACGAAGAACCAGGTGGTCCAGCGGCCGAGGCTCGCCCAGCCGTCGAAGAGGGTCCGCCCGGTGGACAGATGCCAGCGCCCCGCCGCCTCGGCGAGCGAGATCTTCACCAGACAGCCGAGGACCGCGGCCCAGAGCAGGGTGTAGCCGAAGTTGCTGCCCGCGATGAGGGTGGCGACGAGATCGCCGGCGCCCACGCCGGTCGCGGCGACGACGATGCCGGGGCCGATGTAGCGCCAACTGGACTTACGGGGGCGGGAGTCCGCCTCGCCGACCGGAGGTGTCTCTGTGTTTCCCGTGGTGTCCGCCATGAACGTCAAGAAAGCGCAAAGGCGCCGAGGGGACAAGAGGGCGTGCGCGATCTCCACCCAATGTGCTCACGGGGGCTTGGCAGGCGCCGGGCCTGTCACCGGCAGCAGTCGTCGGACCCGCACGTACCCAGTTCGAACCACACCGTCTTGCCCGCCCCGTCCCGGTGGCAGCCCCAGCGCCGGGCCAGCGCTTCCACCAGGAACATTCCGCGGCCGTTCTCGGCCGCGCCCGCCTCCAGCACGGTGGGAACGCGACGACCCTCGTCCCGGACCTCGCAGCGCAGGATCCCGTGCGCTGCGAACAAGGTGAGTCGAAAGCGGCCCGTCGAGTGGAGCAGGGCGTTGGTGGCCAGCTCACTCACCAGCAACTCGGCCACGTCCGCCACGTCGTCGTCCAGGTCCGCGAACCCCCATCCCTCCAACTGCCGGCGAACCTCCGCACGGGCTTCACGGACCACGGAGGGACGGGGGTCGTACTCGACGCTCAGATGGCCGGCCCTCATGGGCGGTTGGGGATACCCGGAGAGGTGCAGCATGGGTCCAGGGTGGCGGTACGGGGGCTCGGTCGCACGGGGAGGAATACCCGCTTCCATACCTGTGTCGGTCCGTACGTGCCCCCGCACCGGGCCCCCGCCACCCGTACCGGCTACCCGTACTGCAGCCGTACGCTCGCCCCTTCCCCTTCGTCGCGGACATCGACGTACGCACACACCTGCCGGGCGAACCAGAGCCCCTGCCCGGGTTCCAGTTCCGCGCTCGGCGGCGGTACGAAGCCCGCGAGCGGGTCGTCGACGCGGCGCGCGGTGCGCAGTTCGGCGACGCACTCCGGGGCCTCGCCCCACAGCAGGGCCCCGTCGAGCGGGCCGAGGGTGTTCGCCGCCTCCGTGACGGCCGTGGCGAACAACGCCGCGTCCGCGGCGGACAGTCCGCACGCGGCAGCCCAGGTGCGTACGGCGTCGCCGGTGGGCGCCGGGCCGGGGAACCACTCGGCGTCGGCGGGGGCCGGTGGCTGCGGTACGGCGTCGAGTTCCGCGGCGAGGCGGACCGGGTCCTCGTACACGCCGGTGTCGGGGTGGGCGCGGCGGGCGGCGGCGACGACGGCGGGGCCCGCGACGCGGGCGTCGTAGGCGCACAGGGCCGTCGTCGCGAGCGGGGCGAAGAGGAGGTTGGCGAGGGCCTCGTAGCGGATCCACTCGGCGGCCTCCCGCGGCGAGCGGCCCGCTCGGCCGCCCCAGACGGGCTCCATGAGGAGATGGATACGGCCGCCGGGGCCGGCGTTCGCGGCGAGGTAACCGGCGCCCTGGGCGATCGCGTTGGCGGCGGAGCCGGTGTACCACTCGGTGTGCGGGACGAGACCGACGTCCTTCGCGTCGGTGCCGAGGGCGTCGCGCAGGAGGTCCAGGCTCGCGGGGGCGGCGATGGCCACGGGCGGGGGTTCGTCCGGGGCGGCGAGGGCTTCGGCGAGGAAGGGCAGGGCGGTGGCGAGGAACTCGTCGTCGGTGGCGTAGACGGCCATGCGGTGATCGAAGGGGGACTGGGACGGGGCGGGCTGGGGGGTCATGGGGTGGGCCCTCCTTGGGAGCCGGTGTCGGGTGTGCCGGTCGTGCGTCGTGGGGCTCAGCGCTGGGCCGCCACCCAGGCCGCGATCTGGCTGCGGTTGCTGAAGCCGAGCTTGCCGAGGATGCGTTCGACGTGGCCCTCGGCGGTGCGGCGGGCGATGACCAGGCGGTCGGCGATCTGCTGGTTGGCCAGGCCCTGCGCGACGAGTTCGGCGACCTCGGTCTCGCGACGGGTGAGGTGGACGCCGGTCGTGGGGCGGGGGGATCCGGGTCTGCCGTTCGCCGTGCGGGGGGCCGTGGTGACGGTCGTACTGGTGGCGGTGTTGATCGCGTAGTCGACGCTCTCCGTGAGGCCGAGTGCGGTGCCGCGTTCGTACGCCCGTCGGAAGGCGGGTCCGTCCAGGGCCGCGCGGGCGCGGGTCTCGGTGTCGTGGCGGGCCGCGTTGAGGGCCGCCGATCCCCAGCGGTCGCGGTCGATGGCGGACCAGGTGCGGTCGGCGGTGCCGAGCAGGACGGCCGCGCGTTCGTGGGCGCCGGTCTGCGTGGCGACGCCGGCCAGGAGGTCGAGGGTGAGGGCGATGCCGAGGACGTCGTGGACGGCGAGTTTGAGGCGCAGGGCCTGGCGGGCGTGGTGTTCGGCCCGGCGCCAGTCGCGCTGCACGGTGTGGGCGAGGGCGAGCATCCGCAGCACATAGGAGTGCACCCACTCCTCGCCGTGCCGTTCACACATCTGCCGGGCCCGCTCGCAGACCTCGACGGCGCGGTCGGCCTCGCCCAGGAAGCCCAGCGCGCAGGCGAGTTCGACCTGGTCGAGGCCGTGCAGGCTGAGGTGCTGGCCGGGGACGGGGCCGCGGGCGACGCTGGCCTCGAAGTGCTTCAGCGCGGTCGGGAGGTCGTCCAGGAACAGGGTGATGACGCCGATGGCGTACTCGGCGTGCGCCGCCTCCGCCTCGTCGTCCAGAACGCGGGCCAGGGCGTGGGCGTCGCGGGCGCGGGCGAGGCCGGCGGTGAGGTCGTGGGTGGCGGCGGCGAGGAGGCCCGCGATCCACAGGCCGCGGGCCCGTTCGCGGGTCGGTTCCGGGTTGGCGGCCAGGGCGCGGTCGAGCCAGTGGCGGCCCTCGCGGGGGGCGCCGCAGGCGTGCCAGTAGAACCACAGGGTGCCGGCGAGGCGCAGTCCCGGGAGGTGTTCGCCCGGGGTGGTGAGGCTGAAGTCGAGGGCGGCGCGGAGGTTGTCCTGGTCGGCGCGGAGGCGGGCGACGATCTGCCGCTGGCCCGGTCCGAACCAGGTGCTCTCGCAGGTGGCGGCGCGATGGAGCATCCAGTCCCGTTGGCGGCGGCGGGCGGCGGGTTCCTCGCCGGGGAGGCGGCGCAGGCGCTCCAGGCCGTAGTGGCGCAGGGTGTCGAGGAGGCGGTAGCGGGTGGTGTCGGGGGCGGACTCCCGGCACAGCACGGACTTGTCGACGAGGCCGACGATGGCGTCGAGGACGTCGTGGGGGTGGATGCGGGGGGTGGTGGGAGCCGGAGGTTTCTCGCCCCCGCCGCCCCTACCCGTCCCGTCCTCCAGGGGCGCGGCCCCTTCGACCCCGCCAGGGGCTCCGCCCCTGGACCCCACTGCGGGCTCCGCCCCCAGACCCCCGGCCTCGCCCACCAGCCCCCACGCTCGGCCTCGCTCGCGCGGGGGCACCCCCCTCCCGACCCGGTCGGCCAAGAGGCTCGACTCCCCCCTCGACTCACCCGGCCGGGAAGCCCCGCCCGCCGGCAGCACCCCCGCCGTTACCTCCCCGCCAGTCCGGACTCCCCTCGCCGCTTCATTCCCACCCGCACGATCAGCCGCCGTCACGCCTTCCCAACCCGGGCGATCCGCCCCCGCCACACCTTCCCAACCCGCGCCATCGGCGCCCGCCACACCTGCCCAACCCGCGCGACCCGCGCCCGTCACGCCTTCCCAACCCGCGCCATCGGCGCCCGCCATACCTGCCCAACCCGCACGATCCGCCCCCGTCACGCCTTCCCAACCCGCGCCATCGGCGCCCGCCACACCTGCCCAACCCGCACGATCCGCCCCCGCCACGCCCTCCCAACCCACGCCATCCGCCCCCGCCACGCCCTCCCAACCCACCCGCCCCGCGCCCACCACACCCTCCGGGCGGAGAGGACCCGCCTCCGCCAGCCCCTCCCCGCCCGCGCACACCGCCTCCGCCGTCTCCAGGTCAAAGCTCCCCGCCAGCACCGACAATCGCGCCCACACCAACCGCTCCCGCTCGGTGCACAGTTCGTGGCTCCAGTCGACCGCCGCCCGCAGGGTCTGGTGGCGGGGCAGGGCTGCGGGGCTGCCGCCGGTGAGGAGGCGGTAGCGGTCGTCGAGGCGGTCGAGGAGTTGGTCGACGTCGAGGACGCGCATGCGTACGGCGGCTAGTTCGATGGCCAAGGGGAGGCCGTCGAGGCGGCGGCAGAGGCGGGCCACGGCCGCCCGGTTCGCGGCGGTCAGGCGGAAGCCGGGGACCACCGCTGCGGCCCGGTCGGCGAAGAGGGCCAGGGCCGGGTAGCCCTCCGCAGCGGAGAGGTCGCCGTCCGGGTCGGGGACCGGCAGCGGCCGTACGTCCAGGAGGTGTTCCTCGGTCAGGCCCAGGCGGTGGCGGCTGGTGGCGAGGATCCGTACCCCGGTCGTGCCGTGCAGCAGGGCCGCGGCGAGTTCGGCGCAGGCGGGCAGCAGGTGTTCGCAGTTGTCGATCAGCAGGAGCAGCCGGCGGTCCCGTACCCGCTCCACCAGCGCCTGCAGCGGCGGGCGCGCGGAGTGGTCGTGCAGGTCGAGGGCGTCGGCCGCGGCGAGCGGGACGAGTTCGGGGTCGTCCAGGCCGGAGAGGTGCACGTACCGCACGCCGTCCGGGAAGGTGCGCCGTACGGCGGCCGCGATGCGCGCGGCGAGGCGGGTCTTGCCGACGCCGCCGGGGCCGGTCAGCGTGACCAGCCGGGTCCGGGTCAGCAGCTCGCGTCCGGCGGCGAGTTCGCCGCGCCGGTCGACGAAGCTGGTCGTCTCGACCGGCAGTTGGTGATCCCGTCGTGGCGCTGATCCGCCCATGATCAGCCGTTCCTCTGGGGTGTGGTCCGAATCCGCATCCGAGGGTGTCGTCATCCGGGGTGTCGTCCGAAGGAGCCGGGAGTGGAGGAGCCGGGAACTGGAAGAGCCAGGAGTGGAGGAGCCGGGGGGAGTCGGAGGGTGCGGCGTTCCCCACCACTCCCGCCGCTCCCACCGCTCCCCCCTTGCGCGGTTCCTCACCCTCCCCCGCCCTCGCGCCGCCCCGCACATCCGGATCACCCCCCTGGGTGGACTTGGTCCGGGACCACTCCGTGCGCAGGGCGCGCGCGTACACTGCGCGGCTGATTTCCGAAGGGTTCTCGCCATCGACCGGCGAGTCACTCTTGACCTGCACATGCCACCGGCCCACGATGAGCGCCACACCCGCACCACGTACGTCGCACTGAACCCCACCCCCCACTCCCACAAGGAGACTTCATGCGACTCCGCATCCGCGGTTCAGGCGCCCGCAGCGGCAGACGTACCGCCGCGCTCGCCACCCTGCTCGCCCTCACCCTCGCGGCTCCCCTCTCCGCGAACGTGACGGCGAACGCCGACAGCGCCGACAGCCCCACCACGGCGGCTTCCTCGGCCGACGACGTCCGGCAGTACGAGATCCACATGCACTCCACCGCCAAGGACCGCACGGCACTTCAGCGCACCGGCGTGACCGTGGACGAGACCCATGGCCACGGCGTCGTCGTCTCCGGCCGGGCGGACCAGATCAAGAAGCTGAAGTCGCTCGGCTACGACGTCACCCCGCTCGGCGCGGTCCCCGACCGGTCCGCCGACGAGGGCGACGTACGCCTCTTCGACTTCCCGTCCGGAGACTCGCGCTATCACAACTACGCGGAGATGACGAGCGAGATCAACTCGCTGGTCTCGGCCAACTCCTCCATCGCGAGCCAGCGCGTCATCGGCACCTCGCACCAGGGCCGGAACATCGTCGCCATCAAGATCAGCGACAACGTGGGCACCGACGAGTCCGAGCCCGAGGTCCTCTTCACGCACCATCAGCACGCCCGTGAGCACCTCACCGTCGAGATGGCGCTCTATCTGCTGCGCGAGCTGACCTCCGACTACGGCACCGACTCCCGGGTCACCAGCATGGTGAACAACCGCGAGATCTGGATCGTGCCCGACCTCAACCCGGACGGCGGCGAGTACGACATCGCCAGCGGCTCCTACCGGTCGTGGCGCAAGAACCGGCAGCCCAACTCCGGTTCGTCGTACGTCGGGACCGACCTCAACCGGAACTGGAACTACCAGTGGGGTTGCTGCGGCGGGTCGTCGGGGTCGACGTCCTCCGACACCTACCGGGGTGCGTCCGCCGAGTCGGCGCCCGAGGTGAAGGTGGTCGCGAACTTCGTGCGCAGCCGGGTCGTGGGCGGCAAGCAGCAGATCAAGGCCGGGGTCGACTTCCACACGTACAGCGAGCTGGTGCTGTGGCCGTTCGGGTACACGTACTCCGACACGACGACCGGGATGACCGCGGACGACCGGAACGCGTTCGCGACGATCGGGCAGAAGATGGCGGCCAGCAACGGCTATACGGCGGAGCAGTCCAGTGACCTGTACATCACCGACGGGTCGATCGACGACTGGCTGTGGGGGTCCCAGAAGATCTTCGGGTACACCTTCGAGATGTACCCGTCCTCCAGTTCCGGAGGCGGGTTCTACCCGCCCGACGAGGTGATCGAGCGGGAGACGTCCCGGAACAGGGATGCGGTGCTGCAGTTGCTGGAGAACGCGGACTGCATGTACCGGTCGATCGGGAAGGAAGCCCAGTACTGCAGCTAGCTACTTGGCGTCCGCGTCTTCGAAGTAGGCGTCGAGGACGGCGTCCAACTCCTCGTCCCACTCCTTGAAGCGGCTCCTGGCCGTCGCCTCGATCTCGATCGGGTACCAGCGGCGGTCAGGAGTGTGCACCGTGATGGTGAACCGCTTCCCGAACCGCGGGGACTCCGTCTCGACGGCGCCGATCTCGTCCCAGCGGAACTCGCACTCCTGGTCGTCCAGGGAGAGTCGTACGCCCTTGTGGTCGGCGACGATTCGGGCCCGGCGGTCGGCGGCCTCGAAGACGGGTCCGTCGACGGGAGCCTCCTCCTCGGCCTCGTCGCCGTCCTCTTCGTCGGCCTCGTCGTCAGCCTCCTCGTCGTCCTCCGCCGCGGGCTCGCCGTCGGCTTCGAGGTCCGTCTCGTCGGCGTCGGTGTCCGCGGACTCCGGCTGCTCGGTTTGCGTCTCCTCGGAAGGGGCTTCCCCGGCGGTGGCCTCATCGGCCACGTCCTTGTCCTCCTTGCCCTGCACACCCCCCGGCTTGGCGGACGCGGGCGAGGTGAGCCCGGGGATGAAGGCCGGGTCGAACCCGGCGCCTTCCAGGGGCTGGCTGCCTGAACCTATGCGCTGCTCCACAGCGGAGCAGTATGGTCGACGACCCTGTGTCCCGCGCAACCAGCCCCCGCATCGTTACACGATGATGCAGATGATTCAGACGAACAGGCTCAACACCGCCGCCACCACGAACCCGGCCACCGACAGCACGCTCTCCAGCACCGTCCACGTCTTCAACGTGTCCCGCTCGCTGATGCCGAAGTACTTCGCGACGATCCAGAAACCGCCGTCGTTGACGTGCGAGGCGAAGATCGAGCCGGCCGAGATGGCCATGATGACCAGGGCGATGAAGGGCTGGGAGTGGTCGCCCTCGGTGAGGAGGGGGGCGACGATGCCGGCCGTGGTGACGATGGCGACCGTCGCCGAGCCCTGGGCGACCCGCAGGACCACCGAGATCAGGTAGGAGAGGACGATCACGGGCAGGCCGACGTCGTTGAAGGTGTCGGAGAGGGCCTGGGCGACGCCGCTGGCCTTGAGGACGGCGCCGAAGACACCGCCCGCGCCGACGACGAGCAGGATGTTGCCGACCGGCTTGAGCGACGAGGTCGACACCGATTCCAGGGACTTGCGGGACCAGCCGCGGCGGATGCCCAGCAGGTAGTACGCGAGCAGCAGGGCGATCGTCAGGGCCACGAACGGGTTGCCGAAGAACTCGATCACCGAGCGGGTGGTGGAGGGGTCCAGGGCGATCGAGGAGAACGTCGCGGCCAGGATCAGCGCCAGCGGCGTACCGATGATGGCGAGAACCGTGCCGAGCGGTACCGGCTTCTCCTGGGGCTCCACCCCGGCCGCCCGCTGCTCGTCGAGCACGGCCTGCTTCGCCTCGTCCGCCGCCTCGACCATGTCCTGCGGCACGGCGACGAAGATGCGCTTGCCGATCCAGGCCGAGAACACCCAGGCGGCCAGCACCGCGGGGATACCGCAGATGATGCCCATGAGGATGACCCAGCCCAGCTCGACATGGAGGAGGCCGGCCGCCGCGACCGGGCCCGGGTGCGGGGGCAGGAAGGCGTGGGTCATGGACAGGCCCGCGAGCAGCGGCAGGCAGTAGAGGAGGACGGACTTCCCCGAGCGCTTGGCGGCGGCGTACACGAGCGGCGCCAGGACGAAGATGCCGACGTCGAAGAAGACCGGGATACCGAAGATCAGGCCGGTCAGGCCCATGGCGAGCGGGGCGCGCTTCTCCCCGAAGAGGTTGAGCAGACGGGACGCCAACACCTCGGCGCCGCCGCTCACTTCGAGGATCGCGCCGAGCATCGTGCCCAGGCCGATGATGATCGCGACATGGCCGAGGATGCCGCCCATGCCGGACTCGATGGTCGACACGGCGTCGCTTCGCTGGACCGTGCCGAAGAGTTCGGTGACCGAGAGGCCGGCCATCAGGCCGACGGCTATGGAGACCGCGAGGAGGGCCACGAAGGGCTGCAGGCGGGCCTTGATGATCAGGTAGAGCAGGAGCGCGATACCGATGGCGGCGACGGTCAGGAGACCGGCCGTACCGTCGATCAGGAGGAGCAGGCCGCCGGTGTGGGGTGGGGTCTCGGGGGCGGCGGCCGCGGCGAGCGGATGGGACATTTGGGGGGTCCTCTTCGTAAGGGGTACATGGAGCTTTCGGGCAGGGAGGAGCGCGGCACGGCGCCCCAGGGGGCGCCGAACCGTTCACGGCGTGCGGGAGTTTCGGGGAGAGCGGAGATCAGCCCGGTACGGGTCAGCCCAGTACCGCGAGGGCGTCGATCTCGATGAGGAGCCCCGCGGGCAGACCGACGTAGACCGTGGTCCGGGCGGCGGGCGGCTGGGTGAGGCCCTGCTCCTCGAAGTAGGTGTTGTAGATCTCGTTCATCTCGGCGAAGTGGGCGACGTCCGTCAGATAGACGCGGATCATCATCACGTCGTCCCAGGAGGCAGCGCCCTCCTCCAGGATCGCCTTGACGTTGGCGAGGGTCTGGAGGGTCTGCTCGCGCAGGGTGGGCCCGGCGGGCGTCGGGGGCTGCCCCTCGACGGCGGGGAGGAACCCGACCTGGCCGGCGACCTGGAGGATGTTCCCCTTCCGCACGCCGTGCGAGAACTTCGCGGGCGGGGTGGTGTGGGTCTTCGGGGTGAGTGCGATCTTCTCGGTCATACGGATTCCTTGCCGTGCTCGGTCATACGGGGTTCTTGGTCGATGTCCTGCCGGAGTACTCGCCGCTGATCTCGTCCGCCGTACGGCGCACCAGCGGGAGCAGGGTGAGGAGTTCGTCGGCGGTGACGACGACGTTCGGCGCGGAGACCGACATCGCGGCGACGACCCGGCCGTCGGCACCCCGGATCGGCGCGCCGACGCAGTTGATGGACTCCTCGTGGCCACCGAGGTCGGTGGCCCAGCCCTGTTCGCGCACCTTGGCGAGTTCCCTGAGGAAGGCGTCCGGGCTAGGCGTCGAACGGGCCGTGTACATGGGGTAGTCGAGCTTCTCGGCGAGGGCGCGGCGCTCGTGCTCGGGGAGATCGGCGAGGAGCAGCTTCGCGACGGCGGCGACGGTGATGGCCACCGGCTTCCCGATCCGCGAGTACATCCGCACCGGGTAGCGGCTCTCCACCTTGTCGATGTAGAGCACCTCGTCCTCCTCGTACACGGCGAGGTGCACGGTGTGGCCGCAGCTCTCGTTCAGTCGTACGAGGTGGGGGTGGGCGATCTCACGGATGTCGAGGTTCTCCATCGCCTCCTGGGCGAGGGCGATGAGGCGGGCGCCCAGGCGGTAGCGCTGGTCGGACTGGCGGTATACCAGGCCGTGCTCGTGCAGGGTGCGCAGCAGCCGCAGGGCGGTGGACTTGTGCACCCCCAGCCGGTCGGCGACCTGGCCGAGGTCGGCGGGCCCCTCGGCGAGCAACGGCAGGATGCTCAGCGCACGGTCGACGGTCTGGCTCATGACGTACGTACCTCCTCGTCGGCCCGCTCAGCGGCTTGCGTCCAGCCGGGGCCGAGTCGAAGTTTCTCCCACCCGGCGTCGTCGAGGGCCACCAGGCGGTCGGCGTGGTCGCGGGAAGGGGGTGGAGCGAAGTCGCCGGGGGTGGTGAGGGTGGCGGCGGCCCAGAGGTGCCCATGGCGGAGGCGGGCGGGGAGGGGGAGGCCGCTGAGGGTGGCGGAGAGGAAGCCGGCGGCGAAGGCATCACCCGCTCCGATGGTTGCTACGACATCGACGGCCAGGGCAGGTTCGAAAGCGACCCGGGTGAGAGCCCCCAGCCCCTCACCTCCCGCAGCCGACACGAACGCCGTAACCCCCGCTCGTCCTTGCTTCACCACCAACACCTGCGGCTCGGGCAGCGCGGCACGCACCGCCTCCGGCCCCCCGGTGATCCCCCAGGCCTCCTCCGCCTCGTCCTCGCCCACGAAGACCAGATCGCAGTCGCGGGCCAGCTCCAGCAGCACCTGCGGACTGTCGGCGTCCCGCCACAGCCCCGCCCGATAGTTCACGTCGAAGGACACCAGCGGACGCCCCGCCGCAGGAGCCGTCAGCTCACGCAGCAACCCCAGGCACCCCTCCGACAACGCCGCCGTGATCCCCGACAGATGCAGCACCCGCCCCGAACGCACCGCCCCCAGATCCACGTTCTCCACGGACATCGCCGACGCCGCCGAACCCGCCCGGTAGTACGCCACCTCATGGGCTTCCGTCGCCCGGTCCCCCGCCGTGCGGAAGTACACGCCGGTCGGACGCGCGGTATCCCTCCCCACGGCCGAGACATCGACGCCGTAGCCGCCGATCGCCTCCACCAGGTGATCGCCGAAACCGTCCGCCCCCACCCGGCTCACCCACCGCACCGCATGCCCCGCGGCGGCGAGCCCGCACGCCACGTTGGACTCGGCCCCGCCGATCGCCCGCTCGAACGAGGGCACATCGGCGAGGCGCCCCGGTCGCGTCGGCAGGAACGTGACCATGGACTCGCCGAGCGCGACAACGTCGACGACGTCGAGGGCATTGCAGGGTCCGGTGATCGTCACGATCGTCGTAGCTCCAGGTCTTGTGCGGGTGGATCGGCGGCTCCGTTGACCCGCGGTTGGCCGAGATGTTAGACAGCCATAAGCGATATACGCAATGAGTGTTGCAGGGATTGCAACCTCGCAGATCAGGGAGGTTCCATGAGCAACGAGGCGCTCGCCCGCCTGGCCGAGGAACGCGTCGACCACCGCTTCAAGGGCCTCCCCCCGGACGCCGACGGCCTGACCGTCGCCGATCTGGCCGCCCAGCGCCGCAACCTCTTCACCGGCGGTTTCGCCACCCCCGTCCTCGCGCTCTCCGCCGAGCGCCTGGAGCACAACCTCGACCTCATGGAGACGTACGCCGCCCGCCACGGCCTCGCGTTCGCCCCGCACGGCAAGACCTCCATGGCCCCGCAGCTGTTCCAGCGGCAGATCGAGCACGGCGCCTGGGGCATCACGCTCGCGGTGCCGCATCAGGTGCGGGTCGCGCGGGCGTACGGCACCCGGCGGATCTTCCTCGCGAACGAGCTGGTGGACGCGGCGGCCCTGCGCTGGATCGCCGGCGAGCTGGCCGCCGACCCGGACTTCCGTCTCATCTGCTACGTCGACTCCGTGCGCGGCGTGCAGCAGATGGACGAGGCGCTCCGCGGCGCCGGGGCCACCCGACCGCTGGACGTCGTCGTCGAGTTGGCGGCCGGCGAGGGGGCCCGTACCGGGGTCCGTACGGAGGCGGAGTGCGCCGCCGTCGCGGACGCGGTGGCCGCCGTGTCGACGCTGCGGCTGGTCGGCGTCGCCGGGTACGAGGGCGAGGTGCCGAACGCGAACCCCGAGCGGGTGCACGCCTGGCTGCGGCGGCTCGTCTCCCTCGCCGCCGAGTTCGACAAGGCGGGCCGGTTCGCCGGCCTGGACGAGATCGTCGTCAGCGCGGGCGGCAGCGCATGGTTCGACGCGGTGGCGGACGTCTTCGCCGAGATCCCCGGACTGTCCCTCCCCGTACTGAAGTTGCTGCGCTCGGGGGCGTACGTCTCGCACGACGACGGCCACTACCGCAAGCTGACCCCTTTCAACCGGGTCCCGCAGGAGGGCGCCCTGGAGCCCGCGTTCCGGCTCTGGGCCCAGGTCGTCTCCCGCCCCTCCCCCGACCAGGCCTTCCTCAACGCGGGCAAGCGGGACGCGGCCTACGACCTCGATCTGCCGTTCGCCCAGGTGGTCCGCCGCGACGGCGCCGAGCGCCCGGCCACCGGTGTGTCGGTGACCGGCCTGTCCGACCAGCACGCGTGGCTGCGGACGACCGAGGAGGCGGACCTGGAGGTCGGGGACTGGGTCGGCATGGGGCTGTCGCATCCGTGCACGTCGTTCGACAAGTGGCAGCTGATCCCGGTCGCCGAGGCGGACGGGACCGTCGTCGACTACATCCGCACGTTCTTCTAGAGACACCCAGGACAGGGGAGGCAGCGGCCATGGAAGAGCTGGTGATCAGGGACGCGGAGGTCGTGGACGGCGGTGGCGGTCCCTCCTACCGCGCCGATGTGGTCGTCGACGGCGGCCGGATCGTGTCCATCGTGCAGGAGGCCGCCGCGGCCGGCTGCCAACGGCCCAAGGCGCGCCGGGAGCTGGACGCGGAGGGCCTCGTCCTCTCCCCCGGCTTCATCGACATGCACGCCCACAGCGATCTTGCGCTGCTGCGGGACCCCGACCACACCGCGAAGGCGGCGCAGGGCGTGACGCTGGAGGTCATCGGCCAGGACGGGCTGTCGTACGCGCCCGTCGACGACCGCACCCTCGCCGAGGTCCGCCGCGCGATCACCGGCTGGAACGGCTCCGGCGACGACATCGACTTCGACTGGCGGACGGTCGGCGAGTACCTGGACCGCCTCGACTCCGGTTTCGAAGGCCGGGGCATCGCCGTGAACGCGGCGTACCTCATCCCGCAGGGCACGGTCCGCGCGCTCGCCGTCGGCTGGGAGGACCGGGAGGCGACGCCGGACGAGCTGGACCGGATGCGGCAGTTGGTCGCGGAGGGCCTGGAGCAGGGCGCGGTCGGCCTGTCCTCGGGGCTGACGTACACGCCGGGCATGTACGCCAAGGACGCGGAGCTGACGGAGCTGTGCCGGGTGGTGGCGTCGTACGGCGGCTACTACTGCCCGCACCACCGCTCCTACGGGGCCGGGGCCCTTCAGGCGTACGAGGAGATGGTGGCCCTGACCCGGGAGGCGGGCTGCTCCCTCCATCTGGCCCACGCCACCATGAACTTCGGCGTGAACAAGGGCCGGGCCCCGGAGCTGCTGTCGCTGCTGGACAAGGCGCTCGCCGAAGGGGCCGACATCTCCCTCGACACCTATCCCTACACCCCCGGCTGCACGACGCTGGTCGCCATGCTGCCGAGCTGGGCGAGCGAGGGCGGCCCCGAGGCGATCCTGGCCCGGCTGTCGGACGAGGAGACGGCCGAGCGCATCCGCCACCACATGGAGGTCATCGGCGCCGACGGCTGCCACGGTGTGCCCATCGAGTGGGACACGATCGAGATCTCGGGCGTGAGCGAGGCGGCGCTCGGGGACTTCGTCGGCCGGACGATCCAGCAGTCGGCGGACGCGCGGGGCGAGGCCCCCTGGGTGACCGCGCGGCGGCTGCTGCTCGACGACCGGCTGGGCTCGACGATCCTCCAGCACGTCGGCCACGAGGAGAACGTACGGACGATCATGCGGCACCCCGTCCACACGGGCGGCTCGGACGGCATCCTGCAGGGCACGAAGCCGCATCCGCGGGCGTACGGCACGTTCCCGCACTATCTCGGCCGGTACGTGCGTGAGTTGGGGGTCCTGTCGCTGGAGGAGTGCGTGGCCCATCTGACCTCGCGTCCGGCGGCGCGGCTGCGGCTGCCGGACCGGGGGCTGGTCCGCGAGGGCCACCGGGCGGACCTGGTGCTCTTCGACCCGGCGACGGTAGCGGCGGGCTCCTCCTTCGAGGAGCCTCGCACGCTACCGACGGGCCTCCCGTACGTCCTGATCGACGGCCGTTTCGTGATCGACGACGGCCGCCGCACGGACGTACTGGCGGGACGGGCGATCCGTAGAACCGCCTAGCCGGTTACGGCTTGGGCAGCACGCACCCACTGGCGCTCAGGTCGAGCTTGTTGTCGACGCCGAAGCAGGCGTGGATCTGGTAGATCTCCTGGGCGTAGTTGATGCCCTGGCGGACGGTGACGTTGCCGCTCTCGTCCACCTCGCACGGGTTGTTGACCGTGCAGCGCTCGCCGTCCTCGTTGCCGGTGTTGTTGACGGCGACGACCTGGTTGGTGGCCTGGTCGATGACGGGAGAGCCGGACGTGCCGCCGATGGTGTTGCAGGCGGAGGTGTAGCGGACCGAGTCCTTGAAGGTCCAGTCGCCTTCCTTGAGCTGGTACGCGAATCCGTCGATGTTGCAGTTGTACAGCCGCTTCCAGTAGCCGGAGGCGACGGTGATGGCGGTGCCCTTGACCGGGTGGGTGTCGGCCACGGTGAGCGGGTTGATGCTGTACGAGCTCTTGATCTGCGCGTACGTCGTGGTGAGTTGGTAGAAGGCGACGTCCGTGTCGGTCATCGTCCCGTAGGCGATCTTGCTGGCCCGCAGCGTGCCGACCGAGCTGCCCGACGCGTTGAGCAGGCTGAACGTTCGGCTGGAGGCCCGGTCGACCACGACCTCGCCGGGTCCCGGCATGCCGGTCTCCAGACAGTGGCCGTTGGTCATCACCAGGGCCGGGTCGTTGTCCTCCGAGTCCGGGAAGCGGACGACGGAGCCGGAACAGTTGCTGAGCGCGACGGTGCCCGCGAAGTTCACGGCCTGAACCTTGGGGTTGCGGTTCAGGACCTGGCCGAGGGTGTCGGCGGTGGAGGCGACGGTGTCGTTGACCACCGACGTGATCGAGCCCGTGTCCGCGCTCTTGCCGAAGGAAGCGGCCGAGTCCACGGGAGCCGCGACCGCGGGTGCGGCGCCGGCCCCGGCTATCGCCAGGGCGAGGAGGGCGGCGCCGAGCGGTTTTCTCATGTGGGGGTCCCCTCATACGAGGAGGGTGACCGAAAAATTTCCGGTCACCCGCACTTTTGTCATGCGCATTCTCACGCAGGAGGGGGGTGCGGACAAGGACTTGATTACCGGCGAGTCAGGTCCATAGGGGTTTCCCTATCACGGCGGGAGAGGGGTTCCGAGCAGGCGACGCAGGACATTCACCGGACGGGGATGAGATCGCCACAACCGGCCGTCGGGGGCGCCGAGAGCTTTCGGACACAGGCCCAACTTACGCTCCATGTAGGCTAGTTGAGCGATCCGGCCCAACGTTTCTTCGGGTGCGGGGCAGGGAACGGGGGATTCCATCGGAGTAGGGGACGGGGGATTCCATGGGTGTCACGCTGCCGAGCTATCTCGACGAGGCCCTGGATCTCATCGGCGTCAGCTGGCCGAACGTCGACGAGGACGACTACCGCGAAATGGCCCAGGCCATGCGGGAGTTCGCCGACGACATCGATGACGGCGCCGCCGACGCCCACGCCGCGATCAGCGACCTGCTCGGCAGCAACGAGGGCATGGCCGTCCAGGCACTCGAGAAACACTGGGGCAAGGTCAAGGGCACCCACCTGTCCAACCTCGCCGAGGGGGGCCGGCTCGCGGCGACCGCGCTGGACGGGGTGGCCGTCCTGATCGAGGGCGCCAAACTCGCCGCCATCGCCCAACTGGGCATCCTCGCGGCCGAGATCGCGGCAGCCATCGCCGCGGCCCCGGTCACCCTCGGGCTCTCGACGCTGGGCGGCCTCGCCGGGACCCAGGTCACCCGGGTCGCGGTCAAACGCATCTTCCAGGAAGTGTGCGAACAGGTCGCCGAGCGGGTCATCGAGATCGCGATGGGCCCCGTCTTCGAAGCCATCGGATCCATGGCCGGCGACCTGGTCGTGCAGTTGGGCGGCAACGCACTCGGCGTACAGAACGGCGTCGACCTCGGCCAGACCGCCAAAGCGGGCAAGGAGGGCCTGAACGACGGCATCGACGCCGCCAAGGGAGCGGGCGGCTCCATGACCCTCGCGAGCGCCGGCGGCGGGAGCGGAGGAGGCGGCGGAGGCGGGGGCGGAGGCCAGTTCAGCCTGGACCCGGAGGCCTTCGACCGGGCGGGCACGAAACTCGCGGGCGCGGGCGGCAAGATCCGCGATGGGGCGGGCAGCAAGCTGTCCCGGGCCAAGTCTTCGCACGGCCGCACCAAGGGCCGGGACGCGATCGCAGACGCCGCCAACGCCATGCTGGACCAGGTCATCGACGGCATCGAGAAGGGCGTGAAGAACTCCGCCAAGCATCTCGACGAGAACATGACCAACGGCCTGAAGAGGATGGCCAAGAACCACGACGACAACGACCGCGGCATCGCCGACCACCTGGACGGCATCCGCAAGGGCGACGGCGGCAAGGACACCCCGCGCTCGCCGGGCTCCGGCGTGGGCACCTCCACCAACAGCACCGACACCGGCCCCGGACGAGGCGGCGACGGCTCTTCCCCGCTGCGGGACGGGGCGGACCGGGACCCGCTGGGGTCCGGCCAGCCGTCAGGGGGCCGCTGCAAGGGCGGCGACCCGATCGACCTGATCTCCGGCGAGATGATCCTCACGGAGACCGACGTGGAGCTGCCGGGGCTGCTCCGGCTCGTCATCGAGCGCACCCATGTCTCGTCCTACCGCTGCGGGAAGTGGTTCGGCCGCTCCTGGGCGTCCACCTTCGACCAGCGGCTGGAGGCCGACGGCGACGGCCTGGTCCTGGCCACGGCCGACGGCATGCTGCTGGTCTATCCGGTGCCCCAGCCGGATGTGCCCGTCCTGCCCGAGCACGGCCCACGGTGGCCGCTCACGTGGGACGGCACTCCCGGCTCGGTGATCGACGTCACCGACCCGAGCACCGGCCAGACCTTCCACTTCTCCCCCGTGGACGCGCCCGCGCCCGGCACCCCGCCCGGCGGCCGGGTGACCCTGCCGCTGTACGGGGTGACCGACCGAAACGGTCACCGCGTCGAGATCGACCGCACCGAGGACGGCACCCCCGTCGAGGTCTGGCACAGCGGCGGCTACCGGGTCGCCGTCGACACCGACGACCACCGGGTGACCGCGCTGCGGCTGCTGGACACCGAGGACGGCGGTCCGCAGGGCACCGTCCTGCGCCGCTACGGGTACGACGTGCACGGCGACCTCGTGGAGGTCGTGGACGCCATGGGCCATGCCGCCCGCTTCGCCTACGACGGCAACGGCCGCATCGTCGAGCGCACCGACCGGGCCGGCGGCTGGTACCGCTGGGAGTACGACGGCGCGGACCGCTGTGTGCGCGGCACCGGTGCCGGCGGCTTCCTGAGCTGCACCCTCGAATACGACCCGGTGGGCCGGGCCAACCGGTACACCGACTCCCTCGGCCACACCACCGTCTACCGGTACGACGAGCAGCGGAAGCTGACCGGCTGGACCGACGCCGTGGGCAACACCGTCCACCGCGTCTGGGACGGACCCGACCGCCTGGTCACCGCCACCGACGCGCTGGGCCGCGTCACCCGGTACGAGTACGACGATGCCGGGAACACCACCGCCGTCATCCGCCCCGACGGGCATGCCATGCGGGCGGTCTACAACGACCTGGGCCAGCCCCTGGAGGTCATCGAGGTGGACGGCGCGACCTGGCGCCACACCTACGACGAGCAGGGCAACCACCTGTCGGTCACCGACCCGACCGGCGCCACGACCGGCTACGCCCACGACGCGCAGGGCAACTCGACCACCGTCACCGACGCCTTGGGGCACACGCGTCGCATCGTGAGCAACCCGGCGGGCCTGCCGCAGACGCTCACCGACGAGCTCGGCCACACCACCACCGTCGAGCGCGACGCGTTCGGCCGGGTGAGCTCCATCGCCGACCCCGGGGGCCGCGTCGAGCGCTTCGGCTGGACCGCGGAGGGCCGGCCCGCCTGGCGCGAGCTGCCCGACGGTACGACGGAGACCTGGGAGTGGGACGGCGAGGGCAACCTCGTCGCCACCACCGACCGGGCCGGCGGCACGTCCCACTTCACCTTCACCCACTTCCGCCTGCCCACCTCCCGTACCACCCCGGACGGAGTCCGCCACGCCTTCAGCCACGACACCGAACTGCGTCTCACGGGCGTCGAGGACCCGGCCGGCCGCACCTGGAGCTACGCGTACGACGCGGCGGGCCGCCTGGTCCGGGAGACCGACTTCGCCGACCGCACGCTGACCTACCGCCCGGACCCGACCGGCGCGGCGGCCGCCCGCACCAACGGCGCCGGCGAGACCATCACCTACGTCCGCGACGTCCTGGGCCGCCCCGTGGAGGAGCACTCCGCCGACGGCGTCAGCACCTTCGCCTACGACCTGGCCGGAAGCCTGCTGCGCTCCGCCAACGCCACCACCACGGTGGAGCAGACCTACGACCCGCTCGGCCGCAAGCTCTCCGAGAGCGTCAACGGCCGCACCACCACCTGGACCTACGACGCCCTGGGCCGGCGCACCTCGCGACGCACCCCGTCCGGCACCGTGTCCACCTGGAGCTACGACGCCGCGGGCCGCCCCACCGCCCTGGACACCGAGGGGCACCGCCTGGACTTCGGCTTCGACGCCACGGGCCGGGAAATCCTGCGCGGCCTCGGCCCCGATCTCACCCTCGCCCACGAGTGGGACCCGGCCGGCCGCCTCGGCGCCCAGCGGCTCGCCCATGGCACCGAGGTCCTGGAGCACCGGCAGTACGCCTACCGCCCGGACGGGTTCCTCACCGAGATCCGCGACAACACCGGCGGCACCCGGCGCTTCGACCTCACCCCGGCAGGCCGGATCACCACCGTCCACGCCCAGGACTGGAGCGAGTCGTACGCCTACGACACCACCGGCAACCTCACCCAGGCCGACATCCCCGGCGCGGGCGGCCCCGACGACCCCGTGCGCGAGTACACCGCAGGCCGCCTGCACCGCTCCGGCCGCACCACCTCCACCTACGACGCGAACGGGCGGCTGGTCAGCCGGCGCACCCGGTTACTGAACGGCCAGACCCGCACGAGCAGTTACACCTGGAGCAGCGACGACCGGCTGACCGGCACCACGACCGCCGACGGCACCCAGTGGGTCTACGAGTACGACGCGGCGGGCCGGCGCACCGCCAAGCGCAGGCTCGACGCGGACGGCGGCACCGCCGAGGAGATCACCTTCAGCTGGGACGGCACCCGGCTGGCCGAACAGGTCACCGCCACCGGCACCGCGACCACCTGGGACTACCACTCCGGCACCCACCGCCCGCTCACCCAGCTCGACCGCCGCCCCGACGGTGACGCACGCTTCCACGCCGTCGTCACCGACCTGTCCGGCGCGCCGACCGAACTCGTCACCCCCGACGGCGCCATCGCCTGGCGTCTGCGCACCACCGTCTGGGGCTTACCCCTGCCCGGCTCCTCGGACGGCGCGCAGACGGACTGCCCGCTGCGTTTCCCCGGCCAGTACGCCGACGCCGAGACCGGCTGGCACTACAACTACTTCCGGCACTACGACCCGGAATCCGCCCGCTACCTCACCGCGGACCCCCTCGGTCTGTCCGCGGCCCCGAACGACTACGCCTACGTCGACAACCCCTTCACCATCGCCGACCCGCTCGGCCTCATGCCGGCCATCCACGGGCCGGGCGGCCGGTTCATGCGGGATCCCAACGCGCCGGCCATCCAGCACAACCGCGACAGCGAATACCCCAGCAGCTACCGCCAGTCCACCCACGACTCCATGGCCGCGCAGTGGACCGTGGAAGGACAGACGCAGGGCGGTGTCCCGGTCTACCCCGCCGGACACGCCAGCGCCGGGCAGCGGATCCCCCGTGACCAGCTGAACTGGTTCGACTCGAACGGCAACACGATCCCCAGCGACCAGCTGACCTACGAGCACAGACACCCGGTGGTCGACCACTGGAACCAGACCGGGTACAACTCCGACCGGCCCACCCGCAATGACTACTACAACGACACCAATAACATGGAGCCGATGACGCGCAGCCAGAACTCCAGCGGCGGCGGACGGATGACATCGACCTACCGGCAGGACACCGGACCGAACTACCGCTGCTCCTGACCCGGCAGCGGACGAACGTGCAGGCCAGAACGTCGAGTACGAGGAAGAGAGACTGACTATGGACCTGACGGCGAAGGTGTCCGGCCAGCCGGGCGCCGCACCCATCGAGGGCCTGCCCGACGCCTGGCACTGGTCACGCGTGATCTTCAACTTCGACGCCGTCCTCACCCAGGACCGCGAACACGCGCTGGAGTTGCGCGTCATGGGGCGCTACGACGCCGACCTGGCCCGCGCCGTCCTGGAATTCGCCCGTGAGCACAGCGCTCGTATCGTCGCGAGCGACCGGCCGCTCGTGGCGCTGGACGGATTCGCCTGCCCCGGCTGGGAATTCGACACCGTCGCCGCCGTCAGCCCCGACGTCCACGAGAACCACGCCCAGGACGACCCCGAGCTGCACAAGGCCACCTACACGCTCTTCCCGGCCTACCGCTGCGAGTTCTCGGGAACGGAGACCGTGGACGAAGCGGTGCATCTGTTCCGCCTGGCGCTCCAGCCGACCAAGCTCGACCGGGAACCCGTGCCGTTCCTGCGGATGCGCTACGACAACACCCGCACCAGGAGCCACAGCGTCGGCCCCGACCGCGGCCTGGCCCCCCTGTCCGTCCTGCTGAACGAACTGTCGCTGCTCGACGGCGCCCCCGGCAGCTGGGTCGAGTGGGAGAACCGCGTCGGCAGCGTCCTGAAGGCCGAATCGGGCGCCGCCCTGACGCTGCACTCCGCCTCCGGCGACCGCAAGGTCACCACCGACGAGCTGCTCAGCCTCGCCGAACGGTCCGTCGTCCAGGCCGACGCCACCGCATGACCCGAATCCGGGCGACGGCGTGGAACGGTGACACCTGGGACGACCCCGCCGAGGACACCCTGTACGACCTCCTCAGCGAACTGAACCTCGTCCACCGCTTCCTCGTCGTCGAGCGGATCGAGTCGACTGACCCATCCGGCTCATCTGACCCATCTGACCCATCTGGCCCATCTGGCCCATCTGCCGTATCTGACCCATCTGGCTCTTCCCTGTCGTCCGACCCCGGGCAGCACTACATCCAGGTGTACCTGGAGGACGACGGCAGCTGCCTCGTCGAGTACCGCGAGGGCGGACCGCACGCCCACTTCCAGGCCCGCGTCCCCGCCCCTTTCGCCTTCCACGGCCATGACATCGCCGCCGGTGCCGTCAAGAGCTGGGCACGCGACGACGACCACTGGCGGACAGCCCTGCCCTGGGCGCCGCTGGACGGCCTGTAGGACAGCCAGTAGGACGACTTCCGGCGATAACAGCCCAAACCCACACGTCTCACGTGTCGGAAAACACGGCCCAAGGGGCTTTACCGAGCCGTAAGCTCCTTGACATGCAGGTGATCCAGTCGACCAAGCTCGCCAACGTCTGTTACGAGATCCGGGGCCCGGTGCTCGAGGAGGCGATGCGGCTTGAATCGGCGGGGCATCGGATCCTCAAGCTGAACACCGGAAACCCGGCCGCGTTCGGCTTCGAGTGCCCGCCCGAGATCCTGGAGGACGTCCTCCGCAACGTGTCGTCGGCGCATGGCTACGGCGACGCGAAGGGCCTGCTGGCCGCGCGTCGGGCCGTCGTCATGCACAACCAGACCCTCGGTATCGAGACCGACGTCGAGCACGTCTTCATCGGCAACGGCGTCTCCGAGCTGATCGTCATGGCCATGCAGGGACTGCTCGACGACGGTGACGAGGTGCTTGTCCCCGCCCCGGACTACCCCCTGTGGACCGCCGCCGTCTCCCTGTCGGGCGGCACCGCCGTCCACTACCGCTGCGACGAGCAGTCCGACTGGATGCCCGACCTCGCCGACATCGAGCGCAAGGTCACCGACCGCACCAAGGCCATCGTCATCATCAACCCCAACAACCCGACGGGGGCGGTCTACGACGAGGCCATGCTCCGGGGGCTGACGGACATCGCCCGGCGGCACAACCTCCTGGTCTGCTCCGACGAGATCTACGACAAGATCCTCTACGACGACGCCACGCACACCCCGACCGCCGCCATCGCCCCCGACCTGCTCACCCTCACCTTCAACGGCATGTCGAAGGCGTACCGGGTGGCCGGCTACCGGGTGGGGTGGATGTCGATCTCGGGCCCCCGCGCCCACGCCGACTCCTACATCGAGGGCCTCACGATCCTCGCGAACATGCGGCTGTGCGCGAACATGCCCGGTCAGCACGGGGTCGTGGCCGCGCTCAGCGGGCGGCAGTCCATCCAGGACCTGGTGCTGCCAGGGGGGCGACTGAAGGAGCAGATGGATGTCGCCTACGAGCTGCTGACGCAGATCCCCGGCGTGACATGCGTACGGCCGAAGGGTGCGCTGTATCTCTTCCCGCGCCTCGACCCCAACGTGTTCAAGATCAAGGATGACCGGCAGATGGTCCTTGACCTGCTGCGGCGCGAGAAGATCATGGTCGTCCAGGGCTCGGGCTTCAACTGGCCGGAGTCGGATCACTTCCGGGTGGTGACCCTGCCGGCGGTCACGGATCTGCGGGACGCGGTGGGGCGGATCGCGCGGTTCCTGGACGGCTACAGCCAGCCGTGACGCTCACGCTGGGTGTACGCGCGGCCCTGTTTTGCGAACCGCTCAACTTTAGACGGAATCTAAGCTAGGATGGTTTCCTGTCAGCGCACAGGAGGCCATCCCCATGTACGAACCGATCCGCACCAAGTCGGTCCACAGCACGATGGCCGGCGACCCCACGGACTTTCCGCACCGCTCGCGTGAGGAAGAGCTGGACATTCAGCTCGCGAGCCATCTCGCTGCGCTGCTTGCCGTGACGGACGAGTTGCGCGCGGCTGCGCCCTCGGAGGACCTGGACCTCGCGGCCGAGCAGCTCGCCGGCCAGGTGGCCCGGCTCCGGGAGGGACGTAAGCCGGCCCGGGCGGCCGGCTCCGCCCGTGACCCGAGGGTTGCGGCACTGCACGCGCGTGCGCATGCCCTTGCCGGGCGGGCGTTGGTCGTTGCCGCGTCTCGTGCCGATACGGCTGCCGCGATTCTCGCCGCCGAGCGTATGGATGCGCATGCCGCTGCGCAGGAGTTGACCGGCGTCAGCTGAGCGCCCCTTGAACGGCCCCGGTCCGCGTGCACCCGCAGCGACGCGCGGACCGGGTGCCACAGCACTGCGTTGGCTTTGGCCGCGTTCGCCGGTTCGCCGTGACGGTTTGTGTTGTGCGGCGACTGCGGGTTGTCTGTGGCTTGTCGCGCCCACGCGGCGGAGCCGCATATCGACACAGCCCCGCGCCCCTAAAAGCCTTGCAGTCCCCCGTGTTGTAACGGGACCGGGGTGACACCTCCCGTTCATCCTTTTTGCCGGGGAACGTTGGATTCCGCGAGCACTCTCCCTCGCGTGAGACGTATCGCAGGAATCATCCTCGCGGTGGTGCTGATCGGTGGCGTGGTGGTTGCCGTCGTCGCGGGCCGCAGTCATGAGGACGGCACGGCAACGAAGACCGTGCAAGCGGTGATCGGGTCGGAGAAGGCCGAGTTCTTCGCCGATCCCGACGTGGTGGAGGCCCTGGCCGCCAAGGGCTACACCGTGAAGGCCGAGACCTCCGGGTCCTGGGCCATGGAGGGGCTGGACCTCAAGGGGTACGACCTCGCGCTGCCGTCGAGTCAGGCGCCGGCCGTCGAACTCGCCGCGAAGTACAAGGTGACGGGGACGCTCCCCCGCCCCTTCTACTCGCCCCTCGTCGTCGTGGCGCACAAGAACGCCGCCGAGGTGCTCGCGGCGAACGGGCTCGCCACCCTGGACACCGAACACCGCGGCACCTTCAGCATGGCCGCCTATCTGGACGCCGCCCGCGCCGACCGCACCTGGCAGCAGCTCAAGGGCGCCCAGAAGTACGGGGAGTTGACGGGCACCCTGTACCTGTCCAGCACCGATCCCGAGACCTCCAACTCCGGCGCCCTCTATCTGGCCGCCGCCTCCTATGTCGAGAACGGCGGCAAGGTCGTCGCCACCGACGCCGAGGTCGGCCGCACCGCCCCGCTGCTGCGCAAGCTGGTCAGCGTGCAGGGCGCCCAGCAGTCCGGCAGTGACGCCGTGTTCCGGGACTTCGTCAGCGGTGCGGGCAACCCGCTCGTCGTGGTCTACGAGTCCCAGGTCGCCTCCCTGCTGGCGGAGGGGCAGCAGCCCGACGACCTGGTCGTCCTGTACCCGGACACCACGGTCAACAGCGACCACACCGTCGTACCGCTGACCGAGGGCGGCAAGGCCGTCGCCGAACTCCTCTCCTCGGACCCTAAGTTGCGCGAGCTGGAGGCCCGGCACGGGTTCCGCCCGCAGGGCGAGGCCGACGAGTTCGCCTCGGACACCACCTACCTCAAGCAGGAACTGACCGGCGTCCACCAGGCGGCCGTGCCCACCTCCAAGGTGCTGCACGAGCTGGCGCGACGGGCGCGCGGATAAGGGGGGCAGCAGCACATGAGCAGCACTGACGACACCTTCGTCCTCACTCCGCCCGAGCCCGTGGCCACCGTGCCGCGGGAGAAGGTCGGCGGACTCGTCCCGGTCGACGACGGCGTCCGTACGGACATGGCCAAGAAGGCCTCCGACTACGTGGAGGGGCTCGCGGCGCTCGACGCCCGCTCCCCCGAGTTCGCCGGCAAGGTCGGTGAGATCACCGCCCTGGGCGCCGGTGACATGCGCACCGCCGCCGCCCAGTCCAACCGCATGCTGGAGCGGACCATCCGAAGCCTGCCCGACAAGGGCGGGGACGCCCAGTCGCAGGTCGCCGGCTCGCTCGTCGAGCTGCGGAGGGTGGTGGAGGACCTGGATCCGCGGGATCTGCCCGCCTCCAAGGGGCGCAAGTTCCTCTCCAGGCTCCCCGGCGGCAACAAGCTGCGCGACCACGTCGCCAAGTACGCCTCCGCACAGGGCACCCTCAACAAGATCGTGGGGTCGCTGCGGGGCGGGCAGGACGAGCTGCGGCGGGACAACGCCGCCCTGCAGACCGAGCGGGTGCGGCTCTGGGAGTCCATGGGCAAGCTCCAGGAGTACGTCGTGCTGACGGAGGCCCTGGACATGGCCGTGGAGCAGCACATCGGGCAGGTCGTGGATCCCCAGCAGGCCGACAGTCTGCGCGCCGACATCCTCTTCCCGGTCCGGCAGAAGCACCAGGACCTGCTCACCCAGCTCGCGGTGTGCGCGCAGGGCTACCTCGCCATGGACGTCGTACGACGCAACAACGAGGAGCTCATCAAGGGCGTCGACCGGGCCGCGACCACGACCGTCTCGGCGCTGCGGATCTCCGTGATGCTGGCCTCCGCGCTCGACAACCAGAAGAAGGTCATCGAGCAGGTCAACGCCCTGCGCGGGACGACCGAGGACCTGATCCGGGGCAACGCCGAGATGCTGGCCACGCAGAGCGGCGAGATCCAGCGCATCGCCGCCGACCCGGCGGTGGGCGCGGAGACCCTGCGCAGCGCATTCCAGCAGATCTACCGCACGCTCGACGCCATCGACACCTACAAGGTCCAGGCGACCGAGGCGATGGCGACGACCGTGGAGAACCTGACCGCCGAACTGCAGCACGCGAGCGCCTACTTGGACCGCAGCCGTTCGCGGGGCGCGCTGGAGGGTGGGCTCGGATGAGACACCCCCAAGGCCCCCAAGGCCCGCGACGCGGCGGCCGCCTGCTCGCCGCCGCCCTCTCCGCGCTCGCCCTGCTGACCGCCTGCACGTCGGAGAAGGCCACCGACGACCCGAACCCCAACGCCCCGCGGCCCGGCACCCTCCGCGTCCTCGCCTCCAGCGAGCTCAGCGACATGACCCCGGTCCTGGACCGGATCGCCGACGACACCGGCATCGAGGTCCGGCCCACCTACATGGGCACCCTCGACGCCGTGGAACTGCTGGCCAAGGGCAAGGCGGACGGGCAGTACGACGCGCTGTGGCTGTCCTCCAACGACTATCTGCGGCTGCGCCCTGAGGCGGCGAAGAAGGTCGTGTCGGAGACGCCGGTGATGTCGAGCCCGGTCGCGATCGGCGTCAGGTCGACGACGCTCGGCTCGCTGGGCTGGAAGCCGGACGACGTCACCTGGTCGCAGATCGAGCAGGCCGTCCAGGACGGCGGGCTCAGCTACGGCATGACCGACCCGGCCCGCTCCAACTCCGGCTTCGCCACCCTCGTCTCCGTCGCCTCGGCCCTCTCCGGCGCCCAGTCCGCGCTCACCGACGCGGACGTGACCAAGGCGACGCCCCGGCTGAAGGAGTTCTTCACGGGGCAGAAGCTGACGTCGGGTTCGTCGGGCTGGCTGGCGACGGCGTACAAGCGCCGCGGGAACGTCGACGCGCTGCTCAACTACGAGTCCGTCCTCAAGGGCATCCCGGGCCTGACCGTGATCCGCCCCAAGGACGGCGTCGTCACCGCCGACTACCCGCTCTCCTCCCTCGCCTCCACGAACGCCGCGACCCGCGACGACGTCCGCCGCCTCACCGAGGCCCTGCGCACCGAGGACGTCCAGCGGCTGATCACCGAGCGCACCCATCGCCGCCCGGTCGTCGCCTCCGTCACGCCCGCGCCCGGCCTCGACACCGGCCGACGGCGCGAACTGCCCTTCCCGGGCAGCCGTTCCGTCGCCGACGGACTGCTCGACTCGTACGAGAACGAGCTGCGCCGCCCGTCCAGGACGGTCTACGTCCTGGACACCTCGGGCTCGGTGGAGGGCGACCGCCTGGCGCAGCTGAAACAATCGCTCGCCGACCTCACCGGCGACTTCCGCGAACGCGAGGAGGTCACGCTGATGCCGTTCGGGTCCGAGGTGAAGAGCGTGCGCACCCATGTCGTGGAGCCGGCCGACCCGAAGGCCGGGCTGGACGGGATCCGCAAGGACACCGAGGCCCTGTCGGCCGAGGGCGACACCGCGATCTACACCTCGCTGGAGAAGGCGTACGACCATCTGGGCACCGGCCGGGACACGTTCACGTCGATCGTGCTGATGACGGACGGCGAGAACACCACCGGCGCCGAGGCGGCGGACTTCGACGCCTTCTACGCAGGGCTCGACCGCGACAGGCGCGATACACCCGTCTTCCCCATCCTCTTCGGCGACTCCGACGAGTCCGAGCTGGAGCACATCGCCGAGCTGACCGGCGGCCGTCTCTTCGACGCCCAGGAGGGCTCGCTGGACGGCGCCTTCGAGGAGATCCGTGGCTACCAATAAGCCGGCCGCGAGCAGGGCACTGGCCTACCTGGAGTCCCGCAAGAACATCGCGGGGAGCGCGTGCGGGCTGGTCGGCCTGGTGCTGACCTTCACGGGGGTGGCGGGCCCGTACTGGCCGGTCGTGGTAGCGGGCCTGTACGGCGCGGGCGCCCTGATCGCCCCGCCGGAGCGCCCCGCACCACCCGACTTCCCGGACCCGTCGGCTCAACTCGACGAGCTGCGGGACGACTTCGAGGAGCTGCGCGGCTATCTGACGAACATCGACCTGTCGGTCACGGCCGCGGCCCGACTCCGTGAACTCACCGAGCTGCTGACCGCGTTGCTGGACCGTGGCTGGGTGGCAGACCTCCTCGCCCACGACCCGGAGGGCGTGCACATGCTCTCCCGCATCGTCCGGCGCGATCTTCCCGAGGCGGTCGACAGTTTCGTACGAACGCGGTGGTGGACACGGATGACGCCGGGCACGGAATCCCCCGAACTCCATCTGGAACGCCAGCTGGGCCTGCTGAGGAAGGAGGCCGAGCAACTTGCAGCGGCCCTGCGGGAAACGGAGGCAAGACGCCAGGAATCCCACACCCGCTACTTGGAAGACCGCTCACAGTAGCCCACCCAGGGGCGCGGGGAACTGCGCGACCAGCCCCCACGGCGCCGCACCCGGCACACGACGACAACCCCAACGGCGAGCCTCCGCACAGGCGAAGGCCTGCCGCCGCACACTCCCGTCGGGGCGGACGGAAACTCGCGACGACAGGCCATGGCTCCGCACGCCGTTGTACGGAACCTCGCCGGTCTGTGGTGCACCGCGGCCGGCCGTGACGATATTGCTGGTCAGGGCACGATCGGAGCCGGCCGCGGCGTATAGGGGGGCGGGCCTCAGCCCAGGCGCGAAACCAACGCCCGGTACTCGTCCCACAGCTCCTTCGGCGTGTGCTCACCGAAGGTATTGAGGTGATCGGGAACGAGCGCGGCCTCCTCGCGCCAGACCTCCTTGTCGACGGTGAGCAGGAAGTCGAGGTCGGAGTCGGCCAGTTCGAGACCGTTCGTGTCCAGGGCACCCTTGGCCGGCAGGATGCCGATCGGGGTCTCGACGCCCTCGGCCTTGCCGTCGAGGCGCTCGACGATCCACTTCAGGACGCGGCTGTTCTCGCCGAAGCCGGGCCAGACGAACTTGCCCTCGTCGTTCTTGCGGAACCAGTTGACGTAGTAGATCTTCGGGAGCTTCGCCTGGTCCTTGCCCTTGGCGACGTCGACCCAGTGGCCCATGTAGTCACCCATGTTGTAGCCGCAGAACGGCAGCATCGCGAACGGGTCGCGGCGCAGCTCGCCGACCTTGCCCTCGGCGGCGGCGGTCTTCTCGCTGGCCACGTTGGCGCCGAGGAACACGCCGTGGTTCCAGTCGAAGGACTCCGTGACCAGGGGGACGGCCGTGGCGCGGCGGCCACCGAAGAGGATCGCCGAGATCGGCACGCCCTTGGGGTCCTCCCACTCGGGCGCGATGATCGGGCACTGGGAGGCCGGGACGGTGAAGCGGGCGTTGGGGTGGGCGGCCGGCGTCTCGGAGGACGGCGTCCAGTCGTTGCCCTTCCAGTCCGTCAGGTGGGCCGGGGTCTCCTCCGTCATGCCCTCCCACCAGATGTCGTTGTCGTCGGTGAGGGCGACGTTGGTGAAGACCGAGTTGCCCCACAGCGTCTTCATCGCGTTGGCGTTGGTGTGCTCACCGGTACCGGGCGCGACGCCGAAGAAGCCGGCCTCGGGGTTGATGGCGTACAGCCGGCCGTCCTCGCCGAAGCGCATCCAGGCGATGTCGTCGCCGATCGTCTCGACGGTCCAGCCGGAGATGGTGGGCTCCAGCATGGCGAGGTTGGTCTTGCCGCAGGCGCTCGGGAAGGCGGCGGCGACGTACTTGGACTCGCCCTGCGGCGGGGTGAGCTTGAGGACCAGCATGTGCTCGGCCAGCCAGCCCTCGTCGCGGGCCATCACGGAGGCGATGCGCAGGGCGTAGCACTTCTTGCCGAGCAGGGCGTTGCCGCCGTAGCCGGAGCCGTAGGACCAGATCTCGCGGGACTCGGGGAAGTGGGAGATGTACTTGGTGCTGTTGCACGGCCAGGGCACGTCCTGCTCGCCCGCCTCCAGCGGCGCTCCGAGCGTGTGCACGGCCTTCACGAAGAAGCCGTCCTCACCGAGCTCGTCGAGGACGGGCTGCCCCATGCGGGTCATGGTGCGCATGGAGACCGCGACGTAGGCGGAGTCGGTGATCTCGACGCCGATCGCGGAGAGGTCGGAGCCGAGGGGGCCCATGCAGAACGGGACGACGTACATCGTGCGGCCGCGCATGGAGCCGCGGAAGACGCCCTTCTCACCGGCGAAGATCTCCCGCATCTCGGCGGGGTCCTTCCAGTGGTTCGTCGGGCCGGCGTCCTCATCCTTCTCGGAGCAGATGAAGGTCCGGTCCTCGACGCGGGCGACGTCGGTCGGGTCGGAGGCGGCGTAGTACGAGTTGGGGCGCTTGATCGGGTCGAGCTTCCTGAAGGTGCCCTTCGCGACGAGCTCCTCGGACAGGCGCTCGTACTCGGCCTCGGATCCGTCACACCAGACCACGCTGTCCGGCTGCGTCAGTTCGGCGATCTCGTTGACCCACGAGACGAGTTCCCGGTGGTGGGTGGGGACGACGGGGGGAGCCGCGATGTCGCGCGCCACGGTTGCTCCTAAGTGAGGGGTTTTGTCCTGAATATGCCCTTGTATGCCCCGTGGGGGCCGCGACCCGGATGCTTCGCGAGGGATCTACCGCTGGACCTACCGTCCGGATCTTTCGCGCTCATCCGGTGCCGACCGCACTCATTTGATCATCCGACGCGTCTGCGCATATGTCCAGAGGGCGTCACAAGTGAGCGGCGTGAGCATCGCCACTCATCCAGATGTTTTCGATGCGTCACCACGGCTTCACCGCGGGTGTGTCCATCCCGGGTACCCCATGAGACGATGGCCACTTAGGGACGCCCATCTGGCCGCCCTGACGCGTAACTTACGGTTCCGTAGGTACGATGCCCCCCATGACTGCGCCCGTCCCCGACGCGCCCAGGGACACGCGAGCTGCCGGCCGCGGTTCCGACGCGCCCTCCTTGCCGCACCAGATCGCGCACCACGCCCAGCACCTCTCGGAGGAGATAAAGCCGAGACTCCGGGGCTGGCTGCATCTGGGCATGTTCCCGGCCGCGCTCGTCTCCGGCCTGGTGCTCACCGCCCTCGCGGACTCGCCGCGAGGCCGTCTCGCCTGCGGGATCTTCGCCCTCACGGCCTGTCTGCTGTTCGGCGTGAGCGCGCTGTACCACCGGGGCAACTGGAGCCCGCGCATGGACGGCTTCCTGCGCCGGCTGGATCACGCCAACATCTTCCTGATCATCGCGGGCACGTACACCCCACTGACGATGCTGCTCCTGCCGGAGGCCAAGGGTCAGTGGCTGCTCTGGGGCATCTGGGGCGCCGCCGCGGCGGGCATCGTCTTCCGGGTGTTCTGGGTCGGCGCCCCGCGCTGGCTCTACACCCCCTGCTACATCGCGATGGGCTGGGCGGCCGTCTTCTTCCTGCCGGACTTCATGCGCACCGGCGGCATCGCGGTGCTGGTCCTGGTGATCGTCGGCGGTCTCCTCTACAGCGCCGGCGGCGTGATCTACGGCATCAAGCGCCCGAACCCGTCACCGCGCTGGTTCGGCTTCCACGAGGTCTTCCACTCCTTCACGCTGGCGGCGTTCATCACGCACTACGTGGGGATCTCACTGGTGGCGTACCAGCACGGGTAGCCCACCACGCAGGTTCCTCAAGGGCCACGGCTTTCGAGCCGTGGCCCTCTTTCGCGCCCAAAAATATTGACGGCCACACTCTTTTGAGAGTTACTCTCATTTCATGGTTGCTGTCACTACACATGAACGCCGTTGGTGGGCGCTGGGCGCCCTGGTCGCGAGCATGCTCACGCTCGGCTTCGACATGACGATCCTCAACGTGGCGCTGCCGACGATGGCCGCCGACCTGGGCGCAAGCACCGGCCAGCAGCTGGGGGTCCCCCCAGGCGTTTAGCACTGGGGGAGGATGGCCGACGCGTACGTCGTCGTCTTCGCGGCGCTGATGCTCCCCGCGGGCCTGCTCGGCGACCGCTTCGGGCGGCGGCGGATGCTGATCACGGGGCTCGGGATCTTCCTCGTCGGGTCGCTGGTCGGCGCGCTGGCCGGCGACGTGAACACGGTGATCGCCGCACGCGCGGTTATGGGTGTGGGAGCGGCCCTGGTCACCCCGCTCGCGCTCGCCGTCCTGCCCTCGCTGTTCGGCGCCGACGAGCGCACCAAGGCCGTCGGCATCGTCTCCGCCGCCTCAGCGCTCGGGCTGCCGCTCGGCCCGATCATCGGCGGCTGGCTGCTGAACCACTACTGGTGGGGCTCGGTCTTCCTGGTCAACGTCCCGATGGCCGCGATCGGCATCGCCGCCTGCGTCTTCCTGCTCCCCGAGACCCGGGACCCGGCCTCCCCGAAGGTCGACGCCCTCTCCACCGCGCTCACCGTGACCGGCCTCGGCGCGCTGATCTACGCGATCATCGAGGTGCCCACGCGAGGCTGGGCCAACGCGCTGGTCCTGGCCATGGTCGCCGCCTCCGTCCTGCTGATCACCGCGCTGGTGCTGCGCGAACGGCGGGTCGAGCGCCCCATGCTCGACATGAGCCTGCTCGCCCGCCGCGGCTTCCTCTTCAACACCATCGCCGCGACCCTGGTGATGTTCGTCCTGACCGGCCTGCTGTTCGTACTGCCGCCGTATCTCCAGGCGGTCCTCGGCCACGACGCGCTCGGCACCGGCATCCGGCTGCTGCCGATGATGGGCGGCGGTCGACTCCGGCTACGGCTTCACCGCGCTGTGGCTCTCCCTCACCGGTCTCGGCTTCGGCTTCTCGCTCATGCCCGCCATGAGCAACGCCCTGGGCACCCTGCCCCGCGACCGCGCCGGATGGGGGTCCCCCCACGCCTTTAAGGCAGTGGGGGAGGGTCCGGGCTGCTGATGACCTTGCGTCAGGTCGGCGGCGCGATCGGCATCGCGCTGCTCGGCAGCCTGCTCTCCAGTACCTTCCGGGACCGGCTCGACGTCACCGGGCTGCCCGCGCGGGCCGCCGACACCGCCGGGGAGTCCGTGGTCGCGGCGCACCTCGTCGCCGAGCGGGCGGGCCCCGCAAAGGCAGCGGAGCTCGCGGCCTCCGCGAACAGCGCCTACGTCCACGGCATGGGCGTCGTCCTGCTGGTGTGCGGCGTCGCGGCCCTCGTCGCCGCACTGCTGGCGGCCGCGTTCCTGCCGGGCACGCCTCGCGAGAAGAGCCCCGAGACCCCGGACTTGGCCGCGGAGCACGCCGATGCCCGACAATGACCCCCATGACCCCCGCACGCCGCTCTCCCCTCACCGACCGTCCCCAGCTGGGGCTTCGTGAACGGAAGAAGATCAAGACCCGGACGGCGATCCGCGACGCGACGTACGCGCTCATCCAGGAGCAGGGCTACGACGCCACCACGATCGAGCAGATCGCCGAGCGCGCCGAGGTGTCGCCGTCCACGGTCTTCCGCTACTTCCCGACCAAGGAGGACATCGTCCTCACGGACGAGTACGACCCGATCCTGCTGGCCGAGCTGCGCAAGCGGCCGGCGGACGAGCCGTGGATGGAGTCCCTGCGGTACGTCATGAAGCTGGCCATCGTCGCGGCGACGCAGGAGGATCCCGAGGCCGTCCGGCTGCGGTCGCATCTGTTGGTGCAGGTCCCCGCGGTGCGGTCCCGGATGCTGGAGAGCATGTCGGTCACCGGCCGGATGCTCGCCGAGGCCATCGCCGAGCGCACCGACATGCCACGGGACAGCTTCGAGGTGCGGGTCTTCACGATGTCCCTCATCGGCGGCCTCGCGGAGATCTCCCTGTACTGGGCCGAGAAGGACTTCGAGGACGACCTGGGCGACCTCCTGGACCGCGCCCTGGACGTCATCGAGCACGGCCTCCCCTCGAAAAACACCTGAGGCACGAGCCCGGGGGCGTGACATCCTGGCCGGGTGAACGGTCCCGAGATCCAGGTCGAGTTCGCCCCCGAGCTGCGCCTGTTCCTCCCCAACGGGCGGCGCCAGGACGGTGCCGCCCGGGTCGCCGCCGACGGTGTCTCGACCCTCGGCCATGTCGTCGAGTCCCTCGGCGTCCCGCTGACCGAGGTCGGCACCCTGGTCGTGGGCGGCCGGACGGTGCCGGTGTCGCACATCCCGGCGGCGGGCGAGTCCGTGGCCGTACGGCCCGTCGAGCGCCCCCAGCGGGTGCCCGGCGCTCCCCTGCGCTTCCTGCTCGACGTCCACCTCGGCACCCTCGCCCGCCGTATGCGCCTGCTCGGCGTGGACACCGCGTACGAGTCGACGGACATCGGCGACCCGGCGCTCGCCGCCCGCTCGGCCGCCGAGCAACTGATCATGCTCAGCCGCGACCGGGGCCTGCTGCGCCGCCGCGAACTGTGGGCCGGCGCCTACGTCTACAGCACCCGCCCCGAGGACCAACTCCGCGACATCCTCGAACGGTTCCGCCCCGAACTGCGTCCCTGGACCCGCTGCACCGCCTGCAACGGCCTGCTCAAGGAGGCCACCAAGGAGGAGGTGGCGAACCAGCTGGAGGGCGGGACGCGGCGGTCGTACGACGTCTTCGCGCAGTGCACCCGGTGCGGGCGTGCGTACTGGAAGGGCGCGCACCACGAGCAGCTGGTCGCCATCGTGGAGCGCGCCCTCGCGGACTACGCGAGCTGAGAACTAGCGCTTGCTCACATCACCCTTCCCGCAGGCGATTCCGTCCTTGTTCCGGTCCAGCCTCAGCGGGTCGTCCTTGCCGTTGACCTTCAGGCGGCCGTAGTCGTTCTTCTTCAGCCAGTCGCAGCGGGACTTCGTCGTCGCCTTCACGGTCGGCGGGAAGTCGGTCGGGACGCAGACGTTGGCGGAGCCGTAGTGGCGGTCGCAGCCGGAGACGGTCGGGCTGACCTTCTGCGAGGTGCGCTTCTTGCCGGGGCCCGTGACCTTGCCCTTGAGGCTGTCGGCGAAGTCGTGGACGTGGGCCGAGGAGTCGGTGGCACCGAGGGCCTGCGGGCCCTGGAGGTGCACCCACTTGGCGACCGACGGGACGCCGTTCGCGTCGACCGCGAAGAGCATGTACCAGCCGGGCGGGGCCAGGTTGGGGTTGCTCGTCACGTTCAGGTCGACGTTGTTGCCGTCCACCGACAGCGGCAGATCCACGAAGCGCTGGTTCGGGTCCGAGGAGTGCGTGACGGCTGCCGGGCGGATCAGCTCGGCCTTGGCGATGGGCCGGTCGACGGTGATCCGCTGGGTGTCGCCGTACGTCCACTCGGTGTCGATGAGCGAAGTGATCGTCGGGCGCTCGCCCTTGAGGAGGTAGGGCGGGGTGTAGACCGACACGTCGTGGTTCCAGGTGCCGTTGCCCGGGTTGTCGCCGGTGGTCATCACACGGCCGTCGGGCAGCAGGAACGCGGAGGAGTGGTAGCCGCGCTCCTCCTGGTCCGGTGCCACCGGGTCGAAGGTGTTGGTCGCCGGGTCGTACAGCGACGTCTCGTACACCGGGTTGGCCCGGTTGTGCAGTGCGCCGCCCGTCTCCAGGACCTTGCCGTCGGGCAGCAGCACGACGGAGGGGTACATCTTGCCCTGGCCGCCGGTCTGCGGGACCTTGCCGGCGCCGAGGTCGACCTGGCCCTGCGGGATCGGGGGCCCGGCGACGTAGGACGGGTTGGGCTGCTTGAGGTCGATGACGTCGGTGAGGCGGTTCGCGTCCGGGTTGGAGTCGATGTTGCCGCCGCCGATGGTGAGGACCTTCTGGTCCTGGGCCGGGGGCAGCAGCACGCTCGCGGACTGGTCGCGCTCGTCCTTGTTCTGCAGGCCCGGGACCTGGGTGATCGTGTTGGCGTCGTAGTCGTAGATCGCCGATCCGGTGCCCGGGATGTTGTTGCCGAAGACATGGCTGCCGGAGTAGAAGAGGCGGCCGTCCTGCATGAGGATCATCGACGGATACAGGCCCCAGTAGGACCAGGTCTGGTTGACCTTCCAGAGTTCGAGCCACTTCTGCTCGGCGTCCGACCACAGCTCGGCGGCGACCGAGCCGGTGGAGTCCTCCTTCAGCCCGCCGAAGGAGATCACGTCACCGTTGCCGAGGATCGTGGCCGACGGGTACCAGTGGCCGTCGTTCATGTCGTTCGTCTTGCTGTAGGTCTCGGTGACCGGGTCGAAGATGTACGAGTCCTTGTAGCCCTGGTAGCCGATGGTGCCGTCGGCCGACGGATAGCCCTTGTTGCCGCTCATCACGAGCACCCGGCCGTCGTCGAGCTGGACGTGGCCCGAGCAGAACATGTCCTTGGGCGTCGGGATCTGCTTGTACGTGCCGTTCTGCGGGTCGTAGACCGCGCTGGTGAACGTGCCCGCCGCGAACTTCTCCGGGTCGTTGCCGGAGCCCGCGATCAGCAGCACCTTGCCGTTGTGGAGGACGACGGAGTGCATGGAGCGCACGGGGTTCTTGGTCGGCAGGACGTCCCAGCGGCCGTTCGCGCACTCCTCGGCCGTCCCCGTGCACACCGGGTCCGGGACCGGGTCGGCGACCTGGTCCATCGTGTAGTCGTCGGTGGTGACGGAGCCGGTGCCGTAGACGGAGACGCCCCAGGCGATCCGGTCCGTACCGGCGGGCACCTCGGGGGTGCGGACCGTGGCCTCGGTCCAACTGCCCGCCATCTCCAGCGTCTTGAGGTCGGTCCAGTACTGCCAGCCCGCCGTGGGGTCGTGCCGGAAGAGGGTGACCGAGGTGTCGGGGGTGGTCGACTTGTACCAGAGCCCCAGGTCGTACTGCTTGCCCGGCGTGACGACGGGCGCGCAGTCGGCGGACTCGGTGATCAGCGCCTTGCGGTCGCCGTCGACGCGGCGGGTCAGCGACACCTTCATCGCCTTGGAGCCGCTGTGGGCGTCGGCCACCGTCTCGAAGGTGAAGTCGTTGTCGCCCCAGCCGGACTTCTTCCAGCAGTAGGGCATGTCGTCGGTGCCGGCGGTCTCGAAGCCGGGGTTCTTGATGAGGTTGGCGGCGGAGGCGGACTGGGGCGAGGTGAGGAGAAGGCCTCCGGTGAGGCCGATGACGGCCAACAGGGCCGTTCTCCGTCCGGAACGCAAGCGGCTGGGTCTCATGCAGTACTCCTTGCGGTGCGGCTCCCGCGCCCGGCTTCCTTCCGGCCCTTCCGGTCCCGGCGCGGCAGATAGACCAGCGCTTCGGTACCGACGAAGCGCAGGACGAAGGTGACGACCAGGGCCAGTGCGGTTGCGGGCAGCACGGCCAGCCCGAACTGCCCGACGAGCAGCGCGATCAGCGGGATGCGCAGCACCAGGTCGGCGTTGGCGAGCAGCGCGAACCGTACGGTGCGGTCGGCCCAGTGGCGGTGCTGCCGCCGGTCGCGGAACAGCAGCTTCTCGATGAGCAGGAAGTTCCAGGCCACGCCGAACTGGTTGGCGACTATCTCCGCCGGGAGGTAGTGCAGCCCCGCCTGCGTCAGCGCCCACAGCGCGGCCAGATTCGGCACGAAGCCCGTCAGCCCGATCAGCCCGAACACCACCATGCGGGCCAGCGGGTCCGCCGTACGCAGCCCGGCGAGGTGCCGCAGGAAGCGGCGCCCCTCCGCCGCCGTCGACTTGGACTCCCCCGCGAACCGCTCCTGGAACACGAACGGCACCTCGGTGACCGTGCGCGGACGGCTCCGTACGGCCAGCTCCAGCAGGATCTTGTAGCCGAGCGGCTTGAGCGCCTCGGCCGCGATGTCGCTGCGGCGGATGGCGAAGAAGCCGCTCATCGGGTCGCTGATGCCGTGCAGCCGGCGCGGGAAGAGGGACTTGGTCAGCCAGGTCGCGGCCCGCGACACGGCCACCCGGTAGCTGCCCGCGAGCCCGGCCCGGCTGCCGCCCTTGACGTACCGGGAGGCGACGACGAGCCCGGCGTTCGCCCGCTCGCCGGTGGCGACCAGGTCCGGCACCAGGGACGGCGGATGCTGGCAGTCGCCGTCCATGACGACGATCCAGTCCGAGCCGGCCGCCTTCATCCCCTCGACGACCGCGCCGCCGAGCCCGCCGACGGGATCGTCGCGGTGGATGACGGTGACGGGGAACGGGCAGTCCTGCGCGGCCTCCTTGATGACCTGCGGGGTGTCGTCGGTGGAGTCGTCCACGAAGACGACCTCGCAGGGCAGCCGGGCCGGCACCGACTCGGTGATCATGTGCAGCAACTGCCGTACGTTCGCCGACTCGTTGAAGGTCGGTACGACGATGGTGACGGCGCCCGGCTCGGGCACCTCCACGGCCTGCGTCGACGGATCGCCCAGCTCTTCGGGGGCGGTGTACTCCTGGCTCATCGAACCCCTCCGGAGGCTGTCTGGATCTGGCGGATCTCGACGCGGTCCTCGCCGCTGCCGAAGACCGCGACGGGCGTGGAGTGCTCGATGGCCGCCTTGACGTTGGGCAGGTCGACCGCGTCGCGCCGCACCGTCGGGGAGGCGACGACGTAGTCGAGGTCCTTCCAGCCGCGCGGCATCGTCTTCGTCACGGCCGGGTCGAGGTCGGCCTTGTAGAACCAGATGACGCCGAGCCCCGGCTTGTACCCGGCGTGCACCAGGTCCAGCCACAGCGCGTCGTCGACGAGGACGCGGGTGTCCTTCGGGTCCTCCACCTCGGTGGACAGCCACTTCGAGGCGGCCTGGTAGGGCGCGTTGGCGTCGGCGGTGACGGCGGTGCGGTCGCCGTCGTACCAGCGGGGTACGACATAGGCGCCGGCGGAGATCGCGAGGACGGCCGCGAGGGCGTACCGTCCGCCGGTGGCGTAGCGGTGCTCGGCGTCGGACCGCCACCGCCGCAGCACGGCGTGGGCGACGGAGGCCGTTCCGCCGGCGAGGACCAGGGCGAGGAACGGCAGGGCCTGGATGACGTACATGGCGGGCAGGTAGCCGCTGGGGCGCATGGCCACCAGGGCGAGGATCGCCACCGCGACCGAGGGTCCGGCGAAGGCGCGGGCGGTGACCGACCAGCGCCAGGTGACCAGGAGCAGCAGGGCGCCCGCGAGGCCGCCGACGATGAGGACGCGGTCGTAGTAGAGCCACGACTGGAGCACGCCGTGCGAGCCGGAGCCCTGGTCGAGGATGAAGCCCGAACCGGGCCTGGTCATCTGGTACTTGATGCCGTCCCACAGCGAGACGTGCCCGCCGCCCGGCAGCAACTCGCCCTTCAGCAGGGCGAACAGGGGGTACGACAGGCCGATCAGCGCGCACGCCGTGATGGCGCCGGTCAGGGCGAACTTGCGGGTGTCGCGGTGGCCGTGCCGCCACATGGTGACGAGGACCGCGGGGAGGACGAAGAGCATCGTCTCCTTGGTCAGCACGGCCGTGGCGGCCGCCATCCCGGCGCCGAAGTGGTGCCAGAGGTGACGGCTCGGCGAGGCGGCGAGGGCGAAGGCGAGCAGCGTCCACATCACCGCGAGGTTGTCGAGGAAGATCTCCCGCTGGAGGACGACCGACAGCGGGGACAGCCCGAACAGGGCCATGCCGAGCCCGGCCGCCCAGCGCGGCAGGGACAGCCGCCGGCCGAGGACGTAGACCAGGACCGCGCTGACCGCGCTGATGACGAGCATCGCGGCGCGCATGGAGCCGACGGTCATCGACTCGGGGCTGAGCGCGGCCGGTATCCAGGTCAGCAGGGCTATCTGGATCCAGCCGAGCGGCGGGTGGTCGTACCAGTAGGTGTAGTGGGCGAGGCCCCGACCCTCCTGGACGGCCCAGGCCTGGGCGAGGTAGGTGCCCTCGTCGTCGCTGAGGGTCGGGTAGTCGGCGATGTTCCAGCCCTGTACGACGAGGATCGCGACCAGGAGCGCACCGCACAGGAGCAGGTCGGGGCGGGAGGAGCGGAGACGGCTCGGCGGGTCCGTTCGGCCGGTCGAACGCGTTTCAGGGACAGGCTGTCTCTGCGCGGGGACCTTCGGAGGGGTCACCACGGGAAGGGTGGAGGTCACGCAGGGACGTCCTCTCGGAGGTCGCGGGTCACGTCGGTGGCGGTGAGATGCGCGCCGACGTGGCTGGTCAACTCCCAGTCGTTCTGGCCGCGCTGCTCACGCCATACGGCGCGGACGGCGGCCCCGGCGAGGAGCACCTGGTAGAAGGGGCCGCCCACGACGAGCTTCACGTAGTGCACGAAGCGCACCCGAAGCCCGTACTGCTTGCCGAAGTCGTGCAGTCCGACGACCTCGAAGACGAAGGTGACGAGCGCGGTGACGGCCGGCAGGAAGGTGATGAAGGCGACGGTCACGGACACGTCGAGGAACACCGCGATGGCGATGTTGAGCGGGATGATGAGCCCGGTGAAGGCCTGCATGAACGGCGTCATGAGCGTGTACCGGGCGAGCAACCGCTGCCCGAAGGTGGGCAGTTGCTTCCAGTCCTTCTTCCGGTAGACCTGAAGGAAGCCCTGGTTCCAGCGGGTGCGCTGCTTGAGCAGCGACATCAGGCTGCCGGGTGTCTCCTCCTTGGTCACCATGTCGGAGTCGTAGGCGACGACGACCTTCTTGCCGACGCTGGAGAGGCGGACACCCAGGTCGCAGTCCTCGGCGAGGCAGTTGGGATCCCAGCCGTCGGCCTCCCTGAGCACGTCCGTGCGGACGAAGACGGTGTTCCCGCCGAGCGGGATGAACCCCTTCTGCGCGTGCAGATGGAGTCGCGACCGGAACCAGAAGAAGTACTCCAGGCAGTTGCGCAGGCTGTACCAGCTGGAGTGGAAGTTGATGAGCTGGACCCCGCCCTGGACCACGTCCGCGCCCGTCGTGCGGAACGCGTGGTCGACATGGGCAAGCAGCTCCGGATGGACCTGGTCCTCGGCGTCGAAGACCCCGACGACATCGCCGCGGCAGTGCGGCAGCGCCGTGTTCATGGCCTTCGGCTTGTTCTTCTTGTCGTGGGTGTCGACGACGACGCGGACGCGCGGGTCGCGTGCCGCGGCCTTCTCGGCCACCTCCGTGGTCTCCGGGTCGTCGTGCCCGACGATGACGATGATCTCGAAGTCGGTGTGTGTGGACTCCAGCAGTCGCTGGATGGTGTGGTCCAGCACGGCTTGTTCGTGCCGGGCCGGCAACAGCAGCGAGAACGACACGTGCTCGCCGCCGTCCGGTCTGCTGAACCGGGTGGAGGCGAGCACTTCGGGCGTACGCCACGCGTGCATCTGCCACCACAAGGTGAAAGCCGCCATCCAGAACAAGGCCAGCGAGACGACGGCTATGAAGACAGACGTCAGCAACAGATCCCCCCAGATCCCCAATGCCCCCTGTCGCAACGGTGAGTTACAACCGTCGCGTCACTGTGGAGACATTAGGGGGGATCTGTGAAGTCCGCAGGCTGTTTCGATGAAGAGCGCGTTTCATCACAACGGGACCCGAGAATGAACAATTCGAACACAGGTTGCGTAAGTGTCCCGTTATGACTGCCGTTTCAGCTGCTCATCGACTGCTCATCAGCTGCTCAGAGTGGTGCGCAAGCGGTCCGGATCCGTGGTCGGGGCGTCGCACGTGAAGTTGCGGCAGACGTACGCGGCGGGTTCACCCTGCTGCAGCGGCCGGTCGGCGAGGAGCGGAAACTCGTCACTGTCCGGAGTGCCCACGGCCACGACCGCACCCGGGGCGGTGCCCAGGAGTGCCGTACGGTGCAGCGCCTTGGTGTCCTCGTCGGCCAGGGACGTGCCGACCACCGCGACCTCGCGCGGCCCGTCGAGGTTGGCCTCGGCGACGGCCAGACCCCAGCCGATGAAGCGGGGGACGCGCGGGCCGAGGGCCTTGACGACGCCCAACGCCCGCTCGGCGGCGGTGCGGTGGGGCTCGGCACCGGTCTGCGCGGCGTAGCTCAGCAGGGCGCCGGCCGCCGCGGTCCAGCCGGAGGGGGCGGCGTTGTCGGTGGGGTCCTGCGGGCGGCGGATCAGCTGCTCGGCGTCGGCCGCGGTGTCGTAGAGGGCGCCGGACTCCTCGTCCGTGAAGCGAGCGAGGACGTGGTCGAGCAGGAACCCGGCGAAGTCCAGCCAGACGCCCTCGCCGGTGACGGAGGCCAGCGCGAGGAAGCCCTCGGCGACATCGGCGTAGTCCTCCAGCACACCCGCGTTGGCGCCGACCTGGCCGTCCTTGCTGGTGCGGGAGAGGCGGGCGTGGTCGTCGAGGTGCAGTCGCACGAGGAGGTCGGCGGCGCCGAGGGCGGCGTCCACGAGGTCGGGGCGGTCGAAGTAGGCGCCGGTCTCGCCGAGGGCGGCGATGGCGAGGCCGTTCCAGGCGGCGACGATCTTGTCGTCGCGCCCGGGGGCGGGCCGCGTGTCACGCTGCCGGAGGAGCCGTTCGCGGATCGACGTGACCTTCTCGGCGTCGAACAGCCCGTCCTGCTGCGGAAGTTGCAGGACGGAGGAGCCGTGCTCGAAGGTGCCCTCTTCCGTCACGCCGAAGTAGCGGGCGGCGACCTCGGCGTCGTCGTCACCGAGCACCTCGCGCAGCTGCTGCGGGGTCCAGGCGTAGTACGCGCCCTCGACGTGCTTGCCGGTCCCGTCGTCGCTGTCGGCGTCGAGCGCGGAGGCGAACCCGCCCTCGTTGGTGCGCAGTTCGCGCACCATGAAGTCGGCGGTCTCCAGCGCGACCCGGCGGGCGAGCTCGGAGCCGGTGGCGCGCCAGAGGTGGGCGTAGGCGCGACACAGCAGGGCGTTGTCGTACAGCATCTTCTCGAAGTGCGGCACGATCCAGTCGCGGTCGACGGAGTAGCGCGCGAAGCCGCCGCCCAGCTGGTCGTAGATGCCGCCGCGGGCCATCCGCTCGCAGGTGTCCTGCGCCATCTCAAGGGCGCCCTCGGCGCCGGTCCGCGCATGGTGGCGCAGCAGGAACTCGATCACCATGGACGGCGGGAACTTGGGCGCCCCTCCGAACCCGCCGCGCTGCGGGTCGTACTCCCGGGTGAGCCCGAGCAGCGCCTGGGCCAGCTCCGGCTCGCCGGGTGCCTCGGGGCCGCCGTAGGAGATCTCCCGCCCGGCGAGGTCCCGCACGATCTTCCCCGCGACCTCGGCGACCTCGTCCCGCCGGTCGGCCCACGCGCTGCGCACACCCTCCAGCACCTGCCGGAAGGACGGCATGCCGGAGCGGGGGGCGGGCGGGAAGTAGGTGCCGAAGTAGAAGGGCTCGGCGTCCGGGGTGAGGAAGACGGTCATGGGCCAGCCGCCCTGGCCGGTGGCCGCCTGGACGGCCTCCATGTAGACGGCGTCCACGTCGGGGCGTTCCTCGCGGTCGACCTTGACGCTGACGAAGTGGGCGTTGAGGTAGTCGGCGGTTTCCTGGTCCTCGAAGGACTCGTGGGCCATGACGTGACACCAGTGGCAGCTTGAATAGCCGACGCTGAGCAGCACGGGCACGTTCCGTTTCCGCGCCTCCTCGAAGGCCTCGCCGGACCAGGGCCACCAGTCGACGGGGTTGTCGGCGTGCTGAAGGAGGTACGGGGACGTCTCGTGCGCCAGTCGGTTCGGCATAGGGTCCATCCTGCCGCAGTACCCGGGATGCGCCGGACAGCACATGGGCCGGTGCGCTGACGTTCCGTGCAGGTGCATGAATGTGCCGCGAGACGCATACTCGGACGCCTCCGCCGCCGGCACGGCCGCTCCGGCCGATGACAGCCCCTGCCCGGGTGTCCGACCAGCGGCGCGCTCGCCCGGGAACGCCGTCGCCGACCCCCGCCCCAGCGCCCCACCGCCACCCATCACACCCCCACCCGGCCCTCGCGATCACCCGGCCCTCTCCCCACAACGCCCCGTCCGCCGCACACTTGACCAAGAACGCCGTTGCCGCCGGAGGGGGACGTCACATGCGAGACAGCCATCGGACCGATGCCGAGCGGCTGTTGACTCGGGCCGTGGAGGAGGAGGTACGGCGCTCGGGCGGGCGAGTCGACGGGCAGGTGCTGCTGTCGCGGGCGCGCGGGGCGCTGGACTCCATGGCGCAGACGGCGGCCGAGGAGTACGAGGCGTACACCCGGGCCCTCGACGAGGCGGAGGCCGACCGGCTGACGTTCGGTCAGCGGTTCGCGCGGGAGGGCGGTGCGACGCCGCTGATGGTGGCGGGCGTCGCCGCGGTCGCGGCCGTCGTCTCCGACCTGGCCCTCGGCACCGGCCCGACCACCGCCGTCGGCGCGGGCGTCACCGTCGGCGTCGTCGGCGCGGCGGCCACGGTCGTGAAGGTGGCCGGCGCCCATCTGCCCGCCGCGCACCACCGCGCGGGCGCCGCCAGCCAGCCCGGCGGCCCGGAACAGCTGCGGCTGCAGTGGCTGACGGCACTGGAGGTACGGGGCATCCGCCCGTTCCTCGACCAGCAGCGGGTGCTGAGCGCGTCCACCGGCCCGAAGAAGACGGGGCCGCGGCTGAAGGGCGCGGACAAGAGCGCGGCGGCCCGTGGGCGCAGTGTGCTGGAGCAGTCGTTCGGGCAACTCCCGGAACCGGTGGGTCCGTTCGCGGGCCGCAGGCAGGAGATGGCCCGGATCCGGCAGTGGGTGCAGGCGGCACGCGCGAGTACGGAGACGAAGCCGACGGTCGTCGTGCTGCACGGGAAGCCCGGGAGCGGTCGTACGACCCTGGCGGTCCGCGCGGCCCACGATCTGAAGGACCAGTTCCGCGGCGCGTGCGTGGTGGACCTGCGCGGCGACACCGCCGAGGAGCCGCCGCTGTCGACGAGAGACGCGCTGCTGCATCTGCTGAACCGTTTGGGCGCGCCGCGCGAGCAGCTCCTGTTCCGGGAGCGCTCCTCGGCCGACCAGCAGGTCAAGCGGCTGAGCGAGCTCTACCACCAGCACCTCACCGGCCTGCCGGTCACGGTCGTACTGGACGACGCCTCGGACCCGGAGCAGGTCCGCACCCTCGTCCCCGAGCGCTCCGACAGCCTGGTCCTGGTCACCGCCCGCGAGCCCCTCGACCTGCCCGCGGACCTCGCCGCCTGGGTGCACGAGCTGCCGGTGCAGTCGCTGGACGCGGCGGGCGCCGAGGAGCTGCTGACGGCGGCGGCGCAGGACTCCTCGGGCCCCTACGACGCCGAATCCGCCGACAGCATCCGGCAGTTGTGCGGTGGGCTGCCGCTGGCGCTGCGCATCGCGGGCTCGGCGCTGGGGCCGCGCTCGCCGCGCACACTGGCGACGGACCTGGGTGCGTACGGCCCCGTGGAGCCGATCGAGCGGGTGCTGTGGCTGCGCTACACCGACCAGTCGGAGGCGGCGCGGCGGCTGCTGCGCAGGCTGGCTCTGGCGGGCCGGGCCTCACTGGGCGCCGCTGCGGCGGCATCGCTCCTGGCCACGGACGAGGCCGAGGCGACCCGCCATCTGGTGGCCCTGTCCCGGTCGGGCCTGATCGACCACGTCCGCGGCAGCCGCTACCGCCTGCACGACCTGGTCCGCGCCTTCGCCCACGCCCGCCTCCTCGACGAGGAGGAGCCGGCGGAGCGTACGGCGGCGCAGGAGCGGCTGGTGGTGAACTACGCGGAGCTGGCGGACTCGGTCCTTCGCCTGGTCGACGGCAACATGTCGACCCGCTCGGACCGCTTCAGCCCGCACGGCTTCACCTCGCTGGACGACGCGCTGCGCTGGCTGGACGACGAGTCGAGCTTCATCACTGCGGCCCTTCGGCACGCGGAGGACGTGAACCAGGCGGCGGTCCTGAACCTGCTGGGCGCCCTGTGCGACTACTGCCTCCTGCGGGGCGACCTCTACCGCCTCGGCGAGATCAACGAGCTGGCGCAGGCGGTGGACCAGGGCCTGCTGATCCGCTCGGTGCAGTGGCGCACCGGCATCGCAGCCCGTCACCTCGGCGAGCTGGACAAGGCCCGCACGACCCTGTCGTCCGTGGTCGACCTCTACATGGAGGCCCACCACGACGCGGGCGCGGCCCGCGCCCTGTGCTCCCTCGGCATCACGCTGCACCACCAGGGCAACCTCACCGAGGCGGCGGCGAAACTCCGCGAGGCCCTGGACCTGCAGTCGGCCCCCGCACTGGCGACGGACCGCGCCTGGACGATGCACGCGCTGGCGGCGGTGGAGCGGGACCGCGGCCGGATCTCCGAGTCGCTCACCCTGCTGGCCGACTCCCTGGCCCTGCACCGCGCCGGCGAGTCCCTCCACGGCGAGGCGTGGGCCCACTTCCAGCTGGGGCAACTGAGCCTGCGCAGGGGCGACGTACCGCGCGCGGAAGCGGATCTGCGCACCGCCTTGGACCTGTACGGCCGTACCCGCGACGCCCGGGGCGAGGCCTGGGCGATGACCCAGCTCGCCCGCGCCCGCCTGGTCGCCGGCGACCCGTCCGCGGCGGTGGACGGACTGCGCCAGGCGGCCTCCCGCCACCGCGACAACGAGGACGCGCGCGGCGAGGCCTGGTCCGTCTACTACCTGGGCCAGGCCCTGGAGGAGACGGGCAACCTGGACCTGGCGGTCCGCGAGCTGGAACGTTCCCGCACGATGTTCTCCCGTATGCGCGACGTGTACGGCCTCGCCTGCGCCCGGCACCACTCGGCCCGGGTCACCCGCGACCAACGGGCGGCGCAGACGGGCTCGTTGAAGAACTCCGGGTTCGCCCGCCAGCTGCTGATGGACGCCCGCGCCGACTTCCAGCGCATCGGCGTCGCCCACGGCGAGGCGTGGACGTGCCTGGAACTGGCGGTGGTGGACGCGGGGAACACCCGGACCCAGCAGGCGCTGACGCTGTGCGACGACGCGGTGGGCCTGTTCGCGTCGTACGGCGACCGCAGGGGCGAGGACTGGGCCCGCTTCCTGCGCTGCACGCTGCTGCCGTACGCGGCGCCTGGCGGTGTCGAGATCGGTACCGCCGTGGCGCAGGAGGAGCTGGCACAGCTGGGACGCGACGGGCATACGCTGCGGGACGGCAAGCTCAGCGACTACGTCGAGGCGTATCTGCTGTTGCTGGAACGGGGCGTGAACCTGGAGGCCGGGTGGCAGGCCTGGCGCTTGGGGATGGTGCCGAACCGGCATGCGCGGGAGGTCATGGGGGTGGCGGTGACGGCCCGGCAGTGAGCCGGGCGCCCAGCCGCCCACCGGCCGGACGTCCCGCGTCCGACCGGTGCCGAACCGGCCGGACGCTCGGTCGTGCTCAGCCCTGCTGCGGCTTGGCCTGGCCGGTCGCCTCCGCGCTCTCGCCGGAGACCGGTGCCTTGGGGTCCGGGGCCTCCTTGAAGTCGACCCTGTTCATATGGCGGTTCATGGACCTCATCAGGCCCCACACCGCCAGGGCCATCACCGCGAAGACGATGAAGCCGAGGACGCCAGGGGTGACCTTGTCCTCGTCCACCTCCTTGGCGAGGGTGACGAGCTGTGTCATTGCCAGGCTTGCGCTTGCGCTCATGTCAGGCATTGTCGCGGACGCCCGCGAAGAGGTCGTCCTCGGGGAGGGACGTATCGACGAGGGACTTCGCCAGCTCGTACTCCTCCGTGGGCCAGACCTCCTTCTGGAGCTCCAGCGGGACACGGAACCAGCCGCCGTCGGGGTCGATCTGGGTGGCGTGCGCGATCAGTGCCTTGTCGCGAATCTCATAGAAGTCGGCGCACGGGACATGGGTGGTGATCGTACGCTCGACGCGCTCGAACTCGTCCCAGCGCTTGAGCCAGTCCCCGTACGGCGACTCCATGCCGCGCTCCAGGAGCGCGTTGTGCAGGGCCTCGGTGCGGGGGCGGTTGAAGCCCTGGTTGTAGTAGAGCTTCAGCGGCTGGTACGCGGGGCCGAACTCCGACTCCGGGTACTTCTCGGTGTCCGCCGCGCCCTCGAAGGCCACCATCGAGATCTTGTGGGTCATGATGTGGTCGGGGTGCGGGTAACCGCCGTTCTCGTCGTAGGTGGTGATCACCTGGGGGCGGAACGAGCGGATCTGCTTCACCAGCTCTCCGGCCGCCTTGTCGACGTCCTCCAGAGCGAAGCAGCCCTCCGGCAACGGCGGCAGCGGGTCACCCTCGGGCAGACCGGAGTCGACGAAGCCGAGCCACTCCTGCTGCACGCCGAGGATCTCGCGCGCCTCGTCCATCTCCTTCTTGCGTACCTCGTGGATGTGCTCCTCGATGTACTTGTCGCCCTGGAGCTTCGGATTGAGGATGGAGCCGCGCTCCCCGCCCGTGCAGGTCACGACCAGCACGTCCACCCCCTCGGACACGTACTTCGCCATGGTGGCCGCGCCCTTGCTCGACTCGTCGTCGGGGTGGGCGTGGACGGCCATCAGTCGCAACTGGTCAGTCAAGACTCAATCCTCGTAAGTCGGCGCCCGGTGTGAACCGGTGCGTTCGGCGGCTTCTATAGTGACCGAATCGGGGGGCGGATAATTCCGGGGTACGGCCCGGAGGCCTCGTTTCGGGACATCCGTCCCGCCCCGCCCGGGAGGACGATCATGAGTACGGCGAGCACGCGGCTGCCCGAGGGCCGCTACGGCCGCTCCTCGGACGCGCGCTCCGACCGCACGCTCAAGGTCGTCGGCGCCGTCCTCGGCGTGGCACTGCTGGCGCTGGTCGGCTACTTCGGCTACCACTACGTCGGCCAGAACAAGATCAGCGCCGAGGTGATCGAGTTCGACGCGACGAAGGACGCGGTGAAGGTCCATCTGGAGGTCCGCAAGGACTCCGACGCCTCCGGCTACTGCACGCTGCGCTCCCAGGCGGAGAACGGCGCCGAGGTGGGCCGGGCCGACTTCCGCTTCGACGGCGACGCCTCACGCATCGACAAGGTCGTCACGCTCCGTACGACGTCCCAGGGGACGACGGCCGAACTGCTCGGCTGCCACGCGGACTGACCCCGCTGATCGAAGCCGACCGAGGCTGGTCGACACCGACCGCCCCTGTCCGGATTACGTAGGCGCTGACCTGCGTTGACGTGATTCTGATGGCTTATGTCCTCCCCCTTCGGCCATTGAATTGTTAGGCTCGTGGTTTCGCCCATCCGTGAAGGAACATCCTTCTGGGTAGGGCGATGCTTTGTATTCCCAGTACCTACGAGGAGCACCTGTGACCCAGACCAGCGAGAACGTCACCTGGCTGACCCAGGAGGCGTACAACCAGCTCAAGGCCGAGCTGGAGTACCTGTCTGGTCCTGCGCGCACGGAGATCGCCGCCAAGATCGCGGCCGCGCGCGAGGAGGGCGACCTGCGCGAGAACGGCGGGTACCACGCGGCCAAGGAGGAACAGGGCAAGCAGGAGCTCCGTGTGCGCCAGCTGACCCAACTCCTGGAGAACGCCCAGGTCGGCGAGGCGCCGGCCTCGGCCGACGGTGCGGTGGCGCCCGGCATGGTCGTGACGATCGCCTTCGACGGCGACGAGGACGACACCATGACCTTCCTGCTCGCCTCGCGCGAGTACGCGAGCGCCGACGTCGAGACCTACTCGCCGCAGTCACCGCTGGGCTCCGGCGTCATCGGCCACAAGGTCGGCGAGGACGCCGAGTACGAACTGCCGAACGGCAAGAAGGCCTCGGTGAAGATCCTGAAGGCCGAGCCCTACAGCGGCTGACCCGGAGCGTAGCGGCGGCTGACCCCGACCGACATGTCCTTGACCGGCCCCCGGCGCCCACGCGGCGCCGGGGGCTTTCGTCATGCCGTCGCCGAGCGGTACTTCCGTACCGCCAGGGTGCGGAATATGACGATGATCAGGAGCGAGTAGATCAGCGAGGCCCAGACCGGATGCTGCATGGGCCAGGCGTCCGAGGGTGAGACCCCCGGGTTGCCGAAGAGCTCGCGGCAGGCCTGGACCGTGGCGCTGAACGGGTTCCAGTCGGCGACGTGACGCAGCCACGGGGTCATGTGGCTGGTGTCCACGAACGCGTTCGAGATGAAGGTGACCGGGAAGAGCCAGATCAGTCCGCTGGACGTGGCCGCCTCGGGCGTCCGCACGGACATGCCGATCAGGGCGCCGATCCAGGTGAACGCGTACCCCAGCAGGAGCAGCAGCCCGAAGGCTCCCAGCACCCGAGCGGCGTTGGTGTCCCCGTCCGATCCGACGCGCCAGCCGACCAGCAGGGCCACCACCGCCAGGACGACCAGCGTCAGGGCGGTCTGGACGAGGTCGGCGAAGGTGCGCCCGGTGAGCACCGCGCCCCTGGCCATGGGCAGGGAGCGGAAGCGGTCGATAAGGCCCTTGTGCATGTCGTCGGCGATGCCCGCGCCGGAGCTGGCGGTGGCGAACGTGACGGTCTGCGCGAAGATGCCGGCCATCAGGAAGTTCTTGTAGTCCTCGGCGCTGGTGCTGGCGCCGATCTGCATCGATCCGCCGAAGACGTACGTGAACAGCACCACGAACATGATGGGCTGGATCAGCCCATAGATGATCATCTCGGGGATCCGGGACATCCGGATCAGGTTCCGTTTCGCGACGACCACGGAGTCCCGGACGGACTGGCTGACCGGGTTCGTCGACGGAGCGACGCGTACGGCGTCGAGAGCACTCACTTGACGGCCTCCTTGCCGTTCTCCTCGGACTTCGCCTCGGCCACGTGTCCCGTCAGGGACAGGAACACGTCGTCGAGGGTCGGGCGGCGCAGACCGATGTCGTCGATCTCGATACCGCGGGTGTCGAGCTCGCGGATGACCTCGGCGAGGAGCTTGGCGCCGCCTGTCACGGGCACGGTGAGCTTGCGCATGTGCTCCTCGACCGTCGTCTCACCCTTGCCGAAGCCGCGCAGCACCTCGGACGCGGGCTGGATGTCCTCGCGCTCGTGCACCACGAGCTCGACGCGCTCACCGCCGGTGCGGGCCTTGAGCTGGTCGGAGGTGCCCTTGGCGATGACGCGGCCCTGGTCGACCACCGCTATGTCGTGGGCCAGGTGGTCGGCCTCTTCGAGGTACTGGGTGGTCAGCAGCAGGGTCGTACCACCCGAGACCAGCCGCTTGATGACCTCCCACAGCATCTGGCGGTTGCGTGGGTCGAGGCCGGTCGTCGGCTCGTCCATGAACATCACGGGCGGCGAGACGACCAGGGCGGCCGCCAGGTCGAGGCGGCGGCGCATGCCGCCGGAGTAGGTCTTGGTGGGGCGGTCGGCGGCGTCGGCGAGGCCGAACTGTTCCAGCAGTTCGACCGCGCGGGCCTTCGCCGCCTTGGCCTTCATCTGGTAGAGCTGGCCGACCATCTGCAGGTTCTCTCGGCCGGTGAGGTACTCGTCGACCGCCGCGAACTGGCCGGACAGGCCGATGGAGCGGCGCACGGCGTCGGGATGCTTGAGGACGTCGATGCCCGCGACGACCGCCGAGCCGCTGTCGGGGCGCAGCAGCGTCGTCAGACAGCGGACGGTCGTCGTCTTGCCCGCGCCGTTCGGCCCGAGCAGTCCGAGGACCGTGCCCTCGGGGACGTCGAGGTCGACGCCGTCCAGAGCCCTTACGTCGCCGAAGGTCTTCACCAGGCCTTCGGCATAGATGGCGCCTGGCATATGAATCTCCACGTCGTCGGGAAGCGTTCGGAAAGCCTAGGTTTGCACTTTTCGTCTGCGCCGTGACTCAGCGCTGTGGCGGGGATACGAGACACACCATAACGCGATGTATCGCGTCTCTCAACGGGATTTGCTCGATTTACTCGAACGAGTGACCAAGGGTCTCCGACCTGCGCTTTCGCCGATTCGCGCCTCAGTCGATGACGGTGTAACCCGCCTCGCGCAGGGCCTGGCCGACCTCGACGCAGTGCACGGGGCCCTTCGTCTCCAGGTGCAGCTCGACCTCCGCCTCCGTGAGTCCGAGCCGTGGGTCGGTCCGTACGTGACTCACATCGAGGACGTTAGCGTCCACCACTGACAACACACCCAAAAGCGTGGCGAGCGCGCCCGGCCGGTCCGTCAGCCGCAGCCGTACGGCCAGGTAGCGGCCCTGCGCGGCCATGCCGTGCCGCAGGACGCGCTGGAGCAGCACCGGGTCGACGTTGCCGCCGGACAGCACCGCGACGACCGGGCCCTCGAAGGCGCCGGGGTCGCTCAGCAGCGCCGCGACGGGGCTCGCCCCGGCCGGTTCGACGACCAGCTTCGCCCGCTCCAGGCACAGCAGCAGAGCGGTGGCCAGTTCGTCCTCGGTGACCGTGCGGACCTCGTCCACCAGGTCGCCGACGATGCGGAACGGCACGTCACCGGGCCGGCCGACCCTGATGCCGTCGGCCATCGTCGCCGGGTTGTCGACCGCGACCGGGTGCCCGGCCGCCAGCGAGGGCGGGTACGCCGCCGCGCCCGCCGCCTGCACGCCCACGATCCGCACGTCCGGCCGCAGCACCTTCACCGCCGTCGCGATCCCCGCCGCGAGCCCTCCCCCGCCGATGCCGACGACGATCGTCCGCACCTCCGGGCACTGTTCGAGGATCTCCAGGCCGACCGTGCCCTGACCGGCGATGACGTCGGGGTGGTCGAAGGGGTGGATGAACACCGCACCCGTCTCGGCCGCGTACTCCTGCGCGGCGGCCAGCGTCTCGTCGACCACCTGGCCGTGCAGGCGCACATCGGCGCCGTAGTCCTTAGTTGCGCTGATCTTCGGCAGCGGGGCGCCCTTCGGCATGAACACCGTGGCGTGCACGCCGAGCAGCGACGATGCCAGGGCGACGCCCTGCGCGTGGTTGCCGGCGCTCGCGGCGACGACCCCCGCCGCCCGCTCCTCCGGGAGCAGCCCGGCGATCCGCACGTAGGCGCCGCGCAGCTTGAACGATCCCGTCCGCTGGAGGTTCTCGCACTTGAGGTGCACCGGCGCGCCCACCAACTGGGACAGGTGCCTGCTGCCCTCCATCGCCGTCACCCGCGCCACGCCCGTCAGCATCTTCTGGGCGCCGCGCACGTCGTCGAGCGTGACGGGCGGCAAGGAGTCAGCCGTGCTGTAGCTCATGACACAAGTCTCGCAGTTCACAGGCGCGAGGCCCTGGTGTGACCAAGCACCGAGATGGGTTTCGCCAGCGCTGGTACACCCCGCGTCCGGGCCGCGTACCCTGTCCCCCAACCCAGCACCCCCTTCATGAAGTGAGCCCCCGGCCATGCCCACAACACCTGAAATGTCGATGGACATGACGACCGTCGCTGACAGCGGTCTCCTCGACACGCTGCAGCACGAGGTGGCGGTGTTCGCCCGCCGTGCCGAACAGACCCGGCTCGGTGGGGTCGGGCAGGTGCGCAACTCCATGGACCGCGCCGCATATCTGCTGCTCAACCGCCTCGACAAGGAAGGCCCGATGGGCGTCAAGGCGCTCGCCGCGAGCATGGGGATCGACTCGTCGACGGTCACCCGGCAGGTGGCGCCGCTCGTCGACACGGGGCTCGTGAAGCGGACCTCGCATCCGGAGGACGGGCGGGCGGTGGTGCTTCAGCTGTCCCCGCGCGGGCAGTCCCGGCTGGAGGAAGTGCGGTCGTCGCGGCGTCAGTTGATGGCCGAGCTGACGCATGACTGGGCGCCGGAGGAGCGGGAGGCGTTCTGCGCGCTTCTCACTCGGTTCAACAGCGCGTTGTCGTCGCGGATGGCGGCGCAGGGTATTTCGGGGGCGGAGGGGCCTGCGGCGTCCTGAGTAGGGGGTTCTGCGGGGGCGGTTCGGCGTCGGCGCGTCGCAGGCCGCGAATGGGTCTCGCCCCCGCCGCCCCTACCCGTCCCGTCCTCCAGGGGCTCTGCCCCTTCGACCCCGGGCACCCCTTCTGGGGGCTGCCGCCCCCAGACCCCCGTATCGGCCCCGAAAGGGCCTCGTCCTCAAACGCCGGACGGGCTGAAAGGCCTGGGCCTGCGCCGAGACGTCGCCCTCGCTCCACCACAACGCCCCCAGCGGGTGGGTGGGGGATCGGGACGGTACGACCACCGCCTCGGACGCCGGGGCTGAAAGCCTGTACCCGCGCCGAGACATCGCCCTCGCTCCACCACAACGCCCCCAGCGGGTGGGTGGGGGATCGGGACGGTACGACCACCGCCTCGGACGCCGGGGCTGAAAGCCTGTACCCG
>NZ_JBITCM010000004.1:361076-424407 GCF_044453205.1 Streptomyces sp. NPDC051738 | reverse complement strand
CCGCGCCGAGACATCGCCCTCGCTCCACCACAACGCCCCCAGCGGGTGGGTGGGGGATCGGGACGGTACGACCACCGCCTCGGACGCCAGACGGGCTGAAACGCGCGGACCGGCGCCTAGAAGGTGTCGCCCGCTTCGCCAAGCGCCCCCTGCGGGTGGGTGGGGCTAGGGACGGAGTCCCCCTTGGGTGGGTCCCGGCTCTTGACCCCATGCCGTCGCTGGCCTCATATGAAATCGGGTCCTCTTTCTCGTACGCGGGGGCCTGGTTCCGCAGGGTTCAGTCAGGCGGGAGGAGTGGTGGGACGACGGCGTGCGGCCCAGGACGCCCGTCGGGCCCGGGAGTTCGAGGCATTCGTCGCGGGCGCGGCAGGGCGGCTGCTGTATGCCGCCACGCTGCTCACCGCGGAGCCGCCGCAGGACAACCCGCGCGCGAGGCGCCTGCTGACGCTGTCCCTCGCGCACACGTACGCGTGCTGGGAGCGGCTGCGCGGCGAGGATCCGTACGACCAGGCCCGCCAGTATCTGGCCACCCGCTTCTCCCGCGCCGCCTGGCACCAGTACGGCGGCCTGGGCGCGCTCGGCCGGTTCCGCCCGCGCTCCTACGGGCCGCTCGCCCGGCTTGCCCCGCAGGAACGCCTGATCCTAGTGCTGCGGCTGTACGAGGGGGTCGCCGAGGAGCAGGTGGCGGCCCTGCTCGGGCTGCCCAGGGAACGCGTTCGCGCGATCTGCGACCGGGCTACGGCCACCCTGCTGCATCCGCCCTGGGAACCCTCACCGGCCGTGCTGGGAGCGAAGGCGGTGTCGCCGTGAATCGCCTCCAACGGGAAGCGGCCGTACGGCAGATCATGCAAGGTACGCCGCCGCCGGTGCCGCCGGAGCTGTACGCGGAGATCGTGCGGCGCGGTGGCCGTATGCAGCGCCGCAGGACGGTCGCCGTACGCCTGATGTGGCTGCTGCTGTTCGCCGCGGCGGTGGCGTTCGTGGTGTGGGCCGTGACGGCCCGGCCGTGGGTGGAGCCGCCGTCGGAGACGACTCCACCGCTGACGGGCTGGTGAGACCTTCAGGTGACTAGCCGAGGGCCTGCTGGAGGTCTTCCAGAAGGTCGTCGACGTTCTCGATGCCCACGGAGAGGCGGACGAGGTCGGCGGGGACCTCCAGGGCCGAGCCGGCCACGGACGCGTGCGTCATGCGTCCCGGGTGCTCGATGAGGGACTCGACCCCGCCCAGGGACTCGCCCAGCGTGAACACCTTGGCGCGGTTGCAGACCTCGACGGCTGCCTCCTCGCCGCCGGTGACCTGGAAGGAGACCATGCCGCCGAACGACTTCATCTGCTTGGCGGCGACCTCGTGACCGGGGTGCTCGGGCAGGCCCGGGTACAGAACGCGCGTCACGCGCGCGTGCCGGGTGAGCATGTCGGCGATCTTCGTGGCGTTCTCGCTGTGCCGGTCCATGCGCACCGACAGCGTCTTGGTGCCGCGCAGCACCAGCCAGGAGTCGAAGGGCCCGGCGACCGCGCCCATCGCGTTCTGGTGGAAGGCGAGTTCGTCGCCGAGGTCCGAGTCGCTGACGACCAGCGCGCCGCCGACGACGTCCGAGTGGCCGCCCATGTACTTGGTCAGGGAGTGCACCACGATGTCCGCGCCGAGGGACAGCGGCTGCTGCAGATACGGCGTCGCGAAGGTGTTGTCGACGACGAGCTTCGCTCCCGCGTCCCGGGCGATCTGGGCCACCGCGGCGATGTCGGTGATGCCGAGCAGCGGGTTGGAGGGGGTCTCCACCCACACGATCTTGGTCTTCGGGGTGATGGCGGCCCGGACGGCGGACGGGTCACTGGTGTCGGCGACCGACCACTCAACCCCCCACCGGGCGACGACCTTGGCGAAGAGGCGGAACGTGCCGCCGTACGCGTCATTGGGGATGACCACGTGGTCGCCGGGGCTGAGCAGCGTACGCAACAGGCAGTCCTCGGCCGCCAGTCCGGACGCGAACGCAAGGCCGCGGCGACCGCCCTCCAGGGCGGCGAGGTTCTCCTCCAGGGCGGTCCTGGTCGGGTTGGCGCTGCGGCTGTACTCGTAGCCGCCGCGCAGACCGCCCACGCCGTCCTGCTTGTAGGTCGAGACCTGGTAGATCGGCGGGACGACCGCACCGGTGAGGGGGTCTGCCGTGTTGCCCGCGTGGATGGCGAGCGTCTCGAAGTGCTGACTGATGTGCCTGTCGCTCATGTGCACCGAGCGTAGTGCGCGAACGGGGCGGATGACTCCGTCGGCTCAGCCGGACCACCACGCGCGGCCGATTTCAGGCCCTCCGGCGTTGGCCCGGGCCCTGCTGGGGGCCTGCGGCCCCCAGACCCCCGCTTCGGCCCTGAAAGGGCCTCGTCCTCAAACGCCGGACGGGCTGAATTTACCGACCCGGCACTGACGGCGGTATGCGAACCCCACAGAACCCTTTCTCCACAGGCGCCCGACCTCGTTGGCCATTTGTCCGCGGCGTCTGGAACGCTGGGGGCATGGAGATTCTCTGGGTCCTGATCGCGCTCGTCATGCTCGGCTTTGTGGTGCTGCCGTTCATGAGGCGCAGGCGGGGCATGATCGAGCAGGTCCCGCCGGGCCACCCGGACGCAGCGGACCCGGCGAACTACGGCTTCGTGCGGCAGGAGGAGCTGGACATCCGCATGCCCGGCCCGGACCAGGACCTGCTGGACGTCCTCGACCTGGTGCAGCGCACCCAGGACTACCGCGCGGCCTCGCAGCTGCTGGCCGGCACGGAGGCGGAGGGCGAGCGGCGCTGGCAGCGCGTGCAGGCCTTCGCCGGTGCCGCGTCGCTGGAGCTGCAGCAGCGGCCGGGCGGCGTCAGCGAGTCCCCGGGCGGGCAGTGGCTGCGGGTGTGGCGGTCCGAACAGCCCAAGGACGCGGGCGGGGCGGCCGTCCACGCGGAGTTCCTCGTACAGCAGGCGTGGCGCACGGCGACGCCGGGCACGGACGAGTTCCGGATCATCATGGAGGAGGCGAGGTCGGCGTGCGCCGACGCGGCACTGCTCGCCCCCGGTGACCCGATCCCGTACATCGTCGAACTGTCGGTGGCCCGTGGACTGGCCTATCCCCGGGCGGAGTTCGAGCAGCTCTGGCTGAAGATCCTGGACCGCGCACCGGCCCACATGGGCGCCCACCTGGCGGCCCTGCACTACTGGTGCGAGAAGTGGCACGGCTCGCGCAAGCAGGCGTACGACTTCGCGGAGGCCGCGGCGGCCCGCGCTCCCCAGGGATCCCTGCTCGCCGCCATGCCGCTCTTCGCGGTCTTCGAGCACCTGCCCGAGGTGAACCTGGTCAGCGGCTTCTACCAGAGCGAGGTCGTGACGAAGGCGATGCACGGCGCGCTGTTCGCGGTGCACGCGGCCCGCACCGACGACCCGATGCTGGCGCACGTACGCCATCTGCTGGTCTTCTTCCTGGTCCGCGGCGAGCGCTGGGCGGAGGCCATGAACCAGCTGATACACGTCGACGGCCATGTCGGCGCCCTCCCCTGGACCCTGTCCGGCGACCCGGCGGCGGAGTTCGCGGTCTACCGCGCGCTGGCGGTCGCGGGCTACGAGGCGAACGGCGGCAGCCCGGCGACGCTCCCGCACTGAGCCCAGCGGCCATCCCGGGCTCGGCTGCTGCTGGGGCGCCGAGCGCGAGTTCTGGCAGTCGGTGGAGGGTGTGGGGATGACCCTGATCTCGTATCCCGCATCTCGTACGCCTCCTGAGCTCTCCAGCCTCTCCGGCCTCTCCGGCCTCGCCCGGTGAGCAGTTGACCTTGACACCGTGACAAGGCCTTCACTGCTTGCCGAGGAGGTGGTCTCGGTGACCATGACGGGACAGGACGCGGATGCGACACGAGTGCTTCGGGGCCTGGAGGACGGCCGTTCGTCCGTGCGGCTGCGGGCGGCTCTGGCGGTCGGTACGACGCCGGATCCGCGCTTCGTCGACAAGCTCATCGAGCGGTGCGCGATCGAGTCCGAGTTCTTCGTCCGCGACATGCTGACCTGGGCGCTCACCCGCCACCCGGTGTCCAGGACGCTCCCGGCGTTGCTTCGCGAACTCTGCTCGGAGCGGGCGCAGGCACGGAGCCAGGCGCTGCACACGCTGTCCAAGATCGGGGACCGGCAGGCGTGGCCGGCGATCACACGGGCGCTGCTGTCCGACGCCGACGACGAGGTGGCGCGGAGCGCCTGGCGGGCCGCGGTCGTGCTCGTGCCGGAAGGTGAGGAGTCCGGGTTGGCCATGGTGCTGGCGACGCAGCTCGGGCGCGGTGAGCGGGAGACGCAGCTGAGTCTCAGCCGGGCGCTGGTCGCGCTGGGGGAGGTCGTACTGCCGACTCTGCGTGGGGCGACGACGGACCCTGTCCGGCATGTGCGCACCCACGCGCTCGCCACGGAACGGCTGCTGCGCGACCCGGATGCCGGATTCGAGTTCGCGATCGAGGAGGCGAAGCGCGTCGTGGCCCTCGGCGGGGACGGCCAGAAGGGACGGTAGGACGTGTTGATCGGTGAGGTGGCGCGGCGGTCCGGGGTCAGTGCCCGCATGCTCAGGCACTACGAGTCGCTCGGCCTGCTGCGGCCCTCGGGGCGTACGGGCTCCGGCTATCGGGAGTACTCCGGCGAGGACATCCGGCGGATCTTCCACATCGAGAGCCTGAGGTCGCTGGGGCTGTCGTTGCGTGAGATCGGACGTGCGCTCGACGATCCCGGCTTCATGCCCTCGGCGCTCGTCGACGACCTCATCCGTCAGACGCGCGAACGGATCGCGGCGGAGACCGAACTGCTCACGCGGCTCCGCCGGATCGACGCCGCGGAACCCGCCGGCTGGGAGGACGTCCTCCAGGTCGTCGCATTCCTCCAGGCGCTGGGGTCGAAGAGCGCCGCCGCACGTCAGCGCGCGGCCCTTTCCTCGGTCGACGAGGTTCCGGTGCCGGTGGAGGCCCTGGTCGAGGCGGTGCTGAGGGAGACGGAGCCGAACGTCGCCGGAGCCCTGCGATGGGCGCTGGCGCGATCGGGCGACGGCGGCACGGCACTGCTGGCGGACGGCCTCGGCTCACCGCTGGCCTCGGTGCGGGAACGTGCCGTTCAGGCCCTCGCCGAGATTCCCGGTGATGAGGCCACCGCCCGGCTGCGGGACGCCCTCGCGGACACCGATGTCGTGGTCCGCGGCCATGCGGCTCTGGCGCTCGGGACGCGTGGAGTGCCGGACGCCGTCCCGGCGCTCATCGACATGATCGTGGCGGGACGGAACGACACCGACGCGGCCGACGCGCTGAGCATGCTGGCGGGCGACACCGAGATGCTGGATCAGATCGCCACCGGGCTCGTCGGCCGCCTCACCCACGACACCACCGACGCGCCTGCCCGCGTACGGCTGACCCAGGCGCTGGCGGACATCCCGGGGAATACGGCTTCACGTGCCCTCGTGGAGTTGTCGCATGACGGGGAGCGTGCCGTCGCGCTGACCGCGACGTACCTTCTTCGGCTACGTGAGGCACGGTGACGGATCTTCGCTGCCCCCTGTTCACGCAGTGCGGGGCACCGCCGGTCCCACAGACACAGACGCAGACGCAGACGCAAGCGCGGCCCGGCGGACGGGTAGGCCTCTGCCAGTGAGCCTCCCCGGTCCGCCGGGCCGCCTCGCGGTCAGCCCTCGGCGCGGGCGGGCAGCCGCCATCCCGGGCGCGGGAAGTGGCAGGTGTAGCCGTCGGGGTAACGCTGCAGGTAGTCCTGGTGCTCGGGCTCGGCCTCCCAGAAGGGGCCCACCGGCTCCACCTCGGTGACGACCTTGCCCGGCCACAGGCCGGAGGCGTCCACATCCGCGATCGTGTCCTCGGCGATCCGCTTCTGCTCGTCGTCCACGTAGTAGATCGCCGAGCGGTAGCTGAGGCCGATGTCGTTGCCCTGGCGGTTCTTCGTGCTCGGGTCGTGGATCTGGAAGAAAAACTCCAGGAGCGCGCGGAAGTCGGTCCCCGCGGGGTCGAAAAGGATCTCAATGGCCTCCGCGTGCGTGCCGTGGTTACGGTACGTCGCGTTCGCCACGTCACCCCCGGTGTATCCCACCCGGGTCGCCGTCACGCCCGGAAGTCGGCGGATCAGCTCCTCCATACCCCAGAAGCATCCGCCGGCCAGCACGGCCCTCTGCGTCTGCGCAGCCATCGTGGCCCTCCAATATCTGTCAGCTCGGTCACTCGGGCTGCTCTGCTCGCACACCACCGGCATCCCAGGCCCACCCTCGTCAACGCACGAGGGTCCCAGGCGATTCCGTACCCGTCCGACCGGCCCCGCGGTCACCGCTCATGGCGTGGGAGCGTCGTGCCCGGAGGTGGGCGGGGAGGCGGGGAGGCGGCGAGGAAGTCCCGGTTCACCGGTGTGAAGTACACCCGGGCCCAGGAGCCGTCCACGAATCCGATCTCATAGTTCTTGTTGGACACGTCGCGACGGTCGCGCAGCCACGCGACCTGACGGATGTCGACGGCCCAACCGGGCTCGGCCTGGCCGAGCTCGTCACTCCGGCGGCCGCGCTGGACGTAGGTGACCCGCAGTTTCCGATCGGTCAGCTGGAGCACCTGCACCACGCCCGTCGTCCTCGAAATGGGATGCAGCGCTGCGGCGAACTGCCCGGCAAGGCTGTTCCAACCACCCTTGAGGGGCTTGCCCTTCTTGCGCTCCCAGTCGAACAGGGCCTCAAAAAGGGCGCCCAGGAGATCCGTCACCACCAGGAGGAACAGGAGCCGGGTCTTCATCCCTTCCCAACGGTCGCCGGGCATCCGCAGTCCGCGCAGCACACGCGGGCGGCGCCCCCTGCGCGGCTTGGGAACCCGTTGCCCAGGCCAGGCCGGCTGACCGGCGACGATCCGCTCGCCGTCCGGCAGAACCTGCGCCGCCCTTGCCTCAACTTCCGTCAACCTCAACGGACGCAGCGCCGCGCTCCATGTCATCCGATGACCTCCCGGACCGATCTTCCCTCAACAGGCGATACTGGACCCGTAGATGGCCCTGGCCCCGAACGCCGGGGCCATCGCTCACCGCCGGTCGCCGGTCGCCGGTCGCCGGTCGCCGCTCACCGGTGTCACCGTAGCCCGGGCGCCTCGACGGCAAGGACGCGGTCGCGCAGTACGGGGAGTTCGGTGCGGATCCGGGCGATCTCGGCCAGGTCCAGATCCACCGTCACCGTCTCCTCCTCCATGAGGGCCTCGCCCAGGACGGTTCCCCAGGGGTCGACGACCACGCTGTGGCCGCCCTGCCGCATCCCGCCGTGGGTGCCCGTGGCGCAGCAGGCGAGGAGGAAGACCTGTTCCTCCAGGGCCCTGGTGCGGGTGAGGAGCTGCCAGTGGCTGAGCCGGGCCGCGGGCCATGCCGCGGGCACCACGATCAGCTCGGCGCCCGCGTCGAGCAGGCCCCGGAAGAGCTCCGGGAAGCGGAGGTCGTAGCAGATGGCGAGGCCGATCGCGCCGAAGTCGGTGGGCACGGTGACGATGTGGTCGCCGCCGCCCATCAAGGTCGCCTCGCCGGTGTCGAAGCCGTACCGGTGGATCTTGCGATAGCTGCCGCGCAGGTCGCCGCCCCGGTCGAAGAGGAGCGCGGTGTTGTACAGCGTCCCGTCCGCGTCCCGCTCGACGATCGATCCGGCGTGGAGCCACAGCCCGGCCTGACGAGCGGCGGCGGACATGACCTCGGCCGTGGGGCCGTCGACCGCTTCGGCATCGCGCCCCCAGCGGTCGTAGGCCCAGGCGCCGGCCGCCCACAGCTCCGGCAGGACCACCAGATCGTCGCCCGTCCGGCCGCGGACCAGCGAAGCCGCCCTGTGCCGGCGCTCGTCGGCGGATTCCGACGAGTCCACGGACAGCTGTATCAGCGAGACACGCATGGCTGTCACCTCCGAGACCGCGCACGCACGGTCCAAGGGGAAACCCGTTCCCTTCGAGCGTAGGCCGAGCGAGGGGCGGACCCTGCTGCTTTCATGGGGGCATGACCGGCAGAAGCGTCCTCGTGGAGCGGCGTATCGCCGCGGGCCAGGGGCCTGTGTGGGAAGCCCTGACCGACCTTCGAGGAATGGAGCGGGTGCTCAGCGGTGTCACGAAGGTCGACATCCTCACGGACGGGGCCTTCGGTGTGGGGACGCGGTGGCGGGAGACCCGGCGGATGTTCGGCAAGGAGGCCACCGAGGAGATGTGGGTGACCGCCTGCGATCCGCCCGAGCGCTATGTCGTGGAGGCCGAGTCGCACGGCACCCGCTACATCTCCGAGTGGGTGCTACGGGCCGACGGCCCCTCGGTGACCACAGTCGGGATGACCTTCACCGCCGTGGCCTCCGGCGGCGTCACGGGTCTGCTCGCCAGGATTCTGGGCGGCCTGGGCGCCCGGGCGGTACGGAAGGCCATCGCGAAGGACCTGGACGAGGTCGCCTCGGCGGTCGAGCACCGCAGCGGCTGAGCGTCGGCGGTCAAGCGCCGTAGCGGCTGAGCCTCGGCGATCGAGCATCACAGCAGCTGAGCCTCGGCGATCGAGCACCGCAACGACTGAGCCTCGGCGGTCAAGCGCCGCAGGCGCCGACCCGCACCGGGCCGCGCACCACAACGCGCCCACCCCGCCCCGGGCCGCGCACCACAACCGCCCACCCTCACCGGCCCGACCACCACACCACCGAGCCTCCCCGAAAGCCCCCTCACACCTGCGGAGCCGACGACCCCGCCTTCGTCGCGTCCGCCCCCCAGCTCGCCAGCAGCCGCAACGCCTCCGCCGACGGCGACCCCGGCTCCGCGTGGTACGTGACCAGGCTCTGCTCCGAGCCGTCGGGCAGGCGGAACGACTCGAAGTTCAGGGTCAGCTCGCCCACCAGGGGATGCCGGATGTGCTTGACGCCGTAGCTCTTCTCCTTGACGTCATGCGTGGCCCACAGCCGTCGGAACTCCTCGCTCTTGACGGAGAGTTCGCCGACCAGGGCGGACAGGCGCGGGTCGTCCGGGTGGCAGCCCGCGTCCATGCGCAGATAGCTGACCATGTCGGAGGCCTTCTGGTCCCACTCCACGAACAGCTCGCGGTACTCGGGCCGCAGGAACACCAGCCGCGCCCAGTTCCGCTCCTGCACCGGCAGCTCCGCCCAGTCGCCGAAGACCGCCGCCGCCATCCGGTTCCAGGCGAGGATGTCCGACCGCCGGCCCGAGATGTACGCGGGCACCCCGTCGATCGAGTCCAGCAGCTGCGCCAGCGCCGGCCGTACCTGCTCCGGTCGCGCCGTCGCCTTCTTCTTGTGCTGCTTCGGCTTCGCCAGGTGGGTGAGGTGCGCGTGCTCGGCGTCGCTCAGCCGCAGCGCACGGGCGATCGCGTCGAGGACCTCCGCGGAGACGTTGCGCCCGTTGCCCTGCTCCAGACGCGTGTAGTACGCCACGGACACCCCGGCCAGCTGCGCCAGCTCCTCGCGCCGCAGCCCCGGCACCCGGCGGTGCCGCCCGAAGTCCGGCAGCCCGACGTCCTCGGGCTTCAGCCGGGCACGCCGGGTACGCAGAAACTCGCTGAGCTCGGCGCGCCGGTCCAGGCCGGCACCGGTGTCGGCGGGGGCGCCCAGGGCCTGGCGGGACTGGCCGGCGGTGTGTCCCGGTACGGATTCGGGCTTTTCATCCATGCCTCAAGTATTCCCGGTCGTACGCACACGAGCCTGACCCCCTCAGTGGTAGGACCGTCGGACGTACGAACAACCGAGGTCTGGGTAGCTGCGCCGCCTTTCGGCAGGCTGGGTGCCGTGCCCGGACGAAAGCTGGACCAGAAGGCAGCCGGGCGCACCACCCCGCTAGGAGATCCCCGGCATGACCACCGTCGCCGCATACGCAGCACCCGCCGCCAAGGCTCCGCTGGAGCGCACCACCATCGAGCGCCGCGAAGTCGGCGAGTTCGACGTCCTGATCGACATCAAGTTCGCCGGTATCTGCCACTCGGACATCCACCAGGTCCACGAGGGCTGGGGCGAGGCGATCTTCCCGATGGTCCCCGGCCACGAGATCGCCGGCATCGTCTCCGAGGTCGGGTCCGGCGTCACGAAGTACCAGGTCGGCGACCGCGTGGGCGTCGGCTGCATGGTCGACTCCTGCCGTGAGTGCGAGAACTGCAAGGCCGGTCTGGAGCAGTACTGCACCGGCGGCAACGTCGGCACGTACAACGCCCTCGACAAGAACGGCGAGCCGACCTACGGCGGCTACTCGGAGAAGATCGTCGTCGACGAGAGCTTCGTCGTCCGCATCCCCGACAGCCTGTCCCTGGACGTCGCCGCGCCGCTCCTGTGCGCCGGCATCACCACGTACTCCCCCCTGCGCCACTGGAACGCCGGCCCCGGCAAGAAGGTCGCGATCCTCGGCATGGGCGGCCTCGGCCACATGGGCGTGAAGATCGCGCACGCGCTCGGCGCCGAGGTCACGGTCCTCTCGCAGTCCCTGCGCAAGCAGGAGGACGGGCTGAAGCTGGGCGCGGACCACTACTACGCCACCAGCGACGAGAACACCTTCAAGGAGCTGGCGGGCACCTTCGACCTGATCCTCTCCACGGTCTCGGCCCCGCTGAACCTGGACCGGTTCCTGTCCCTCCTCAGGACGGACGGCGCGTTCGTGAACGTCGGCGCCCCCGAGGAGCCCGTCGCGATCAACCTGTTCTCGGTGATCGGCGGCCGCAAGACCCTCGCCGGCTCCGGCATCGGCGGCATCCAGGAGACCCAGGAGATGCTGGACTTCTGCGCCGAGCACGGCTTCGGCGCCGAGATCGAGCTGATCAGCGCGGACCAGATCAACGAGGCGTACGAGCGGGTGCTGAGCAGCGATGTGCGGTACCGGTTCGTGATCGACACGGCGACCATCTGATACGGACTCCCCTTGGGGAACCCATCCCCCTGACCGAGGGCCCCGGAGCCGCACTGCTCCGGGGCTCTCAGCATGTCGCCGGGCCTTCAGGTTCTCAGCCTGTCGCCGGTCCCTCAGCGCGTCGCCGTCCGACGCCCCAGCAGCCACAGCAGATACGGCCCGCCGACCAGCGCGGTGAGCGCGCCGACCGGGATCTCCAGCGGGGGCAGCAGGGTACGGGCGGCGAGGTCGGCGGCGACGAGCACGATCGCGCCCGTCAACGCGGCGTTGAACAGCGGGAGTTGGGGCGTACGGGTGAGTCGCCGGGCCAGTTGCGGCGCGGTCAGCGCCACGAAGCCGATCGGCCCCGCGGCCCCGGTCGCCGTGGCGGCGAGGACGACGCCGAGGACGGTGAGCCCGAGCCGCACCCGGTCGACCCGTATGCCAAGACCGGCCGCCGTGTCCGCATCGAGCCCGAGCGGCCGCAGGGCCCGGCTCGCCCACACCAGGCCGGGCAGGGACAGACCCAGGACGAGGGCGAGGGGGCCCGCCTGCGCCCAGCCCCGCCCGTTGAGGCTCCCGGTCAGCCACAGCTTGACCTGCTCGGCGGCCTCCAGCTCGCTGTCGGTGAGATAGAGCTGGACGACGGCGGACAGCGCGACCCCGATACCGACGCCGGTGAGCACGAAACGGCTCGGCTGCATGCCGCCTCGCCAGGCGAGCACATAGACGAGGGCAGCCGCGGCGAGCCCTCCGAGGACGGATACGACGGGCATGGCGCCCGGCGAGCTGACGGCACCGGTCGCGAGGGCGAGCACGGTCGCGGCAGCGGCTCCGTGCCCGACGCCGATGACGTCCGGGCTGGCCAGCGGATTCCGGGTGACGGTCTGCACGAGCGCGCCGGCCAGCCCGAGCGCGGCACCGACGAGCGCCCCGACGACGATACGGGGGACGCGCAGTTCGTTGACCACGAGGTCGTGGGGGCCGGTGCCGGTGCGCAGGGTGTGCCAGACGTCGCTGGGCGCGATGTACGTCTGGCCGACGCTCGCCGAAGTGATCATCACGGCCGCGAGGAGCGCCAGGAGGGCGACGGCCACGGCGGCGGAACGACGGTGCAGGAGGAGGGAGACCCGGGGGTGGGGGCGCAGGAGGGTCAGGCCCGCGGCCACGGCTGTACGGCCGCTCACGACACCGCGCCTCTCCGTCGCAGCCGTACGCCCGCTCACGACACCGCACCTCTCCGCCGCACCAGCACGACCAGCACCGGCACCCCGACCAGCGCCGTCATCACCCCGGCAGGCACCTCGGCCGGAGCCCGCACCACCCGCCCCACGACATCGGCCGCCAGCAGCAGTGCGGCCCCGAGCAGCGCGGACAACGGCAGTACGGCCGCATACCCACCCCGCACCAAGCGCCGGGCAAGATGCGGCACCGCCAGCCCCACAAAGGCGACCGGCCCCGCGGCGGCGACCGCGGCGGCGGTCAGCAGGGTGGCCCCGAGCGCCGCGCACCCCCGGACGACCGCGACCCGGTGCCCCAGCGCGCGAGCCGTCTCGTCGCCCAGGGCCAGCGCGTCCAGCCCTCGCGCACAGGCCAGCACGAGCACCGCCCCGGCCGCCAGGAACGGCAGCATCCGTACGACCGTCCCGGCGTCCCGCCCGCTCAGTGCCCCCACCTGCCAGAACCGGAACTGGTCGAGCGTGGCGGAGCTGGAGGTGAGGACGACGGTGGTGCCGCCGGCCGTCATCGCCGACAGCGCGGTCCCGGCCAGCGCCAGCTTCACCGGCGACGCGCCGCCCCGTCCGCGCGCCGCGATCCCGTAGACCAGGCACGCGGCGACGACGGCACCGGCGAAGGCGTACCAGACGTGGCCGCCGAAGCCGTCCGCGAGCCCGAGGGCGATGGCGATGACGACTCCCGCCGCGGCCCCCTGGCTCAGCCCGAGGATGCCGGGATCGGCGAGCGGGTTGCGGGTGACGGCCTGCAGTGCCGCCCCGGCCATGCCGAGCGCGGCACCTGCGGCCAGCCCCACCTCGGTGCGCGGCAGCCGCAGCGACCGCACGACCAGGGCGTCCGGCGAACCGCCGCCTTGGAGCAGGGCGTCGAGCACGGCGGACGGCGGCACGGCACGGGTGCCGACGGCGAGGCTGAGGACGGCCGTGGCGGCCACCGCGAGGGCGGCCGCTGGAAAGGCCAGACGGGAACTCATCGCCTGCGTACGCGCGTTTGCCGTACGTGACGCCTGCCGTACGCGGCTCACTTGCCGATGTGCTCGGCGAGCTGCCGTATGACCAGACGCGCCGCCGTGGGACCGGCGTTGAGGTACCACGGGTCGTCGTCCACCTTGACCGCGTGCCCGGCCTCGAAGGCCTTCATCGACTTCCACAGCGGACCGGCCACGACGCTCGCCGCGTCCGTCTTCGCCGGGTCCCCCTGCACGGAGTAGAAGATCCAGTCGCCGTCGGCGGTGTCGACGCTCTCGGGGCCGATGTCCTCGGAAATGGCGTTGAACTGCTGCGACTTGGGCCGCTTCAGCCCCATGTCCACGGCGATGGACCCGGTGAAGGACGAGACCCCGAACATCCGGGTCCGGTCGGGCGTGAACCGCACCATGGAGACGGCGGGGTCGCCTTCGAGCTCCTGCCCCTTCTTCCCGGCGTCGGCAACGATGTCATCGAGCAGCTCCTGCGCCTGCTGCCCCTTGCCGACGGCCTCGCCGACGAGCAGCAGGTCGCGCTTCCAGTTGATGCCGTTGCCTGCGGTGATCACGGTGGGAGCGATCTTCGACAGCTTGGGGTAGAGCTCGCCGAGGGAGTCGTTGGCGAGGATCAGGTCGGGCTTGGCGGCGGCCAGCGACTCCAGGTTGGGCGCCTGCCGGGTGCCCGCGTCGGTCATCCCGTCGAGCCGTGCCTTGTCCTTGGGGAAGGCGTCGGCGAGGTAGTCCGGCACGAGCCCCGCGTTGTCGGCGCGGGTGGTGGCCGTGGGGACGACGCCGAGGGAGAGCAGGTCGTCGAGCTGGCCGGTGCTCAGGACGGCTATCTTCTCGGGCTCGGCCTTGAGGGTCGTACTGCCCTTGAAGTGCTTGACGGTGCGCGGGAAGTCGCCGTCCTTGTCGGTGTCGGCGCCCATGCCGTCGGCGAGGGCGCTGGGCGCGGCGGAGGGCCCTTCGCCACCGGCGGCGCCGATCACCTCACTGCGCGAGCCGTCCTCCTTCTCGGCACCGCTCCCCCCACCGTCCGCCGACGTCGAGCAGCCGACGAGCAGCCCTCCGACGACGGCCGTGGCCAGGACGGCCCTCGCTCCGACGGCCCTCATTCCGACTGCGCGCACGACGACTCCCACGATTCACGATCACTTGCTAGCAATTAGGCAAGGCTTACCTTAACCCGATCACTTCCATACGGAACGCTCGGCTCCGGAGGCTGCGCACCAGAGGCCGAGCACCGGAGGAGTACGGCCGCCCCCTCCCTACGGCCGATGTGCCGCGCCACGGCCCCGCCTAGCGTGAAACCAGGCCAGTCCGAACCGTGAACCGTGCCACGAGGAGGCAGCCCCGATGACCGTCCAGCTCAACCACACCATCGTCGCCGCGCACGACAAGAAGGCGTCGGCCAGGTTCCTCGCCGACATCCTGGGCCTGGAGGTGAGCCCGCAGTACGGCCCGTTCATACCGGTCGAGATCCCGGGCGGCGTGACCCTGGACTACCTGGACTCGCCCGACACCATCACGCCCCAGCACTACGCGTTCCTGGTGTCGGAGGACGACTTCGACACGATCTTCGGCCGAATCCGGGAGGCCGGTCTGACCTACTGGGCCGACCCGTACCACCGCCGCGCCGGCGAGATCAACCACAACGACGGCGGCCGCGGCACGTACTTCGACGACCCGAACGGCCACAACCTGGAGATCCTGACGAGGCCGTACGGGAGTGGGGACTGACCGGGGTGGACGTCAGCCCCGATACGGCGGTGCGGCCCCCCAGTTCCACTTCGGCACCGGCTGCTCCGCCGGCGCCACCGCGTCCGCCCCCGAGAAGTACACCGCCAGCCGCGTCCCCCACTCCACATACGCCAGGAACGCCGAGCGGAACTCCGCGTCCGTCGGCAGGCCCGCCTCGTCGGCCGCGTCCTGGATGAGGTTGACCCAGCGGCGGCGCTGGGGCTCGGTGATCCCCCGGCCCATGTGCTTGGCGACCATGTGGCCGTGGCCGCCCTGGGTCTCGGAGTAGGCGGGCGGGCCGCCGAAGACCTCGCCGAGCCAGAGCGCCACGTGTTCGGCGTGGGCCGGGTCGAGGTCGGCGAACAGGGGGGCCAGGAGGTCGTCCTTGAGGACCTTGTCGTAGAACGCCGAGGTCAGCCGGGCGAATGCCTCGGCGCCGCCCGCCCAGGCGTACAGCGTCGGCACCGAGGCGCCCGCGCCCCGTACCGTCGTCGGCTTGTAGTGGCGCATCTCCTGGATGTGCGGGATGTAAGGGCGGATCTCGGCGAGGAAGTCGGGGAACAGCTCCGACTCGCGGAAGCCCTCCATGTGGTCCTGGCTCGACGTCCAGGTGATGCGCAGGATGAAGTGCTCGAAGTCGTCCTCGCAGCGGGCGAGTTCGTAGTCCACGCAGTGCTCGGACGCGGCCAGCTGGGCCGCGGCGCGGGTGTAGGCAGCCAGGAACTCCGCCGACCTCTGCTCGGGAATGCGGTACCGGATGTATTCCACCGTGTGAGCCGTCATGGCCTCACGGAAACACGAACCGCCCGCCGGAAGCTGCACTTCCGGCGGGCGGTTCGCTGTCGGCTCAGCCGACTATCCGTGGCTCACTTGCCGTAGTACGCGTTGTAGATCGAGATCGTCGACTTGTTGCCCTTCTTGTCGGCGATCTTGGCGTGGAAGGAGATGGCCTTCCCCTTCGCCGGGTTCTTCACGGTGATCTTGCCGTTCTTGACGTCGAGCTTCTTCCAGGTCTGGCCGTAGTCGTACGACACGTACACGTGCAGCGACTTGAGGTTGCTGCCCGCGGCCGCACCCACGACGGTGACCGGGAACGTCTCCTTCTTGTCGGCCACGACCCGGCTGTCCAGGCCGGTCTTGGCGTTGAAGCGGACCGTGGAGGCCGGGAGCACGACCTGCTCGGCGGCCGACTTCTTGGAGCGGAAGGTCCAGCTCGCGTCGATCCGCGTGGAGGCGGCCGCGACCTTGACGCTCCGCTTGACCGAGGTCGTCAGCTTGTACTCGGCGTCCGCGGCCGGGACCGTGAACGGCTCACCGAACAGCGGGTCCTGGTTGGTGCCGATCTTGGTGCCGTTGCGGTACAGGTTCGTGGTCACCGCGGTGAAGTTCGACGAGCCGGCGTGCTTGTTGGCATCGGCGAACAGCGGCAGCGAGCCGTAGATCTCGTTGCCCTCGCGGAACACGCCGAAGTACTTGTTGAGGTGCGGGCCGAAGACCGCGGTGTTGAAGGTCTTCGCGTAGCTCTGCCCCGCCTTGAAGACCTGCGGGTCGCCCAGCGAGTAGTACGCGTCGCTGATCGGGACGCCGTCCGCGTCCTTGCCGGCGTACTGCTCGAAGTCGAAGGTCCACCGGATCTTGTCGGACGTCGACAGGTACACCGTCCGCGAACCGGGCAGCTTCTGCTCGACCGGTACGCCGATCGCGGCATCCTCGGGGAAGACCCCGATGGGCAGCAGGGAGCCGGTCTTGTTCGGGGCGGAGGCGCCGAGGCTGTGCTTCACCTTGGCGAGCTCGCCCGCCTTGAAGTGGCGGACCTTGTTGCCCTGGATCTTCTTGACCTTGGTGGTGGTGCCGACGTCGTACTCGGTGTCGGCGCCCTTGGTCCACTGGCCGCTCCAGGTCTGGGTCAGACCGCTCGCGATCTCCGGGCCCAGGTGCGCCATCCGCAGGTTGGCGAAGGAGTCGAGACTGACGCTGACGCCGGCGACCGCCTCGTCGTAGAAGTAGTTGATGGAGACGGACGTCGGCTTGGCAGCTGCGTCCGGGACGGTGATGTCGGCGCTCTTGGTGGTCCGGGCGTCGATCGTCACCGAGGTGTTCTTGGTGACGCTCAGCTTCGGCTGGACCAGCCAGTCGAGGCCGCCCTCCAGGTTCACCCAGTCCTTGGCGATCCAGGCGTCCAGCAGATACGTGCCCTTGGGCAGCCGCATCTTGGTGGTGCCGGACTCGGCGAGCGGGACCTGGTAGGCGCGGTCGGTCGCCAGGCCCGTGTAGCCGAACAGGGCGGTGTTGTACTCGGGGGCCGGCTTGCCGTCCTTGCCGATGTGCTTGACGGTGACGTCGTACGACTCCATCTCACGCTGCACCGCGGCGCCCGTACGGACGCTCTGCCCGCCGCCCGTCGCCGTCACATACGCGGAGTAGGCGCCGTCGAGCGTGCCGCCCAGCTTGGTGTCGGCGGTGAAGTCGACGGAGGCCTTGCCGCCCGCCGGGACGGTCACCTTCGTCGCGCCGAGCTTGAAGAAGCCCGCGGGAGCCGCCTGGCCCTTGGGGTCGGTGGCGGTCGCGGAGAGCGTGAGCGTGACGTCCTCGGTACCGAGGTTGCGGTACGTCAGCTCCTTGGTGACCGGCGTGTCGTCGGTGTGCGGCCAGGCCTGGGTGCCGAAGCTCACCGACACCGGGTCGGCGATCACGGTCTGCTTGATGGCCTTGTCGACCTGGATACGGCCCGAACCCTGCTGGAACGGCGTGTACTTGCCGCCCTTCGTGGAACCGGTCAGCGCGCCCTTGAGCTCGGCGTACGTCCAGTCCGGGTGCTGCTGCTTGAGGATCGCCGCCGCGCCCGCGACATGCGGGGTCGCCATGGACGTACCGGAAATCGTCAGGTAGCCGGCCGGATTCTCGCCGACTTCCTGCTCGATGAGGCTGCCCTTGGCGGACGCGGCCGTGATGTCCACGCCCGGCGCGGTGACGTCCGGCTTGATGGCGCCGTCGCCGAGGCGCGGGCCGGTGCTGGAGAACGGGGCGAGGACGTCCTTGTCGTCGACGGCGCCGACGGTGAGCGCGGCCTCCGCGCTGCCCGGCGAACCGACCGACTCCGGGCCGGAGTTGCCCGCCGCGATCGCGAACAGGATCCCCTTCTCGGCGGACAGCTTGTTGACCGCCGCCTCCAGCGGATCGATCTCCGGGGTGTCGCCGCCGCCCAGGCTCATGTTGACGACCTGGGCGCCCTGCTCGGCGGCCCACTCCATGCCGGCGAGGATGCCGGAGTCGTCGCCGAAGCCCTGGTCGTCGAGGACCTTGCCGTTGAGGATGTCGGCGCCGGGCGCCACGCCCTTGAGCTTGCCCCCCGACTTGGCGCCGGTGCCCGCCGCGATGGACGCGACGTGCGTACCGTGGCCGACCTTGTCCTCGGCGGTGGCGGCCGGCGTGAAGTTCTTGGCCCCGATCACCTGGTCCTTGAGGTCCGGGTGGGTCGCGTCGACGCCGGTGTCCAGGACGGCGATCTTGACGCCCTTGCCGTCGTAGCCGGCCTCCCACGCCTTGGGGGCGCCGATCTGCGGCACGGACTTGTCGAGGCTGGCCTTGCGGACGCCGTCGAGCCAGACGTGCGCGATGCCGGAGGTCGCCCTGTCGCCGTTGGTGAGCGCGTCCCACAGCTCGGGGGTGTCCTGATGCGGCGTCTGCACCGCATCGGCATTCAGGGACTTCAGGGTCCGGCGCAGCTTGCCCGCGTCCCGGACGTCCGCCTTGGCGCCGGCTGCGGCACCCTGGTAGCCGACGATGACCTTCAGGCCCTTGGCCTGGGAGGCGCGGGTCTCGGACTTGGCCAGCTCGGTGATGTCGAACAGCCGCTGGTCGAGCTTGCCGGTGGCGACCAGGCGGGCCGCGTCGGCCGGGATGACGAGCGTGCGCCCGTCGACCTTGCGTATCTGTACGGGTACGTGCTCGCGCCCCTTGGTCCGCTCCAGGCCGACCACGCGGCCCTTGGAGTCGACGGAGACCCGGTCACCCGTGATCAGGGTGATGCGGTGGGGGGACGTGAACGAGGCGGCGGCGCCCGGTGCGCGCTGCTCCTCCGGTTCGGCCGACGCGGGGCTGGTCATTCCCGCGGCGAGGGCGACGGCGGCCGCTGTGGCGACCGAGGCCGTGCCTATTCTTTTGACATTTCTGCGCAAGTTTCCCCCTTGCAGAAGGTCCGGGCGAATTTCCCCGTTCACCCGGCCGAGGGAGATCCCGTATGCATGCGCGTCACCCCCCGGAATACGCAGTATGCCGAGGGGTGATCAGACTCCTCAATAGATGAGAAGAAGATGAGAAGCGCGCGTGGAGACTGTTACGCGACGGCGTGAACTCCGTTACAGAGTCGCCGGGTTACGCCCCCGCGTTCTCCTTGACACTGATCCGGCCCTTGCGGATGGTCGCCACCCGCGGGGCCTTCTTCGCGATCGCCGAGTCGTGGGTGACCATGATGAAGGTCAACCCGAGTTCCTTCCACATGCGTTCGAGTACGTCCATGATCTCGTCGCGCATCGACTCGTCGAGGTTGCCGGTGGGTTCGTCGGCGAGCAGCACCTTGGGCTGCTTGACGAGTGCCCTGGCTATGGCGACCCGCTGCTGCTGCCCGCCGGACATCTCGCTCGGCAGATGCCCGAGCCGCTCCCCCAGCCCGACCGACTTCAGCGCCTCGGCGGCTCGTTCGCGCCGCTCCTTCGACTTGACGCCGAGGGGGACGAGGGCGGTCTCCACGTTCTCCTGTGCGGTGAGGGTGGGGATGAGGTTGAAGGACTGGAACACGAACCCGATGTTCTCGCTGCGGACCTTTGTGAGCCGGGCCTCGGACAGCTTGGCCAAGTCGATGCCGTCCAGCACGACTTCACCTGCGGTGGGCCGGTCGAGGCCGCCGAGCATCTGCAGCAGCGTGGACTTGCCGCCGCCGGTGGGGCCCTGGATGACGAGACGGTCCCCGTCGGCGATGGTGAGATCGACTCCGTCGAGGGCGTCGACGGTTTCCTTGCCTCGGGTGTAGCGCTTGGTGACGCTTCTGAGTTCGTACATGGTGGATTGCTCCTGGGTGGGTGGGTTCGGTTCGGGGTGGTGCGGATCGTTTTTGGGTGCGGGTGGGTGGGGGCTGGTCGCGCAGTTCCCCGCGCCCCTGGGGTGGGCGCAGTCCCGCCGGCTGCCAACGGACCGCTCCTCGCCGCGGAGCACGGCGTCCGCCGCCGCGTGCCTAACTGCGCGCGGTCGCGGCCTGGGTCGCTGCGACCTGGGCAGCCGCGAGCAGCCTCAGCCCGCGTAGCTGCGGGCAGTCGTGCCGCTTGGGCGGCACCCGTCCCAAAGAGAGCGGCACCCCGCCAGCGCGGGTGAGCGACACCCACCCCTCCCCAGCCGCAGCCGACGTCAGCTACTCGACGCGGCGTAGTGCATCCGCCGGGCGGAGCCGTGACGCACGCCAGCCGCCGAAAGCGCCGGCGATCAGCCCACCCGTCACGGCCAGGCCAACCGCGAGCGCAACCGTCGTCAGGCTCACCGGCGCCGTCAGCGCGACGTCCAGCGTCGTGGACGCCGTCTGCCGTCCAGGACCGCCGCCACCGAAGCCACCGCCGCCGGGGCCACCGCCCATGCCACCGCCACCCGTACCGCCACCCAACTGCGCCTGCAGCGTCGGGCTGATCGCCGTCACCGCGTACGCACCCGCGAGCCCGATCGCGATCCCCAGCGCCCCGCCGAGCAGCCCGTTGACGACCGCCTCACCGACCACCTGCCGGGTCACCCGCCCCGACTTCCACCCCAGCGCCTTCAGCGTGCCGAACTCCCGCACTCGCCGCGACACCGCCGAGGACGTCAGCAGCCCGGCCACCAGGAACGCCGCCACCAGCACCGCGATGGACAGCCACTTGCCGACACTGGTCGCCAACGACGACGCCGTGGACAGCGAGCCCGACACCGTGTCAGCGAGGTCCGCGGAGGTCGTCACCGTCGTACCGGAGATGTTCTTCTGGATGGCCGACTTGACGGAGTCGATCTGCTGGGAGTCGGACGCCTTGACATAGATCGTGGTGACCTTGTCCTTCGCGTCGGCGAGCGTCTGCGCCTGCTTCAGCGGGATGTAGAGGTTGGCCGCCGCGTCCCCGCTGTCGGGCGTGGCGATGCCGATCACCTTGAACTTGGTGCCCTTGACGGTGACGGTCGAGCCGACCTTGAGCTTCTTCTCCTTGGCGTAGGAGGTGTCGGCGACGACGACCTCGGCGTTCGTCTCCGTCGACTTGAACGTACGGCCGCTGGTGATCTTCGACGAGGTCAGCGGGCCGAGCGCCGACTTGGTGACGTCGGTGCCGTAGACGGAGTAGTTGTTGACGTCGAAGTCGGCGCCGCCCCCGCGCACTTCGCCCTGCGGCTGCCCGCTGCCGCCACTGCCCTGCTGCCCGGGACCACCGCCCTGCTGGCCCCCGCTGCTCTGGTCCTGCTGGAACTCACCCCGCGTGAACTCCCCGCTGACCTTGATGACCTGGAGGCTCAGCCCGCCCACGGCGTCGGAGACCCCGCTCTGCGAGCCGACCTTGGTCACGGTCGAGCCCGCCAGCGTCTGGAAGCCCTGGACCATGACGCGGTCGGTGGACTGCTCCTCGTCGGAGTCGCCGTCCTGCGCGTCGAACTGGAACCGCGGCCGCTCGGAGCTGTCCGAGGTCGGCTCGGCGGCCTTGGTGACGGTCATGTCCGTGCCCAGGCCGTACAGGGACTGCAGGACCTTGTCCTGGGCCTTGCTCATGCCGGAGGACACGGAGTTGACCACGATGACCAGCGCGATACCCAGCGCGAGTCCGGAGGCGACGACGAGGGCCGCCTTTCTGCGGCGGCGCAGCTCGCGCCTCAGGTAGGTGAAGAACATGCGCCGCAAGCTAGGCACGGTGCGTGATGAAGGGATAAGGCCGAAATAAGAGATGCATGAGAAGGCTGAGACAACCCCAGGAAACACCGATGCCGCCCCTGAGGGCGGCATCGGTCAGCTGTGAGGCAGCTGTGGGACTTCTACGCGCGGCAGCGGTACGTCAGACGGCCGAACCGGCCTTCCACTGCGCCCAGTCCAGGTTCCAGCCGTTGAGGCCGTTGTCCGGCGAGATCGTCTTGTCGCCGGTGTTCTGGACGACCACGACGTCACCGACGATCGAGCTGTTGTAGAACCAGTAGCCCGCGGTGCCCTTGTCGTTGGCGCCCTTGGTGTCGGACAGGCCCACGCAGCCGTGGCTGGTGTTCACGCTGCCGAAGATGGACTTGGCACCCCAGTAGTTGCCGTGGATGAAGGTGCCGGAGGTGGACAGGCGGATGGCGTGCGGCACGTCCTTGATGTCGTACTCGCCCTTGCCGTCGTCGTCCGTGAAGCCCACGGTCGCGCCGTTCATGCGCGTCTCCTTGAACTTCTCGGACATCACCATGATGCCCTGGTAGGTCTTGTTGTCGGGCGAACCGGCGGAGATCGGGATGGTCTTGACGGTCTTGCCGTCCTGCGTGACCTTCATCTGCTTGGTCTTCGCGTCGACGTAGGAGATCTGGTTGCGGCCGATCTTGAAGGTGACCGTCTTCTCCTGGACGCCGTAGACACCGTCGGAGCCCTCGACCCCGTCCAGGGCCATCTTCAGGGTGACGGTGGCGCCCTCCTGCCAGTAGTCCTCGGGCCGGCAGTCCATGCGGGTGTCGTTGAACCAGTGGCAGACGACTTCCTGGCCGCTGGTGGTGGAGACGGTGACGCCCTTCTGGACGGCCGCCTTGTTGCTGATCGCCTTGTCGAAGTTGATCGAGACGGGCATGCCGACGCCGACCGTGGAGCCGTCCTCCGGCGTGAAGTAGCCGAGGAAGCTGTTGTTCGGGGAGACGGTGGTGAAGGAGGCGTTCTCGTGGGCCTCCAGGCCCTTGGAGTCCTTCGCGCTCACCGCGATCTTGTAGGTCGTGGAGCGCTCCAGCTGGGCGCTGGGCTTCCAGCTCGTCTTGTCGGCGGATATCTCGCCCTCGACCGCCGCGCCCTCGGCCGTCGTCATCGTCACCTCGGTGAGCGTGCCCTTGCTCACGGTGACGGCGGCGGACTTGTTGATGGAGGCGTTGTCGGTGCCGTCCCCTGGCGTGATCTTGATCTGCGCGGCGGAGGTCTTCTTGGCCGCCGCCTCGTCGACCTTGGACTGCGAGCTGTCGCCGCCGTCACTGCCGGAGGCGTTGTCGTCGCCGCCGGAACAGGCCGAGAGCACCAGGACACCGCCGAGCAGTGCGGACGCGACCGCGAGGCCCTTGCGCCGCTTACTGTTCGTCATCACACGCTTCTCCATAGTTCCCGAATCCCAAAAACCCCGAGAGTCCCCGTCAAGAATCTTCAACGCTACGACCGGTTCGTCCCGTTCCACATACCGCGTATGTGTGGGGCACACCACGTCACATTCGCCGTGACGGATGGTGCGGGTGTCGGCCAGTGCGCACCATGAGACGACGAAACCCCGGGCGGCGGTTGCCGCCCGGGGTCACGATTTCCCCAAGACGCCTCAGCCGACCCTGTTTGCAGTGTTCGCCGTGTTCGCTGCGTTTGCCGCTTCGTCGTCGAAGTCCTCGTCGACATCATCGTCGTCGAAGTCCCACTCGGGCGAATCCGGATGGTGCCCGATGCGCTCGCTTGACCAGGAGGCCTGCGCGAGCTCGATCCCCGGTACCCCACTGACCAGGTCGAACGGATCTACAAGGTAGGCGAGGGCCTCCGCGGTGTCTTCCGTCACACTGCCCTCGGCGTGGACCCGTTCGTCGGCCGGCATGGTGCTGTCGTCGGCGATGCGGCGCAGCGCGGCCTTGGTCAGGGCGTCCTCGTCGTCCACTTCCAGGACGACTTCCACGCGAAGCCGCACAAACCGTGATGATTCTGGATTGCTCATGCCCGGAGAGTACGGCTCACTGCGGCTCTTTTCCCCCGTGACTTTCCCGTGACCCGCGACTTTCACTAACATCGCCCCACACGGCCAATTCGCCAGCACCACAAGGGGATCGATATTCCGTGTCCGCCGCTCACCGATCGTCGTCCACCGCACGCCGATCGCTGCTGACCGCCACCGCCGCGGGAGCCCTGCTGGGCGCTCTGTGGTTCGTGCCCTCCGCGAACGCGACGGGCGACGAGCCGGCGAGAACGGAGCCTTCGGCGACCCCCACGACGCAGACCACCCAGCAGGCGCGGGCCACGTCCGAGGGCGCGGGCGACACGACCGCCGCCGGCACCCGGCTCGCGGACACCGGAAGCTTCGACACCACGCCGTACATCGTCGGCGGGACCGTCTCTCTGGCACTGGGCGCGGGCTTCGTGGCCTACTCGGTACGCCGGGAACGTCTCGGGTTTTGAAATCACTTGACGCTCTCTTCACCTGGGCTTCATAGTCCGCGCATGAAGAGATCATCGGGCGTGCGTTCGGCCGCCACGGTTGCTGTGAGCGTGCTGTCGTTCGCCCTTGTCACGGGTTGCGGCGGGGACTCCGGCGGTTCTGACGCGAAGGCGCTCAGCTCCGCGGAGTTGAAGAAGGCGATCATCGTCGAGGGCGATGTCGAGGGACACAAGGTCTCGGCGGTCGAGGCCAAGCAACTTCCGTCCGCCAAGAGCGAGATCAGCGGGGACGAGCAGTGCAAGCCGCTCGTGTACGTCATCGGAGGCCTCGCCCCGGGCGAGGCGGCCACCGAGACGAGGACGGTGGCCACGGAGGAGAAGAAGCCCACGGACGCCGCCTCCAAGTCCCTTGACGAGCTGTCCGAGGGAGACGTCGAGGACGCGCTCAACGAGTCGATGAGCGTCGACGTCACCGTGGTGGGGCTCTCGTCCTACGACGGCGACGGCGCCGAGAAGGCGTTCAAGTCCGTCTCCGACGCGGTCGAGAAGTGCGGGGGCGGCTTCACCGCCGGGCAGAAGAAGGACGAGGGCAAGTTCACCAAGGTCGCCGCCGAGAAGGGCGCGGGCGCCGGCGACGAGTCGGTGGCGTTCGCCCTGACCTCGGACATGGAGGACGGTGACAGCGGCCAGGCACACGCCGAGGTCGTCCGCCACGGCAACACCGTCGCCACGTACTACACGATGAACCTCGGCGCGTTGATGACCGGCAAGGACTACACGGTCCCGGCCGCGGTGGTCGACGCCCAGGGCGCCAAGCTGAAGTAGCGAACGCAGGGGCCCTGTCAGCCGTACGCCGCACAAGGCTCGTACGGCGGACAGGGCCCCCTTCCATTTCCACGCCACTGACGCGGCCCGGATGTCACTGAAGCGGCCCGGTGACCTTCTCCGTCGCCGCGACCAACTCCCCGGCGCGCACGAACGCGTCCGCCGCGGCGAGGTCGGGTGCCAGGAACCTGTCGGGCCCGGCGCCCCGGACTCCGGCGGACCGTACGGCGTCGATGACCGCCCGCGAGGCCGGTGCCGGGGCGAGACCGTCCCGCAGTTCGATGGCGCGGGTGGCGGCGTACAGCTCGACGGCGAGCACACGAGTGAGGTTGTCGACGGCGGTACGCAGCTTCCGCGCGGCCGACCAGCCCATGGAGACGTGGTCCTCCTGCATGGCGGAGGAGGGAATCGAGTCGGCGGACGCGGGCACGGCCAGCCGCTTCAACTCGCTGACCAGGGCGGCCTGGGTGTACTGGGCGATCATCAACCCGGAGTCGACCCCCGCGTCGTCGGCCAGGAACGGCGGCAGCCCGTGGCTGCGGTTCTTGTCGAGCAGCCGGTCGGTGCGGCGCTCGGCGATGGAGGCCAGGTCGGCGACGGCGATGGCGAGGAAGTCCAGGACGTAGGCGACGGGCGCCCCATGGAAGTTGCCGTTGGACTCGACGCGCCCGTCGGGCAGCACGACCGGGTTGTCGACGGCGGAGGCCAGCTCCCGCACCGCGACGAGCCGTGCGTGCGCCATGGTGTCCCGCCCGGCCCCGGCGACCTGGGGAGCACACCGCACCGAGTAGGCGTCCTGGACGCGGGGCGCGTCGTCCTGGTGATGCCCGGTCAGCTCCGAACCCTTCAGCACGGCCAGCATGTTGGCGGCGGAGGCGCCCTGCCCCGGGTGCGGCCGGATGGCGTGCAGCTCGGGCGCGAGGACCTTGTCCGTCCCGAGCAGGGCCTCCAGGCTGAGGGCGGCGGTGACGTCGGCGGACTTGTACAGGGTGTCCAGATCGGCGAGGGCCATGATCAGCATGCCGAGCATGCCGTCGGTGCCGTTGAGGAGGGCGAGCCCCTCCTTCTCCCTCAGCTCGACGGCCGCGATCCCGTGTGCGGCAAGCAGCTCACCGGCGGGCCGCACGACCCCGTCCGGCCCCTCGGCGTCGCCTTCCCCCATGAGCGTGAGAGCGCAATGGGAAAGCGGAGCGAGATCACCGGAACACCCGAGGGACCCGTACTCATGAACGACGGGCGTGATGCCGGCGTTGAGAACATCGGCCATGGTCTGCGCGACCTCGGGCCGTACGCCCGTGTGCCCCGAGCAGACGGTCTTCAGCCGCAGGAACATCAGGGCCCGTACGACCTCCCGCTCCACGCGCGGCCCCATCCCCGCGGCGTGCGAACGGACGATGTTGCGCTGCAACTGGGCGCGCAGCTCCTGGCTGATGTGCCGTGTCGCCAGGGCACCGAACCCGGTGGAGACGCCGTAGACGGGCTCCGGCTTGGCCGCCAGCGCATCCACGATCCCGCGAGCCGCGGCAAGAGCGGCCACCGCCTCACCCGACAACTCGACCCGAGCCCCGCCCCGCGCCACGGCAAGAACGTCGGACGCGGTGACGCCGTACGTCCCCACCACCACAGTGTGCATATCCATATTCAGGAGCGTACGCAGTGAAGACGAAGATGTCACTAGTGGGTGGGGGGTACACCCCTTACAACACAGAGTGGCCAGGACATCTCAACGCCGGCCCGGGCATTCCAGCCCGTCCGGCGTTTGAGGACGAGGCCCTTCGGGCCGAAAGCGGGGGTCTGGGGGCGGCAGCCCCCAGGGACGGGACGGGTAGGGGCGGCGGGGGCGAGAAACTCCAGGCACCCACCGGCAGGATCACGGCACCCGCCCCCGGAACCGCCGCCGCTCCACAACCCCCTCCCCGGACGGCTCCGCGTCAGCGAGCCGCACCACCGGATCGTCCGGCCCCTCCCGCCCCGCGACAACGGCCCGCTCCGCCCGCACGGCCTTCGCCTGGTACTGCGCCGCATCGGCAAGCCGGAACAACCGCCGAGCGGACCGAACCTCCCCGATCGCATCCTCGGTCGACGCCACCCCACACGCGACCCCCTCCCCGAGCTCCAACTCCCCGGCCCGACGGCACAGTTCATCCGCGGCCTTCACCACATCGTCGGCAGGCGACCCGACAGCGAGCAGACAGAACTCGTCCCCTCCGAGCCGCGCGGCCAGCGCCCCGGGCAACATCGCCCCGCACAACGACAACACCGACCCGAACCGCTCCAACAACCGGTCCCCCACGGCATGCCCCCGCGTGTCATTGACCCGCTTGAGCCCGTTGAGGTCACACACGACGAGACTGACGACGACGCCCTGCCGCCGGTGCCGCTCGATGGCCTCCTCCAACCGCACATCGACCGCCCGCCGATTGGCCAGCCCCGTGAGCGCGTCGGTGAACGCCAACCGCCGCGCCTCCTCCAGCCGCTCACTCTGCGCGATCCCGGCGGCCACGACGGACGCCAGCACGGTGGCGAAGTCGGCGTCACCCCGGTCGAAGACCGGCGAACCGGCGGAGCGAGCGACATACAGCTCCCCCCAGGCCCGCCCGTTCAGCACGATCGGCGCGACGACACAGCACCCCCGCCCACGGCGCCGTAGCGCGGCGACCCGCTGATGGCAGTACCCGGGGTGACCGGCGGCGGGACCCTCGGCCGTCTCCACCCAGGCGTTGGGCTCACCGCCGGAGGCCCACCGCTCGTGCAGAAACTCGGTGATCTCCGGGAACTGATGCACCGGATAGGCCTCGTCGCCGGGAAACTCCTCTTCCCCCTGCGCCCGGTCCCCCACGTTCACGAGCACCCGCAACCGCCCGAGGTCGCGCTCCCACACCGACAGCGCGGCAAAGCTCCCGGCCAGCGCCCGACACGCCCCGAGCGCCGCCGCCCGCCAGGACTCACGCGGGGTGTGCGCCGCAGCCATCCCCTGCGCCAGCGCCACCACGGCCGCGAGCCGTCTGTCCTCACCCATCACTCCAGGCTAGGAGGTTTGGGACAAACTGGGACATCGATACGGCACTGGAGTGACGGACAGGCGGGCAGCAGACAGCACGCCAAGCCAGAAGCGGCACACACACCCCAGCCGCCCCACCCTCTACTCCCCTACTCCCCCGGCCACTCCGGCGTCCGCTTCTCGTTGAACGCCGCCACCCCCTCCGCCCGGTCCCCCGAGAACGCCACCGCCCGCCACGCCGCGTCCTCGACCTCCAGCCCGGCCCGCAGATCCAGCCCGTGCCCCAACCGCAGCGCCCGCTTGGCCGCCCGCAACCCCACGGGTGAGTTCGCCGCGATCCGAGCACCCAGGGCCAGGGCCTCCTCCCTGTCCCGCCCCGGCTCCACCAGCTCGTCCACCAGGCCCAGCTCCCGAGCCTCGACCGCCTCGACCCGCCGCGCCGTGAAGATCAGCTCCGCCGCCCGCGCGGCCCCCACCCGCCGGGGCAGCAACTGCGTACCTCCACCACCCGGAAGCACCCCGACCGACACCTCGGGCAGCCCCACCACAGCCGTACGGTCGGCCACGATCACATCGCAGGCCAACGCCAGCTCGAAGCCACCCCCCAGCGCGAAGCCGTGCACCGCCGCGATCGCCGGCACCGGCAACTCCAGCACCCCGGTGTACGCCCCCCGCGCCACCGGCCGCTGCCGCACCAGCTCCGCGTCGCTGAAGGAGTTCCGCTCCTTCAGATCCGCCCCGACACAGAACGCCCGCTCATGCGTCGAGGTCAGCACCACCACCCGTACCCCGCTGTCCGCACCCAGCGCCGCACACGCCCCCGCGATCGAACGAGCCATCTCCGTGGAAACGGCGTTCATGGCCTTGGGCCGGTCCAGGACGAGCTCCGCGACATGCCCGTCGCCGGGCCGCCGCACCAGCACGAACTCCCCGTACCGCTCCTCGCTCATGACACCCTCCGGTTAACGCGGGTTAACAACACTCGCCCCGATCATCGCAGCCGGACCCCGCCAGGGAAAGGGACACCCCGTTCGAGTGACATCCCGCCCAACTCCCATCGCACCGCCGACCCCAGCGCATAGCGTGCGCGAACCACGGCGCATTGGGGGCGCGAGCGCATGGGGAGGGTCGCGATGGGTGGTACGGCGAAAGGCTCACCGGCGGAAGAGACGGCACGGGAAGCCGAGGCACCAAGGACACCGTCGGCACTCTTCGGCCCCCGAGGCCGCCACCGCCGCCCTCGCCCCCGCAAGGTCCTCCTGGCCGCGGGCGGCCTCGCCCTGGCGGCCGGCGCCCTGAGCCTCGTACGCCCGACCCCGGACTCCAACATCACCGGCCTCGGCACCACGGAAACCGACCCCACCCCGGACCTGGCCATCGGCACGGACACAGACACGGACACGGACGGCTCGACCAACGCCGCCGCCACACTCCCGACCCCAAGCCCGTCGGCAACCTCAGCCATGGGCGGCCTGGGCGCGACCCCGGCAACGGGCACGATCGTCGTACCGACAAGGAACGCGACCAGTACGCAGCTACCGGCCCTCGGCACCACAACGGCCGACGCCCCGGTGCACACCCCCACACCCCGCCCACCGACGACGACCACCCACGCACCCGAACCGCCCCCGACTCCGGCACCCGGCCAGACATCGACGAACCCCCCGGCCCCCCAGCCGACTCAGCCCGACGACAGCACCGTCTGCGTTCCGGTCATCGGCCTGTGTGTGGACTCACTGCCCACCGATCACTGACAAGTCGGCCTGCACTGCAACGCCGCCAAAGGGGCGCGGGGAACTGCGCGACCAGCCACAACGAACCCGCAGCCGACACACCACGGCCAGCTCAACGGCGCCTAGTCCCCCGTCGACGCCCTCCGCGTCAAAAGCCAAGGCTCCACAACGCCAAGCCCCCGCACCGGCCGCTGCCACATCGGCTGCAACGCAAACCGATAAACCGGCGGCTCCTCCCCCTCCTTCTCCGCCGCCGCAGCCGCTTCCGCCGCCTCCGCCTCCGACACCGGCGCTTCACCCGTTCGGACGAGCTCCTGCGCGAACGCGCTGTCGACGAGCACGGCATCCCGCGGAGCTATCGACGTCAGCCGGGAGGCAAGGTTCACGGTCGTACCGAAGACATCGCCCATCCGGGTGGTCACCGTGCCGAACGCGATGCCGACCCGCAGCTCGGGCATCGTCTCGTCGCCCGCCATCGTCTCGATGAGCCGCAGCGCGATCTCCGCGGCGATCCCGGCATCGTCGGCCGCGTACAGCACCTCGTCGCCGAGCGTCTTGACCAGTCGTCCACCGCGCGCGGCGACCAGGTCGGCCGCGGTGGTCTCGAAGGCCTCGACGAGTTCGCCGAGTTCCTCCTCCTCCATCCGACGGGTCAGCCGTGTGAAGCCGACCAGGTCGGCGAAGCCCACGGCGAGGCGCCGGTCGACCATCTCCTCGTCGTCGGCAGCCTGGATGACCCGGCCGGCCGAGGCGGCGAGCTGACGCCGCCAGACGTAGACGAGGAACTCCTCCAGCTCGGGCAGGAGCAGTTCGATGATCGGGTACGTGACCTCGGTGCGGGTCATGCCCGGCTCCGGGGGCTCGGTCAGGCCCTCCAGGAAGGAGTCGATCTGCCACTCGGCCAGCCGGGCGGTGGTCTGCCCCGTCGACCGCGCCACCTGCACGGCCATGGCTTCGCTCAGCAGCCCCGCCTCGACGAGACCGGCGAGGCGCCTGAGCGCCAGCACGTCGGCCTCGGTCAGCGCCTTGGCCTGCCCGATGTCGGCGAAGCCCATGGCCCGCCAGAAGCGGGACGCCAGTTCCATGGAGACGCCCGCGCTGCGAGCGGCCTGAAACGGGGTGTAGCGCCGCTCGGCACCGAGGATGAGCTGTTCCAGACGCAGGGCGAGCGGATCCTCGCCGGGATCGGCGGCGTGGGGGTCCACCCGGCCGTCCGCGCCCGTGCCGGAGCCCGAATCGTCGACGGTCACGCCTGCTGCCCTTCCGATCTGCCGCGGTCAGTATTCGACCGGCCTTCACTGTACGGCAGGTGTGGGCCACCTCACTCCGTAAGAGAAGGCCGACGGTGGTGTACCGGCCCTGGTGAGGGGCCGGGTCGGCGCCCTCACGCCAACCGCAGGTGCACGATGTCTCCCGCCCCCACGGGCTCCTGCACCCCGTCCCCCGTGGCCAGCACCAGCCGCCCGTCCCCGTCGATCGCGACGGCCTCCCCCGTGATCTCCCGCTCGCCCGGCAACTCGGCCCGCACGACTCTCCCCAACGTCGCGCACCCCGCCGCGTACGTCTCCTGCAGTCCGCTCACCACCGGGTCCCCCACCGCGGCCCGCCAACGCCCGTACCACTCCTCCAGTGACCGCAGCACGGCCCGCAGCAGCGGATCCCGGTCCGTGCTCACGGCCCCGGCGAGCAGCAGCGAGCCCGCCTGGGGCACGGGCAGCTCGTCCGCACGCAGGGTGACGTTGATGCCGACCCCGATGACCACCCCGGCGTTCCCGGCCCGTTCCGCGAGGATCCCGCCGGCCTTGCGTTCCTCGCCGCCGACGGTCACCAGCAGGTCGTTGGGCCACTTGAGTGCCGTATCGACGCCCGCCGACCGCGACAGCCCCGTCGCCACGGCGACCCCCGTGAGCAGCGGCAGCCACCCCCACCGGGCCACCGGCACCTCGGCGGGGTTCAGCAGCACCGAGAAGAACAGGCCCGAGCGGGCCGGCGCCGTCCACTGCCGGTCCAGGCGCCCCTTGCCGGCCGTCTGCTCCTCGGCGACCAGGACCGAGCCCTCGCCCGCCTTGCCGCCGGTCGCCAGGTCCACCAGGTCGGTGTTGGTGGAGCCGGTGCTCCGCACCACCTCCACGTCGCGCCACAGCCCGCCGTCCCGCACGAGCCCGCGCCGCAGGGCGGCGGCGTTCAGCGGCGGACGGTCCAGATCGGACCAACGGCTGTCGTCTGATGCATCTCGCGGCGTCATGCAAGCCACCCTAGGTGTGTGAAACGCCGCACTGCTGTTTCGTAGGCCCCCCACTACTCTACGGATGAGTAACCGTCCCCCCTTTTGAGCAGGCAGGGAGCGCCATCCCGATGTCCGAGCCGGAAGAGCGTCACGAGATCCAAGAGTCCTCAGGGATCGACATCCACACCACCGCGGGCAAGCTCGCGGATCTCCAGCGCCGTATCGAGGAAGCGACGCACGCCGGCTCCGCACGCGCCGTCGAAAAGCAGCACGCCAAGGGCAAGTTGACGGCCCGTGAGCGCATCGAGCTGCTCCTCGACGAGGGTTCCTTCGTCGAGCTCGACGAGTTCGCCCGGCACCGCTCCACCAACTTCGGCCTGGAGAAGAACCGCCCGTACGGCGACGGTGTCGTCACCGGGTACGGCACGGTCGACGGCCGCCCCGTCGCCGTCTTCTCCCAGGACTTCACCGTCTTCGGCGGCGCGCTGGGTGAGGTCTACGGCCAGAAGATCGTCAAGGTGATGGACTTCGCGCTGAAGACCGGCTGCCCGGTCATCGGCATCAACGACTCCGGCGGCGCCCGCATCCAGGAGGGCGTGGCCTCGCTGGGCGCGTACGGCGAGATCTTCCGCCGCAACACCCATGCGTCCGGGGTCATCCCGCAGATCTCGCTCGTCGTCGGCCCCTGTGCGGGCGGCGCGGTCTACTCCCCGGCGATCACCGACTTCACGGTCATGGTCGACCAGACCTCGCACATGTTCATCACCGGCCCGGACGTCATCAAGACCGTCACCGGCGAGGACGTCGGCTTCGAGGAGCTGGGCGGCGCCCGCACCCACAACTCGGCCTCCGGCGTGGCGCATCACATGGCCGGGGACGAGAAGGACGCCATCGAGTACGTCAAGCAGCTGCTGTCGTACCTGCCGTCCAACAACCTCTCCGAGCCCCCGGCGTTCCCGGAGGAGGCGGACCTCGCCGTCACCGACGAGGACCGCGAGCTGGACACGATCGTGCCGGACAGCGCGAACCAGCCGTACGACATGCACGCGGTGATCGAACACATCCTGGACGACGCCGAGTTCTTCGAGACGCAGCCGCTGTTCGCGCCGAACATCGTCACCGGCTTCGGTCGGGTCGAAGGCCGTCCCGTCGGCATCGTCGCCAACCAGCCGATGCAGTTCGCCGGCTGTCTCGACATCCAGGCCAGCGAGAAGGCCGCGCGTTTCGTGCGCACCTGCGACGCGTTCAACGTCCCGGTCATCACCTTCGTCGACGTGCCCGGCTTCCTCCCGGGCGTCGACCAGGAGCACGACGGCATCATCCGCCGCGGCGCCAAGCTGATCTACGCCTACGCGGAAGCCACCGTCCCCCTCATCACGATCATCACGCGCAAGGCCTTCGGCGGCGCCTACGACGTCATGGGCTCCAAGCACCTCGGCGCCGACCTCAACCTGGCCTGGCCCACCGCCCAGATCGCCGTGATGGGCGCCCAGGGCGCGGTCAACATCCTGCACCGGCGCACCATCGCCGAGGCCGAGGCGAACGGCGAGGACCTGGAGGCGGTGCGCGCCCGGCTGATCCAGGAGTACGAGGACACCCTCCTCAACCCCTACATCGCGGCCGAGCGCGGCTACATCGACTCGGTGATCATGCCGTCCGACACCCGCCGCCATGTCGTACGGGGCCTGCGTCAGCTGCGCACCAAGCGGGAATCACTGCCTCCGAAGAAGCACGGCAACATCCCCCTCTAGGCCTGCCGGGAGCATCCATGAACATCAAGGTCCTACGGGGCAACCCGACACCGGAGGAGCTGGCCGCCGCACTGGCGGTGGTCCGCGCCCGCGCCGCGGCGGCGGCAGTCCCGCCGCCCGGCGCACCCAGGCCGCGGGACGGGTGGTCGGACCCGTCCCGCATCGCGGCACACAGGCTGCCTCAACCGGGCCCGGCGACCTGGGCCCGCACCTACTGGCCGAGCTAGTTCAGAGGATCGTCGACACGGCTTCGGCCATCACCTCGTACCCGGCGTCGTTCGGGTGCAGGTGATCGCCGAAGTCGTACGACGGGTGCAGTCGGTCGGGGTCCGCGGGATCGGCCAGCGCCCGGTGCAGGTCCACGACCGCGTCGTACTCCCCCGAGCAACGGATCCACTCGTTCAGCTCGTGACTCACCTTGGCCGCGTGCTCACCCCAGTGGTCCGAGCCCGCGAACGGCAGCAGCGTCGCACCGATCACCCTCAGCCCCGCCGCCCTGCCCTGCCGTATCAACTCCCGGTGCCCGGCGATGAGTTCCTCCGCCTCCACCACCGGCGCCGGCTTGTAGGTCGGCTGCTCGTCCGTCTCGCTGAAGCCGATGTCGTTGAGGCCGAGCAGGACGACGAGCGTGTCCACCCCGGCCCGGTCGAGGACGTCCCGGCGCAACCGCCCAAGGCCCCGCTCGCCGTACCACGCGGAGTCGTTGAGCAGCAGGTTCCCGCCGATCCCCGCGTTGAGGACGGGCCGCCCCGTGCGCCGGGCGAGCGCGTCCGACCAGCGCCGGTTGGCGCCAGGTGTCGAGCCGAACCCGTCCGTGATCGAGTCGCCGAAGAGGGCGACGGCGTCCGCGCGGCCGGCGTCGACCTCCACGGCCGACAGGAAGTACCAGGACTCGGTGGCGGCATCGAAGCCCTCGCCGCCCGTGTCCGCCGACCGGTCGCCCTCGCCCCGGTAGCCGGCCGTGAAGGCCTGCGCGTGGAAGGTCGCGGGGCCGGTCGCGGCATCGAAGTACAGGGTCACGGTCACCGACTCGCCGGCGGCGACGGCGAGCGGGACGTCATCGCTGACCAACTCCCCGCGCGCCGTCGTGCCGGAGGCGCGCCATGGATGCAGCGCGGCGTCCCCGACACCCCCGAAGGTGAGCCGCACGAGCGACCCCGGCTCCACCTCGGCCCCGGCGGCCGTACGCCCCACACTCGCCCCCGCGACCCGCACGGGCGAGGTGCCGTAGGCATGGGAGAGCCGCACCCGCAGCCGGCCGCCCCCCGCCGACAGCCGTACGACCTGCCGCAGTGACTGCCGCCAGAAGCCCTCGCGGGACCAGTTGGGGGTGAAGCCCTCGCTGGGCGGCTGCGGTGACGCGATCCAGGAAGCGGTGAACATGACGCACCCTCCAGACATCCATCAAACGGGACTTGAGTCCCTTTAGTTAATGGAACGCTAGCACCGTTTGGAGGAAAGTTGAGTACGCGTACTCAGGCGCCGCCCCGGACCCCCGACCGACGATGGAGGGCATGCTGTGGTCCGACCCGGAGAACGAGCCGCCCAAGGAACTGCGCGACATGCAGGAGATGTTGCGGCGGCTGGGCGTTCTCATGGCGCTGGCCATGGTGCTCACGATGATCGTGCTCGGACTGTGGTGAGTCCGGCCGCGATGAGTCCGGCCGGGACCGCCGATACGCTGACCGCATGACTGATCAGCCGCGCCGCCGACTCGTCCTCGCCTCCCAGTCCCCCGCCCGCCTCAATCTGCTCCGCCAGGCCGGGCTGGACCCCGAGGTCATCGTGAGCGGCGTCGACGAGGACGCCGTCAGCGCGCCCACCCCCGCCGACCTGGCGCTGGCCCTGGCCGAGGCGAAGGCCTCCGTCGTGGCGGCGAAGCCGGAGGTCAAGGGCGCGATCGTGATCGGCTGCGACTCGGTCCTCGACCTGGACGGCGAGGCCCTGGGCAAGCCGGCCGACGCCGAGGAGGCCACGGCCCGCTGGAAGTCGATGCGCGGCCGGGCGGGCACGCTGCAGACCGGCCACTGCGTCTACGACACCGTCACCGGCCGGTACACCTCCGCGACCGCCTCCACGGTCGTCCGCTTCGGCGAGCCGACCGACGAGGAGATCGCGGCGTACGTCGCCTCCGGCGAACCCCTCTACGTCGCCGGGGCGTTCACGCTCGACGGCCGCTCGGCCCCGTTCATCGACGGGATCGACGGCGACCACGGCAATGTGATCGGCATCAGCCTGCCGCTGGTGCGGCGGCTGCTCGGCCAACTGGGCATCGGCATCACGGAGTTGTGGGCGCCGGCGGAGGGCTGACCGGGGAGCCCCCGGCCGGGGAGCCGTCGTCGCCCCTGTCCCCGCCGGGGACGGCGTCGGTGGGTCCCGCGGGCGCGGCCTGGGCGTCGTACGTCATGAGCAGCAGCACTATCAGCCCGAGTACGACCATCATGAACACGAACGCCGTCGGGCCCACCAGACCCCAGGTGACGGCGCCCAGCAGCCCGTGCGCCACGGCCGCGCTGATCAGCAGGATGCGGCCGAGGCCGGCCGGGGCGCGGTTGCGCAGGGCCACGAGCAGGGCGACCAGGCCGCAGAACGCGAAGTAGGCGCCGAAGACCAGGCCGCCGATCTTCGAGGACATCGACATCACGTCCGGGTCCAGGCCCGCCAGGGACATGTGCTGACCGTCGACGACATTCCCGAGGAGCCAGTTCAGCCCCGCGATGCCGAGCGCCTCGACGAAGAGCACGAGTGCCAACACCCACGCCACCGATCTGCGCACCACCGGCCCCCACCCACTTTCGACCGCCGTCCGAGCCGGACGCCGTTACCTCTAGTACGTACGAGACATCGCGAACGCTACTAACGGGTAAACCCCCGGACAAGGGTTCGGGCGGGAGCAAAGAATCATTGGGCCATTCGTAGGGATTCCACAAAGAAACCAAGTGGCCCGCAGCACGTGATGACAGAGACCTTGACCACAGCGGAGGGCTAGGGTTTTCCGGGAGAGACCTGCGTGCCGAGGCGCGACATGGGATTTCGCGGGGAGAGCGAGTCCGGAGTCACGCTCCGTGTGGGCAAGCTCACCACCGGGGACGGGTCGATGTTGCGTGTCGGCAGTCCCTAAACTCGGCTTGTTTCAAGGAGGGAGCCTCAATCGTGCGCAAGGTGCTCATCGCCAACCGTGGCGAAATCGCTGTCCGCGTGGCCCGGGCCTGCCGGGACGCCGGGATCGCGAGCGTGGCCGTCTACGCGGACCCGGATCGGGACGCATTGCATGTCCGCGCCGCGGATGAGGCGTTCGCCCTGGGCGGTGACACACCGGCCACCAGCTACCTGGACATCGACAAGGTCCTCAAGGCAGCCCGGGAGTCCGGCGCGGACGCCATCCACCCCGGCTACGGCTTCCTCTCGGAGAACGCCGACTTCGCCCAGGCGGTCCTGGACGCCGGTCTGATCTGGATCGGCCCGCCGCCGCAGGCCATCCGCGACCTGGGTGACAAGGTCGCCGCCCGGCACATCGCCCAGCGCGCCGGCGCACCCCTGGTCGCGGGCACGCCCGACCCGGTCTCCGGCGCCGACGAGGTCGTCGCCTTCGCCGAGGAGCACGGCCTGCCGATCGCGATCAAGGCGGCGTTCGGCGGTGGCGGACGCGGCCTGAAGGTCGCCCGCACCCTCGAAGAGGTGCCCGAGCTGTACGAGTCGGCGGTGCGCGAGGCGGTCGCCGCGTTCGGCCGCGGCGAGTGTTTCGTCGAGCGCTACCTCGACAAGCCCCGCCACGTGGAGACGCAGTGCCTGGCCGACCAGCACGGCAACGTGGTCGTGGTCTCCACCCGTGACTGCTCGCTGCAGCGCCGCCACCAGAAGCTCGTGGAGGAGGCCCCGGCGCCCTTCCTCTCCGAGGCGCAGGTGGCCGAGCTGTACTCGTCCTCCAAGGCGATCCTGAAGGAGGCCGGCTACGTCGGCGCCGGCACGGTCGAGTTCCTCGTCGGCCTGGACGGCACGATCTCCTTCCTGGAGGTCAACACCCGCCTCCAGGTCGAGCACCCGGTCACCGAGGAGGTGGCCGGCATCGACCTGGTGCGCGAGATGTTCCGCATCGCCGACGGCCAGGAACTCGGCTACGACGACCCGCCGCTGCGCGGCCACTCCTTCGAGTTCCGCATCAACGGCGAGGACCCGGGCCGCAACTTCCTGCCCGCCCCCGGCACGGTGACCACCTTCGACGCGCCCACCGGCCCCGGTGTCCGCCTGGACGCGGGCGTCGAGTCCGGGTCGGTGATCGGCCCGGCCTGGGACTCCCTGCTGGCCAAGCTGATCGTCACCGGCGCCACCCGTGAGCAGGCCCTGCAGCGCGCGGCCCGGGCGCTGGCCGAGTTCCAGGTCGAGGGCATGGCCACCGCCATCCCGTTCCACCGCGCGGTGGTGAAGGACCCGGCGTTCGCGCCCGAACTCACCGGCAGCGAGGACCCCTTCACGGTCCACACCCGCTGGATCGAGACCGAGTTCGTCAACGACATCAAGCCCTTCGCGGCCCCCGCCGACACCGAGGCGGACGAGGACCCGGACCGCGAGACGATCGTCGTCGAGGTCGGCGGCAAGCGCCTGGAGGTCTCCCTCCCGTCCTCCCTCGGCATGACGCTGGCCCGCACCGGCCTCGCCGCCGGGGCCAAGCCCAAGCGCCGCGCGGCGAAGAAGTCCGGCCCCGCGGCCTCCGGCGACACCCTCGCCTCCCCGATGCAGGGCACCATCGTCAAGGTGGCCGTCGAGGAGGGCCAGGAGGTCAAGGAAGGCGACCTGATCGTCGTCCTCGAAGCGATGAAGATGGAACAGCCCCTGAACGCGCACAAGTCCGGCACCGTAAAGGGCCTGTCCGCCGAGGTCGGCGCGTCCCTCACCTCCGGTGCGGCCATCTGCGAGATCAAGGACTGACCGTACGACGACTTCCGTACGACATCCCGGGGCGCCCGGCGGACTGCAGCAGTGGTCCGCCGGGCGCCCCGTTTTCGGCTCGGTGGCATCCTGGAGACACGCCGAGGGCGTGAGAGAGGGCAGGTGGGAGCCATGGTGGGCGCGACCTCACACGAGGCTGCGGAGCACGAGCACGCGGCGGCGACGCCGGCCCAGCCGCGCGCCATGCGTGCGGACGCCCGCCGCAACCACGACCGCCTGCTCACCGAGGCGCGCTCCGCCTTCGCCGAGCACGGCACCGACGCCTCCCTGGAGGACGTGGCCCGTCGGGCGGGCGTGGGCATCGGCACCCTCTACCGCCACTTCCCCAACCGCGACGCCCTGTTGAGCGCCGTCTTCGAGGAGGCGGTCGGCGACCTCCTGACCCGCTCCCGCGAACTCCTGCACGCCCCCGAGCCCTGCGCGGCCCTGGTGAAGTGGCTGCGCGAGATGGTCACCCACGCCGGCGAGTACCGCGGCCTGGCCCGCTCCCTGATGTCCGTCTCCTACGACACCACCTCGGCCCTGTCCCGCTGCAGCGGCCCGATCCGCGAGGCGGGCGGCGCACTGCTGGCACGCGCACAGGAGTCGGGGGCGGTACGGGAAGACGTGGCAATCGGCGACCTCCTCCAACTCACCCACGCGATCGCGCTGGCGGCGGAGGAGACACCGGGGGATCCGGAGTTGGCCGACCGGTTGCTGATGCTGACGTTGCGGGGCCTGAAAGCAGGCTGAGCAGCAGCCAACCCAGGGGCGCGGGGAACTGCGCGACCAGCCACACACCACCCGCACGCGCATGACAACACAAACCCCTACGGCGAGCAGGCGACCCTAACGCCGTCGCAGATCCGCAACCCGGGCCCGCTCCCGCTCGCCCCCCGGATCCCCAAGTACCGTGGCGGCGCTCCGCAACCCCGGCCCACCCCCCGGAGGGGCTTGTCCCCTCCGTGGCCCCGGCAACGCAGGCCGCTGTTGACGCCGAGCCGGGACCTCCTCACCCCCCGGGTTCCCGCTCGCCCCCGCCACGGCGATCTGCACCCCTTGGTCGGCGAGAGCCTGCAACTCGGTGTGGGCACGGTCGTCATGGCCCGGCGGCTCGTCGGTGACCAGCCGCGTGATGACATCCGTAGGCACCGTCTGGAACATCGTGTCCGTGCCGAGCTTGGTGTGATCGGCGAGGACGACGACCTCCGCGGCCGCCTGGACGAGCGCCCGGTCGACGGACGCCGAGAGCATGTTGGACGTGGACAGCCCACGCTCGGCGGTGAGACCGCTCCCGGAGATGAAGGCCCGCGACACCCGCAGCCCCTGCAGGGACTGCTCGGCACCGCTGCCCACCAAGGCGTAGTTGGAGCCGCGGAGCGTACCGCCGGTCATCACGACCTCGACCCGGTTGGCATGGGCCAACGCCTGTGCCACCAGAAGGGAGTTGGTGACGACGGTCAGACCGGGGACGCGGGCGAGCCGGCGGGCCAGCTCCTGCGTGGTGGTGCCCGCCCCGACGACGATCGCCTCGCCCTCTTCCACGAAATTCGCGGCGAGGTCGGCGATGGCCGTCTTCTCGGCGGTCGCGAGATGTGACTTCTGCGGAAAGCCGGACTCCCGCGTGAACCCGCCCGGCAATACCGCACCGCCATGCCGGCGGTCGAGGAGTCCTTCTGCCTCCAGTGCGCGCACGTCCCGCCGTACGGTCACTTCGGAGGTCTGGACGACGCGGGCGAGCTCACGGAGCGACACGGCCCCGTTCGCTCGCACCATTTCGAGGATCAATTGGCGACGTTCTGCAGCGAACACGAAACTGACAGTAACCCCAACGACCGTCTGGTTTCAGCAGTTTGCGCCGAATAACAGAAGTTGTTCGTACGCGAGGGCAAGAAGTGGTATAGAGCCTAGTCCCGCCGCCTATGCCGTACGCATGCTCGACAACTCCCTGTGACCAGCGAGGAGTTGGTTCCGGCCGTCAGAGTTCGCCGCCGGATTTCCGCGTGTGCAACTGCCGTGCCACCTCGGCGATCGACCCCGAAAGGGAGGGGTACACGGTGAAGGCGTTCGCGATCTGTTCGACCGTCAGATTGTTGTCGACCGCGATCGAGATCGGATGGATCAGTTCCGAGGCGCGCGGCGACACGACCACTCCGCCGACCACGATGCCGGTGCCCGGACGGCAGAAGATCTTGACGAAGCCGTCCCGGATGCCCTGCATCTTGGCGCGCGGGTTGCGCAGCAGCGGCAGCTTGACGACCCGGGCGTCGATCTTGCCCGCGTCCACGTCCGCCTGGGAGTAGCCGACGGTGGCGATCTCGGGGTCGGTGAAGACGTTGGAGGACACGGTCTTCAGGTTCAGCGGGGCCACGGCATCGCCCAGGAAGTGGTACATGGCGATACGTCCCTGCATGGCGGCGACGGACGCGAGCGCAAACACGCCGGTCACGTCACCGGCCGCGTACACACCCGGCGCGGTCGTCCTGGACACCTTGTCGGTCCAGATGTGCCCGGACTCGCGCAGCTTGACGCCGGCCTCCTCCAGGCCCATGCCCTCGGAGTTCGGGATGGCACCGACGGCCATCAGGCAGTGGGAGCCGCTGATGACGCGCCCGTCGGCGAGGGTGACCTCGACCCGGTCGCCGACCCGCTTGGCGGCGGCGGCGCGCGAGCGGGCCATGACGTTCATGCCGCGGCGCCGGAAGACGTCCTCCAGGACGGCGGCGGCGTCCGGGTCCTCACCCGGCAGCACGCGGTCCCGGGACGAGACGAGGGTGACCCGCGACCCCAGCGCCTGGTAGGCACCGGCGAACTCGGCGCCGGTGACACCCGAGCCGACCACGATGAGCTCCTCGGGCAGCTCGTTGAGGTCGTAGACCTGGGTCCAGTTGAGGATGCGCTCGCCGTCGGGCTGGGCGTCGGGCAGCTCGCGCGGGTGACCGCCGGTGGCGATGAGGACGGCGTCGGCGGTGAGGGTCTCCTCGGTGCCGTCGGCGGCACGGACGACGACCTTGCGCGAGCCGTCGAGGCCCTGCATGCCCTCCAGCCGGCCGCGGCCGCGCAGGACCCGGGCGCCGGCGCGGGTGACGGAGGCGGTGATGTCGTGGGACTGGGCGAGCGCGAGCCGTTTGACACGCCGGTTGACCTTGCCCAGGTCGACGCCGACGACCCGGGCGGGCGTGTCGACGTGCGGGGTGTCGTCGGCGACGATGATGCCGAGTTCCTCGTACGACGAATCGAAGGTGGTCATCACCTCGGCCGTAGCGATAAGAGTCTTCGACGGCACGCAGTCGGTGAGCACCGACGCCCCGCCCAGACCGTCGCAGTCGACGACGGTCACCTCCGCGCCGAGCTGGGCGGCCACCAGGGCCGCCTCGTATCCGCCGGGTCCGCCACCGATGATCACGATCCGAGTCACGTACTCCATTGTCCCGCACGCCTCACGGTGGTACTGCCTGGGGGCCCGCCCGAGACACCACTGTTACGGGAGGGGCGAGCGATTGTGCTGCCGTACCCTCTCTGCATGTCGCTCTACGCCGCGTACGCCGGCAATCTCGACGCGCGGCTGATGACCCGCCGCGCCCCCCACTCGCCGCTGCGCGCCACCGGCTGGCTGAACGGGTGGCGACTGACGTTCGGGGGCGAGCAGCTCGGCTGGGACGGCGCGCTGGCGACGCTCGTCGAGGAGCCGGGCGAGCAGGTCTTCGTCGCGCTGTACGACATCGCCCCGATGGACGAGGAGTCCCTGGACCGCTGGGAGGGCGTCGGTCTCGGGATATACCGCAGGCTCCGGGTGCGGGTGCACACACTGGAGGGCGAGGAGCCGGCGTGGGTGTTCGTGCTGAACGCCTACGAGGGCGGGCTGCCGTCGGCCCGCTATCTGGGCGAGGTGGCGGACGCGGCGGAGTCGGCGGGGGCGCCGCACGACTATGTGATGGAGCTGCGGAAGCGGCCCTGTTGACGGTTGACGGTCGCCGACTTCGCCCCGCCGACCTCATCTCCCCCTCCCGCTTCACCCCTGCCTCACCCGCCTCTCCCGTCACACCTTCGTTGGAAACGACAAGACAACGATCGCCATCCCGTGAGCTCTGTCATCTACGCGCGTAGGCCCAAACCGGCTACCCTCAGTCGCGTGAACGCATCTCTTCTTCCGGACGACATCCAGGGCGACCCCCATGCCGCCGCCGACGCCGCCGCCGCGCGCCTGCGCGAACTCACGGGCGCCGAGACCCACGACGTCGCCCTCGTGATGGGCTCCGGCTGGGCTCCGGCCGTGGACGCCCTCGGCGCACCCGAGGCCGAGTTCCAGGTCACCGAGCTGCCCGGGTTCCCCCCGCCGGCGGTGGAAGGGCACGGCGGCAAGATCCGTTCCTACCGGATCGGAAACAAGCGCGCGCTCGTGTTCCTGGGCCGCACGCACTTCTACGAGGGCCGTGGTGTGGCCGCCGTCGCGCATGGCGTCCGTACGGCGGTGGCGGCCGGCTGCAAGACGGTCGTCCTCACCAACGGCTGCGGCGGTCTGCGCGAGGGCATGCGCCCCGGCCAGCCGGTCCTGATCAGCGACCACATCAACCTCACGGCGACGTCGCCGATCATCGGCGCGAACTTCGTCGACCTGACGGACCTGTACTCGCCGCGTCTGCGTGCCCTGTGCAAGGAGATCGACGCCACGCTGGAGGAGGGTGTCTACGCCCAGTTCCCCGGCCCGCACTACGAGACGCCGGCGGAGATCCGGATGGCCCGGGTGATCGGTGCGGACCTGGTGGGCATGTCGACGGTGCTCGAAGCGATCGCGGCGCGTGAGGCGGGGGCGGAGGTGCTGGGCATCTCCCTGGTGACGAACCTCGCCGCGGGGATGACGGGCGAGCCCCTCAACCACGAGGAGGTCCTGCAGGCCGGGCGCGACTCGGCTACGCAGATGGGGTCGCTGCTGGCGCAGGTGCTGGGGCGGTTGTAGGAGTTTTTCGCCCCCGCCGCCCCTACCCGTCCCGTCCCTGGGGGCTGCCGCCCCCAGACCCCCGCTTCGGCCCTGAAGGGGCCTCGTCCTCAAACGCCGGACGGGCTGAACTACTCAGCCCCTCCGGCGTTTGAGGAGCGGGGTCTGGGGCGGAGCCCCAGAAGGACGGGACGGGTAGGGGCGGCGGGGGCGAAATGACCGGCGGTAACCACGGTGCAGGGCCCCCAAAATCGACCCTGACCTGCACCGACGTATCCCGCCAAGCCCCAGTGGCAGCGGCCCCGTACCATGGGGTAAGGCCGTGGCACGTTCAGCCCGGCAGGGCCCGCGTAACACAGACGTACGCGAGAGCCGTCCTCACCACTCCGGGAGTACGCCACACCATGGCCACGCGCCACGACATCCGCAACGTCGCCATCGTCGCCCACGTCGACCACGGCAAGACCACCATCGTGGACGGCATGCTGAAGCAGGCCGGCGCCTTCGCCGCGCATCAGCTCGAAGGCGTCGACGACCGCATGATGGACTCGAACGACCTGGAGCGTGAGAAGGGCATCACGATCCTGGCCAAGAACACGGCGGTGAAGTACCACCCGAAGGACGGGGGGGACGTCATCACCATCAACATCATCGACACCCCCGGCCACGCCGACTTCGGTGGCGAGGTGGAGCGCGGTCTGTCGATGGTCGACGGTGTCGTGCTCCTCGTCGACGCCTCCGAGGGCCCGCTGCCGCAGACCCGCTTCGTGCTGCGCAAGGCGCTGCAGCAGCGCCTGCCCGTCATCCTGTGCATCAACAAGACGGACCGTCCGGACTCCCGGATCGACGAGGTGGTCAACGAGACCTACGACCTCTTCCTCGACCTGGACGCCGACGAGGAGCAGATCGAGTTCCCGATCGTCTACGCCTGTGGCCGTGACGGCATCGCCTCGCTGACCAAGCCGGAGAACGGCACGGTCCCGGCCGACTCGACCAGCCTGGAGCCGTTCTTCTCCACGATCCTCCAGCACATCCCGGCCCCGACCTACGACGAGGAGGCCCCGCTCCAGGCGCACGTCACCAACCTGGACGCGGACAACTTCCTCGGCCGTATCGCGCTGCTCCGCGTCGAGCAGGGCGAACTGCGCAAGGGCCAGACCGTCGCCTGGATCAAGCGTGACGGCACCGTCGGCAACGTCCGCATCAGCGAGCTGATGATGACCGAGGCGCTGACCCGCAAGCCCGCCGAGAAGGCCGGCCCCGGTGACATCTGTGCCGTCGCCGGTATCCCGGACATCATGATCGGTGAGACCCTCGCCGACACTGAGAACCCGATTCCGCTGCCACTGATCACGGTCGACGAGCCCGCGATCTCCATGACCATCGGCACCAACACCTCGCCGCTGGTCGGCCGTGGCGGCACCGGTAAGGGCGCCGACAACAAGGCGGCCGTCAAGGACCGCAAGGTCACCGCCCGCCAGGTCAAGGACCGCCTGGACCGCGAGCTGATCGGTAACGTCTCGCTGCGCGTCCTCGACACCGAGCGCCCGGACGCCTGGGAGGTGCAGGGCCGTGGTGAGCTGGCGCTGGCCATCCTGGTCGAGCAGATGCGCCGCGAGGGCTTCGAGCTGACCATCGGCAAGCCGCAGGTGGTGACCAAGGACGTCGACGGCAAGGTCTACGAGCCCGTCGAGCGCATGACCATCGACGTCCCCGAGGAGCACATGGGCGCGGTCACGCAGCTCATGGGCGTCCGCAAGGGCCGTATGGACAACATGTCCAACCACGGCTCCGGCTGGGTCCGTATGGAGTTCGTCGTGCCGTCCCGCGGTCTCATCGGGTTCCGGACCGAGTTCCTGACCCAGACCCGCGGCACCGGCATCGGCCACTCCATCCACGAGGGCTTCGAGCCCTGGTTCGGCACCCTGCAGACCCGTAACAACGGGTCGCTGGTCGCCGACCGCTCCGGTGCCGTCACCGCGTTCGCGATGACCAACCTCCAGGAGCGCGGCGTGCTGTTCACGGACCCGGGCACCGAGGTGTACGAGGGCATGATCGTCGGCGAGAACTCGCGCTCCGACGACATGGACGTGAACATCACCAAGGAGAAGAAGCTCACGAACATGCGGTCCTCCTCGGCCGACTCGTTCGAGGCGATCGTGCCGCCCCGCAAGCTCTCCCTGGAGCAGTCCCTGGAGTTCTGCCGCGACGACGAGTGCGTCGAGGTGACCCCGGAGGCGGTCCGTATCCGCAAGGTGAACCTGGACGCCCGCGAGCGCGCCCGCGCCGCGAGCCGCGCCAAGCACGGCTGACCCTCACCGCCGCAGACGGCACCGGGCGCCCCACTGAGGGGTGCCCGGTGCCGTTTTGCACAAGATGGGGGTGACTGACGTGAAGGGCTCTCCAACGGGACGTAGGGAAAACCCTTTGATTCGTTGTGAGGCCCCGTTCGGCAGGTCGGATCCCATTAACCTGCCCGAAAGCAACGTGCCAACTTGCTCGGGAGCAGCGCGCCGAACGGTCGGGGCACCCAAGCACCGACGGTATGCGCTCGGCAACTGTTTTTCCGGCGCAGGACGTCCGGTATTCGGACGCAACCCCCCGATAGATGTGTAACAAGTCCGTTTCGCAGCGATCTCTCCTCAAACCCTTTGTCCGGATTTTGGAAGACCTGGCCCCTATCTGTGATCGAACCGAGACCTCGAGACTGTGGTTCGTCCCCTGGCCGATAGCAGATAGTTAGGCGCGTAGAGCTCGGATAAACGGGTTACGCGCTGACGGGGCGCGGACTTGCGAGCGTGGGGGCACCAGACCAACTCCGGCACCGGCGACGGGGCCTGGAGGTGTCGTGTGCTCCCCTTTGCGGTGAACCAGCGGATTCATGAGGAGGAACCCATGCGAGGTGCCACAAGCGCCATATGGGTCGCGTCGTCCCGGATGGCAGATGTAGGCCCCGCAGGCGTGCTGAGTCCCGATTCGGCGGTTGCGGTCGCGGCCAGGCGCCGCGAACTCCCCTGACGGTCCGTTCCGTCGGCCGGTCGGTTCCGATCGCGAGCCAGGGTTCCTCAGGGGCCCGCCCCCAACCGTTGTTCTCCTCGCGCGCTGCGAAAGACGTACGCCGTGCGAAGGTCGTCGACCACTGTGCAGTCCCGACGATCTCCAACATCTGTGAAATGGACGAATCATGACGAGTCCAATCGAGCTCGAGGGTGCCGAAACCCCTTCTCTCGTGGACAAGGAGAGCGCCCCGCAGGAAGGCGCCAAGGAGTCGAAGAAGCTTGCGGGACGCAGCCCCGGGCAGTTGATGTGGGGCCGCTTCAAGCGCGACCGCACCGGTGTGATCTCCGCCTTCGTCGTCCTGTTCTTCTTCGTCATCGCCGCCGCGGCGCCGCTGATCGCGAAGGTGTACGGCAAGGACCCGTACACGCTCTACGGGCAGGAGCGGCCCGAACTCCTGGACATGTTCACCATGCCGGCGGGGCCCGCCGGTGGCATGAACGGGGAGTTCTGGTTCGGCATCGAACCGGGCCTGGGCCGGGACGTCTTCACCCTGCTGCTGTACGGCATCCGGACCTCGCTGTTCACGGCGCTGGCCGCGACGGTGCTGATGACCGTGGTGGGTGTGTTGATCGGCCTCGCGGGAGGCTACTTCGGCGGGAAGTCCGACTACTGGCTCGGCCGGATCACCGACTTCTTCATGGCGCTGCCCAACCAGCTCTTCTTCGTCGCCGCGATGCCCGTCATCACCACGGTGTTCGTCGCTCCGGACGAGGAGACGCCCACCTATGTGCGCACAGCCGCGATCATCATCGTCCTGTCCTTCCTGGGCTGGATGAGCATGGCGCGACTGATCCGGGCCGCCACGCTGTCCCTGCGTGACCGGGAGTTCATCGAGGCGGCGCGGATCTCCGGGGCCTCGCCCTGGCGGATCATCCGCAAGGAGCTGTTGCCCAACATCGTCACCCCGGTGCTGGTGCAGGCCACGCTCACGCTGCCGAGCACCATCCTCAGCATCGCCTTCCTCTCCTTCGTGGGCGTGGGATACGTCGAACCCACCCCGGACTGGGGGCGGATGTTCGCCATCGGCGCGAACATCATCGAGCAGGACCCGTACTTCATGCTCTTCCCCGGCGTGGCCATGGTGGTCTTCGTCGTGGCCTTCAACCTTCTCGGTGACTCGGTACGGGATGCCTTCGATCCCAAGACGGGCCGCTGAGGGTCCCCCCACTCACGGGCAGGCCACGCTCTTGCCCACGTCGGCTTCGGTCCCCACGGCCCGGCTCCGGCCAGCTACCAGTAGCGCTACTACTCACAGGCAGGTGGATTCCACTCCATGAGCATCTTCCGTAACCGCACCACCACAGCCGCGCTTGTCGCGGTTGCCGCCGGAGCACTGACCCTCACCGCGTGCGGCGGCGGCAGCGGCAGCTCGGCGAAGGACAACAGCAAGAGCAAGGAGGACGCCAAGTCGCAGTCCAAGCCGGTGCAGATCGGCGATGCGAAGGCGTCCACCGGCCCCGCTGCCGAGGTCCCCGGTGCCAAGTCGGGCGGCACTGCGAACGTTTACCAGGAGGCGGACTTCTCCCACCTGGACCCGGGCCAGATCTATGTCTCGGACGGAAAGCTGCTCAGCCGCCTCATCTTCCGCGGTCTCACCCAGTACAACGAGGACGACCAGGGCAACCTGACCGTCGTGGGAGACCTCGCCACCGACGCGGGCAAGGTCTCCGACGGCGGCAAGACCTGGACGTACACCCTGAAGGACAACCTGAAGGACGAGAACGGCAACCCGATCAACGCGGCGGACATCCGCCACACGGTCGAGCGCCTGTACGCGAACTACATCACCGACGGCCCGACCTACCTGCAGCAGTGGCTGTCCGGCGCCGGCACCACCTACCGCAAGGCCTACGCAGGTCCGGACAAGGGCAAGCACCTGCCGGACAACGTCCTGGAGACGCCGGACGACAAGACGATCGTCTTCCACTTCAAGGACGCGCAGCCCGACCTCCCGCAGATGCTGACCATGCCCGGTTACAGCGTCGTCCCGGAGGAGACGGACACCAAGGAGAAGTACGACAACGACCCGGTCGCGCTCGGCCCGTACAAGATCGCCGACTTCAAGCCGGGCAAGTCGATGAAGCTCGTCAAGAACACCGAGTGGGACCCGAAGTCCGACTCGGTGCGCCACCAGTACGTCGACGGCTTCAACATCGAGATGAACCACGACGACGAGGACCAGACCAAGACCCTCCTCGCCGACCAGGGCGACGCCAAGAACACGATGATGTTCACGGGTCAGGTCGCCACCACGCAGCTGCAGGCCGTCGTGGGCGACAAGAACGCCATGAAGAACCGCACGATCCAGGGCTACGCGCCCTACGTGTGGCAGCTCAACTTCAACATGGACCGCGTCACGGACAAGAAGCTCCGTGACGCCATCACGCTGGCCCTGCCGGCCTCCTCGGTCTTCAAGGCCGACGGTGGCGCCTACGGCGGTGAGACCGCCAACTCGCTGATGTCGCCCACCACTCCGGGCTACGACGAGAAGTACGACCCGTTCAACCGGGCCAAGAAGCCCAACGGTGACATCGCGGCCGCCAAGAAGCTGATCGAGGAAGGCGGCTTCAAGGGCAAGAAGCTCGTCTACGCCTACGGCAACACGCCGGTCCGTCAGCAGCAGGCCGTCCTGATCGCCGACGCGCTGGAGAAGATCGGCCTCGACATCCAGAAGAAGGAGATCGACTCCGCCACCTGGTACGAGCAGATCGGCAAGGTCAAGAACGGCTACGACCTGTACATGACCGGCTGGGGCCAGGACTGGCCGTCCGCGTCCACGGTCTTCCCGCCGCTGTACGACGGGACGCAGATCCAGGACGGCGCGTCGAACTACTCGCACATCAATGACGAGCACGTCAACTCCGAGATCGCCCGCATCGTGAAGATCACGGACACCGCCCAGGCCACCAAGGCGTGGGACGCGCTGAACAAGTACATCACCGAGAAGGTCAACCCGGCCGCCCCGATCTACTACACCAAGGTCTTCCAGATCTTCGGTTCGAACATCGGCGGCATCCGCTACAGCTCGGACTCGAGCTACGTGGACGTCACCCGGGTCTTCCTGAAGAAGTAACCGGCTTCGTCGGCAAACCGGTGGTGGGCGCGTGGCGGAGCGCCCACCACCGGGGCCCGGATTCCCCAGACCTTCCCTTCGACTGCCGCCGTCCTGAGAGCAGCTGCCTGCCATGCTTCAATTCCTCATTCGCCGGACGTTCGGCGCGGCGCTGATTTTGCTGTTGATCAGTGCGTTCACGTTCTTCATGTTCTTCGCCATCCCGCAGGACCCGGCTTTGCTGGCCTGTGGCAAGAACTGCACTCCGGACGCGCTGGCGATCATCCACAAGAACCTCGGCCTCGACTCGCCCGTCCCCGTTCAGTACTGGAACTTCCTCGCCGGCATATTCGTCGGCCGGGACTTCGCCGTCGGCCACTGCGACGCCCCCTGCTTCGGCGTCTCCTTCGCCAACAACCAGAACGTCTGGGACACGATCCTCGACCGCTTCCCGCTGACCCTCTCGCTGACCGCAGGCAGCCTGCTGGTCTTCCTCACGCTCGGCCTCGGCGCCGGTCTGCTGGCCGCCAAGTACCGCGGTACCTGGCTGGACAAGGTGTTCAGCTCGGGCTCGCTGGTCATCAGCTCCATGCAGATCTACTTCCTCGGCCCCCTGGTGCTCCTCGGCCTGGTCTACAGCACCGGCTGGCTCGACAAGCCGAAGTACGTGCCGATCAGCGAGGACCTCGGCGGCTGGTTCATGGGCCTGTTGATCCCCTGGGTCGTCATGGCGACCATCTTCACCGCCAACTACACACGTATGTCCCGCTCCTCGATGATCGAGCAGCTGCAGGAAGAGCATGTGAAGGCGGCCCGCGCCAAGGGCATGTCGGGCAACTACGTGTTCTTCCGCTACGCCTGGCGCGGCTCCCTCATCCCCATCGTCACCATCCTCGGCATCGACCTGTCCTCCCTGCTGGCGGGCGGCATGGTGACGGAGCTGACGTTCGGTCTGGCCGGTCTCGGCCGACTCGCGCTGGAGTCCGTCACCAACAAGGACCTGCCGATGCTCATGGGCGTCATGCTGATCAGCGCCGCGCTCATCATCGTCTTCAACCTGATCGTGGACGCCCTGTACGCCGTCATCGACCCGCGCGTGCGGCTGTCCTAGGAGAACCACCGTGACCACTCAGACCAAGCCCGAAGAGGCCGCGGCCACCGCCGCGGAGCGGGCCTTCCTCTCGGTACGTGACCTCAAGGTCCACTTCTCCACCGAGGACGGCGTCGTCAAGGCGGTGGACGGGCTCTCCTTCGACCTGGAGCGCGGCAAGACCCTCGGCATCGTCGGTGAGTCCGGCTCCGGCAAGTCGGTGACCAACCTCGCCGTCCTCGGCCTGCACAACCGCAAGACCACCGCCATCGACGGGTCGATCACGCTGGACGGTCAGGAGCTGACCGAGACCGGCGAGAAGCAGCTGGAGACGCTGCGCGGCAAGAAGATGGCGATGATCTTCCAGGACGCGCTGACCGCGCTGTCGCCGTACTACACGGTCGGCCGCCAGATCGGTGAGCCGTTCATGAAGCACACCGGGGCCTCCAAGCGGGACGCCCGCGTGCGCGCCATCGATCTGCTGGAGAAGGTCGGCATCCCGCACCCGCAGCAGCGGGTCGACGACTACCCGCACCAGTTCTCCGGCGGTATGCGGCAGCGCGCCATGATCGCGATGGCGCTCTCCTGCGACCCGGACCTGCTCATCGCCGACGAGCCCACCACGGCGCTCGACGTGACGGTGCAGGCGCAGATCCTCGACCTGCTCAAGGACCTGCAGCAGGAGTTCGGTTCCGCCATCATCATGATCACCCACGACCTCGGCGTCGTCGCCAACATGGCCGACGACATCCTCGTGATGTACGCGGGCCGCGCGGTTGAGCGGGGCACGGTGCGCGAGGTGCTCAAGGCGCCTCAGCACCCGTACACCTGGGGCCTGTTGGGGTCGATGCCGCGGCTCACGTCCGATGTCGACGAGCCGCTGGTGCCGATCCCCGGATCGCCCCCCTCGCTGCTCAACCCGCCCACGGGTTGTGCCTTCCACCCGCGGTGCGGCTTCACCGAAGAGGTTCCTGGAGGCCGTTGCTCCAGTGAGCGGCCGCCGCTCGCCCCTGGGCGAGCCGCCGCGTGTCACCTGACGGGGGACCAGCGGCAGCAGCTGTTCATCGAGACGATTCAGCCCCGGCTGGGCTGAGCCAAACCGGGACTGGGGCATCACCATGAGCGACAACAGCAACACCACCACGGCGGTCGCCGACGCGATCCCGCAGCAGCGGGGCGAGGACAGCGCACCGCTCCTCAAGGTCAGCGGCCTGAAGAAACACTTCCCGATCAAAGGCGGCTTCCCGATCCGGCGGACCGTCGGCCATGTCAAGGCCGTCGACGGCGTCGACCTGGAGGTCTTCCCCGGGGAGAGCCTCGGCCTGGTCGGCGAGTCCGGCTGCGGCAAGTCGACGACCGGGCGACTGCTGACCCGGCTGTACGAGCCGACCGAGGGCACCATCGAGTACAAGGGGCGGGACATCAGTCACGCCAGCCGGTCGAAGATGGCGCCGATCAGGTCCGAGATCCAGATGATCTTCCAGGACCCGTACACCGCGCTGAACCCGCGGCAGACGGTCGGCAAGATCATCTCGGGCCCGATGGAGATCAACGGGATCAACCCGCCCGGCGGCCGTGAGAAGCGGGTCCGCGAGCTCCTGGAGATCGTCGGTCTCAACCCGGAGCACTACAACCGCTTCCCGCACGAGTTCTCCGGCGGCCAGCGCCAGCGCATCGGTGTCGCGCGCGCCGTCGCGCTGGAGCCGAAGCTGATCATCGCGGACGAGCCGGTCTCGGCCCTCGACGTGTCGATCCAGGCCCAGGTGGTGAACCTGCTGCAGGAGGTGCAGCGGGAGATGGGCATCGCCTTCGTCTTCATCGCCCACGACCTGGCGATCGTGCGCCACTTCTCGCAGCGCGTCGCGGTGATGTACCTCGGCAAGGTCGTGGAGATCGCGGACCGCGACTCGCTCTACAACCGGCCCCGTCACCCCTACACGCACGCGCTGCTGTCGGCGGTGCCGGACGCGGACATCGACGCGGCCAAGCGGGAGCGGATCCGCCTCGCCGGTGACGTGCCCTCCCCGATCAGCCCGCCGTCCGGCTGCCGGTTCCGTACGCGCTGCTGGAAGGCGCAGGACAAGTGCGCGACGCAGGAGCCGCCGCTGCTGCGCATCGAGGGCAGCAAGGAGGGGCACCTGACGGCGTGCCACTTCCCGGAGGAGCCCACCATCGCGGACCGCGGCGAGGACGTGGTGCTGGACCTGGGCCTGAAGGCCCTGGAGGACAACGCCGACGGCGACACGGCGGTCTCGAAGGGCTGAGACCGGCGGGGTCGTCATGGACCGGGGGCGGGAGCCTGCTCTCCCGCCCTCGGTCTTTCGTATGTGTCGGCGCGTACTCGGGCGTCAGGCGGTGATCCGCGCCCGCGCCCAGTGACACGCCACCTGCGCCTGCGCACCTCCGCCGAGCACCTCCGGATCCTCGGTCCGGCAGGCGTCCGCCACTCCCGCCCGTTCCGCCTCCCCGCCCGCCAGCACCTGGCAGCGGGCGTGGAAACGGCATCCGGAGGGGATGCGGGTCGGGTCGGGAGGCTCGCCGGTCAGGACCACCGGATCGCCGGGTGCCTCCGGCAGGACCGACAACAGGGCCTGGGTGTACGGATGCCGGGGCGCCGTGAGCACCTGCTCCACGTCCCCCGTCTCCACGATCCGGCCCAGGTACATCACCGCCACCCGGTCCGCGATGTTCCAGGCCAGCCCCAGGTCGTGCGTCACCACCAGCGCCGACAGACCGAGATCGGCGCGCAGCCGCAGCAGCAGGGCGAGGATCTCGCCGCGTACGGAGGCGTCCAGGGAGGCCACCGGCTCGTCGGCGACGAGGAGTTCGGGTTCGAGGACCAACGCGCCGGCGATGACGACGCGTTGGCGCTGGCCGCCGGAGAGTTCGTGCGGATAGCGCAGGAAGAAGCGCTCCGGGGGCCGCAGACCGGCCCGGGACAGCGCCCCGGCCACCGCCGCACGCTCGTCGCCGCCGTGGCCGTGGATCCGCAGGCCCTCCGCCACCGCGTCGTACACCGTGTGCCGTGGGTTCAGCGATCCCGTCGGGTCCTGGAGGACCAGCTGGACGCGTCGCCGGTACGCCTTCAGGGCCCGCGAGGAGTAACGGAGCTGCTCGCCGTCGAAGACGACCCGCCCCTGGGTCGGCGGTTCCAGGCCGAGCAGGGCGCGGGCCAGCGTCGTCTTGCCGCAGCCGGACTCGCCGACCAGTGCCACGATCTCCCCGGTGCCGATGTCGAGTTGGACGCCGTCCACCGCGCGGGCGGGCGGGGCGCCGTGCCGGCCGGGATAGGTGACGTGCAGGCCCTGTGCGCTCAAGAGGGTCATGATCCGCTCCTCGTGTCCTGCGTCGCCCGCACATGCACACAGGCCGCCCGCCGGTCCTCGTCGGCCGCCCGCAGCTCCTGGTCGTCCTCCGCGCAGGACTCCAGCGCGACCGGACAGCGCGGATGGAAGGCGCACCCGGAGGGCACGGCGGACGGGTCCGGCGGATCGCCCGGCAGGCCGCGCGGCGCGAACCGCGACGCCGGGTCGCCGATCCTCGGGAACGCCTCCGACAGCGCCTTGCCGTAGGGGTGCCGGGCGTCCTCGTAGACCCTGCGCGCCGGGCCCTCCTCGACCACGCGGCCCGCGTACATCACCGCCAGCCGGTCACAGGTGTCGGCGAGGACCGCCAGGTCGTGGCTGATCGCGATCAGGCCCAACTCCTGCTCCGCGACGAGCTGTTCGATGAGGCGGAGGATCTGCGCCTGGATCATCACGTCCAGGGCGGTGGTCGGCTCGTCGGCGACGATCAGTCGGGGGTCGCAGGCGAGGGCCATGGCGATCATGACGCGCTGACGCTGCCCGCCGGACAGCTCGTGCGGATACGCCGACGCCCGCGCCGCGGGGAGCCCCACCTGCTCCAGAAGCTCCCCGGCCCGCTTCCTCGCTCCCGCGGGGGTCGCCTTCCCGTGCAGCTGGATCGGCTCGGCGATCTGGTCTCCGACGCGGTGGACGGCGTTGAGCGAGTGCATCGCGCCCTGGAAGACGATGGAGGCCCCGGCCCAGCGCACCGCCCGCAGCCGGCCCCACTTCATGGTGAGGACGTCCTCGCCGTCCAGCAGCACCTGCCCGCCGATCCGGGTCCCGGCCGGCAGCAGCCGCAGCAGCGCGAGGGCGAGCGTGGACTTGCCGCAGCCGGACTCGCCCGCGATCCCGAGCTTCTGCCCGGCCGCCAGCGTCAGGTCGACGCCCCGCACGGCGGCGGCACCGCCCGCGTAGGTCACCGTGAGGTTCTTGACGTCGAGCAGGCTCAAGGTGTCACCCCCGGTGTGGGGTTGAGGGCTGGTTTCGTGGCGGGTCGGCGGGGCGGGTGGGCCGTCGCCGAGCCGGTGCCGGTGGGGCTTCGGCGTGCGGGCGGTGAAGTGGCGTCCCCCGGCGGGGCGGCCGCTGCGCCGCGGCGCGTCGCTGCGTGGGTCCTGACTGCGGGCAGGCTCAACGTCCCACCCCCAGCCTGGGGTTGAGCACGGACTCCACCGCACGCCCGCACAGTGTGAACGCCAGTGCCACCACCGCGATGGCGATGCCCGGCGGCACGAGATACCACCAGTTCCCGGAGCTGACCGCCCCCGCCTCCCGCGCGTCCTGGAGCAGCCCGCCCCACGACACGACGTTCGGATCGCTCAGCCCCAGGAAGGCGAGGGTCGCCTCGGCGAGGATGGAGGACGAGATCATCAGCGTCGTCTGGGCGAGCACCAGCGGCATCACATTGGGCAGCACATGCCGGGACATCACATGCCAGTGCCCGCCGCCCAGCGCCTTCGCGCGTTCGATGTACGGCCGTGACTCCACCGCAAGCGTCTGCGCCCGCACCAGCCTGGCCGTGGTCGGCCAGGAGGTCACGCCGATCGCCAGGACGACCGTGCCCAGGGAGCGGGGTAGCACGGTGGCCAGCGCGATGGCGAGGACCAGGGTCGGCATCACCAGGAACCAGTCGGTGACCCGCATCAGCACGGTGGCGTACGCCCCCTTGAAGTGCCCCGCGGTGATCCCGACCGTCGTGCCGATCGCCACCGACAGCGCGGCGGCGAGCAGCCCAACCAGCAGCGACACCCGCGAGCCCCACACCAGCAGGCCCAGCAGATCCCGCCCGAACCGGTCGGTCCCCAGCGGGAACTCACCGCTCGGGCTCTCCATCGGCTGCCCCGGCGCCCGGGTCACGCCGGCCACGTCGGAGCCGATGGTGAGCGGGGCGGTCAGCGCGAGCAGCGCGAACACGGCGAGGGCGATCAGACCCACCAGGCCCGCGCGATGGGTGCGGTACTGCTTCCAGAACCGTACGACGGACTGGCGCCGCCGCTGCCGGGCGAGCGCGCGCGGACCGGCCGCCCGCGCCCCGGCATCGTCCTTCCCGGTCTCGGTCGTCATCGGCCCACCCGGGGGTCGAGCAGCGGATAGACCAGGTCGGCCAGGGTGTTCATGACGATCACCGCCGCTGCGAAGAAGAGGAACAGGCCCTGCACCAGCGGCAGATCGGGCACGCTGAGCGCCTGGTAGAACAGCCCGCCGAGTCCCGGCCAGGAGAACACCGTCTCGACGAGGATCACGCCCGCGACCGTCCGGCCCAGATTGACGAAGACCAGCGTCACCGTCGGCAGCAGCGCGTTCGGCACGGCATGCCGGCGCCGCACCAGGTCGTCCCTGAGGCCCTTGGCGCGGGCGGTCGTCAGATAGTCGCTGCCCATCTCGTCCAGCAGCGCGGAGCGGGCCACCAGCAGGGTCTGGCCGTACTCGACCGCGACCAGCGTGACGACGGGCAGGATCAGATGGTGGGCGACATCGAGGACGTACGCGAAGCCCTCCTCACCGCCCGACTCCATGCCACCGGTCGGGAACAGTCCGGGAATCGGGCCGATCCCCACCGAGAACACGATGATCAGCAGCAGGCCCAGCCAGAACGACGGGATCGAGTAGAGAGTGAGGGCCAGACCCGTGTTCAGGCGGTCGCCGAGTCCCCCGTGCCGCCAGGCCGAGCGAGTGCCCAGCACGATGCCGAGCACGGTGTACAGGACGAACGCGGTTCCGGTGAGCAGCAGCGTGTTGGGCAGCGCCTCGGAGATCTTGTCGACGACGGGCGCCCGGAACTGGTACGACGTCCCGAGATCCCCGGTGAGCGCCTTGCCGCAGTAGTCCGTGAACTGCTCCCACATCGGCAGATCGAGCCCGAACTCCCTGCGGTAGGCGGCGAGTTGCTCCTCGGAGATGGGGCGGCCGCCCGTCATGGTCTTGACGGGGTCGCCGGGAATCAGCCGGAACAGGAAGAACCCGGTGACGAGGACGGCGAGCAGGGAGACGGCGGCGCCGCCCACCTTGCCGGCGCCGTAGCGCAGATAGCGCGTGGTGGTGCGCGCCCGCGGTCCCCGGACCGCGGGCGCGGCGGCCTTGACGGCCGGAGCGGAGGGTGCGTCGGCGGTCATGGGCGGCTACTCGCGCTCCTCGGCGGTCGCCCGGCGGCGCAGGGCGAAGAACACTCCCGCGCCGACGAGGACGGCGGCACCGGCGACGACCCCGATGACGACGCCCGTCGAGCCGGAACCGTCGGAGGAGCCGTCCGAGTCCGCCGGGGTCGCCGACCACCAACTCCAGTAGCCGTCCTGCCCGTAGATGTTGCCCGCCTTCTCGGGCATCGTCGTGATCGACTTGATCTGGTCCGTGCGGTAGGCCTCGACCGCGTTCGGATACGCCATGACGTTCATGTACCCGAGGTCGTACAGCCGGGACTCCATCTGCTTGACGATGTCCGCCCGTTTGGCCGGGTCGTACTCGGCGAGCTGCTTCGCGTACAGGTCGTCGTACGTCTTGTCGCAGATGAAGTTGTCCGTCGCGCCCGTGTCCTTCGGTGTCGAGGGCAGCGCGCCGCAGGTGTGGATCGACAGCACGAAGTCCGGGTCGGGGTTGACGGACCAGCCGTCGAAGGCGATGTCGTAGGTGCCCGCGAGCCAGGGATCGCTGACGTTGTCCAGGCAGTTGAGGTTCACGCCGATGCCGAGCTCGCCCCACCACTCCTGGAGGTACTGCCCTATGGCCTTGTCGTTGGGGTCGGTGGCATGGCACAGGACGCGGTAGGTGATCGGCTTGCCGTCCTTGCCGAGGCGCTTGCCGTCGCCGTTCTTCTTGTAGCCGGCCTGGTCGAGGAGTTGGGCGGCCTTCGCGGGGTCGTAGGCGAGTTCCTGCCCGCCCGCCGGCTTCCAGAAGTACGTGGAGAAGCGGGGCGGGATGTAGCCCTCGCCCTGCACCGCGTGCCCCTGGAACACCCGGTCGATGATGGTCTTGCGGTCGACCGCCGTGAACAGGGCGTGCCGCACCCGCTCGTCCAGCAGGGAGGGGTGGCCGTCACCGAACTTCTGGCCGTTTTTCGCCCGTGCCCCCGGGTTGGTGGCGAGGGCGTAGAAGCGGCGGCCGGGGGCGTCGTTGACGCGGATGTTCTTCTCGCCCTTGAGCGAGGTCGCCTGAGCGGGCGTCAGGGACGGGGACCCGGCGACGAAGGAGACCTCGCCCTTGCGCAGGGCGGCGACCGCCGCGTCCTGGTCCTTGTAGTAGCGGAAGACCAGCTCGTCGAACTTCGGTGCCCCGCGCCAGAAGTCCTTGTTGGCCTTGAGGCGGACGTAGCTGTCGGGCTTGTAGTCGGTGAGGATGAACGGCCCGTTCCCGACGACGGGGAAGTCCTTGTCGTTGTTGAACTTCGAGAAGTCGCCGACCTTCTCCCAGACGTGCTTCGGCACGATCGGCACGTCCAGTGCCGTCATCGTGGCCTGCGGCTTCTTCAGCTCGATGACCAGCTCGGTGGGGCTCGGGGCCGTCACCTTGCGGAAGTTGCCGACGAAGCTGCCGTTGGCGGTGGCCGCGCCCTCGTCGGTCATCATCTTGTTGAACGTCCAGGCCGCGTCCTCGGCGGTCGCCTGCTGTCCGTCCGACCACTTGGAGTCGGAGCGGATCGTGTACGTCCAGGTCAGCTTGTCCGGCGACGACTTCCACTCGGTCGCCAGGGCCGGGACGGCGTGGGCGTCCCCCGGGTCGTAGTTCGTGAGGTACTCGTACATCAGCCGGTGGATGCTGGTGCTGAGGAGCCGCGCCGCGAGGAAGGGGCTCAGCGAGTCGACACTCTGCGCGACCGCGACGGTGAGGACCTTGTCGCCGTCCGCCGCCGCTGCCTGGTGCGGCGCGAGTCCGGCCGACAGCGTCAGGGCGGCGGCTGTGGCGGCGAGCAGGCGCCGCACTCTGCCGTGCTGCTGTTGAGTGCTCATGATCGTGACCTCACGTCATCGCTTGCACAGGGACGGCTTGTTGGACTGTCAGCGCTTTACTGCGCGCGTGAACAGCGCATGAAACCCCATGTGGCCTGCGAAAACAACGAAGTGATGAGATTGAGACAGTCAATGGTCCACACCAGTGAAGAGCACCTGGTCAATCCCTGACGGTCCGGCAGGGCGAAGGCGATGCGTGCCGGATACCGTCGCGCCGACCGGTCGGCGGGCGGTTGCCGCCGAAAGAGCTAACGGCGCCTCGGATGGGTGCCGTGCACATGCACAGTCCTCCCCGGCTGCCGATATTTGCTGCCAGGGCGCGGCGACATACAGGCGGCGCAGTCAGGAGGACGCACCATGCGCGGAGCCAGGCACGCCGGACGGGCCGTATGCGCGGTGGTGGTCGCCCTCGCGGCGACGGCCTGCGGAGGCGGAGGTGGGAGCGCCGGCGACGGCGGCGCCGTGCTCAGCTCCTCGTGGACCGATCCGCAGAACCCGTTGGAGCCGGCCAACACCAACGAGGTGCAGGGCGGCAAGGTGCTCTCCATGATCTTCCGGGGGCTGAAGCAGTACGACCCGAAGACCGGCGAGGCCGAGGACATGCTCGCCGAGAAGATCGAGACCCCGGACTCGCGGAACTACACGGTGACCCTCAAGAAGGGCTGGACCTTCAGCAACGGCGAGAAGGTCACCGCCCGGTCCTTCGTGGACGCCTGGAACTACGGGGCGAGTCTGAAGAACAACCAGAAGAACGCCTACTTCTTCGGCTACATCGAGGGCTACGACAAGGTCCACCCGGCCAAGGGCGAGCAGAGCGCCGAGACGATGTCCGGGCTGAAGGTGCTGGACGAGCGGACCTTCACCGTCCGGCTCGGCCAGAAGTTCTCCAGCTTCCCCGACACCCTCGGCTACAACGCCTTCGTACCGCTGCCCCGGGCGTTCTTCGACGACCACGCCGGCTGGCTGGCCAAGCCCGTCGGCAACGGCCCGTACGCCGTGGAGTCGTACACCAAGGGCTCCGAGATGCGCCTGACGCGATGGGACGCCTACCCGGGCGAGGACGCGGCCCGCAACGACGGCGTCACGCTCAAGGTCTACACGGACAACAACACCGCCTACACCGACCTGATGGCCGGCAACCTCGACCTCGTCGACGACGTACCGGCCCAGCAGCTGGGCAACGTCCGCGGCGACCTGGGCGATCGCTACCTCAACACCCCGGCCGGCATCATCCAGACCCTGGCCTTCCCCCACTACGACAAGGACTGGAGCAGGCCCGGCTCGGTCAAGGTCCGCAAGGGCCTGTCCCGGGCGATCGACCGCGAGCAGATCACCAAGACCATCTTCCAGGGGACCCGCACCCCCGCCACCGACTGGACCTCACCCGTCCTCGGCGCGGAGGGCGGCTACAAGGAGGGGCTGTGCGGTGAGTGGTGCCAGTACGACGCCGCCGCGGCCAAGAAGCTGATCAAGGAGGGGGGCGGCCTGCCCGGCGGGCAGGTGAAGATCACGTACAACGCGGACACCGGCTCCCACAAGCTGTGGGTGGACGCCGTCTGCAACTCCATCAACAACGCCCTGGACAACGACCGGGCCTGCGTCGGCAACCCGATGGGCACCTTCGCCGACTTCCGCAGCAAGAGCACGACCCAGAAACTCTCCGGTCCCTTCCGGGCGGGCTGGCAGATGGACTACCCGCTGACCCAGAACTTCCTCCAGCCGCTCTACTACACCAACGCCTCCTCCAACGACGGCAAATGGTCCAACGAGGAGTTCGACGAGCTCGTCGACCGGGCGAACGCCGAGACGGACGTCGCCAAGGCCGTCCAGACCTTCCAGAAGGCCGAGGAAATCGTCCGGGACAACATGGCGGCCATCCCGCTCTGGTACCAGAACGGCAGCGCCGGCTGGTCGGAGCGGCTGTCGAACGTGGCCCTCAACCCGTTCAGCGTTCCCGTCTACGACCAGATCAAGGTCGGCTGAGCCCGCCATGGGGCAGTACGTCGTCCGGCGTCTGCTGCAGATGGTCCCGGTGTTCATCGGGTCCACGATGCTGATCTTCCTCATGGTGAACGTGATGGGCGACCCCGTCGCGGGCCTGTGCGGCGACCGGCAGTGCGACCCGGCGACGGCGGCTCAGCTGCGGAAGGAGTTCGGCCTCGACAAGCCCGTGTGGCAGCAGTACCTGACCTACATGGGGAACGTCTTCACCGGGGACTTCGGTACGGCGTTCAACGGCCAGGAAGTCACCGAGCTGATGTCGACGGCCTTCCCGGTCACCATCCGCCTGACCATCGTGGCGATCCTCATCCAGGTCGTCGTCGGGGTCACGCTCGGCGTCGTCACCGGCCTGCGCCGCGGCCACCCCGTCGACACCGGCGTCCTGCTCCTCACCCTCGTCGTCATCTCCGTTCCCACCTTCGTCACCGGCCTGCTGCTCCAGCTCCTGCTCGGCGTGGAATGGGGCTGGATCCGCCCGTCCGTCTCGACGGCGGCCCCCTTCAGCGAGCTTCTGATCCCCGGCCTTGTCCTGGCCTCGGTCTCCCTCGCCTACGTCACCCGCCTGACCCGCACCTCCATCGCGGAGAACCGGCGCTCCGACTACGTCCGTACGGCCATCGCCAAGGGCCTGCCCAGACACCGCGTGGTCACCCGCCACCTTCTGCGCAACTCCCTCATCCCGGTCGTCACCTTCATCGGCGCCGACATCGGCTTCCTCATGGGCGGGGCGATCGTCACCGAGCGGATCTTCAACATCCACGGCGTCGGCTACCAGCTCTACCAGGGCATCCTGCGCCAGAACATGCAGACCGTCGTCGGCTTCGTGACGGTCCTCGTCCTCGTCTTCCTCCTGTGCAACCTGGTCGTCGACCTCCTGTACGCCGTACTCGACCCGAGGATCCGCTATGCCTGACCAGCCGTTCCCGTCCGACGGGGCGATCTCCGGCAGCGGTACGTCCGGCGCGATGCACCTGGCCGCCAGTGAGGCGGAGACCCTTCAGCGGCAGCAGTCCGGCCCCTTCGGCGGACGGGCGCCGGCGGCCCCGCAGCCGACGGAGCCACAGCCGGCCGCCGGCCCGGCCGAACGGCCCCGCAGCCTTGGCTCCGACGCCTGGCGCGACCTGCGCCGCAACCCGGTCTTCGTCATCTCGTCCCTGATCATCGTCTTCCTGGTCTTCATCTCCCTGTGGCCCGCGGCGATCGCCTCCGGCAGCCCCCTCGCATGCGACCTCGCCAAGGCCCAGCAGGCCTCGGCACCCGGCCATCCCTTCGGCTACGACGGACAGGGCTGCGACGTCTACACGCGCACGGTCTACGGCGCCCGTACGTCCGTCACGGTCGGCGTCTGTGCCACGCTCGGCGTCGCGGTCCTCGGCTCGGTGCTGGGCGCACTCGCCGGCTTCTTCGGCGGCCGGTGGGACTCGCTCCTCTCCAGGATCACCGACATCTTCTTCGCCATCCCGGTGGTCCTCGGCGGCCTGGTCCTTCTCTCGGTGGTGACCAGCAACTCCGTCTGGCCGGTCATCGGCTTCATCGTGCTGCTCGGCTGGCCCCAGATCTCCCGTATCGCGCGCGGCGCGGTCATCACCGCCAAACAGAACGACTACGTGCAGGCCGCCCGAGCCCTGGGCGCCTCCCACTCCCGCGTCCTGCTCCGCCACATCGCGCCCAACGCCGTCGCCCCGGTGATCGTGGTGGCGACGATCGCGCTCGGCACGTACATCGCCCTGGAGGCGACCCTGTCCTACCTCGGAGTAGGCCTGAAACCCCCGAGCGTCTCCTGGGGCATCGACATCTCGGCGGCTTCCCCCTACATCCGCAACGCCCCCCACGCCCTGCTCTGGCCCTCCGGCGCCCTGGCCATCACGGTCCTGGCCTTCATCATGCTGGGCGACGCGGTGCGCGACGCCCTGGATCCGAAGTTGAGGTGAGGGGGTCATGGGTTCGGTGACGCGGGATCTCCCATCCTCGGCGACGCGGTCCGCGATGCCCTCGGGCCGAGGTCGAGGTGAGCGGAGATTGGGTTCGCGGTGCGGGGCGCGGGTGGGCTCGGCCTCGGGCGACGGGTCGGGGCGGGGGTCCTGTCGAGTGCCCGCTGTCCCTCCGGTGCCCGCCCGCTGTCCTGCGGTTGCCGCTGCGGTCTTCATCGCCTCGGCGTCGCGGTGCGTGGCGTCCTCGGTGCGGGGGCGGGGTGCGGGCGTCATGGGTTCGTGGTGCGAGGTGCGGGTGGGCTCGGCCTCGGGCGACGGGTCGGGGCGGGGGTCCTGTCGAGTGCCCGCTGTCCCTCCGGTGCCCGCCCGCTGTCCTGCGGTTGCCGCT
>NZ_JBITCM010000004.1:47807-360979 GCF_044453205.1 Streptomyces sp. NPDC051738 | reverse complement strand
CGCTGTCCTGCGGTTGCCGCTGCGGTCTTCATCGCCTCGGCGTCGCGGTGCGTGGCGTCCTCGGTGCGGGGGCGGGGTGCGGGCGTCATGGGTTCGCGGTGCGGGGCGCGGGTGGGCTCGGCCTCGGGGGACGGGTGGGGGCGGGGGTCCTGTCGAGTGCCCGCTGTCCCTCCGGTGCCCGCCCGCTGTCCTGCGGTTGCCGCTGCGGTCTTCATCGCCTCGGCGTCGCGGTGCGTGGCGTCCTCGGTGCGGGGGCGGGGTGCGGGCGTCATGCGTTCGCGGTGCGAGGTGCGGGTGGGCTCGGCCCCGGGACGCCGGTGCGGAGGCGGGGGTCCTGGCGGGCGTCCGCGAGGCGAGGGAGTCGTGGGTTCGCGGTGCGAGGTGCGGAATGGCCCGGCCTCCAGCGACTCGGCACCCAGGTGGCGGCCCCTGCCGGACCCGACGTCGTGCCCCGGGACGCCGATGCGGGGGCGGTGGTCCCGCCGTGCCCGTTGCCCTTCCGGTGGCCGCGGGGTCACGGCGGCGGCCTTCATCATCTCGGCGACGCCTGCGCGACGCCCTCGAACCGAAGGTGAGGTGAGGTCGCGGCATGTTGCTCGAAGTGCGTGATCTGTATGTGGAGTTCCGGACTCGGGACGGGGTCGCCAAGGCGGTCAACGGGGTCAGTTACGGCGTGGACGCGGGGGAGACGCTGGCGGTGCTCGGGGAGTCCGGGTCCGGGAAGTCGGTGACCGCGCAGGCGGTGATGGGGATTCTGGACGTGCCGCCGGGGCGGATCGCCGGGGGCGAGATCCTCTTCCAGGGGCGGGACCTGCTGAAGCTGAAGGAAGAGGAGCGGCGCAAGGTCCGCGGGGCCGAGATGGCGATGATCTTCCAGGACGCGCTGTCCTCGCTGAACCCCGTGCTGACCGTTGGGGACCAGCTCGGCGAGATGTTCGTCGTGCACCGGGGGATGTCGCGCAGGGACGCCCGCGCGAAGGCCGTCGAGCTGATGGACCGCGTGCGCATCCCGGCCGCCAAGGAGCGCGTCAAGCAGTACCCGCACCAGTTCTCCGGCGGCATGCGCCAACGCATCATGATCGCGATGGCCCTCGCCCTCGAACCGGCCCTCATCATCGCCGACGAGCCCACCACCGCCCTCGACGTCACCGTCCAGGCCCAGGTCATGGAGCTGCTCGCGGAGTTGCAGCGCGAGTACGCCATGGGGCTGATCCTCATCACCCACGACCTCGGCGTGGTCGCGGACGTGGCCGACCGGATCGCCGTGATGTACGCGGGCCGCATCGTCGAGTCGGCGCCGGTCCACGACATCTACAAGGCGCCCGCCCACCCGTACACCCGAGGCCTGCTGGACTCCATCCCACGCCTGGACCAGAAGGGGCAGGAGCTCTACGCCATCAAGGGCCTGCCCCCCAACCTCATGGACATCCCGCAGGGCTGCGCCTTCCACCCCCGCTGCCCGATGGCCAGGGACGTGTGCCGCACCGACGTGCCGCCGCTGGGCGAGGTCGACGAAGTACGCGGCAGCGCCTGCCACTTCTGGAGGGAGTGCCTCAATGGCTGAAGAGGCGGCGGAGGCGATTCTGGAGGTGAGCGGGCTCGTCAAGCACTACCCGCTCACCCGGGGCGTCCTCTTCAGGAAAGAGGTCGGCTCCGTCAAGGCGGTAGACGGCGTCGACTTCACGCTCCACCGCGGCGAAACCCTCGGCATCGTCGGCGAGTCCGGCTGCGGCAAGTCGACGGTCGCCAGGATGCTGGTCAACCTCGAACGACCGACGGCGGGCTCGATCAAGTACAAGGGCGAGGACATCACCAGGCTCTCCGGCCGCGCCCTGAAGGCCGTAAGGCGCAACATCCAGATGGTCTTCCAGGACCCGTACACCTCCCTCAACCCCCGCATGACGGTCGGCGACATCATCGGGGAGCCGTACGAGATCCACCCCGAGGCGGCCCCCAAGGGCGACCGGCGCAAGAAGGTCCAGGAGCTGCTGGACGTCGTCGGCCTCAACCCCGAGTACATCAACCGCTATCCGCACCAGTTCTCCGGCGGCCAGCGCCAACGCATCGGCATCGCCCGGGGGTTGGCCCTGCGCCCGGAGGTCATCGTCGCCGACGAACCCGTCTCCGCGCTGGACGTCTCCGTCCAGGCCCAGGTCATCAACCTGATGGACCGCCTCCAGAGCGAGTTCGACCTCTCCTACGTCTTCATCGCCCACGACCTGTCGATCGTCCGGCACATCTCCGACCGGGTCGGCGTGATGTACCTCGGACGGATCGTGGAGATCGGCAGGGACGCCGAGATCTACGACCACCCCACGCACCCCTACACCCAGGCGCTGCTCTCCGCGGTCCCCGTCCCCGACCCGGAGGCCCGCGCCCACCGCGAGCGCATCATCCTCACCGGCGACGTCCCGTCCCCGACGAACATCCCCTCCGGCTGCCGCTTCCGCACCCGCTGCTGGAAGGCCGAGGAACGCTGCGCCCAGGAGGTACCGAAGCTCGCGGTGCCGCCCCACCTCGGAGGCGATCCGACCGGGCCCGCGGCGCACGACTCGGCCTGCCATTTCGCGGAGGAGAAGAGGGCTGTCCTGCCGGAGCCGACGCCATAGCCGTACAAACACACCCGAACCGCGTTAACAAGCAGGCAACTTCGCCGACCCGATCCCGATATACGGACGCGTCAGGCTGATCAGCGTACGGCCGTGCGGGTGCCGTAAACGGACCGGGGTGCGCCATGTCACCCCGGTCCGTTGCTGTCTAGGCGAGCCCGAGCGACCGCTTGAGGAAGTCCACCTGAAGCAGCAGCAGATTCTCCGCGACCTGCTCCTGCGGGGTCATGTGCGTCACCCCGGACAGCGGCAGCACCTCGTGCGGCCGGCCGGCGGCCAGGAGGGCGGAGGACAGCCGCAGGGCGTGTGCGACGACCACGTTGTCGTCGGCCAGGCCGTGCACGATCATCAGCGGGCGGTGCGGTTCGGCGGCGGAGGACAGACCGTCGTCGGTGACGAGCGAGCTCTTCGCGTACGACTCCGGCTGCCCGGCCGGGTCGCCCAGGTACCGCTCCGTGTAGTGCGTGTCATAGAGGCGCCAGTCCGTGACCGGCGCCCCCGCGATGCCCGCGTGGAAGACGTCCGGGCGGCGCAGCACCGCGAGGCCCGCCAGCCAGCCGCCGTACGACCAGCCGCGGATCGCCACCCGGGACAGATCGAGGGGGTGGGACTTCGCGAGGTCCTGGAGCGCGTCGACCTGGTCGTCGAGGGAGACCGTGAAGTCCCCGTGGACCGCCTTCTCCCAGGCGGGCGAGCGGCCCGGCGTACCGCGCCCGTCCGCGACGACCACGGCGAACCCCTGGTCGGCGAACCACTGCGAGGTCAGGTGGGCGTTGTGCGCGGCGACCACCCGGGGGCCGTGCGGTCCCCCGTAGGGATCCAGCAAAACCGGAAGCGGGGTGTCACCGGCGTAGTCCCGAGGCATAAGCACGGCGCACGGGATGCGGCGTGCGCCCCCTTGGGTGAGGGTGATGCGCGGGGTCAAACCGGGATCTTCGGCATGCGACCGGACCGCCGCAACCCGCTTTCCGTCGCGCAGGACCTGGACCTGGGACCCGGGCCGGTCGAGGGTGTGGGACACCAGCGCCGTCACGCCCCCGGCACGTACCGCCGCGTGCACGCCGGGCTCCTGCGACACACGCTCCACGCCCAGCTCGTTCACCCGGTACACATGCACTTCGCCGATCCCGGGATCCGCCGCGCCCTCGCCCGCCGACGCCGAGATCAGTACGTCGTCGTCGGAGACGTCCAGCACCGCACGGACATGCAACTGCGGTCCCGTCAGCGGGCGTTCGCCCACCGTGAGTACCCGTGCGCCCCCCTCGTCGGCGATGCGCACGAGCTGCCCGGAGGGGCTCCAGCAGGGCACGCCGGCGAAAAGTTCCAGCCATTGTGGATCTTCGTCCGCGTGCACCATCCGGGTCGCCCCCGTCGCCGGGTCCACGGCCAGGAACAACTGGCTGCGCTGGTCCCGCGCCTGGACGAGCAGCAGCGGCGCACCCGCCGCTGACCAGTGCACTCGTGCCAGATAGGGGTAGCGCGCCCGGTCCCACGCGACCTCCGTGCGGATCCCGTCCAGGCCGATCACGAACAGCCGGACGTCCGCGTTGCCGGTCCCCGCCGCCGGGTACGCGACGCGCTGCGGCTCGCTCTCCGGGCGCGCCGGATCGGCGATCCACCACCGGCGCACCGGGGTGTCGTCCGCGCGCGCCACCAGCAGCGAGTCCGACTCCGGGCCCCACCAGAAGCCCCGAGAACGCCCCATCTCCTCGGCCGCGATGAACTCGGCCAGCCCATAGGTGACCCCGTCCGACTCCGGCTCGGCGAGCGCACGGTCGCCCTCGCCCTCGGCGCCCACCACCCGCAGGGCGCCCTGCGCGACGTACGCGATGTGCCGTCCGTCGGGGGAGGGGCGCGGGTCGATCACCGGCCCGGGGACCGGGAGTTCACGCGCCGTGCCGGCTCGCAGCTCGGCCGTGAAAAGCCGCCCTGACAAGGCAAAAGACGCCAACTCGACAGCGTTGTCGGTGGCCTGGGCGACGATGCCCGCGCCAGCCTCGCGACTGCGTTCGCGCCGGGCCCGTTCCTCGGGCGAGAGGTCCTCCGAGGAGCCGCCCAGGAGGGCGCGCGGGTCGGCCGCCATGCGCTCCTCGCCGTCCGCCGTGTCGAGGACCCAGAGCGAACTCGCCGGATCCGTACCGGAGGTGGAGCGCAGGAACGCGACGCGGCTGCCGTCGGGCGCCACGGTGAACGCGCGCGGAGCGCCGAGGGTGAACCGCTGGGTGCGGGCGTGCCGTCGGGGGAAGGAGACAGGCTCGGTCGTCATGCCCTGACCATATTGGCCAGTGCGCCCCCTTGTGCGGCTGTGCGCCGATCGATGCGCACGCCCGGATAGTTATGATCACAACCGCATAGTGGGTATGAACCTGCTGGCTGCTGTATGGATTTATCTGCCCCCATAGTCCGACCCCCCGCCCTTGGGATTCTTGGAGGTGAGCCGCCGTGGCACTCTCGATTTCGGCGGTGGTGCTGCTGGCGATCATCGTCTTCCTGCTGATCAAGAAATCAGGATTGAAGGCGGGTCATGCGGTCGTCTGTATGTTGCTCGGGTTCTACCTGGCGTCCTCGACCATCGCTCCCACCATCAGTGAGCTGACGACGAACATCGCGGGCATGATCGGCGGCATCAAGTTCTGAGCAGCGGGCGCGCCGCTGTCGGTGCCGCCTCGTAGGGTGGGGTCCATGACGGAACCACCTTCCCCCAGCCTTCGGCCGGGGGGACCCCCATCTCGCTCCGCTCGGCGTCTGCTCCTGGTGCACGCGCACCCGGACGACGAGTCGATCAACAACGGCGCGACCATGGCCAAGTACGCGGCCGAGGGTGCCCGGGTGACCCTGGTCACCTGCACCCTCGGTGAGCACGGCGAGGTCATTCCCCCCGAGCTCCAGCACCTGACCGGCACCGAGCTGGGCGAACACCGTCTGGCCGAGCTCACTGCCGCGATGCGCGAGCTCGGCGTCGAGGACTTCCGTCTCCTCGGCGGAAAGGGCCGCTACGAGGACTCGGGGATGATGGGCATCGCCGACAACGACGACCCGGCCTGCCTCTGGCGGACCGACGTCGACGACGCGGCCCGGGCTCTCGTCGAGGTGATCCTGGAGATACGCCCCCAGGTCCTCGTCACCTATGACCCGGACGGCGGGTACGGCCACCCGGACCACATCCAGGCCCACCGCATAGCCACGCGCGCGGCCGAACTGGCGGCGGCAGCGGGGTGGCGGATCCCCAAGATCTACTGGAACCGCGTGCCGCGCACGGTCGCCGTGGATGCCTTCGCCCTGCTTCAGGCGGATCTGCCCGGACTGCCGTTCGCCAAGGCCGCCACCGTCGACGACGTGCCGGGCGTGATCGACGACGAGCGGATCACGACCGTGATCGACGGCACCGCGTACGCCGCCGCCAAGGCCGCCGCGATGCGGGCGCACGCCACACAGATCGACGTGGCGCCGGGCGAGCGGTACTTCGCGCTCTCCAACGAACTCGCGCAACCCCTCTTCACCACCGAGTACTACGAGTTGGTGAGCGGCGAGCGAAGCGAGATGGGGGTCCCCCCGGCCGAAGGCTGGGGGAGGACACAGGACGACCGAGAGTCCGATCTGTTCGCCGGTGTCGCTCTCGGGGAGGCGTCATGAGCTCGATGCTCGCCCAGCCACTGAAGCGGCCCTCCGGCCTGCGCGCCCTCGCCTTCCTCGGGCTCTTCGTGCTCGGCGCCGTGGTCGGGGTGGCGGGGGCGCTCGTGCAGCCCGCGTGGTTCCCGGGCGGCCTGCTGCTCGCGCTCGCCGGCGAGGCCGGGCTCTGCCTCGGCGGTGGCCGTGCGACGGGCAGCCGGGGCGGGGCGGTCGCACCCGCCGGCGGCTGGATGATCGCCGTCATTCTCCTCACCGCCAGCCGCCCCGAAGGGGACTTCCTCTTCGGCACGGGCGCCGCCTCGTACCTCTTCCTCCTCGGTGGCATGGCGGTGGCTGTGATCTGCGCCACCCTTGCACCTGTGCGGCAACCGGACGGTGACGGCGTCCGACTTGCCAAGTGACGTACCACTTCTCCACGACGCACTCGTGCGAGTCCCGTGTGGGTTTCCCAGGCGGTCGTGGGATGCGGGCCAGAAGTGGCCAGTATGGTGGTGCGCGCCGCCGAGCCGTCCGGAGCAATGGGGTCGAAACGGCGGCGGAGCCAACCGGGAGAACCTGCCTTGAGTCGTGAAACTGACACTCCGTCCTCCGGGCCCAACGGGCACGGCGGAGCCGCATACCCCTCGGGCACGCCGCCGTACGGGACCCCCATGGCTTCCGACAGCGGTGCGGACGCGGGCCGTTCGGCCGCGCAGCCGGAGGAACGAAAGACCGAGACCACGCTGACGACCCGGATCCGGATCAACATCCCCGGGTCGCGGCCCATTCCGCCGGTCGTCGTGCGCACGCCCGTCGCCGAGGCCGAGGGTGCCGGGTCCGCCCCGGACACCGAGCCGCCGCCGACGCCGGCCGCTCCCACCGCCACGTCCACGGGCATCGTCGAGCCTCCGGCCGAGCCCACGGCGCAGGCGGAGGAGAAGACGAGCGACTGGTTCGCGCCCCGCAAGTCCTCGCCGGGCAAGGGCGGTCAGGGCGGTCCGTCCACCAACGGAGCCGGTCTGCCCGGCGGTTCGGGCCCCGGGGGCGGCGCTCCCGGTGGCGCGGGTGCCGGGGCTTCCGGCGGCGGTGCCGGTGCGCCCGGCGGTGCGCGTCCGGGTGCCGGTCGGCCCGGTGGTGTGGTCGGTTCGATGAGCGTGCCCGGCGGCTCCCGCCCCGGCGCCGCGAAGGGCCCGGGGCTCCCCGGCGCGACCGGCGGTCCCGTGGCTCCCGGGCACGGCGGCGGCACCGGTTCCTTCGACGTGACCGAGGCGCTGGCGGCGGCCTCGCCGGGCAACGGTTCAGGTCCCGGCGGCGAGGTGCGCCGTGATGACCTGCCGTACTTCTCGGAGAACGGCGGCGGCCAGAACGGTCAGGGCGGCCCGAACGGCTTCGGTGCGCAGGGCGGCCCCAAGAGCCCGAACGGCTTCGGCGCCCAGGGCGGCGGCTCGCCCTTCGACCCTTCCGCAGACTTCAGCGCCCCGAACGGCTTCGGCGCCTCCAACGACTTCAACGCCCCGAACGGCTTCGACGGCTCCGGTGACTTCAACGGGCCGGACTACGGCGGCTCGCACGGCCGTGGCGGCCCCCAGGGTCCCGCTGGCCCGACGACCGGTCCGGTCACCGGCGACGGTCCGGCGGTGTCGCCGATCGCCGGTGGCGGACAGGGCGGGCCCGGTGCCTCCGGCCGTCCGGGCGGCTCCGGTTCCGCCGGTCCGAGCGGTTCGGGTGCCACCGGTGTCTTCTCCGGCCCCGGCCGGCCCGGCGGTCCCGGCGGCGGCATCGGCGGCGGCCCGGCCGGTCCGAGTGGTTCCGCAGGCCCGGGTGGCCCCGGTGGCTTCGGTGCTTCCGGCATCTCCTCCGGCCCCGCCGGTCCCGGCGGCTCCCCCCACGCTGCGGGCCTCGGCCCCGGCGGTGGCCTGAGCGACGACACCGCGATCCTCACGCCGCAGAAGCCGGCCCCCGAGCCCGGCACCCCGCACTACGGCGGCGTCGCCGACAACGTGTCCAGCCACACCGTCACCAGCGGCATCCCGATCATCCCCCCGGGCGCCCAGACCGGCGGCCCCTTCGGCCCCGGCGCCACCGACGCCCCGGCGCCGCACACGCCCCCCAAGCTGCCCGAACCGGACGCGTCGGACGCCCCGGCCTCCCGCGCGCCCAAGAAGAAGGGCCGCAACAAGCTGGCGCTGATCGGCGGCGGAGTGATCGTCCTCGCGGGCGGCGTCTACGGCGCCGGCCTGCTGATGGCCCACTCCGACGTGCCCAAGGGCACGACCGTGCTCGGCGTCGACATCGGCGGCGGCACCCGGGACGAAGCGGTCAAGAAGCTCAACGACGCCTTCGACGAGCAGGTCAACAAGCCGCTGAAGCTGTCGGTGGGCGGCGAGACCGTCACGCTGGAGCCGGACAAGGCCGGGCTGCAGTTCGACATGCAGCAGACGGTCAGCGAGGCCGCGACCAGCGACTACAACCCGGTCTCGGTGATCGGCTCCCTCTTCGGCAACCACCGGGTCGTCGACCCGGTCATGCCCACGGACGAGGAGAAGCTGCACGCCGCTCTGGAGCAGGCCTCCGGCGGCTCCGGCTCGGTGACCGAAGGCACGGTGACCTTCAAGTCCGGCAAGGCCGTCGCCGTCTACGGCAAGGCGGGCAAGGGCATCGACGTCGCCAAGTCGACCACGGCGGTCGAGGAGGCGTACCGCACCCAGGTGGAGACGGGCACGTCCGCCGCGGTGCAGGTCCCGACGACCACCCAGCAGCCGACGATCTCGAACGCCGAGGTCGACCGGTTCATGAAGGAGTTCGCCAAGCCGGCGATGGCCAACAAGGTCACGATCCAGACGGACGCCGCACACAGCATCCAGTTCGGCTCCCTGTCACTGCCGAAGATCCTCGGCGCCAAGGCCGTCAGCGGCAAGCTCGTGGAGACGTACGACCTCGCGGCGCTCAAGACGGCGTACGGCGCCACCTTCGACGGCGTGCAGATCAACGGCGCGAGCGGCAAGCGCGACATCCTGCCGCAGGACGTCGCCTCCGCCCTGCGCAAGGCCCTTCGCGCCAAGACGGCGGCGGAGCGCACCGTCACCATCGACACCAACCCGAGCTAGCGCAGCGGCTCGGACCAGGGGGCACCCGGCACTCGCCGGGTGCCCCCTCGTCGTCGTGTGACATCTGTCATCCGGCACTCAGGACCGCCGACACTGCCGGGCCCCGCCCCCGCGCGGCCACCCTGGAGCGCATGACAACCACAGCGGTGAACACGACGACCCCGGTGGTCGGGTTCGACCAGGTGAGCAAGAGCTACGGGAGCGTACGGGCCGTCGACGGGCTGACGCTCGCGCTGCACCCGGGGGAGACGGTGGCCCTGCTGGGGCCCAACGGAGCCGGCAAGTCGACCACGCTCGATCTGCTGCTCGGCCTGAAGCGGCCCGACAGCGGTACGGTCCGGGTCTTCGGGACCGGCCCGCGCGAGGCGATCGTCGCCGGGCGGGTGGGCGCCATGCTGCAGAGCGGCGGGCTGATGGACGAGGTGACCGTGGGCGAGCTGGTGCGGCTGGCCTGCGATCTGCATCCGCGGCCGTACCAGGTGTCCGAGGTCCTCTCCCGGGCCGGCGTCGCGCAGATCGCCGACCGCAAGGTCGACAAGCTCTCCGGCGGCCAGGCCCTGGGGGTCCCTCCAGGCCCTTAAGGCACTGGGGGAGCGTCCGCTTCGCCCTCGCGACCGCCGGCGACAGCGGTCTGATCGTCCTGGACGAGCCGACCACAGGCATGGACGTCACCAGCCGCCAGGCCTTCTGGGCCACCATGCGCGAACAGGCCGACCAGGGCCGTACGGTCCTCTTCGCCACGCACTACCTGGAGGAGGCCGACGCCATCGCCGACCGGATGCTGGTGCTGCACCGGGGCCGGCTGCTGGCCGACGGCACGGCGGCCGAGATCAAGGCGAAGGCGGGGGCGCGCAGGATCTCCTTCGAACTGGCCGCCGACGGCCCGGTCGACGAGGCCGCGCTGCGGGAGCTGCCCTTCCTGACCCACCTCGACGTGTCCGGCCACACCGTGCGCATCCAGTCCGCCGACGCCGACGCGACCGTCCACGCCCTCTATGGCCTCGGTCTCTACCCCCGCAACCTCGAAGTCGCCGGGCTCGGCCTGGAGCAGGCGTTCGTCGCCATCACCGCCGCCGAGGAGGCGCGCCAGTCATGAACGGTCTCATCAAGCTGGAACTCACCCGCGCCCCGCGCAACCGGAAGTTCCTGTTCTTCTCCGTGCTCTACCCGTCGATCCTCTTCCTGCTCATCGCTGGCAGCGCCGACAGCACCTCGAAGGTCGACGGCACGGGCCTGACCCTGCCGACCTACATGATGGTCTCGATGGCCTCCTTCGGCGCCCTGACAGCCGTCCTGATGGGCAACAGCGAACGCATCGCCAAGGAGCGGGAGGGCGGCTGGGTACGGCAGCTGCGGCTGACCACGCTGCCCGGGCACGGCTACGTCCTCGCGAAGACGGCCGGCTCGGCCGTGGTGAGCCTGCCGTCGATCGTGATCGTCTTCGTCGTCGCCGCGGTCGTGAAGGACGTACGGCTGGACGCCTGGCAGTGGCTCGCCCTCACCGGCGCGATCTGGGCCGGCAGCCTCGTCTTCGCCGCGCTCGGCGTGGCCCTCGGCTACCTCGCGAGCGGCGACTCGGTCCGTCCGATCACGATGATCACCTACTTCGGTCTGTCCATCCTCGGCGGCCTGTGGATGCCGACGACGACCTTCCCGACCTGGCTGCAGGACATCGCCGAGTGGGTGCCCACGCACGCGTACGCTGCCCTGGGGCAGGCGATCGAGCAGAGCCAGACCCCCCATGCCGGGGACATCGCCGTCCTCGCCGTCTTCTTCGCCCTGTTCACCGGCGGCGCGGCCTGGCTGTACCGGAAGGACACGTTGAAGGCGTGAGCGGCACAGGCGTCGGCATCGGAAAGCGTCCGGAGAATCGCAGGCAACGCTTCGTCAAGCTCCTGTGGACCGGAATCTGGCTGGTGTACCTGAGCGCACCGGCGGGCGACCTGCTGCACGGCGGTCACAGCACGGGCGTGCGGATCCTCGGCTGGATCGGCCTCGCGGCGTTCGTCACCTGGTACATGCTGCTGCTCTTCCGCACGGGCCGAGGCGAACGCAACAGCGTCGTCCTCGCCTCGCTCGGTGTCCTCGCCGCCCAGTCGACGGTCCTGGCGCTCACCCTGGGCCGGGAGTGGCTGGTGCTGTTCGTGTACGTCTCCATCGCGTCCGGCGCGGCCCTGCCGCTGCGCATGGCCCGCTGGACGATCCCGGCCACGTGCACGCTGATGAGCGTGATCGCGTTCGCGACCCCGGGCGGCAAGGCCTTCCTGGCCGGCCTGCTGATCCCGGCCCTGCTGGGCGGCTTCGCCATGACCGGCGTACGCGAACTCGTCCGCACGACCGTCGCACTGCGCGAGGCCCGCGCCACGGTCGCCCAACTGGCCGCCAACGAGGAGCGCCTGCGCCTGGCACGCGATCTGCACGACCTGCTCGGCCACTCCCTGTCCCTGATCACCATCAAGAGCGAACTCGCGGGCCGTATGCTCCCCGGCCACCCCGACAAGGCGGCCCAGCAGGTCGCCGACATCGAGCAGGTCAGCCGCCAGGCCCTGGTCGACGTGCGGGAGGCCGTCTCCGGCTACCGGCGCCCGCGCCTGGCCGCGGAACTGGCCGGCGCCGAAGTCGCCCTCACGGCGGCCGACGTGGTCGCCGCACTCCCGGCCGACCCCGACCTCACGGGCGTCCCCGAGGACAGCGAGACGGCCCTCGCCTGGGCACTGCGCGAGGCGGTCACCAACGTCGTACGGCACAGCGGCGCCCGGCGCTGCACCGTGGAACTCCAGCGCCGCCAGACCCTCGACGGGCCCGTCCTGGAACTCTGCGTCGAGGACGACGGCTCCGGCGGTGAGGGAAGCGGCCCCGGGCACGGCCTGACGGGCCTCACGGAACGCCTGACGAAGGCCGGCGGCACCCTGGAGGCGGGCGGGACCCGGCACGGCTTCCGCCTCACCGCCCGCGTCCCGGTGGCGGCTTCGGCCCACGTAGGATCCGCGACATGAGCCTCACGATCAAGGTCCTCCTCGCCGAGGACCAGTCGATGGTCCGTGAGGCCCTCGCCGCACTGCTCGGCCTGGAGGACGACATCGAGGTGGTCGCCCAGGTGGCCCGCGGCGACGAGGTCCTGGCGGCGGCCCGCGAGCACGACGTGGACGTGGCGCTCCTCGACATCGAGATGCCGGGCGCGACCGGCATCGAGGCGGCGGCGCTCCTGCACACGGAACTGCCGGCCGTGAAGCTGGTCATCCTCACCACCTTCGGACGCCCCGGCTACCTCCGCAGCGCGATGGAGTCCGGCGCCGACGCCTTCCTGGTCAAGGACGCCCCGGCGGCCCAACTGGCCGAGGCGGTACGCAAGGTACTGGCGGGCGAGCGCGTCATCGACCCCACCCTGGCGGCAGCGGCCCTGGCTGAGGGCGCCAACCCGTTGACCGACCGCGAGCGAGAGGTGCTGCGGGCGGCGGAGGACGGCTCGACCAACGCCGAGTTGGCGACGACCCTGCACCTGTCCCAGGGAACGGTCCGCAACTACCTGTCGACGGCGATCCAGAAACTGGCGGCACGCAACAGGGCGGAGGCGGTACGGGTCGCACGAGACAAGGGGTGGCTGTAGCGCCCCTTTTAGGGGCGCGGGGAACTGCGCGACAAGCCACGAAGCACCCGCAGTCGCAAGACAACAGAACCCCCTACGGCGATTAGGCGACCCGCCCCATCAGTTGAGCATCGCCCGCGCAGCCTGCGCCTGCTCCCGAACCCGAGCCGCAGCAGATTCATCCACCGCACTGATCAACTCCGCGTACTCCTCCAACTCCACGGCCCCATCGACGAAGTCACCCCGCTGAACGAGCAACTGCGCCCGCTCGAACCGCAACCGAGCCGGATGAGACGGCAGCAACAGCGACAACTCCACCGCCCACAAGGCCACATCCGTCCGCTCGGGCCGAGCCGCGGCCCACGCCCGGATGTTGTTCAGAATCCGCAGCACCACGTCCAACGGATCGGCCGGCGTCAGCATCGACGGCTGCAACGGCGCCCCCGTGGCCCCCGCCACCAGCAACTCCGCGTCGCCCCCCGTCAACACCCGCCCACCGTCGAACGGATCGGCCAGCACCTGGTCGTCGGTCGGCCCGAACCCCACCACGAAGTGCCCGGGCAGCGCGACCCCGTACACCGGCGCCCCCGCCCGCCGCGCCACCTCCATCCACACGACCGACAACAGAATCGGCAACCCACGCCGCCGCTGAAGCACCTCGTGCAGCAACGACGACTCCAGCCGCTGATAGTCCGCGCCGGAGCCGTGAAACCCGTACCGCTCCCCGAGCAGCTCCCGCAGCGCGACCGCCCAGGATCGCGGCCCGCCGGGCCGGAACGGCAGCTGCCCGGCCAGCGCGTCCAGCTCCACCTGCGCCGCGTCCATGCCCGCCTCGTTCAGCGCCCCGTCCGCCTCGGCCCCCACCAGCAGACACAGCGCGGACAGGTCGGGCCGCTCGGACCGCGCCTCTTCGGCGAACCGCCGCCGCAGCTCGGCGGAGCGCTCGGGCGGTGGGGGATAGGGGGGACGCATAGCTGGCTCGTGCCCTTTCACGGCGATCGGTACTACCGTCGGGCGCCGGTCGTGCCCGGCGTTTCCGGCTCGCGATAGTGGTGGTACGCGTGATGCGCGGCGAACCCCATCCCGGCGTACAGCCCCCGCGCCCCCGCGTTCTCCGTCTCGACCTGCAGCCACGCCGCCGACGCCCCCTCGTCCAGGGCCCGCCGGGCCAGCGCGCCCATCACCCGGGTGGCCAGCCCCTGCCGCCGCAGCGCCGGATCCACCTCGACGGCGGCGAACCCGGCCCACCGCCCGTCCACGACACACCGCCCGATCGCGGCGGGCGGGTCACCCGCCGCACCGGCAACCGTCGCGAACCACACCGAGGACCCGCTTCCCAGCACCTTCAGGGCCACCTCGCTCACCCCCTTGCGCTGATACCGCCCGAGCCAAGCGTCGTCCGCCTCCCGGGACAGCACCACCGCGGCATCCTCGGCCCGGTCGGCGATCGGAGCCAACGCCCCGATCCACATCTCCGCCGAGACCTCCCGCACCCACCCCAGCCGCTCCAGCTCCGCGCACAGCAGCTCCTGCGTGCCCTCGGCGCCGGTCGCGGTCTGGACGTACGCGGGGAGCTCGCGGTCGCCGTACCAGCGCCGTACGGCATCGAGCGCGGCCGGCAGCGGCAGCCCGGGGTCGCCCAGGGGCAGTGCCGAATTGGCCCGGCGGGTGAACCCGGACGCGGCCCGCAGCTCCCACTCGCCGAGCCGCTCGCTCTCCACCGGCCGCCACGCGCGCGTGGCGACGTGCGCGAGTTCCTCGTACGAGGCTGCCGGTCCCCGGCGCCGGGCCGGGGCGGCGGGCACCACCTTGCCCGCGACCAGCGAAGATTCCGAAATGTGGACGGTCTCGCCACTCCTCCGTGTGATCAGGAGCACACCGTCGTCCCATGATGCGAGAACACCCACCGTGTCGGTGAACTTCTCACCCGGAACTCCAGGATCGCTCAAGCGCCGCACGGAAACTCGTTTACCCACGTCAGCAGCGGTGATTCGGACCTCGAGGCGCCCGTGTGCAGAGATTTCCACAGGTCAGTTCACCCCTCCTGTTCGGATCATGCCCAAGAACGGAGATACTAGAGGCGGGCATCGACGACGCCGCGCTCCCGCGCGCCAGGCGGCGGAGCCTGTGGAGGCCCGCCGGCGCCCTATCGAGGAGGAACGACAGCGTGACCTACGTCATCGCGCAGCCTTGTGTCGACGTCAAGGACAAGGCGTGCATCGAGGAGTGCCCGGTCGACTGCATCTACGAGGGCTCCCGGTCCTTGTACATCCACCCGGACGAATGCGTCGACTGTGGTGCCTGTGAACCGGTCTGCCCGGTCGAGGCGATCTTCTACGAGGACGACACTCCAGAGGAGTGGAAGGACTACTACAAGGCTAACGTCGAGTTCTTCGACGAGCTCGGCTCTCCCGGCGGTGCCAGCAAGCTGGGGCTGATCGAGCGCGACCACCCCTTCGTCGCCGCGCTGCCGCCGCAGAACCAGTAAGAGCGGCCCGCACCCGCGCCGCCTCGGTCCCGTACGGCTCGATCACCTTGATCGCTGTACGGGGCCGAGGCGTTTGCCGTACGAGTGCCGAACGAGGGCCGTACGAGTGCCGTACGAGAAAGTGAGCCAGACACCGTGTCCGCAGTCTCCGACCGCCTCCCCACCTTCCCCTGGGACAAGCTGGAGCCGTACAAGAAGACGGCCGCCGCGCACCCGGACGGCATCGTCGACCTCTCCGTCGGCACGCCGGTCGACCCGGTCCCCGAGCTGATCCAGAAGGCCCTGATCGACGCGGCGGACTCCCCGGGCTATCCGACGGTCTGGGGCACCCCGGCGCTGCGCGACGCGATCACGGGCTGGGTGGAGCGTCGCCTGGGCGCCCGCGAGGTCACCCACCGCCACGTCCTGCCCATCGTCGGCTCCAAGGAACTGGTCGCCTGGCTCCCCACCCAGCTGGGCCTGGGCCCCGGCGACAAGGTGGCCTACCCGCGGCTGGCCTACCCGACGTACGAGGTGGGCGCGCGTCTGGCCCGCGCGGAGTACGAGGTCTACGACGACCCGACCGAGCTGGACCCGCGGAACCTGAAGCTGCTCTGGCTGAACTCCCCGTCCAACCCCACGGGCAAGGTCCTGTCGAAGCAGGAACTCACCCGGACCGTCGCCTGGGCCCGCGAGCACGGCGTGCTGCTCTTCTCCGACGAGTGCTACCTGGAGCTGGGCTGGGAGGCCGACCCGGTCTCGGTCCTGCACCCCGACGTCAACGGCGGCTCGTACGAGGGCATCGTCGCCGTCCACAGCCTCTCCAAGCGCTCGAACCTGGCCGGCTACCGCGCCGCGTTCCTGGCCGGCGACCCAGCCGTCCTCGGCCCCCTCCTGGAGATCCGCAAGCACGGCGGCATGATGACGTCGGCGCCGACGCAGGCGGCGGTGATCGCGGCCCTCGGCGACGACGAACACGTCCGCGTCCAGCGCGACCGCTACGCCGCCCGCCGGGGAGCCCTCCGCGAGGCCCTGGAGCGCCACGGCTTCCGCATCGAGCACAGCGAGGCCAGCCTCTACCTATGGGCCACGAAGTCCGAGTCCTGCTGGACCACGGTCGCCCACCTCGCCGACCTCGGCATCCTGGTGGCCCCGGGCGACTTCTACGGCCAGGCAGGCGCCGAGCACGTACGGGTGGCGTTCACGGCGACGGACGAGAGGGTGGCCGCTGCGGTGCAGCGCCTGGCGTAAGGACCGCCACCGCTGTGGGCAGTCGTTCCGCAGGGCGGAACGGGTGGGCACAGCCTGCAGCGCCGGGCACGGCCCGAACCCGCCCCGGCCCCTGCCGACGTATCGACGCAGGCACACAAAAACCGACGGGGTCCAGGAAACTCCCTGGACCCCGTCGGCGGCTCAAGCCACGCGCAGCGACCGTCAGCCGAGCGGAAGCGCCTGCACCGGCAGCGACCCGGTCTTCGGCACGCCACCCTGCGTCGCCGCCCCGGCCGCGTCACCCAGGACGGTCCCGACCGACCCGGCCACGCCCCCCGCGGTCTCCTGCGCCGCGGGCGTCGCCTTCTTCGCGACCTTGCTGCCGGCCTTGGCGGCGGCCGGCACGGCCTTCTTCGCCTTCGTCGCGGCCTTGCCGCCGGTCTTGGTCACCGTGCCACTGGCCTTCGTGGCGGTCGGCAGCGCCTTGTCGACCGCCGTGTCGACGGCACCGCTCGCGAGCCCGGTGGCGTTCTGAGCCGCGCCTTCGACGACGCTCGTGTTGTCGACGGCGCTCAGCCCGCCGACCTTCGAGGCGTCGGGCAGTTCGGGGGCCGCGCTGGCGGAGCCGGCCGCACCGACCCCGGCAGCCGCTCCCGCAGCGACGAGCAGCGCGGCACGGGCGATCCGGCGGGTCAGGGGGAGGGACATGATGCTCCTTCGACGGGTAAGTCGGATGAGAACGATGAAGTGTCCAACCACGCCCGGCAGTTGACCGACTGGCTGTTGATCTCCGGGCTCGGACGCAGTGACTACCGCTCGAAGCCCGGGAAGGTTGCGGCGGCGCAACGTAAAGAGTTGGCAATGCGTCGCATTATCGCCTGCGGATAAAAACGGTCAAATCGCGTCCCGCCGGAAAGCGTGCCGAATCCTTACAGCCCTTTGTTCTCAAGGCCTTTGACGGATATGAGGGTCACTGCGGAAAATCCCGCGCACGTCGTCGTCGGCCGGCACCCCGGGTAACCCGTGAGGGTGGGTTCCCGAACGGCTGCGCGTGCTAGTGGGTCATGACGATCCGGACCGAGTCAAGACCGCCGCCCGCCCCCGAGGCGCCCTGCCCGACGATCGCACGCCACTGGCTGTCGGTGTTCCCGGCGGTCCACTCCCGCCCGGCGTACGACACCCGCTGGATGTGCAGGTCGGAGGCGTTGGCCACGGCCCAGTGGGCCAGCTGCCACCCGCGCTCGCGGACACTGCGCCCGGCGCCGGAGCCCTTGCCGGGAGTCACGGGCAGCACAACGGTCTGCCCGTCGCTCTCGATCACCGACGGAGTCGGCGTGGGCGTGGCCTTCGCGGAGCCCACCTCGTCGGCGGCCGACTGGAGCGCGTCCTGCCCGAAGTCCCGTACGAGCGCGGCCCGTACGGAGTCCGCGCCACCGGCCGACGGGCCCCCGGGGACCCCCTCGCAGGTCAGCGTCGCGGCCGAACGTCCGGTGAGGGCGGCGGCGAGCAGCGTCGCGTCCGGCTCGTGCTTGGCGTACGCCTCCGGATAGCCACTGCGCTGGACGCGCTGGGCGGCGACGGTGAGCGGCAACTCCGTATAGCCGCGGACCTTGACCAGGTGCTCGTAGAAGATGCCCGCCGAGTAGATCGGGTCCAAGATCTCCCGCTCGGTGCCCCAGCCCTGCGAGGGCCGCTGCTGGAACAGGCCCAGCGAGTCGCGGTCGCCGTGGGTGATGTTGCGCAGCCCCGACTCCTGAAGCGAGGTGGCGAGGGCGATCGTCACGGCCCGCTCGGGCAGCCCGCGCCCGGTGCCGACGGCGGCGATCGTCGCGGCGTTCACCGCCTGCTCCGGGGTGAACTCGTAGCGGGCGCCGGCGCCGGCGCCGTCGTCCGAGACGACCGCGCAGCCCGGCGCCCCCGGGCCTCCGGTGACGTACTGCACCGCGAGGTATCCCGTGACGGCGAGCAGGACCACGAAGGCCGCCCCGCGACGCAGGAGGCGGCCACGACGTTTCGGAGAGGGGGACGACTTCGGCACGCCCTACAAGGTAGCCGAGGTTACTGAGGAGTATGGGCTGTGTGGGAAAAGGAGTACGGGCTGTGTGGGAAAAGTGGGCCGACAGGCCCTCGGCCCGGCGGGTTAGGGTCGGCACCATGGCCGACACCTCTCTTGACCTCACGCTGGACGCCGCGCAGCTCACCGCGCGGCTCGTCGACTTCCCCTCCGTCAGCGGCACGGAGAAGCCCCTCGCGGACGCCATCGAGACCGCGCTGCGCGCCCTGCCGCACCTGACGGTCGACCGGTACGGCAACAACGTCCTGGCGCGGACGAACCTGGGGCGTGCGGAGCGTGTGATCCTCGCCGGCCACATCGACACGGTGCCGATCGCGGACAACGTCCCGTCGAGGCTGGACGAGGACGGCGTCCTGTGGGGCTGCGGCACCTGCGACATGAAGTCGGGCGTGGCCGTCCAGCTCCGCATCGCGGCGACGGTCCCGGCCCCGAACCGCGACCTCACCTTCGTCTTCTACGACAACGAAGAGGTGACCGCCGACCTCAACGGCCTCAAGCACGTCGCCGAGAACCGTCCCGAGTGGCTGGAGGGCGACTTCGCGGTCCTGCTGGAGCCGTCGGACGGTGAGGTGGAGGGCGGCTGCCAGGGCACGCTGAGGGTCCTGCTCAAGACGACGGGCGAGCGCGCCCACTCCGCGCGCAGCTGGATGGGCTCGAACGCGATCCACGCGGCGGCCCCGATCCTGGCCAGGCTGGCGTCGTACGAACCGCGTTACCCCCTGATCGACGGCCTGGAGTACCGGGAGGGCCTGAACGCGGTCGGTATCTCGGGCGGCGTGGCGGGCAACGTCATCCCCGACGAGTGCGTCGTGACGGTCAACTTCCGCTACGCCCCGGACCGTACCGAGGAGGAGGCCATCGCGCACGTCCGCGAGGTCTTCGCCGACTGCGGGGTCGAGGAGTTCGTGGTGGACGACCACAGCGGCGGCGCGCTCCCGGGCCTCTCCCACCCGGCGGCCGCGGCGTTCATGAAGGCGGTCGGCGGCACCCCGCGCCCGAAGTACGGCTGGACGGACGTCTCACGTTTCTCCTCCCTTGGCATCCCGGCGGTCAACTACGGCCCCGGCAACCCGCACTTGGCGCACAAGCGGGACGAGCGGGTGGAGACGGCGAAGATCCTGGCGGGCGAGGAACGGCTGCGGACGTGGCTCACGGCGTAGGACCGAGCCGGGCAACCGCCCAGGCCGTGCTGCACGGCGGTCATGCTCACGTCCCCCGTCTGTAACCCGCTTGGATCTACGCTGAGGCGGAACGACCTGCAAGACCCGCAGGCCCCGCAGTGGAGGGAGCGCACATGGCTACCGGTAACCCCGAGGGGAAGAAGCAGCCACCGTCGGAACAGCGTCTGGGACCGGTCCTGCGGAGGCGGGGCCAGGTGACGGCGAGCACGACCGACCAGCGGCTGTTGGACGCGGGCGGTCCGTCGGACTGGGTCCACACGGACCCCTGGCGAGTGCTGCGCATCCAGTCGGAGTTCATCGAGGGCTTCGGCACCCTCGCCGAACTCCCGGCGGCCATCAGCGTGTTCGGCTCGGCACGCACCAAGGCCGACACGCCCGAGTACGACGCCGGAGTGCGCCTCGGCCGAGGCCTGGTCGAGGCCGGCTTCGCGGTGATCACCGGCGGTGGCCCCGGCGCCATGGAGGCGGCGAACAGGGGCGCGTGCGAGGCGGGCGGCATCTCGGTCGGCCTCGGCATCGAGCTGCCCTTCGAGCAGGGGCTCAACCCCTACGTCGACATCGGCCTGAACTTCCGGTACTTCTTCGTCCGCAAGATGATGTTCGTCAAGTACGCCCAGGGCTTCGTGGTCCTCCCCGGCGGCCTCGGCACCCTCGACGAACTCTTCGAGGCCCTCACCCTGGTCCAGACCCAGAAGGTCACCCGCTTCCCGATCGTCCTCTTCGGCAGCGAGTACTGGGGCGGCCTCATCGACTGGCTGCAGAACACCCTGATCGCCCAGGGCAAGGCCTCGGAGAAGGACCTGCTCCTGTTCCACGTCACGGACGAGGTGGAGGAGGCGGTGGCACTGGTGTCGAAGGAGGCGGGCCGCTAGCACGCGCGGCGCTGGAGGCAGCGGTCGTGCCGTCCCGATCCCCCACCCACCCGAGGGGGGTCTTGGTGGAGCGAGGGCGATGTCTCGGGCAGGCCCAGGCATTCCAGCCCGTCCGGCGTTTGAGGCCGAGGTCGCACCGTCCCAAGCCCCCACCCACCCGCAGGGGGCGTCTAGGTGGAGCGAGGGCGAGCTCTCGACGCCGGCCCCGGCATTTCAGCCCGTCCGGCGTTTGAGGACGAGGCCCCTTCAGGGCCGATGCGGGGGTCTGGGGGCGGCAGCCCCCAGAAGCGGGCCGGGGTCGAAGGGGCAGAGCCCCTGGAGGACGGGACGGGTAGGGGCGGCGGGGGCGAGAAAAGGGCCCTACGCCAGCCCCCGCCGCGCCACCGCCGGAGGCCGGTGCCCAGCGATCGACGCGACCATGTCCAGAACCTGACGCGTCTCGGCCACCTCATGCACCCGATACACCTGCGCCCCCAACCACGCGGACACCGCGGTCGTAGCCAACGTCCCCACCACCCGCTCCTTCAGCGGCACGTCCAACGTCTCCCCGACAAAGTCCTTGTTGGACAGGGACACCAGCACCGGCCACCCCGTCTCCACCATCTCCCCCAACCGCCGAGTCGCCTCAAGACTGTGCCGCGTGTTCTTCCCGAAGTCGTGCCCGGGGTCGATCAGGATCGACTCCCGAGGCACCCCCAGCGACAACGCCCGCTCGGCCAACCCCACCGTCACCCGCAGAATGTCGGCCATGACGTCGTCGTACGCCACCCGATGCGGCCGAGTCCGAGGCTCCGCACCCCCCGCATGCGTACACACCAACCCCACCCCGTACCGCGCGGCGACCTCCGCCAGCCCCGGATCCACCCCACCCCACGCGTCGTTGAGCAGATCCGCCCCCGCCTCGCACGCCGCCGCCCCGACCTCGGCCCGCCAGGTGTCCACGCTGATCACGACATCCGGAAACCGCCGCCGCACCTCGGCCACGAACCCGACGGTCCGCCGCGCCTCCTCCTCGGCGGTCACCTCGTCCCCCGGCCCGGCCTTGACGCCGCCGATGTCGATGATGGCCGCCCCCTCCGCCACGGCCTGCTCCACGCGCGCGAGGGCCTGCTCGTCCTGGAACGTCGCCCCTTGGTCGTAGAAGGAGTCCGGGGTCCGGTTCACGATCGCCATGATCACCGGCTCGTGTGGATCGAACTCACGCGTGCCCAGCCTGAGCATCCCCTGTGACCTCTCCTAGTACGTCCTGGCAAGTCGCCTGCATACGGCCGCCTGCGACCCTAACTGTCAGAGTCGCATGGCACGATCGGACACTGACACACTCGACCGCACGCATTAACGGACCATGGGGGCCACAGCGATGGTTATGTTCCTGTTCCTGGTCGTCGCGCTGGCCGTCGTGGTCGCCGCGGTGACGCTCGCCGTGGTGGGCGGCGGCGACGGTGACGGCCCGCTGCCGGATGCCGCTCCCGAGCGCCTGCAGGACCCGCTGCCGCCGGACCGCCCCGTCAACCGCGCCGACATCGACAGCCTCCGCTTCCCGCTCGCCGCCCGCGGCTACCGCATGTCCGACGTCGACGACGCCCTCAGCCGCCTCGGCGCCGAGCTCGCCGAGCGCGACGCCCGTATCGCCGACCTGGAGTCCGCCCTGGCCGGCGCCCAGGCGGCGCCCGGCGGCCGGGTGCCGATGGAGAAGCCCGCCCCCGAGGACCGGCCGTGAGCGACGGCGCGGCCCTCGCCGGCCCGGACGGCGCCCTGCGCTGCCCCTGGGCCCTGTCCACTCCGGACTACGTGACGTACCACGACGAGGAGTGGGGCCGCCCGGTCCACGGCGACGACGCGCTCTACGAACGCCTCAGCCTGGAGGCCTTCCAGTCGGGTCTGTCCTGGATCACGATCCTGCGCCGCCGCGAGGGGTTCCGCGCCGCCTTCGCGGGCTTCGAGATCGCCAAGGTCGCGACCTTCACGGACACCGACAAGGACCGCCTCCTCGCCGACGCGGGCATCATCCGCAACCGCGCCAAGATCGACGCGACCATCGCCAACGCACGCGTACTGGCGGACTGGGCCCCGGACGACCTGGACGAGCTGATCTGGTCCCACGCCCCCGACCCGAGCACCCGCCCGGTCCCGAAGTCCCTGGCGGATGTCCCGGCGGTCACGCCCGAGTCGACGGCCCTGTCCAAGGCCCTGAAGAAGAGGGGCCTGCGCTTCGTGGGCCCGACGACGGCATACGCCCTGATGCAGGCGTGCGGTCTGGTGGACGACCACCTGGAAACCTGCGTGGCGAGAAGCGCCCTTTAGGGGCGCGGGGCTGTATCGATATGCGGCTCCGCCGCGTGGGCGCGATCAGCCCCCACACACCCGCAGCCCCCGACGGCGCTACCGCCCCTAGCTCACCGGCCCAAGTACTTCGGCTTCTCCTTGTTGACGAAGGCCTGCACCGCGATCGCATGGTCCTCAGACGACCCCGCCCGAGTCTGCAGCTCGTCCTCCTTCTCCAAGGTCTCCTCCAAGGAGTGCGACAGCCCGAACGCCACCGCTTCCTTGAGGGCCCCGTACGCCACCGTCGGCCCCTGGGCCAACGCCCGCGCCACCTTCTCAGCCTCCTCGCGCAGGTCGGCCGAGGGCACGACCCGGTTCGCGATGCCCAGCTCGTACGCCTCCTGCGCCTTGATGTTCCGCGGGAAGAGCAACAGGTCGGCGGCCCGCCCGGGCCCGACGACCCGCGGCAGCGTCCACGAGATCCCGGAGTCCGCGGTCAGCGCGACCCCCGCGAACGACGTGTTGAAGGCGGCCGTGTCGGCCACGACCCGATAGTCCGCGGCCAACGCGAACCCGAAACCGGCCCCGGCCGCCACCCCGTTCACCCCGGCCACCACGGGCTTCGACATGGACGTAAAGGCCTTCACGATCGGGTTGTAGTGCTCCCGCACCGTGCTCATCGTGTGCCCCGAACCCGTCTCCCGGTCGGAGATCAGCAGCCCGATGTGCTCCTTCAGGTCCTGCCCCACGCAGAACGCCCGCTCTCCGGCCGCCGTCAGCAGCACGGCCCGTACGGCGTCGTCGCCCGCCGCGGCCTGGACCGCGTCCCGCAGGGCGACCTTGGCCTCGATGTTCAGCGCGTTCATCGCCTCGGGGCGGTTCAGCGTGATCGTCGCCAGTCCGTCGCTCACCTCGTAGAGCACGGTGTCGGCCATGGTGTATCCCCTCCGGTGTCGCGGATCGGTGCGTACTCGTCGGTACGCGCCTGTCTGAAGGACAGCATGGCGGAGATCACCGACAACGGCCCTGACCGGACGTGTGACCTGCGTCAAAGAATTCGCGTCCGGTTCCGTTCGGTCCAAGCGCGTGCGGTGGCGCAGTATCGCAGTCACATCGCCGAATTGAGTGGTTTTGCTCGCGCGCGTTGCCCAAGCGATGCCGACTGATGTTGGTCATCGGGTCCTGAGATGCGGGATAATGGCTTGGAAGCAATGTGTTCGATGCCGGTGTCGCGGGTCTCATGCCAGACGCGCGTGCCCTCCATGGGGCCGTCGGCTTTGACTATGAGCTGGTTTCAGGAAGGGGAACGAGCATGGCGGCCATGAAGCCGCGGACGGGCGATGGCCCGCTCGAGGTGACCAAGGAGGGGCGGGGCATCGTCATGCGCGTTCCGCTCGAAGGCGGCGGTCGGCTCGTCGTCGAGCTGACCCCTGACGAGGCCGATGCACTCGGCGATGCCCTCAAGAAGGTCGTCGGCTGAGCGGAAGCGACCCTACCCTTTCGGCTGCCCCGGCATCGCACATGGTGCCGGGGTCGCTGTTTGTCGGGGTATGTCTGCGGCTATCTTTTGACCGCGCACAGCAGGCCGTCCCCGACCGGCAGCAGCGACGGCACCAGCTCCTGGCTCTCGCGCACCGCGCGCAGCAGCTCGCGGATGCGTATGACCTCGGTGGGCTGCGGGCCCGAGTCCACCGTGCGGCCGTTGGCGAAGACGCCCTCGAAGACGACCAGGCCACCCGGACGCAGCAGGCGCAACGATTCAGCGAGATAGTCGAGGAACTCCAGCCGATCGCCGTCGCAGAAGACGAGGTCGTAGCCGGCGTCCGCGAGGCGGGGAAGCACGTCCAGGGCGCGGCCCGGGATGAAGCGGGCGCGGTTGCTGGCGAAGCCGCAGGCGCGGAAGGCCTGGCGGGCGAACTGCTGGTGCTCGGGTTCGGGGTCCACCGTGGTCAGGACGCCGTCCGGGCGCATGCCGTGCAGGAGATGGATGCCGGAGACGCCGGTGCCGGTGCCGATCTCCGCCACCGCCTTCGCGTCCACCGAGGCGGCCAGCATCCGCAGCGCGGCGCCCGTGCCGGGCGACACCGAGCGCAGCCCCGCCTCACGGGCCCGGTCGCGGGCCCAGCGCAGGACTTCGTCCTCGGCGACGTAGGCGTCGGCGAACGCCCAGCTCGTCTGCCGGTTGCCGGTAATGGCCCTCTCCTGTCCCCGTGGTTGCCTGGGCGTGACTGTATCCGTTACGGGCGGGAACCCGCAGATGGGACCGGGCGTTTAGAGGGGTGGGAAGACGAGCGGGGGGACACAGTTGGATCACGATGACGAGCGTGACCGCGAGCAAGTGCTGACGCAGGCCCACCAGCCCCATCAGCCCAGATCAAATTCTCGTAAAACCGCTTATCCGGAGCTAACGGGCGAGGTGGCTATGGTAGGGGCTCCACTGGACACCACCAGAGCCGACAGGGGAGGTGCGGCTGCGCCTGTGGATCGGGGAGGAGTGCTGCGGCGCTTTCTCGGATCGGCGGGCAGGCCGAAATCCGTGAACGACACCGCTGACCACAGCCACGCCGGCGACTTCGCCCAGACCGCGACCTTCTCCACCGACGCGGACGGGCAGGCGTGGACTCCGCCCACCTGGGAGGAGATCGTCAGCACGCACAGCGGCCGCGTCTACCGCCTGGCGTACCGCCTCACCGGCAATCAGCACGACGCCGAGGACCTCACCCAGGAGGTCTTCGTCCGCGTCTTCCGCTCCCTGTCGACGTACACGCCGGGCACCTTCGAGGGCTGGCTGCACCGCATCACCACCAACCTCTTCCTGGACATGGTCCGCCGCAAGCAGCGCATCCGCTTCGACGCGCTGGGCGACGACGCCGCCGAGCGGCTGCCCAGCAAGGAGCCCACACCCCAACAGGTCTTCAACGACGCCCACTTCGACGCGGACGTCCAGCAGGCCCTCGACACCCTCGCGCCCGAGTTCCGCGCCGCGGTCGTCCTGTGCGACATCGAAGGGCTGTCGTACGAGGAGATCGCCGCGACCCTGGGCGTCAAGCTCGGCACCGTCCGGTCCCGTATCCACCGTGGCCGCTCGCAGCTGCGCAAGGCCCTCGCCCACCGCTCCCCGGAGGCGCGCGCCGAGCGCCGCTCCTTCGTGCCGCGTGTGGCCGCTCTGGGGGGAGGGGGCGCGACCGCGTGAGTGGCTCCCGACCCAACCCCGCCGAACGGCTCCTGGCCGAGCAGCACCTTGGCGACCGACTCTCCGCCCTTGTCGACGGAGAGCTCGGTCATGAGACGCGCGAGCGTGTCCTGGCCCACCTGGCGACGTGCGCCAGGTGCAAGGCCGAGGTCGACGCCCAGCGCCGACTGAAGAACGTCTTCGCGGAGGCGGCCCCGCCGCCTCCCTCCGAGAGTTTCCTCGCCCGACTTCAGGGCCTCCCCGGCGGAGGTGACCTGGACGGCGGCGGCTCGCCGCTGGGCGGGGGCGGATTCGGCGGACTGTCCGGACGGCCGGGCACCACCGGGGTGTTCGGGGTGAACCGTAGCGACCGCTTCGAGTTCGGATACGTCCCGTCGCGTTCGCACGGCTCCGCGCTTCCCGGCTCCGACCGCGGCTTCCGCACCCATCCCGTGGGCCGTCAGGACGCGGATCGCTCCGGGTCCTCCCGTATGCGGTTCGCCTTGGTCGCGGCGGGCGCGGTGTCCCTGGCGGCCATCTCGCTGGGCGGTGTCACGACGACCGCGCCGACCGACACGGAGGCACGCGGCGGCTCGGGCGGCAGCAATGCGACGCCGGCGCGGACGCAGGGCACCGGTGCCGCGACGGCACCCGACAACCAGCGCCGCCGTGGAGTCGGCCCGCTGCTCGCACAGGGGCAGGGCCAGCAGACGCTGGCGACCCCGGTGGCCCCGTCCGAGGTGTCGGCGCCCCTCCTGCCCGGGATGCCGGCCCAGCACGCGGCCGACCAGGAGATGCACACCCTGACGGCACCCGTGGTGGCCGGCGCGGCCGCCATGTCCCCGCTCATACGCCCGCTCAGCGCGACCCCGCCGCTCACCCTGGCCTCGTTCTCAACGACCCCCGCGATCACGGCGCCCCCCGACCTGCTCGCCGTACCCGTCCCCGACGCGACGTCATCGCCCTCCACATCCCCCTCCATCTCTCCCGCCACCGGTCCCTGACCCGGCCTCTGCGCAGCGGCCCACGAACCTGATTGAATCCGGGGTGGGCCGCGCCCTGGCCCGACGGCCGGGCGCGGAGTGACGAACCGCGGCCGCCGTTGACGCCGCGTGCCGGATGGGGGAGGGAGCATGACGAGGTCGCCGGTTTCCTGAGGGAACTTGAGTGCGACAGCGCAGAGTTGAGTAGGCATTCGGGCGCCGGGACGGTCCCGGTGGCGGCCTGCCGAGGAACCAGGGTCGGGAAGCCGGCAGGTCATCGCGGGATCGCCGTCCGGAGCCCGTCGTCGTCGCGGCTGCGGAACGACGTCCGATCGGCCGGGGCTGCCCGGCCGCACCCCTGCCGGGTCCCTTCGGATACGGCGGACTGCGAAGCGTCCTACTCGAGCAACGGTCAGCAGCGAGCAGGAAGCAGAGCATGAACGAGGGGAAGCCCGCGAAGGCGAAGTGGTGGAACCGACCTCGGCCGCAGGAGCCGTCGGCCCAGTCGGATGACACGGAGCCGACGCCGGACGAGACGAGCGCGACGGCACCGGGCACATCGGACGCGACCGCGACCGCGCTCACGGCGCCGGTGAGCACCGGCGAGCGGGGCCTCGGTGGCGCGACGGACGGCGACTTCGAACTGGCACGGCCCGCTGCGCGTGCGGCGGGCGACGTGGCTTCGGCCGAGGGGGACTTCGAGCTTTCCCGTCCTGCGGCAGGTGGCAGTGGCAGTGGCGGTGACGTGGCTTCCCCTGGGACCGAGGGTGACTTCGAGCTTGCTCTGCCGGGTGCGGGCGGCAGCGGGGGCGACGTGGTTTCGGTCGAGGGCGACTTTGAGCTTGCTCGGCCTGTTGTGAGTCGCGGTGTTGGTGACGTGGCGTCCGCCGGGGGCGACTTCGAGCTGGCGCGGCCGGGTGGGGTACCCGCTGATGCCCCGTCGGGGGGTGACGGCGGCGCGGCTGCGGGGAGCGCCGAGGACGCCGGGCCGGTCGACGTTCCCGCAGAGCCCACCGGCGCGCGCCCCAAGCCCCTGCACGACCCCGACCCCTACAGCACCCCGCCCTACGGCGAGCCCGGCCCCTGGGCGCCCGCCCCTCCGGTACAGCACCCGGCGACCACGCCCGCGCACGGCACGGCCGTACCGATGCCACTCCCGCCCGGTCCGCCCACCCCGACGCACAGCGCCCCGACCGCAGCCCACGGCACGCCGGTGCCGTCGGCGGCCCCGGCGGGCGGCGTTAGCGCTCCGTCGCCGAACTCGGCTCCCGGCGTTGCGGCTCCGGCGCCAGCGGGCGGCGTGAGTGCTGCGCCACCGAACTCGCCCCCCGGCCTTCCGACCCCGGCCCCGACAGCCGGCGTACCCGCTCCGGTACCGCCCCCGACCTCTGACGCTCCCGTCCCCGCATCAGCCCCCGGAATCCCCGCTCAGGCGGCACCCCCGGCGGCCGACACCCTCGCCCGGATCTCCCCGGCCCAGCCGACCCTGTCGTCACCAGCACCCCCCACCACCCCCTGGCAGAACTACGATCCCTGGTCCTCCACCCCCCACCCCGCCGCCCCCCTCCAGCAGAACGGCGCCGCGGTCGTCACCGAGCAGCAGCGGCGTAAGCGGGGGAAGAAGGTGATCCTCGTCGGGGTCCTGTTGATCGCGCTTGTGTCCGGAGGGGTCGGCGGTGTTGTCGGGGCGTATCTCGAGCGCAACGGTGGTGTGGGGGAGCTGGAGCTGCCGCAGGCCGGGGCCGAGTCCAGTGGGCGGGCGCCGGACAGTGTTGCCGGGATCGCCGCTCGTGCCCTGCCCAGTGTCGTGACGCTGCATGTGAGCGGGAGCGAGGAGCAGGGCACCGGGACCGGGTTCGTGCTCGATGACCAGGGCCACATCCTCACCAACAACCACGTCGTCGAGCCCGCCGGGGACGACGGCGAGATATCGGTGACCTTCCACAGTGGAGACACCGCCAAAGCCACCGTCGTCGGGCGGGACGGCGGCTACGACCTCGCCGTCGTGAAGGTCAGCGGCGTCAAGGGGCTCACGCCCCTGCCGCTCGGCAACTCCGACAACGTCCGGGTCGGCGACCCCGTCGTCGCGATCGGCGCCCCGTTCGACCTGGCGGGCACCGTCACCTCCGGCATCATCAGCGCCAAGGAGCGGCCCATCACGGCCGGCGGGGAGAGCGGCGACGGGAGCGACGTGTCCTATGTGGACGCGTTGCAGACCGACGCGCCCATCAACCCCGGCAACTCCGGCGGCCCCCTCCTCGACGCCCGGGCCCGGGTCATCGGCATCAACTCCGCCATCCGTTCCGCCGACAGCGGCTCCGACCTCGACGGCGGCCAGTCCGGCTCCATCGGCCTCGGCTTCGCCATCCCGGTCAACCAGGCCAAGCGCGTCGCCGAGGAGCTGATCAACACGGGCAGGGCGACCCACCCGGTGATCGGCGTCACCCTAGACATGGACTACACCGGCGACGGTGCCCGCGTCGGCACCAAGGGCGGCGACGGCGGCCCCGCGGTCACCGAGGGCGGTCCCGGCGACAAGGCCGGTATCAAGCCGGGCGACGTCATCACCGAGGTCGACGGCCAGCGCGTCCACTCCGGCGAGGAACTCATCGTCAAGACCCGTGCCCACCGCCCCGGTGACCAGCTCGAACTGACCTTGGAACGCGCCGGCAAGGAGATCACGATCTCCCTGACACTGGGCTCCTCAAGCGGGAGCTGAGCGGGAACTGGGCGGGAAATGAGCGGCGACCGAACGAGGGGCCGGACTCACAGAAACCTCACAGCGCACCCCGTGTCACCGCCCCACACGGGCCCTGACAAGGCAAACAACCCGGAAAACCCCACGCCCACGCGCATTCGGAGGCCTCGGGACAGTACCGGTCGTAGCGGATCGCCGGGTACCGTGGATCCGGCCCGGACCACGGAAGACCCGCAATTGACCACCGAGGGCCGAGAGCCGAGGGCCGCGGACATCGCAAGGAGCTTCAGGTGTTCAATGACATAGGACCGCTCGAGCTGGTGACGCTCATCGTCCTCGCCGTGCTCGTCTTCGGTCCGGACAAGCTCCCGAAGCTCATCCAGGACGCCACGCGGACGATCCGCAAGATCCGCGAGTTCTCGGAGAGCGCCAAGCAGGACATCCGGTCGGAGCTCGGCCCGGAGTTCAAGGACTTCGAGTTCGAGGACCTCAACCCCAAGACGTTCATCCGCAAGCAGATGGACAACGACGAACTGGGGCTCAAGGAGATCCGCAACGGCTTCGACCTGAAGAAGGAGATGGCCGAGGTCACCGACGCCGTCCACAGCCGTGAGTCGGAGTCGTCCGCGTCCTCCTCCTCGTCGTCCTCCTCCGGCTCCTCCGGCGGCAGCATCGACATGACGAAGAAGCCCGAGAACCCCCGCGACGACCGCCCGCCGTTCGACGCGGACGCCACCTGAGCCGTCCGAACGCCGTACGAACACGGGCGCGGAACACCGCTCGTACGTGACGCTTCTCATACTCCGCCCGGGTCGCACGCGGCCTGAACACGCCCCCTGCGCGCCCCGCGCGCCGGGCGGTTTCCCTGCTGCTCGTAGCGGTGTGGCTATGCTGCCGAGTTGTTGTGCGGGCCGTGCCTGAAGGAGAAGGGCCGCCCGAAGGGGGGCGGGCCGGCTGGTCCGGCTAGAGCGAGGAGGCGTCCGGGCACATGGAGACGACGAGTCAGACGACGAGTCGGGCAGTCGCGCAGGCACCGGCCGAGGAGAACGGGCAGCAGGTCCCCTCCGCCCGGCGCACGGTCGACGGCTACCTGCTGGCGCCGTTCCCGTGGTACGGCCTCGACGAGGCCTTCACGGGGCCGCGCTGGCTGATGCAGGTCGGCACGGCGGCCGACGGGGCCGTGGAACACGGATCGATCGGACACGGTGACGAGCCCTCCGTACGGAACGAGGCGTCGGAGGACCGGGAGAAGTTCGCGGTCGTGGTGACCGTCGCGGCGAATCCGTCCCGCAGGAGCGCCGACGGTACGGGGCTGCTGGAGGCGACGTCGGTGTCGTCGGCGGCGTGGCTCGCGGGGGTGGGGCTGCTGTCGTTCACGTGGCCGGGGCAGATGGATCACTCGCTGCGGGACGACTGGCTGGACCAGCAGACCGAGACGGCGTGGGCTCTTGCCGACGACCTCGACGGTCCGGACTGGTCGACGCTCTCCCTGCCGGTGGACGGCGTGCCGACGCCCTTCCACTACCGCGAGTCCGAGTTCGGCTGGGTACTGGCCGGCTCGACTCAGGAGGGGGTGCACGTGGGGGCGTACGGCAAGGGCATGAGCGCCTACGGTTTGGGCTTCGCCGTGATCAAGGACATCTCGGCGTACGCCTAGGTCTGTCTCGCCCACGAGTCGGATTTACGACGATGGGGGCGCCGTCTCAACGGACGGCGCCCCCATCGTCGTACAGGAAATCGTCGTACGGGAATCAGAACTTGTTGCGCGGCGTGATGCCCAGCGACAGGCCCGACAGGCCGCGCTGCCGTCCACCGAGCTTCCCGGCGATCGCCCGCAGCGCCGAGCCCGCCGGGGAGTCCGGGTCCGTCAGGACCACCGGCTTGCCCTCGTCGCCGCCCTCGCGCAGGCGGACGTCGATGGGGATGCTGCCGAGGACCGGGACGTTCGCACCGGTGGTGCGGGTGAGGCCGTCGGCGACCGACTGGCCGCCGCCCGTGCCGAAGACGTCGACCATCTCGTCGCAGTGCGGGCAGGGCAGGCCGGACATGTTCTCGACCACGCCGACGATCTTCTGGTGGGTCTGGACGGCGATGGAGCCCGCGCGCTCGGCCACCTCGGCCGCCGCCTGCTGCGGGGTCGTGACGACCAGGATCTCGGCGTTCGGGACCAGCTGGGCGACGGAGATCGCGATGTCGCCGGTGCCCGGCGGGAGGTCGAGGAGCAGGACGTCCAGGTCGCCCCAGTACACGTCCGCCAGGAACTGCTGGAGCGCGCGGTGCAGCATCGGGCCGCGCCACACGACCGGGGCGTTGCCCGGCGTGAACATGCCGATGGAGATGACCTTCACGCCGTTCGCGGACGGCGGCATGATCATGTTCTCGACCTGGGTCGGACGGCCGTCGGCGCCCAGCATGCGCGGCACGCTGTGGCCGTAGATGTCGGCGTCGACGACGCCCACCTTGAGGCCGTCGGCGGCCATCGCGGCGGCCAGGTTGACCGTCACCGAGGACTTGCCGACGCCGCCCTTGCCGGACGCGACCGCGTACACGCGGGTGAGCGAGCCGGGCTTGGCGAAGGGGACCTCGCGCTCGGCGGTGCCGCCGCGCAGGGCGTTCGCCAGCTCCTTGCGCTGCTCGTCGCTCATGACGTCGAGCGTGACGTCGACGCGGGTGACGCCGTCGACCCCGGAGACCGCGTCCGTCACACGCTGCGTGATCGTCTCGCGCATCGGGCAGCCGGAGACCGTCAGGTACACGGTGACCGCGACCGCTCCGTCCGCGCCGATCTCCACCGACTTGACCATCCCGAGTTCGGTGATGGGACGGTTGATCTCGGGGTCGTTCACTGTCGCCAGTGCTTCACGCACCGCGTCTTCCGTAGCCATAAGGACGATGGTACGGCGCGGTGGCCATCCCCCGGAAAGCCCGTCAGCGGTCGTCTACGTCACGTCCGCGCGACCGATCTGCCGGGAATACCCCGGGCTCGCGGTGGCCGTTGTGCCGCTCCTCCAGCTCCTTCGTCAGGTCCTGCAGCTCCGAGCGCATCCAGTCACGGGTGGCGACCTCGCCGAGCCCGATGCGCAGGGCGGCGATCTCGCGGGTCAGGTACTCGGTGTCGGCGATCGACCGCTCGTTCTGCTTGCGGTCCTGTTCGAGGTTGACCCGGTCGCGGTCGTCCTGCCGGTTCTGCGCGAGCAGGATCAGCGGGGCGGCGTAGGAGGCCTGCAGGGACAGGACCAGGGTGAGGAAGATGAACGGGTACTCGTCCCAGCGCAGGTCGCTCGGTGCGGCGATGTTCCACAGCACCCAGACGATGATCACGACCGTCATCCAGACGAGGAACCGTCCGGTGCCGATGAAGCGGGCGACGCGCTCCGAGAGCCGTCCGAAGGCCTCCGGATCCCACTCGGGCAGGACCCGGCGGCGCGGCGGCCGGGGTTGGTCGAGGCGTGTGCGGGGCGCCCGGGAGGTCGCGGTGGCGCCCGAGGGCATGCGCTCGCGTGTGCCCTCGCGTTCATGAGCCATGGGTGGCCACCTCCTCGCCCGTGTCCTCGTCCAGGTGGAACTCCGTCTCCCGCCAGTCGTCGGGCAGCATGTGGTCCAGTACGTCGTCCACGGTCACCGCGCCCAGCAGCGAGCCGGACTCGTCGACGACGGGCGCCGCCACCATGTCGTACGTCGCGAAGAACCCGGCGACCACCGGCAGCTCCGCGCCCGGGGCCAGGGCCTCCAGAGCCTCGTCGAGCAACGCGCTGACCAGGGTGTACGGCGGGTCGCGCAGCAGGCGCTGGAAGTGGACCGTGCCCAGGTACTTGCCGGTGGGCGTCTCGTCGGGCGGGCGGCAGACGTAGACCTGGGCGGCGAGCGCGGGGGACAGGTCGGGGTTGCGGACCCGGGCGAGCGCGTCGGCGACGGTGGCGTCCGGGCGCAGGATGATCGGCTCGGTGGTCATCAGCCCGCCGGCCGTGTGCTCCTCGTACGCCATCAGACGGCGCATGTCGGCCGCGTCGGCGGGCTCCATCAGGCTCAGCAGCCGCTCCTGCTCCTCCGTGGGCAGCTCGCCGAGCAGGTCGGCCGCGTCGTCGGGGTCCATGGCCTCCAGGACGTCGGCGGCGCGCTCCTCCTTCAGCTTGAAGAGGATCTCGATCTGGTCGTCCTCGGGGAGCTCTTCGAGGACGTCGGCGAGGCGGTCGTCGTCGAGGGCGGCGGCGACCTCGGCGCGGCGCTTGGGGGAGAGGTGGTGCAGGACGTTGGCGAGGTCGGCGGGGCGCAGCTGCTCGAAGGTGGCGAGCAGGCTCTCGGCGCCCTGTCCCTGCTCCTCCAGGGAGAAGCCGGTGACGGCGGACCACTCGACGGTCAGCGACTCCCCCTTGGCCCGCCGGAAGGCGCCGCTCCTGCCGCCCTTGCGCACGTACACCTTGTCGATCTCCCAGTCCCGGCGGGCCGGACGCTGCTGCACCGACAGGTCGAGGACGGTGACGTCCTCGCCGCTCTCGACGAGCGTGACGCGCCGGTCGAGGAGCTCGCCGAAGACGAGGCGCTCGGTGGGCCGCTGTTCGAAGCGGCGGACGTTGAGCACGCCGGTGGTGATGACCTGGCCGGACTCGACGCTGGTGACGCGGGTCATGGGCAGGAAGATGCGGCGCCGGGTGGACAGTTCCACGACGAGGCCGAGCACCCGCGGGGGTCGTCGGCCGACGCGGAGCATGACGACCAGATCGCGGACGCGGCCCACCTGGTCGCCGTTCGGGTCGAAGGCGGCGATGCCGGCGAGGTGCGAGACGAAGATCCGGGGAGCGCCGGCTGCCATCGCTGCGGCTCCTTTGCGTGCGGGGTGTGCCGTGGTGCTGGTGCTGGTGCTGGTGCTGGTGCTGGTGCGGGTCCGTGGGCTGGGCCGCATATCCGAATTGCCCGCTCGGGTGGGCTTCAGGCTAGCCCGTCCGGATCCGATATGCCCTGGTGAGCGGTACGGACGGACTGGCTCCGCCTGGGCTGTGAGGCCCCGGTACGCTGCCGTACGCCGCTGAGGTCCCACAACAGAAAGGCAGCCCCACCTGTGACTGCGATTCCCCAGGGTCGTGCGCGCCGGGGCGCGCTGGTGAGCGCCGTGTGCGCCCTGGTCGTGTCGGGAGCGGGGCTGACGGGATGCAGTGCGGACCCCGACGAGGGCACCAACGGCGTCGGCAAGCTGCCGGCCGCCGAGATCCAGCGCAAGACCCGTACGGCCGCGGACTCCGCCGACGCGGTGCGCCTCTCGGGGAACGTGGTGACCAGCGGGCGCACCTACAAGCTCGACATGCAGCTCAAGGACGACGGGGCGACGGGATCGGTCACGTCGCAGGGAGGGACGTTCCAGCTGCTGCGGATCGGTGAGCGGCTGTATCTGAAGGCCGACGCCGGCTTCTGGAGCGATGCGGGTGCGGCCGAGGGCGGCAAGACGGACGCCGCGGCCGTGGACAAGCTGGACGGCAAGTTCGTGAAGGTGCCGCAGGGCGACCCGTCGTACAAGAAGTTCAGCGGCTTCACGGAGAAGGACGTACTCCTCGACGGCCTGCTGACCCTGCACGGCGCGCTGGCCACCGACGGCCACCACGAGCAGGCGGGCACCCGCGTCATCCGCATCACCGGCGACAAAGGCTCCGGCGGCACCCTCGACGTCTCCCTGGAGGGCACCCCGTACCCCCTGCGCCTGGTCCGGGCGGGTGGCGGCGGCACCCTGACGTTCTCCTCCTGGGGCAAGGACTTCGCCCTGAAGGAGCCGGCCAAGGGCGAGACGGTGGACTACGGCAAGCAGCTGCCGACGTCCTAGGCGCCGAGCGGGCTGCCTCCGCCTGCGCGGCTTCAGCTATTTCCGCTTGCGCCGCTTCATCAGCAGCTTCGGCAGTCCTGCCGGAATCGGTTGCCGGGTCGTCGCCGACGTCGGCAACGGCGCCTCGGCGAGGTTGCCGTCGGGCAGGGGCGCCGTCGCGCCCGTCGGCTCCAGGCGGATCACCCGGCACTCGCGGGCCCAGCGCTCGGGCATCGCCTCGCCGTCGTGGGCGTTGAGGCGCTTGCCCTTGAGTTCGCCGACCGTCGTGTCCCACCGCTCGGTACCGGACGTCAGCTCGACGACCTTCGCGGACCAGGAGACCAGCCGGCCGCCCTTGTCCTTGCTGCGGACCGTCACCTCGGCCGCGCCCCCGTCGACCAGCCCCGGCAGCGGCTGCTCGCCCGGACCGTCGCCCATGACACACGCCGCACCCTCGTGCCACACATGCCACAGCGCCCGGGCCGGGTGACCAGGTCCCTTGACCCAGATGAGGCCGGACTTCTTGGTGGCCTCCTCGACGAGGGCCTGGTCGAGCAGCTCGCTTGTCATGCGCCCAGCTTATCCAGGCACCGTCACAGCCAGCCGTTGCGCTTCAGGGTGCGGTGGATGCCCAGGCAGATGATGCCCGTGATGGTCATGATCACCGGGTAGCCGAACTTCCAGTGCGTCTCAGGCATGTAGTCGAAGTTCATCCCGTACACACCGCACACCATCGTCGGTACGGCGATGATCGCGGCCCACGAGGTGATCTTTCGCATGTCCTCGTTCTGCGCGACGGACGCCTGCGCCAGGTTGGCCTGGAGGATCGAGTTCAGCAGCTCGTCGAAGCCGATGACCTGCTCCTGCACCCGGGCCAGGTGGTCGGCGACGTCCCGGAAGTACTTCTGGATGTCCGGGTCGACCAGCCGCATCGGCCGCTCGCTCAGCAGCTGCATGGGCCGCATCAGCGGCGCCACCGCCCGCTTGAACTCCAGCACCTCGCGCTTGAGTTGGTAGATCCGCCCCGCGTCCGTACCGCGCGGCGAGCCCTTGCGTCCCGGCGAGAAGACCTCGGTCTCCACCTCGTCGATGTCGTCCTGCACCGCGTCGGCGACCGCGATGTACCCGTCGACGACATGGTCGGCGATGGCGTGCAGCACGGCCGACGGACCCTTGGCGAGCAGCTCGGGGTCGTCCTGGAGGCGGTGCCTGAGCGCCCGCAGCGAGCCCTGCCCGCCGTGCCGGACGGTGATGAAGAACTCCCGCCCGGTGAAGCACATGACCTCGCCGGTCTCGACGATCTCGCTGTTGGCGGTGAGTTCGTCGTGCTCGACGTAGTGGATGGTCTTGAAGACGGTGAAGAGCGAGTCGTCGTAGCGCTCCAGCTTGGGGCGCTGGTGCGCCTGCACCGCGTCCTCGACGGCCAGCGGGTGCAGCCCGAACTCGCTGGCGATACCGGCGAATTCGGCCTCGGTCGGCTCGTGCAGACCGATCCAGACGAAGCCGCCGTCCCGGCGCACCTGGCGCATCGCCTCGTGCGGGGTCAGGGGCTTCGGGGTCTCGACCCGGGCGCCGTGCCGGTAGACGGCGCAGTCGACGACGGCCGAGGGCGTCCCGGGGTCGCGGGTGGTGTCGTAGCTGCCGTTGTCCTTGCGCAGTGAGACGCGGGACGGGCGGACCACGGCACGCAGGTCGCGGATCATCGACATGAGCAGGCTCCTTCGCGACGGGCAACGAAGCGTGGAGAACCGCAGGACGGTTGGAACTGCCCGGAATGGGGACGTCCTGACCTCAGGATGTTTGGCACGTCCACAAAGCGGGGAGCACCGCACCGTCGCGGTGATGGGCTTCGTTGCTGATTCAGATCAGACCGATCAGGCAAAGCGAAACGAAGTGCTCTTCCGTGTGAGGACGCGAGCGTGAAAGGCGGCGGTCAGCCGGAGCCGGAACAGCCGAATCAGCTACATCAGTGGCGGGAAGAGCGAGTGGTACTGCACGGTCGACTTCGATCCATGACAGCCCCACCTCCTCCGGCCGGTCCCTCGTGAGGGACGTTCCATACCCCGTTCGGGGTTCCCCGTAGGGGAGTCAAACCAGGCGTTGGGACTCGATCGCAACGCTTCTGCATGCTGTCCCGAACACCGGGCAAGAGTATCAGCCGACTGAAGTGTCAAGGCGCTGCTTTGCCCGGTACTGACGAGTTCTATGCTCGCCGCATGGCTGATGTTCTCCCTCTGGTCGAGGCCCGGTTGCGCTCCGCGCTGGGCGAACCGGACGCCCGCGCGGCGGTCACTTTCCTCGGTACGGACCGCATCGAGGTGCTCCGTTTCCAGGACGGCGATGTCGTTCGCTACGCCACGCTCGGCATGTCCGCGCAGCCCATGAACGACCCCACCGCGGTGGTCGCCGACCCGGTCAGGGGCGCCCGCGCGGAGCTGGTCCTCTCGGTCCGCTCGGGCCTCGCCGACACCGACAAGGTGCTCCGCCCGCTCGCCGTTCTCGCCGCGTCCCCGCAGGTGGAGGGCGTGATCGTGGCCCCGGGCGCCTCCCTGGACGTCGGTGAGCCGCTGTGGCCGGGCGCCCCGTTCACCTCGGTCCTGGTCGCCGAGCCGGGCGGCCTGGTCGAGGACCTGGAACTCGACGCGCCCGCCGACCCCGTGCACTTCCTGCCGCTGCTCCCCATGACCCCGAACGAGGCCGCCTGGAAGCGCGTGCACGGCGCCCAGGCCCTCCAGGAGCGCTGGCTGACGAACGGGACGGACCTTCGGGATCCCGCCCGTACGTCCGTCCCGCTGGAGTGACCCACGCGTGAGGAACCTCACCAACCGGTGGCTGAAAAGCGTCAGTTGGCGAACACGGTGACGCTGTCCTCGGTCGCGTGCTTCGTCTCCAGTTCCTCGGCCATGGGGGTCCCCCCGCTCGAGCGAATTCGAGAGTGGGGGAGGGTGAGCGACTTCCGCCGTACGACGACCACGAGCGCGCCCGCCACGGCCGTGACCGCCGCCACCACGAACGGGACGCGGAGACTGCCGGTCCACTCCTCGATCCTCGGCGCGAAGAAGGGCGCGGCCGCCGCCGCGAACCAGCGCACGAAGTTGTAGCCCGCGCTCGCCACGGGGCGCGGGGCATCCGAGACGCCGAGGGCCAGCTCCGTGTAGACGGTGTTGTTCACGCCGATGAACGCGCCGGACAGGATCGTGCAGACCACGGCGGTGGTGTGGTCGCCGTAGCCGAGGACCAGCACGTCCACGGCGAGCAGCACCAGCGAGCCGCCGAGCACCGTCAGCGAACCGAACCGCCTCTGCATGCGAGGCGCCACGATCACCGAGAACACGGCGAGCAGCAGACCCCAGGCGAAGAACACCGCGCCGGACCGGTACGGGCTCATGTCCAGCACGAACGGCGTGAAGGCCAGCACCGTGAAGAACGTGTAGTTGTAGAAGAACGCCGAGACCGCCGCGGACGCAAGGCCGCCGTGGCCGAGTGCCCTGATCGGGTCCAGCAGCGAGGTCTTGCGGGCGGGCTTCGGCTGCTCCTGCAGGAACACCGCGATGCACAGGAAGCCGACGGCCATCAGGAAGGCCGTACCGAAGAACGGGTAGCGCCAACTGGCGTCCCCGAGCAGCGCGCCCAGCAGCGGCCCGCACGCCATGCCGAGCCCGAGGGCGGACTCGTAGAGCAGGATCGCCGCGGCGCTGCCGCCGGCCGCCGCGCCGACGATGACGGCGAGGGCGGTGGAGACGAAGAGCGCGTTGCCGAGCCCCCAGCCCGCCCGGAAGCCGACCAGTTCGCCGACCGATCCGGACGTGCCCGCGAGCCCGGCGAAGACGACCACGAGGGCCAGGCCGAGCAGAAGGGTCCTGCGGCCGCCGATCCGGCTGGAGACGAAGCCGGTGACCAGCATCGCCACCGCGGTGATCAGGAAGTAGGAGGTGAAGAGCAGGGAGACCTGGCCGGGTGTGGCGTTCAGGCCGCTCGCGATGGACGGGAGGATCGGGTCGACGAGTCCGATGCCCATGAAGGCGACGACGGACGCTCCGGCGGTCGCCCACACGGCCTTCGGCTGCCGCAGAGAAGTAGATGGCATATACACATATTAAGTTAGGTAGGCTAACGATGTAAAGCCCGGTCGGCTCCCTCGGCGGGCGGGATCCGTCCGGACGGGTGATCGTCCTTGACGTGGCGCGGAACGGGTAGGACCGTGGAGCCCTATGAGGGGCGAACCCAGTTGCCCGAAGTGTGGTGGCCGGGTCAGGGCTCCCGGACTCTTCGCCGACACCTGGCAATGCGATGTGCACGGCACCGTGCATCCGGTGCAGCCTGTGATCCCGCCCAGCGTCGAGGCCCTCGGTGTGGTCGTGCATCGCACGCAGGTGCCGGTGTGGATGCCGTGGCCGCTGCCGATCGGCTGGCTGTTCACGGGTGTCGCCAGCGCGGGCGACGACCGCAGCGGCGGCCGCGCGACCGCCGTGGCCTGCTCCGGGCCAGGGCCGCTCGGCGGCATGGGCGAGATGATCCTGGTCGCCGAGGAACTCGGCGTCGGCCTCGGTGCGCGTTACGCGGGTACCGACGGGCCGGATCCGGGGCCGTACATGAACGTCGAGAAACCGCCGCAGGCCAAGGTGCTGGCCGCAGGGCGTCCGACACCGCTGTGGCACGTCTCGGGTACGCCCGACGATCGTGCCGTGTTCGCGGGGGAGGCGCTCGGGATGTGGCTGTGGGCGGTCGTGTGGCCCGAGCAGTCGGGGTTGTTGATGTACGACGAGCTCGTGCTGACGGATTTGCGGGACGCCGGGGCGGAGATGGAGCTGTTGCCCTGCGGAGCGTTGTCGCCGCGCTTGCTTGGGCCGTAGCGGCTACTGGGGCGGGGCGTGCGGCTGAGTGGTGGGTGCCGGTGGTCGTGGGTTGCTCGCGCAGTTCCCCGCGCCCCTTGGGGCGTTGTCGGTAGGGGGCGCTTGCCGGTTTCGGGTGTGACAGGGATTGCTGAAATTCCGGTTATCCTTGAGCGTCCCCACCCGTGCCGTCCCCGACTGGAGTCCGCGTCGTGCGCATTGATCTGCACACCCACTCCACCGCTTCCGACGGCACGGACACCCCGGCCGAGCTGGTGCGCAACGCCGCCGCGGCCGGGCTGGACGTGGTGGCGCTCACCGATCACGACACGACCCGTGGCCACGCCGAGGCGATCGCGGCGCTGCCGCAGGGGCTCACCCTCGTCACCGGTGCCGAGCTGTCCTGCCGAATCGACGGCATCAGCATGCACATGCTGGCCTACCTGTTCGACCCGGAGGAGCCCGCGCTGCTCGCCGAGCGGGAGCTGGTGCGGGACGACCGGGTGCCGCGGGCCAAGGGCATGATCGCCAAGCTCGACGCGCTGGGCGTGCCGGTCACCTGGGAGCAGGTGCTGCGGATCGCCGGTGACGGGTCCGTCGGCCGGCCGCATGTCGCGTCCGCGCTGGTCGAGCTCGGGGTCGTGCCGACCGTGGGTGACGCCTTCACCGAGGACTGGCTGGCCGACGGCGGCCGGGCCTTCGTGGAGAAGCACGAGACCGACCCGTTCGAGGCGCTCCGGCTGATCAAGGCCGCCGGCGGCGTCGCCGTCTTCGCGCACCCGGCCGCCAGCAAGCGGGGCCGTACGGTGCCGGAGTCCGCGATCGCCGAGCTGGCCTCCGCCGGGCTCGACGGCATCGAGGTCGATCACATGGACCACGAACCCGACACACGTGCGCGGCTGCGCGGGCTCGCGAAGGAGCTCGGGCTGCTGGTCACCGGGTCCAGTGACTACCACGGCAGCCGCAAGACCTGTGTGCTCGGTGAGTACACGACGGACCCCGAGGTGTACGGGGAGATCACGCGGCGGGCCAGCGGGGCGTTCCCCGTGCCGGGGACCGGCGGGGCCTGAGGCTCACCCCGTTACCGCTTCACCCCGTCGCACTCTCGCCCTCACTCTCGCGTCCCGTTCGTTCCGTTTCTCCGCAAGGCACCCATGTTCGATCTCGCCGTCTTCGGCTCCCTCTTCCTGACCCTCTTCGTCATCATGGATCCCCCCGGGATCACCCCGATCTTCCTCGCGCTCACCTCCGGCCGGCCGGTCAAGGTGCAGAAGCGGATGGCCTTCCAGGCCGTCTGTGTGGCGGGCGGTGTGATCACGGTCTTCGGGCTGCTGGGCCACCAGATCCTCGACTACCTGCATGTCTCCGTCCCCGCGCTGATGATCGCGGGCGGGCTGCTACTCCTGCTGATCGCGCTCGACCTGCTCACCGGAAAGACGGACGAGCCGAAGCAGACCAAGGACGTCAACGTCGCCCTCGTGCCGCTGGGCATGCCGCTGCTGGCCGGGCCGGGTGCGATCGTGTCCGTCATCCTCGCCGTGCAGAAGGCCGACAGCATGGCCATGCAGGTGTCGGTGTGGTCGGCGATCCTCGCCATCCATGTCGTGCTGTGGATCGTGATGCGGTACTCGCTGCTGATCATCCGGGTCATCAAGGACGGCGGCGTGGTCCTGGTGACGCGGCTCGCGGGCATGATGCTGTCGGCGATCGCCGTGCAGCAGATCATCAACGGGGTCACGCAGGTCATTCAGGGGAGCTGAGGCCCCCGGACACTGCAAGGGCCCCGAACGGCGTCGTAGCCGTACGGGGCCCTGAAGCTTCCGCGGGGATCCGCGTCCTACGAGGCCGAGGCCTCGGCCGGACGGATCCACAGCCGCTGACCGATCGCGGCGGCCTGCTGAACGATCCGATTGACGGAGGCGGCGTCCACGACGGTGCTGTCCACGGGCGTGCCGTCGGTCTCGTCGAGTCGCATGATCTCGAAGCGCATGGCTTCTCCCTTCGTCTGGTCATCCTCCCGATGAGTACTGCTGGGGAGAACTACTGGGTTACACACCTACTCAACGGGTTGCGTGTTACAAACATTCCCTACGCTAAAGAAATTTTTCGAACGGCTAACTACTGACCGGTAAGTGGTTGCCGAGGGATCAAGGCGAGACTGACCGGGACCGGTTGTGTTCGCAGCGTGACCGCCAGGACAATGGAGCCGATGAACGACGACCTCGCGGCGCTCGCCGCCCGCATCGACCACACCAACGAGCTGCTGCAACGCATGCTCGCCGAGGTGGCGAAGACGCCCTCGACCCATGCGATCTTCGTCGACGCGGGCTACCTGTACGCCGCCGCGGGACGGCTGGTCGCCGGGACGGAGGACCGCCGGGCCTTCGATCTGGACGCCGAGGGGCTCATCGAGGCGCTCATCGACCGGGCGCGCACGATCTTCGCGGACAGCAGGCTGCTGCGGGTCTACTGGTACGACGGTGCGCGGCGCCGTATCCACACGGCGGAGCAGCAGTCGATCGCCGAGCTCCCCGATGTGAAGGTCCGCCTGGGCAACCTCAACGCCAACAACCAGCAGAAAGGCGTCGATTCGCTGATCCGGACCGACCTGGAGTCACTGGCCAGGCACCGTGCCATCAGCGACGCGGCCCTGCTCGGCGGGGACGAGGACCTGGTGTCGGCGGTCGAGGCCGCGCAGGGGTACGGCGCGCGGGTGCACCTGTGGGGCATCGAGGCGCCGGAGGGCCGCAACCAGGCCGAGCCCCTGCTCTGGGAGGTCGACAGCCAGCGCACCCTCGACCTCGACTTCTTCAAGCCGTACGTCTCCCGCCGCACCAACGCCGCATACGAGGTGGCCGGCGCTCGGCCGACGCGTGAGGACGTACGGTTCGTCGGCGCGCAGATCGCGGCGAAGTGGCTCGCGGCGCGAGGGCGGGAGTCGCTGGTCGAGCTGCTGCCCGGGCACCCGTACCTGCCCGGCTCGGTGGACCAGGACCTGCTGGTGGAGGCCGAGGGGCTGCTGCAGTACTCGCTGCGCGGGCAGGCGGATCTGCGGCGGGCGTTGCGGGACGGGTTCTGGGAGCATCTTCAGGCGCAGTACTAGTTCGGGCGCGGTGCTGGCGCAGTAATGGTTCGGGCGCGGTGCTAGCGCAGGACTAGTTCGGTCGCAGTGCTGGTTCAGGCGCGGTACTAGCCGTTCTGCTCGGACTGGGCGGGGGCGCCGTCCACGCTGTTCCAGAAGTCGGCGACGGCCTGGGACGTGCGCAGGGGCTGGTCGGCGTTGGGGGAGTGTTCGGCGCCGGGGATGACCGTGCGGCGGGCCTTCAGTCGTGCGGCCATGTCGTCGAGGACCGGAACCGGCCAGGTGTCGTCAGTGGCGCCCGACAGGACGTGGAACGGGAGCGGGAGGGCGGCGAGTTCGTCGACCCGGTCCGGTTCCGTGCACAACTGGCGTCCCGTGGAGATGAGTTGGGCGGGCTTGGTGCCGAGCCAGCGCCGGCGCAGCAGGTCCGGGCCGCCGATGCCGCGTGCCGGGCCGCCGACCTCCTCCGGCGGTCCCATGGCGAGGATCGCCTCCCAGGTCTCCTCCATGGTCATCACCGCGAGCGCGTCCCGCAGCAGTTTCACGCGCTGCTGCTGGGAGTCGGAGATCTGGGCGGGGCCCGATGCCATGAGGGTGAGGGAGCGGAACGGCGCGTGGTCGAGGAGCACGGTCGCGCGGGCGATCTGGCCGCCCAGGGAGTGGCCGAGGAGGTGGAGAGGGGTGTCGTCCGTGCCGAGGGCTGCCGCCTGGGCGAGGACGTCCTGGGCCAACTCGCTCCGCGTGTAAGCGGATTCGTCGTCCTCCGGTCCGTCCGACTCGTGCTGTCCGCGTCCGTCGATGGCGACGGTGCGGTAGCCGCGCTCCGCCAGCGGCTCGTGCATGAGCGTGAAGTCCTCCTTGCTGCCCGTGAATCCGGGGAGCAGCAGCGCGACGCCTCGCGGTTGGACGCCGGGGGCGGCGGGGTGGTCGACGACTGCGAAGGTGCCGCGAGGGGTGTGGAGGGGGTAGGCGCGGGCGTTCGGGGGCGGCGTGGAGGCGGGTTGGGTGGTCACGGGGGGAGGGTAGCGGGTGGGTCGGTGGGGGGTTGCTGTAGGGCGGTTCTCGCCCCCGCCGCCCCTACCCGTCCCGTCCCTGGGGGCTGCCGCCCCCAGACCCCCGCTTCGGCCCTTAAGGGGCCTCGTCCTCAAACGCCGGACGGGCTGGATGAAGCGGGCCGGCAACGCCGACGGCCCGGTCCCCACACACGGTGAGGGACCGGGCCGTCGTACGTGAGATCAGCCCTCCGTGGACTCCGCGGCAGCCGTGGCCTTGCGGGTACGGCGCACCTTGGGCTGTGCCTCTGCCGTGCCGTCGGCAGCCTCCACGGTCGCCGCCACCTTGCGGGTACGGCGGCGCGGGGCGGGAGCCTCTGTGGCCGCCTCTGGCTCCTTGGTGGCCTGGGCCGGGATGTCGGCGGTTTCGACGGACGCCGCGGTCTTGCGGGTGCGGCGTGCCTTGGGCTTGGCCTCGGTGGCCTCGGCCGTGTCCACTGCGGACTCGGCGGTGGCCGTCGCCTTGCGGGTGCGCCGGGGCTTGGCCTCGGCGGCCTCCGGCTCCGCGACGGTCGCGGCGGCCTTGCGGGTACGGCGCGGCTTGGCCTCCGTGCCCTCGGCGGTGTCCACGGCGGCTTCGGCGGTGGCGGCGGCCTTGCGCGTACGGCGGGGCTTGGCCTCCACGGCCTCGGCCGTGTCCACGGCGGTCTCCGCGGCGGCGGTCGCCTTGCGCGTACGGCGCGCCTTCGGCTTGGCCTCGGCCGCCTCCGGCTCCTGGGCCGTCTGGGCCGGGATGTCGGCGGTTTCGACGGACGCCGCGGTCTTGCGGGTACGGCGCGCCTTGGGCTTGGCCTCGGCGGCTTCGGCCGTGTCGACGGCGGTCTCCGCTGCGGCGGTTGCCTTGCGTGTGCGGCGTGCCTTCGGCGCGGCTTCGGCGGCCTCTGTGGCGCCCTCGGCCGTGGCGACCGCGGCCTCCGCGGCGGTGGTCGCCTTGCGCGTGCGGCGTGCCTTCGGCTTGGTCTCGGCGGCCTCGGGAGTCGGCTGTGCGGTCTCCGTGGTGCCCTCGGCCGTGGTGACCGCGGTCTCCGCCGTCGCCGTCGCCTTGCGGGTGCGGCGGCGCGGCTTGGCGGCCGGGGCCTCCTCGGGCTCGGTGGCCTGCGGAGCCGTGGCAGCCTCGGACGCCTGGACGGCCTCCGCGACCTTCGCGGCGTTCGCGGACTCCGTCACCGGCGTTGCCACGGCGTCGGCCGAAGTCGCCTGCGGCTCCGCCGACTTGCGCGTCCGGCGGCGGCGCGGCTTGGCCGAGGTCTCCTCGGGGGTGTCCAGGGACGGACCCTCCGCCGTCGCGACGGCTGCCTCCGCGGACGTGGCCGTCACGGCAGGGGCCTGCTCCGCCGTCGCCCCGGCACGGGTGCGGCGGCGGCGACGCGGGGTGCGAGGCGCGGTGACGGTCTCGGCGGTCTCCTCCGGAGCGCCGGCACCGGCGGCGGGCGCCGGCGTCCCGTCCAGCGTGGATCCGCCGCGCGTACGGCGGCGGCGACGCGGCGTACGCGCCGTGCGCTCGCGGTCCGACGACGCCTGGGAGTCGTCCCGGCCGCCTCGGCCACCGCGACCGCGCGCACCGCGCCCGCCGGTCTCGCCGAGGTCCTCCAGCTCCTCAGCCCCGAGCCCGGCGCGCGTACGCTCCGAGCGCGGCAGAACACCCTTGGTGCCCGCGGGGATGCTCAGTTCCTCGAAGAGGTGCGGGGACGTGGAGTACGTCTCCGGCGGGTCGTTGAACTTCAGGTCCAGCGCCTTGTTGATCAGCTGCCAGCGCGGGATGTCGTCCCAGTCGACGAGGGTGATCGCGATGCCCTTCGCACCCGCGCGGCCCGTACGGCCGATGCGGTGCAGGTACGTCTTCTCCTCTTCCGGGGACTGGTAGTTGATGACGTGGGTCACGCCCTCGACGTCGATACCGCGCGCGGCGACGTCGGTGCAGACGAGGACGTCCACCTTGCCGTTGCGGAAGGCGCGCAGCGCCTGCTCGCGGGCGCCCTGGCCGAGGTCGCCGTGGACCGCGCCGGAGGCGAAGCCGCGCTGCTGGAGCTGGTCGGCGAGGTCGGCCGCCGTGCGCTTCGTGCGGCAGAAGACCATGGCCAGTCCCCGGCCGTCGGCCTGCAGTATGCGCGCGACCATCTCGGGCTTGTCCATGTTGTGCGCGCGGTAGACGAACTGCGCGGTGTTCGCGACCGTCGCGCCCTCGTCGTCCGGCGCGGTGGCGCGGATGTGGGTGGGCTGCGACATGTAGCGGCGCGCGAGGCCGATGACCGCGCCCGGCATGGTCGCCGAGAACAGCATGGTCTGGCGCCGGGCCGGGAGCATGTTGATGATCTTCTCGACGTCGGGCAGGAAGCCCAGGTCGAGCATCTCGTCGGCCTCGTCGAGGACGAGTGCCTTGACGTGCTTGAGGTTGAGCTTCTTCTGGCCCGCGAGGTCCAGCAGCCGGCCCGGGGTGCCGACGATCACGTCGACGCCCTTCTTGAGGGCCTCGACCTGGGGCTCGTAGGCCCGGCCGCCGTAGATCGCGAGGACGCGGACGTTGCGTACCTTGCCCGCGGTCAGCAGGTCGTTGGTGACCTGCGTGCACAGCTCGCGCGTGGGGACGACGACGAGCGCCTGCGGGGCGTCGGTGAGGTCCTCGGGCTTGGCGCGCCCGGCCTCGACATCGGCGGGGACGGTGACGCGCTCCAGGAGCGGGAGGCCGAAGCCCAGCGTCTTGCCGGTGCCGGTCTTGGCCTGGCCGATGACGTCCGTGCCGGAGAGGGCGACGGGGAGGGTCATCTCCTGGATGGGGAAGGGGGTGACGATGCCGACGGCCTCAAGGGCCTCGGCGGTCTCGGGAAGGATTCCGAGCTCTCGGAAAGTCGTAGTCAGGGTGCTGCCTCTTCTGTGTGCGCGGTGCGAGGCGAGCGCGGGGGTCTTTGACGGACCGTGCCGGGGGACGTCGGCTGCCATACGGTCAGGCCGTAAGGCACGGGACCACTGCCGACGCTCTAGCGCTCGTACCGCTGAGGGTGTCCCCCTCCGGGCTCCGTACGCAGAGTGCCGTACGGACGGGGAGGGCTGTCGGGTCGGAGCCGATCGGGCCACCGACCGGGCATCCTCTAACGTGCGGCCCGTCGAATACGTCTAGGTACTCAGCGGGCGCATTACCACCATACCCCGGAAACGCGCACATGCGATGGCCGAATTGGTCACGTAGTCGGCGTCACAGTGATTGACCAGGGACTTCCGTGACACGGTGAGCGGGCTATTGTGCGCTTCATGACGACGCCTGACAACACCCCTGACGCCGCTGACACCGCTGACTCCACCGTCGAACACACCGGGGTCGCCGCCCAGGACTGGGCGCAGGCCTCCGCCGATCCGCAGTACCGGGCCGCTGTCGTGGACCTGCTCGGCGCGCTCGCCTACGGGGAGCTGGCGGCGTTCGAGCGGCTGGCGGAGGACGCCAAGCTGGCGCCGACGCTGGCGGACAAGGCGGAGCTGGCGAAGATGGCGTCGGCGGAGTTCCACCACTACGAGAAGCTGCGGGACCGGCTGACCGAGATCGGGGCCGAGCCGACGCAGGCCATGGAGCCGTTCGTCGCCGCGCTGGACGGGTTCCACAAGCAGACGGCGCCGTCGGACTGGCTGGAGGGGCTCGTCAAGGCGTACGTCGGTGACTCGATCGCCAGTGACTTCTACCGGGAGGTCGCGGCTCGGCTCGACTCGGACTCGCGGGGGCTGGTGCTGGCCGTCCTCGATGACACGGGGCATGCGTCGTTCGCCGTGGAGAAGGTGCGGGCCGCGATTGATGCCGATCCGCGTGTGGGTGGGCGACTCGCGCTGTGGGCGCGGCGGTTGATGGGCGAGGCGTTGTCGCAGTCCCAGCGGGTGGTCGCCGACCGGGATGCGTTGTCCACGATGTTGGTGGGTGGGGTCGCGGACGGGTTCGATCTCGCGGAGGTCGGGAGGATGTTCTCGCGGATCACTGAGGCGCACACCAAGCGGATGGCCGCGCTGGGGTTGGCGGCGTAGGGTTCTCGCCCCCGCCGCCCCTACCCGTCCCGTCCTCCAGGGGCTCTGCCCCTTCGACCCCGGGTGCTTCTGGGGGCTGCCGCCCCCAGACCCCCGCTGTCGGCCCCGAAAGGGCCTCGTCCTCAAACGCCGGACGGGCTGAAAAGCCCCGGCGCCGAGAAGTGGGCGTCAGGCCTCCGGCGACCGGTCGTTCCCAGGGTCTACGCGGTCGCCGAGTGTCGGCTCAGTCTTCCCGCGGGGCGTACCAGCAGGGAGAGAGAGGCGGCGGAGACGACCGCCGAGCCGATGAGGATCACGAAGAGGTTGCCGAAGTCCAGTGCGGTGTGCGTGATGAAGGCGCCGAAGAGGGCGCCGGCGACACCTGTCGGCAGGACGAGGGAGCGGGTGGGCAGGCGGTGCGGCATGCGGTGGGCTGCGGCCAAGGCCAGCGCGAGGCCGAGGATCGCGGAGCTGAGCGCTTCCAAGAGCATGTTGGGGTCCCTCCCACATGGCCGACCTGCTCGAAACGGTCGTAGCCCGTCATACCCCTGACCTGCGGAATGCAATCCTCCTGTGTGATCGACTTGTGAGCCATCTGTGGAGACGGGGGCGGAGGCGGGGACGAAGACGCAGACGGGAGGGGCCCGGCGACCATGAGTCGCCGGGCCCCTCCCGTCTTGTCTGCTGCCGCCGCTCTCTACAGCGCGCCGAAGCCCACCTTGCGCGGGGCCGGCTCACCGAGCTCCACGTACGCGAGACGGTCGGCCGGGACCAGGACCTTGCGGCCGTGCTCGTCCACGAGGCTCAGCAGCTGAGACTTCCCGGCCAGCGCCTCGGACACCGCCCGCTCGACCTCCTCGGCACTCTGACCGCTCTCCAGAACGATCTCGCGGGGCGCGTGCTGCACGCCGATCTTGACCTCCACGGCTATGTCCCTCCGACGGTCAGTGAAGTGCGCGACCTTTACGCGCCGTACCCAGCACACATTAGCCCGGTGAGGGGACGTAAACCCTCCGCCCGAGAACGCCAGGAGCGAACAGCGGATGGGAACAAACGTGTCCTCAGTGGTGCTCGGTGCCGTGCAGCGGGAAGCCCGCGATGCCGCGCCATGCCAGGGACGTCAGCAACTGCACCGCCTGGTCGCGCGGCACGCTGCGGTCGCTGTGCAGCCAGGAGCGGGCCACGACCTGGGCGAGGCCGCCGAGGCCGGAGGCGAGCAGCATCGACTCCGCGCGCGAGAGGCCGGTGTCCTCGGCGATGACCTCACAGATCGCCTCGGCGCACTCGTTCGTGACCTTGTCGACGCGCTCGCGCACCGCCGGCTCGTTCGTCAGGTCCGACTCGAAGACCAGGCGGAAGGCGCCGCCGTCGTCCTCGACGTACGCGAAGTACGCGTCCATCGTCGCCCGCACGCGCTGCTTGTTGTCGGTCGTCGACGCGAGCGCGTTGCGTACGGCCTGGATCAGGGACTCGCAGTGCTGGTCCAGCAGTGCGAGATAAAGATCGAGCTTGCCCGGAAAGTGCTGGTAGAGCACCGGCTTGCTGACGCCGGCGCGCTCGGCGATGTCGTCCATCGCGGCAGCGTGGTAGCCCTGCGCGACGAATACCTCCTGGGCGGCGCCCAGAAGCTGGTTCCGTCGGGCACGGCGCGGCAGGCGAGTGCCCCGCGGGCGTGCCGCCTCTGTCTGCTCGATGGCTGTCACGCCGCCTCCCAATGTCGTCCACATGCGGTGTGCGCCGCGTCGCCATCGTACTTTTCGGTAACCCGGGTGTGCGCGGTGCGAGCGCAGAATTTCACGGACCGGACAGTGACGAAAGTCGCACAGAAGGTTTGAAACCGGGGTGAAGCGGGCAGCAAGCGGTCTCTTTCCTGCTCAACGGCACCACTTTCTTGCTCAACAGCCCCACAAGTGAGCCCATGTCGCCGGTAGTCGCCTACCGGTAGTCGTCCTCGTCGATGGAGACGACGCGAGCCTGTTCGATCAGATCGGCCTCGTTGGCCCGGTCCTGGTTCGCGCCGGTCGGCCGGTCGTCGCGGTCGGGCCTGATGTCGGCTTGCTGTTCGGCAGCGTCGGCCGCGGGGGCCTCGACGTCGAACTCCTGGGCTTCCTCGGTGTCGCCGTCCGCGAATGTCTCGGGGTCGGTGGGATCGACGGCCATGGCGGGCTCCCTTCCTAGAACGTCCCCGTGGGGCACAACGTCCCTGGGTGAAGCAGGGGTCCACATACGGGTGCCCTGCGTACGAGCCTAGGAGACACCGGTTCGGGACGCTATGCGATCCGCGGGGTATCTGCGGGCGATTTGCGGGAGATTTGCATGGGATTTGCGGGCGACTCGGGCGGCTCCGCGTGGCCGAATGTTTGCCATGTACGTGCCGAGTTGTGATGGCGAACACATGAACCATGACGTGATCGTCTCGTAACATTGCCGCATGTCTTCGACCGAGCTGCCGTCCGTGTCGGCCGCCAATGTGCTCCCCAAGGTGGCGACCGTCAGGGTCGCCGAGGGGGAGCGGCTTCGATCGGTCGGGCTGCCGGGGATCACGCTGACGGTGCGTTCGAGACCGCCCGCGCGCGAGGGGCTTCCGCCCGCGCTGTACGTCCATGGACTCGGCGGCTCCTCGCAGAACTGGTCGGCGCTGATGCAGGAGCTCGAAGGCCAGGTCGACGGCGAGGCCGTCGACCTGCCGGGCTTCGGGGACTCGCCACCGCCGGACGACGGCGACTACTCGATCACCGCGCACGCACGCGCGGTGATCCGCTATCTGGACGCCTCCGATCGCGGCCCCGTCCACCTCTTCGGCAACTCGCTCGGCGGCGCGGTCACGACGCGGGTCGCCGCGGTGCGCCCCGACCTGGTCCGCACGCTCACCCTGGTGTCTCCCGCGCTGCCGGAGATCCGCGTCCAGCGCACCGCCGTACCCACGGCCCTGCTCGCGGTGCCCGGCGTGACGACGCTCTTCACCCGCTTCACCAAGCAGTGGACGGCCGAGCAGCGGGTCCGTGGCGTGCTGCACCTGTGTTACGGCGACCCCGGACGGGTGTCGTCCGAAGGGCTGCGCAACGCGGTCGAGGAGATGGAACGGCGACTGCGACTGCCGTACTTCTGGGACGCGCTGACGCGTTCCGCGCGCGGACTGGTCAACGCCTACACGCTGAGCGGCCAGCACGCGCTGTGGCGCCAGGCCGAGCGGGTGCTGGCACCGACGCTGCTCATCTACGGCGGCCGGGACCAGCTCGTCGGGTACCGCATGTGCCAGAAGGCCGCGCGCACCTTCCGTGACTCCCGCCTGCTGAGCCTGCCGGAGGCCGGGCACGTGGCGATGATGGAGTACCCGGAGGTGGTCGCCCGGGCGTTCCAGGACCTCCTCGCGGAAGCGGGGGAGCCGGACGCCGACCGGCAGGTCGCGGGCGAGGCCGCGGTCCGGAACGCGGGCGAGGACGCCGTCACCGAGAGCGCGGGGAGCTGAGGCGCGACGTGGGACGCCACAGCCGCCGCGGCTCCGCCGCCAAGCGCGACACCGCGGACACAACTGCACGGCAGGGCTCTCGGGGAGCACAGTCGCCGGAGGTGGGCGCGGATCGGCGCGGACCGTCCGTGCCGGGACAGGGACCAGGGCCGGAGCCTGGGCCGGGCCCTGGCAGGGCTCCGGCTTTCCGGCCGGGTGCAGCGTCAGGGGCGGGCCAGGGAGCTTGGCCGCAGTCCGGTGGGCCGGGAGGGCCGGGTGGGCAAGCCGGGCCAGGTGGCCCCGGCGGGCAGCCAGGTGGGCCCGGCGGTCGCCGGGTGCCGGGTCAGGTGCCCGGTCGGCAGGGGATGCCGACGGGTGGGGCACCGGCGTACGGAGGGCGTGGCTTCCCGAACGGCACCCCCGCGCAGGGGGTACCGCGGCTGCCCGACGGGACGCCTGCGCATGGGTTCCCAGGGTTTCCTGACGGGACGCCCGCCCATGGCTTCCCGAGATTTTCGGACGGGACGCCTGCCCACGGTTTCCCGAGGTTCCCTGACGGCACGCCCGCGCATGGCTTCCCGAGGCTGCCCGACGGTACGCCCGCGCATGGCGTTCCGCGGTTTCCTGACGGCACCCCCGCCCACGGCGTCCCCCGTCTCCCGGACGGCACCCCCGCCCACGGCACCCCTCTGATACGCGGCGGCCACCCCGAGCAGCGTGAACCCGGTGGTGGCTGGGGCGAGTTGAGGGGACGGGTCGGGGTTGCCCCGGGCGGTCCCGGGCCGGCCGGTGCTCCGCCCGGGACCGGCGTTCCCCTGCCGCGGCCCCGGCAGGCGCCGCCGTCCGAAGGGCCTCGGCAGGATTACGTCGACGCCTTCGGTGAGGACGTCGACGTCTTCGCGCCCCGTACGTCCGAATCCGCGCACGCCGCCGACCCGTACGGCTCCGTCACCGACTGGGACCCCGAGACCGGTGTGGGCGTCCCGAATGACACCGACCGCGACGACGACGCCCCGCCGACCGGCGAGCCCGTGCCGGCGAAGGGTGCCAAGGGCCGGGCCTTCACCGGCATCGCGGCCGCCGCCGTCGTCACCGTGCTGGCCGTCGTGGTCGCCGGGCAGGTCGCGCAGGGGCGGGACGACAGCGACGTACAGTCGCAGTCCGCCACCGACCAGGAGCGGGACGCCCGTGACCCGGCCTCGGGCGAGGGCGGGCTGCCGACGCCGTCCGGTTCGCCGAGCGCGACGCCGCTGACGTACGAGCAGGCGATGGGCGAGAAGTACGCGCTCAGCGCGACACTCAAGGGCTCGGGGAAGTTCGACGCGATCCAGGGGATCGCCAAGGGGCCCGGCACGGGGGAGAAGTTCACCTATCGCGTGGACGTGGAGCAGGGGCTCGGGCTCGACGGCGAACTCTTCGCCGAGGCCGTGCAGAAGACCCTCAACGACGACCGGAGCTGGGCCCACAACGGCGCCCGCACCTTCGAGCGCATCTACTCCGGCAAGCCCGATTTCGTGATCACCCTGGCCAGCCCCGGCACCACCGCCGAGTGGTGCGCCAAGTCCGGGCTCGACACCACCGAGGACAACGTCTCGTGCGACTCGGCCGCCACCGAGCGCGTGATGATCAACGCCTACAGGTGGGCGCAAGGGTCGGAGACCTACGGTGATCAGATGCACGCGTACCGGCAGATGCTGATCAACCACGAGGTCGGCCACCGGCTCGGCTTCAACCACGTCACCTGCGACAAGGACGGCGATCTCGCGCCCGTCATGCAGCAGCAGACCAAGTTCCTCGACCACGACGGGATCCACTGTCGGGCCAATCCCTGGGCGTATCCCGGGAGTTGACGGATGCCTCACACGTCACATTGACATGTGCAGCGTGTTCGTACATATTTCTGCACATGTCGACCCGTCACACCTCCTCTCGCGCCGCCATCGAGCTGGCGCTCATTGGTGTGACCGCTCTGTGCGTGGCCGACATTCACTGTCGCTGACGTCCGCCGCCTGGCGTTCGCGTCGCGATCTTCTTTCCTGCCACTCCTGTGAATCGCCGACGGGTCTCTGATCCCGTGGGTCGTTCAGGGGTTTCGACGACCTGACGCCTGGGCGGATGTCTGCCCTTCCCTGTCTCACTCCGCGTCAATGTGTCTCTCCATTCGAGACTCGTCATTCCGAGAGGTCGTCTCCGATGCGTCAACCGTCCGTCATAGCGCGCCGCGTGGCCGCGGCAACCGTCAGCCTGGTCGTGGCAGCGGGCGCCGCCGCCTGCGGGCCTGACGACAACGATGCCAAGAGTGCCGGCGGCGACTCCACGCCCCACAAGGGCGGCACGCTCACGGTCCTGAACCGCAATCCGCAGCAGGACTTCGACCCCGCCCGCCTGTACACCTCCGGCGGCGGAAACGTCCCTTCGCTCGTCTTCCGTACGCTCACCACCCGCAACCGCGAGAACGGGGCCGCCGGCGCCGAGGTCGTCCCCGACCTCGCCACCGACACCGGGCGCCCGAACAAGGACGCGACCGTGTGGACGTACACCCTCAAGGAGGGCCTGAAGTACGAGGACGGCACCCCGATCACCTCGGCCGACATCAAGTACGGCATCGAGCGCTCCTTCGCGCCCGAACTGTCCGGCGGCCCCTCCTACCTGAGGAGCTGGCTGGTCGGCGCGGCCGACTACCAGGGGCCGTACAAGGACAAGAAGGGCCTGTCGGCGATCGAGACGCCGGACGAGCGGACCATCGTCTTCCGTCTCAACAAGCCCGAGGGCGAGTTCCCCCTCCTGGCCACGCAGACGCAGTTCGCGCCCGTGCCGAAGGGCAAGGACACCGGCACGAAGTACGAGGAGCACCCGATCTCGTCGGGGCCGTACAAGGTCGTCACGAACGAGAACGACGGCGAGCGGGTCGTCCTGGAGCGCAATAAGTACTGGTCCGCCTCTACGGACGCCGAGCGCAAGGCGTACCCCGACAAGATCGACGTACGGTCCGGGCTCGACTCGTCCGTGATCAACCAGCGGCTGTCCTCGTCCCAGGGCGCGGACGCGGCCGCGGTCACCACGGACACCAACCTCGGGCCGGCCGAGCTGGCCAAGGTCACCGGTGACCAGGAGCTGGCCGCTCGGGTCGGTACCGGGCACTTCGGCTACACCAACTACATCGCGTTCAACCCGACGATCAAGCCGTTCGACAACGCCAAGGTGCGGCAGGCGATCTCGTACGCCATCGACCGGTCGTCCGTGGTCAACGCCGCGGGCGGGTCCGCGCTGGCCGAGCCCGCCACCACCTTCCTGCCGAACCAGAAGTCCTTCGGCTACACGGCGTACGACCACTTCCCGGCGGGCAAGGCCGGTGATCCGGCCAAGGCCAAGGAGCTGCTGAAGGAGGCCGGTTACGCAAGCGGGCTGACCGTCACCCTGACCCACTCCAACGCCCAGGACTTCGAGACCAGCCCCGAGATCGCGACCGCGATCCAGGACGCGCTGAAGAAGGCCGGCATCACGGTCAAGCTGCAGGGTCTGGAGGACAACGACTACTCCGACAAGATCCACAACGTGAAGGCCGAGCCCGGTTTCTTCCTCGCCCACTGGGGTGCCGACTGGCCCTCCGGCGGTCCCTTCCTCGCCCCGATCTTCGACGGCCGGCAGATCGTCAAGGACGGTGCGAACTACAACTCGGGTCTGCTCGACGACAAGTCGGTCAATGCCGAGATCGACGCGATCAACAAGTTGACCGATCTTGACGCCGCCGCCAAGCGGTGGGGCGCGCTGGACAAGAAGATCGGCGAGCAGGCGCTGACCGTGCCGCTGTTCCACCCCGTCTACAAGCGGCTGGTCGGCAACGACATCAAGAACGTCGTGATCAGCGACTGGACCGGTGTGCTGGACATCTCCCAGGTCGCGGTGAAGTAGCGCCGTGAGTGAGGCAGTTCTCGCCGTCGAGGCTCCCGGGGTGTCCGCCCCGGGGGCCTCGGGGGCCCGTCTGTTCTGGCGCCGGCTGCGGACGCAGCGCGCCGCCCTCGTCGCGGCGGTCGTCGTCGCGCTGCTCGTCCTGGTCGCGCTCGCCGCGCCGCTGCTCACCGCGATCGAGGGCCAGGACCCGACCACGTATCACCCCTCCTTGGTGGACTCCGCGCGCGGCGGAGTGCCCATCGGATCGTTCGGGGGAGTGAGCGCCGACCACTGGCTGGGCGTCGAACCGCAGACCGGGCGGGACCTGTTCGCGCGGCTCGTGTACGGCGCCCGGGTCTCCCTGGGGGTCGCGCTGGCCGCGACCGTCTTCCAGGTCGCCATCGGCGTCGTGGTGGGCGTCGCCGCCGCGCTGGGCAGCCGCTGGCTCGACCAGGTGCTGAGCCGGTTCACCGACGTCATCGTGGCCATGCCGCTGATGATCATGGCGTTGGCGCTGCTCGCGATCGTGCCGTCGAGCTTCCCGCGGCCCGTGCTGGTCGCGCTGGTGATCGGGCTGATCGCATGGGGCACCATCGCGAAGATCGTGCGCGCTCAGACGCTCACCCTGAAAGGGCTGGACTACGTCGCCGCGGCCCGGCTCAGCGGCTGGGGCACCTGGCGGATCGCCCGCCGTGAGCTGCTGCCCGGCATCGCCGCGCCCGTCATCACGTACGCGGCACTGCTCGTGCCGACCAATATCACCATCGAGGCGGCCCTGTCCTTCCTGGGCGTCGGCGTGAAGCCGCCGACGCCGTCCTGGGGGCAGATGCTCACCGCCGCCGACGTCTGGTACCAGGCCGCCCCGCAGTACCTGCTGCTGCCGGCCGGAGCGCTCTTCGTGACCGTCCTCGCCCTCACCGTCCTCGGCGACGGCGTACGCACGGCGCTCGACCCGCGCGCGGCGTCCCGGCTGCGCGTCGGCACCGGACGCAAGAGGGAGGCCAAGGCATGAGCGGCTTCCTCGTACGCCGAGTTGTGGGCGCCGTCGTCACCCTGCTCGCCATCTCGGTGATCGTCTACGTCGTCTTCTACGTCACCCCCGGCAACGTCCCCCAGATCACCTGCGGCCCGCGCTGCTCGCCCGCCCAGGTGCAGCAGGTCGCCGAGCAACTGCACCTGAACGACCCTCTGTACGCGCGCTACTGGGACTTCCTCCAGGGCCTGGTCGCCGGCCAGGACTACTCGACCGGCACCTCCGTGCAGCACTGCTCGGCGCCCTGCCTCGGCCTCTCGTACCAGAGCGACCAGCAGGTCACCGCGCTGATCCTGGCGAAGCTGCCGGTCAGCCTGTCGCTGGTGTTCGGCGCCATGGTGCTGTGGCTGATCCTCGGCGTCGGCACCGGCGTGCTGTCCGCATGGCGACGCGGCCGTCTCACCGAGCGGCTGCTGACCGGCATCACGCTCGCCGGCGTGGCCACGCCGGTATTCGTCATCGGCCTGGTCCTGATGATCGTCGTCTGCGGGCAGCTGCAACTGCTGCCGTTCCCGCAGTACGTCGCCTTCACCGACGATCCCGAACAGTGGGCGTGGAACCTGCTGCTGCCCTGGGTGTCGCTCGCCCTGATCGAGGCCGCGGCCATCGCCCGGCTGACCCGCGCCTCGATGCTGGAGACGCTCGCCGAGGACCACATCCGCACCTTCCGGGCCTACGGCGTCGGCGAGCGGTCGGTCATCGGACGGCACGCGCTGCGCGGGGCCCTCGCGCCGGTCATCGCGCTCAACGCCAACAACTTCGGCAGCGCCGTCGGCGGGGCGGTCCTCACCGAGACCCTCTTCGGGCTGCCCGGCATCGGACAGGAACTGGTCCACGCGGTCAACGTGGTCGACCTTCCCGTCGTCGTCGGAATGGTCCTGGTCATCGGATTCTTCGTGGTCGCCGCCAACGCCGTCGCGGACGTGCTGTACGCGGTGGCCGACCGACGGGTGGTGCTGGCATGAGTGACGACAGGAAGGCTCCCGCCGGGAGCCTCGTCGAAGTGACCGACCTGACGGTCGACTTCGGAGACCTGCGCGCCGTCGACGGGCTCTCCTTCCGGCTGGAGCGGGGCGCCGCCCTCGCGCTCGTCGGTGAGTCCGGCTCCGGCAAGTCCACGGTCGCCTCGGCCCTGCTCGGGCTGCACCGCGGCACGGGCGCGCGGGTCGGCGGCTCGATCGAGGTGGCCGGCGTGGACGTACAGCAGGCGCCGGAGGACTCGCTGCGGCGGCTGCGCGGCGGCAAGGCGGCGATGGTCTTCCAGGACCCGCTGTCGTCCCTCGACCCGTACTACGCGATCGGGGACCAGATCGCCGAGGTGTATCGCGTGCACACGCGTGCCTCGCGACGAGCGGCACGCGCGCGTGTGGTGGAAGTGCTGGACAGGGTTGGAATTCCGGACCCGCTACGCCGATCCCGTTCCCGCCCGCACGAGTTCAGCGGCGGCATGCGCCAGCGTGCCCTCATCGCCATGGCGCTGGCCTGCGAGCCCGACCTGCTGATCGCCGACGAACCGACGACCGCGCTCGACGTCACCGTCCAGGCCCAGATCCTCGACCTGCTGCACAGGCTGCGCGAGGAGACCGGCATGGGGCTCCTCCTCGTCACGCACGACGTCGGCGTCGCCGCCGAGAGCGTCGACGAGGTGCTGGTGATGCGGCACGGGCGGGCGGTGGAGCACGGTCCGGTCGCCGACGTACTGGGGGCGCCCGCGCAGCCGTACACGCGCGAACTGCTCGGCGCGGTCCCGCGTGTGGATGTGCCGCGAGGCGATGTGTCGCGTGCGGACGTGTCGCGAGGTGATGTGTCCCGCGTGGACGTGTCGCGTGTGGATGCGCCTCGCGACGTTTCCGGGCCGGGCGAGGCGTCGGCGGACGTCGTCCTGGAGGCGAGCGGCCTCCGGCGTGAATTCGGGCGCGGGAAGCGGGCGTTCGCGGCGGTGGACGACGTGTCGCTGGCGATCCACCGCGGCGAGACCCTCGGGATCGTCGGAGAGAGCGGCAGCGGCAAGACGACGCTGGGACGCATGCTGGTCGGCCTTCTGGAGCCGACGGCGGGCGAGGTCCGTTACGACGGCCACGCGCGCGTGGGCGTGAATCCCGCGGTGCAGATGGTCTTCCAGGACCCCGTCTCCTCCCTCAACCCCCGCCGCAGCGTGGGCGAGTCGATCGCCGATCCGCTCCGCGCGCGTGGGAATCGCGACGAAGAGCGCATCCGGGGGCGGGTGCGGGAACTGCTGGAGCGTGTGGGGCTGGAACCCGCGCACTACGACCGCTACCCGCACGAGTTCAGCGGAGGCCAGCGCCAGCGCGTGGGCATTGCGCGGGCACTCGCGGCCGAGCCGCGCCTCATCGTCTGCGACGAGCCCGTCTCCGCGCTCGACGTCACCACGCAGGCCCAGGTGGTCGCCCTGCTCGGCGAGTTGCAGCGCGAACTCGGACTCGCGCTCGTCTTCGTCGCGCACGACCTCGCCGTCGTACGGCAGGTCAGCGACCGGGTCGCGGTGATGAGGCGCGGGCGGATCGTCGAGGAAGGGCCCGCCGACGAGGTGTACGACAACCCGCAGGACCCGTACACCAAGCAGCTCCTGGCCGCCGTACCGGCACTGGACCCACGGATCGCGGCCCAGCGGCGGGCCGCGCGACGGGAGTTGGCCGTGGTGTGACCGTCCGGGGCGTTCATATGTGACGGCGTGTGACGGCCGTTCATGTGTGACGATCCGTGCGCGTTTGATCTCCTAGCGCGACGGAACGCGACCCGCACGGGAAAGTTACGACCGTTCACCCCTTTTGGTGGCGCGATGGACAACCGTCCGTCGCGCCACCGTCTTGTCCGCTTACGTTCGTCCCGCTGTGAGCCGCCGGGGGAACGGCGGCTCCCTTATGGGAGATCGGGGGTGTGCTCGTGCGCATCGGACTGATTGCGGAGGGTGGCTATCCGTATGTGAGCGGTGACGCCAGGCTCTGGTGCGACCGGCTCGTGCGCGGGCTCGCACAGCACGAGTTCGACATCTACGCGCTCAGCCGCAGCGAGCGCCAGGAGACCGAGGGCTGGGTCCCGCTGCCACCGCAGGTCGGCAGGGTGCGTACGGCGCCTCTGTGGATGGCGGAGGACGACGGGGTCGGGTACGGGCGGCGTGCGCGCCGGCGGTTCGCCGAGTGCTACGGCGAGTTGGTGGCCGTGCTCTGCGCGGGCGGCGCCATGGGTGGTTCCGCGGCCTCCGAGGACGCGTCGGCCACTGAGGCGGACCGTTTCGGCAACGCGCTGTACGGACTCGCCGAACTTGCCCGCGACGAAGGCGGGTTGGTGGGAGCGCTCCGCTCCGAAGCCGCCGTACGCGCCCTGGAGCGCGCCTGTCGAGCGCGCGGTGCGCTGAGTGCGGCGCGCGAGGCGCGCGTCCCCGATCTGCTGGCCGTCACCGCGCATGTGGAACGCGCCCTGCGCCCCCTCTCGCTCGACTGGTACGAGGACGACGGCCTGGGCTCGGTCGACCTGTGCCACGCCGCGTCCGGAGGCTCCGCGGCCCTGCCCGGCCTGCTCGCCCACCACTTCTGCGACGTACCGCTGCTGCTGACCGAGTACGGCGTCCGGCTCCGCACGCACTACCTGGCCGCCAACGGGGCCTCGCCCGCCGTGCGCGCCCTGCTCGCCGCCTTCCACGGCAGGCTCGCCGCCGAGACCTACGCCCGGGCCACCCTCATCACCCCCGGCAACGGCCACGCCCGCCGCTGGCAGGAGCGCTGCGGTGCCGACCGCGAGAAACTCCGCACGGTCTACCCCGGCATGGACGCCGCCCGCTTCGCGGAGGTCGGCGAGGCTCCGGAGTGCGCGGACCCGGACACGCTCGTCTGGGTCGGCCGGGTCGAACCCGCCAAGGACCTGGTGTCGCTGCTCCACGCCTTCGCGGAGGTCCGCAAGGAGGAGCCGAAGACCCGCCTGCGGATCGTCGGCACTTCGGCCGGCCCCTCGGGCCCCGAAGGCGCCGCCTACCTCGGCCACTGCAAGGCGCTGGCCGCACAGCTCTTCCCCGACGAGGCGGAGGGCCCGCACCGGGTCGGCGACAACCCCGTCTCCTTCGAGGAGATCGGCGGCCCGGAGATCCCGACCCTCGCCGACGCCTACGCCTCGGGCGCCGTGACCGTCCTGTCCAGCGTCGTCGAGGGTTTCCCGATCGGGCTGGTCGAGACCATGCTCTGCGGTCGCGCGACGGTGTCCACCGACGTCGGCGCGGTGGTGGAGGTCATCGGAGGTACCGGTCTCGTCGTACCGCCGCGCAACCCACGGGCGCTCGCCGAGGCCTGCGTGGCGCTGTTGCGCGACCCCGAGCGCCGTGAGCGCCTGGGCGCGGCCGCACGCGCGCGTGCGCTCGAACTGTTCACCGTCGAGCAGAACGTCACGGCATTTCACGGCATTTACCTGGAGATCGTCTCGCGCACACCGGTCCGCCGAGTCGTCCTGGACGATGCCGGAGCTCCCCTGCCCTTCGCCGTCCCCGCCGAGGCCCACGTCCCCGGCCGCTGGACCGAGCGCACGGCTCGCCTGGTGGCCCGCGGCGGCCCGGCCCGCCCGACGGCAGGTCCTGTACGCGCCACGGCGCTGCCCGCGACGGAGGGAGCGCGATGAGCGGCCTCGGAGGACTGGACCGTCCAGGGGCCCCGACCAGCCCCGGAGCATGGGACGAACGGTCGGGGGAGTGGCTCGGGGCAGAGCCGCACACACGCGAAAACGGAGCGGATACGCACGCCGCTGCCGCTGCCGCTGCCGCTGCCGCTGCCGCCGGAGCCGACGGGGCCTTCACTGCGAAGGAGCCAACCGTCGCCGGAGCCGACAAGCGCTCCACCACCGCCACTGAGCCGGCCGGCGCCGGTTCTCGGCCGGCCGCCACCCGTCGCACCGGCGCCGACCCCGTGAAGGCGCTGATGCATCGCCACCGCGAGCTGTGCGAACGCGCGGTGGACCCCCTGGAGATCGCCGCGGGCCTGGAAGCCCACGGCGTCACCGACCGCACCGCCGCACGCTTCCTGCACCGGGACGTCTTCTCGCTGGCGGAGGAGATGTACGCCCGAGTGCCCCGGGACGCCGAGACACCGACCGGCGTCCCGCCCCTGACCACTCCCCGCGCCCGCGCCGACTGGCTTCTCCTCACCCTCCTCCCCGGAGCCTCGTGCGCGGCGGCGATGACCGCTCTGCACCTCACCCACGGCCAGTCCCGCCTGATCGCGGCCGCTGTAGGAGCCCTCGCCGTGGCCCTCGCCCTGCGCGCGGCCCTGGCCCGAGGCCCGCTCGCCGCCACGGACCGCACGAACCCGACGGCCACCCGGACCTCCTGGCTCATCGCCTACGCCCTCCTGGGCGACGGACTCCTCCGAGCAGCCGCCAACGGAGGCCCCGACGCCCTGCCCACCGGCACTACCGACGGCTCCTGGCCCTTCGCCACCGTCCCCGTCCTGGCCCTCACCCTCTCCTGCGCCCCCGCGGCCTGGTGCGCCCACCTCCTCGCCGTACGGGCCCGCTGCAAACTCTCGGCCAGCCGAGGCCTGGGGGAGTTCGCCACCTCCGTAAAGCCCCTCCTCCTGGGCACCGTCGCGCTCTATCTCGGCGCCCTGACAGCCCTGTTGACCCTGACCACCACCGCCCTCGACCAGTCGGCCGCCTACCCTCAGACCCTCACCCTGGGCGCCCTCCTGTTCCTCGCCCGCCTCCTCACCACGCACGGCTTCACTCACGCCCCCGCACTCGTCCTCACGGCGGCGGCCTCAGCCGAGGCAACGGCGCTGGCCGCCCTCTTCGCAGCCCGCCTCCCGGGGTGCGCCTGGCTGGCGACTCCCGTACAGGCGCTGATCGACACATGGGGTCCGGTCGCCGTCCCCACCATCGCCTGCGGCGCGGGCGCGCTGACCCTCCTGCTCCACGCCACACGCACCCTCACGAGGGCGTCGGCACACGCAACGCAGGACCAGCCGTGGTGACCCGCCGACAGGCCCCATCGGGCCGCGACCCCCATCACGCCGTCAGGCGCTACGCGCACGTCCCGTCGGCGTCACGGGCCGCCGCAGGCATACGCGCCCACACACCCGCCGAAGTCCCCCTTCCTGAAGTCCTCTTCCTGAATTCCCTCTCCCTGAAGCCTGTGAAGGAGAACCCCAAATGATCACCTCCCGACCCGACCACCGCTCGGCAACGGGAGCCGGCCGATGAGAGTTCTGCTGATCGGAGCCAACGGCTACCTCGGCCGCTTCGTGGCCGACCGCCTCCTCGCCGACCCCGCGGTCCAACTCACCGCGCTGGGCCGTGGTGACGACGCCGACGTCCGCTTCGACCTCGCGTCCGGCAGCCCCGGCGCCCTCACGCGCTTCCTCGACGCGGTCCATCCCGGCGTCGTCATCAACTGCGCCGGCGCCACCCGAGGCGGCGCCCGCGAACTCACCCGCCACAACACCGTCGCCGTCGCCACCGTCTGCGAGGCCCTGCGGCGCAGCGGCTGCGGCGCCCGCCTCGTCCAGATCGGCTGCGGAGCCGAGTACGGCCCGAGCCAGCCCGGTTCCTCCACGGCCGAGGACTCCGTCCCCCGCCCCGGCGGCCCGTACGGCGTCAGCAAACTCGCCGCCACCGAACTGGTCCTGGGCTCCGGCCTGGACGCCGTCGTCCTGAGGGTCTTCTCACCCGCGGGTCCCGGCACCCCCGCCGGCTCCCCTCTCGGCCGCCTCGCCGAGGCCATGCGCCGTGCCATGCAGTCCGGCGACGGCGAGCTCAAACTCACCGGCCTCGGCGCCCAGCGCGACTTCATCGACGTCCGAGATGTGGCCCGCGCCGTCCACGCCGCCTCCCTCTCCGCGGCGCAGGGCGTCATCAACATCGGCTCCGGCCGCGCCGTCCGCCTCCGCGACGCCGCCGCGGTCCTCGCCCGGGTGGCCGGATACGGCGGCGCCCTCCATGAACTCGACGGCCCGCCCGGCCCGTTGCGGCCCACCATCGGCCACCCGCGCGGTGACTCGGACCACATGTCCCACGTGGGACACGCGGCCCATCCGGGACATGCCTCCCCGGCCGCGTACCCGTACCCGGACGGCTGCGGCAGCTGGCAGCAGGCCGATGTGCGCACCGCACGCGACCGGCTCGGCTGGCGCCCCCGCATCAACCTCGAAGAGTCCCTCGGTGACATCTGGATGGAGGCGGCATGCCGTATCTGACCGGCACCACACCGATCACACCGACCACATCGAGCACAGACCTCCGCACCGGCCTGGGCATCCCCGGCTACGCACACCCCCTTCTCGCCCCCACCGAATGGGGCGAACTCACCCGCCCCGGCACTCCGGTGCAGTGGGTCGTTCTGAACGTCGCCGACGGCCCCGGTGCCCGCCCCGACCCGCACTGTCTGCAGGCCGTCGAACGGCTCCGCACCGCGGGAGTCCGTGTCCTCGGCCATCTCGACACGGCCCGCCTCGGCACGGCGCATGTCGGCACGGCCGCGGGCGCGCGTGCCTTCGGGGAGGTGATCTCCGAGGCGCACCGGTACCTCGACTGGTACCGGGTCGAAGGCTTCCTCCTGGACCGCTGCCCGACCGACAGCGCCGCGCTGCCCGAGATCCGCCGCACGGCCACCTCGCTCCGCGCGCTGCGTGACAAGGCCCACATCGTCCTCGGCCATGGCACCCACCCGCACCCCGGCTACGCCGAGTGCGCCGACCAACTGGTCACCTTCCGGGGCTCCTGGAGCGACTACCGCTGGTCGCAGGTGGCGGAGTGGACGGCTGACTACCCGCCCGACCGCTTCTGCCACTTCGTCCACGGTGTGCCCCTCGGCCACCTCGACGAGGCACTGCGCATCGCCCGCTGGCAGGGCGCCTCGACGATCTGGTTCACCGACCGCACGGACCGCGGTGGCCGCAGCGACCCGTGGGAGACGCTGCCCGGCTACTGGGACGAAATCGTCTCGCGGATCGGAACAGGTGTCTCGGAATGAAAAAGCCCATGGCACTGTTACGGAGAGAACAAATGTAGTGATCGACCGACCAACGGAGTCCCCGTGTCGCTGCCACCCCTGGTCGAGCCCGCCCCCGAGCTCACCGTAGACGAGGTTCGCAGGTACTCCCGCCACCTGATCATCCCCGATGTAGGGATGGACGGGCAGAAGCGGCTGAAGAACGCCAAGGTGCTGGCTGTGGGCGCCGGCGGCCTGGGCTCGCCGGCGCTGATGTACCTGGCCGCCGCGGGCGTAGGCACGCTCGGCATCGTGGAGTTCGACGAGGTCGACGAGTCGAACCTGCAGCGCCAGATCATCCACAGCCAGGCCGACATCGGCCGCTCCAAGGCCGAGTCCGCCCGCGACTCCGTCCTGGGCATCAACCCGTACGTGAACGTGGTCCTTCACGAGGAGCGGCTCGAGGCCGACAACGTGATGGACATCTTCAGCCAGTACGACCTGATCGTCGACGGCACGGACAACTTCGCGACCCGCTACCTGGTGAACGACGCCTGCGTGCTGCTGAACAAGCCGTACGTGTGGGGCTCGATCTACCGCTTCGACGGTCAGGCCTCCGTCTTCTGGTCCGAGCACGGCCCCTGCTACCGCTGCCTCTACCCGGAGCCCCCGCCGCCGGGCATGGTCCCCTCCTGCGCCGAGGGCGGCGTGCTGGGCGTGCTGTGCGCGTCCATCGGCTCCATCCAGGTCACCGAGGCCATCAAGGTCCTCACCGGCACCGGCGAGCCGCTGGTCGGCCGCCTGATGATCTACGACGCCCTGGAGATGCAGTACCGCCAGGTCAAGGTCCGCAAGGACCCGAACTGCGCGGTCTGCGGCGAGAACCCGACCGTCACCGAGCTCATCGACTACGAGGCCTTCTGCGGCGTCGTCTCCGAGGAGGCCCAGGAGGCGGCCGCCGGCTCCACGATCACTCCCAAGCAGCTCAAGGAGTGGATCGACGACGGCGAGAGCATCGAGATCATCGACGTCCGCGAGATCAACGAGTACGAGATCGTCTCGATCCCCGGCGCAAAGCTGATCCCCAAGAACGAGTTCCTCATGGGCACCGCCCTGGAGAGCCTCCCCCAGGACAAGAAGATCGTCCTGCACTGCAAGACGGGTGTCCGCAGTGCGGAGGTTCTCGCGGTCCTGAAGTCCGCGGGCTTCGCCGACGCCGTGCACGTCGGCGGCGGTGTGATCGGCTGGGTCAACCAGATCGAGCCGGACAAGCCGGTCTACTGAGCAGCCGGCCCCGCCCGTGAGGCGGGCCTCGCTCCGGCGGCGGGGGCTTCGCGCACCATGGGTGCCCGAGGCCCCCGCCGTCGTCATGAGCAGACCTTGCCGTCCTTCGGGACCGTCCCCCGCAGCAGATACGCGTTCACAGTGGAGTCGACGCAGTCGCTGCCCTTCCCGTACGCGGAGTGGCCCTCGCCCTTCCAAGTGATCATCACGCCGACGCCCTTGCCCAGTTCGTCCGCCATCCTCCGGGTGCCCTCGTAGGGCGTCGCCGGGTCGCCCGTGTTGCCGACCAGCAGGATCGGTGCCGCACCCGGCGCGCTCACCTCCGGGGTGTCGTACTCCCCGGCCACCGGCCAGTCGTGGCACCAGCCGGCCGTGTCCCAGCCGAGCATGGGTCCGAACACGGGTGAGACCTTCTCGAATCGCGGCAGCAGCTTCTTCGTCTCCTCGACCGTCGGCCGCTGCTTGTCGTCCAGGCACGATATGACCCGTTGTGAGTGGGTCCCCGTGGTGTAGTGCCCCGAGGCGTCGCGGTCGTTGTAGTCGTCGGCGAGTGCCAGGAGTTCCGAGCCGTCTCCTTGCTCCGCCGCCGCCAGGGCGTTGGTCAGCGTCGGCCAGCTCGCCTCGCTGTACAGCGGCCTGATGATGCCGGTGAGCGCGAGTGTCTCCGTGAGCTTCCGACTGGAGGACGCCGGCAGCGGGTTCGCGTCGATCCGCTTCAGCAGGTCCACGATCTTCTGCGAGCCCTCTTCGGGGTCCTGGCCGGTGGACTTGAGGTAGTTGTCGAGCGCGCGCTGGAAGCCCCGGGCCTGGTTCTCCGCGTGCCCCTCCGCGTCGGCGCTCGGGTCGGCGACCGCGTCCAGGATGAGGCGCCCCACGTTCTTCGGGAACAAGTGGGCGTAGACACCGCCGAGTTCGGTGCCGTAGGAGATGCCGAAGTAGTGCGTCCTCCGGTCGCCGAGGACCTGGCGCATCAGGTCCATGTCGCGGGCGGTGTCGGTGGTCGACACATGCGCCATCAGCTTGCCGGCGGACTTCTGGCAGCCCTTGCCGAAGTCGGCGGCGTCCCGGAAGTACGCCGTCTCCTCGGCCGTGGTGTCCGGCGTGATGTCCACGGACTCGGACGCCTCGATCTTCTTGTCGCTGCGGCAGCGGACGCCCTCGCTCGCGCCCACCCCGCGCGGATCCCAGCTCACCAGGTCGTACCGCTCGCCCAGTTCGGACGCGCTGGAGGCGTACCACGGCAGGGTGGAGACCCCTGAGCCGCCGGGGCCGCCGAAGTTGAACAGGAGCGAGCCGATGCGGTCGTCGCCGGTGGCCTTGGCGCGGATCAGCGCGAGGTCGATCGTCCTGCCGTCCGGTTTCGCCCAGTCAAGCGGGGTCTTGAGCGTCGCGCACTGCCACTCGCCGCCTGGTGCGGGGGAGCCCCCGGTCGCCTTGCAGCGCCCCCAGTCGAGCTTCTGCGAGGTCAGTGAGGAGGGCAGGGGAGTCGTCGAGTCGGTGGACGTGGCCGATGCACTCGGCCTGTTCGCCCTCCCGCCGGACTTGTCGCCGTCGGACGAGCCGCCGCTACAGCCCGTCACCAGCAGCGCGGCGGCGGCGGTCAGGGCCGTCCACCCTACGAAACGTGCCATGTCAGTTCCCCCTCGCAGGCCTTCCGCTCCATGCCGCGGATGGCGTTCAGGCCATAGTAGGCAGATCACGAAAAAGCCGTGACAGCCTGTGGATAACTCTCTGACCTGCTGCTTTGCTCGGCTTTCGGCATGCCTCAGGAGCAGACCGTGCCTGCCGTCGGCACCTTCCCGTCCAGCAGATAGCCGTTCACCTCGTCCTGCACGCACTTGTTCTTGCTGTTGTACGCCCCGTGTCCCTGCCCCTTGAGCGTCAACTCGACTCCCACCCCCTTGCCCAGCGCCTGCACCATGCTCCGCGTGCCCTCGTACGGCGTGGCCGGGTCGCCCGTGTTGCCCACGACGAGGATCGGCGCCGAGCCGGGTGCGCTCACGTCGGGATGGTCGGCGGCGCCCGCCACGGACCAGTCGGTGCAACTGAGCATGGACCAGGCCAGGGCGTCGCCGAACAGATTCGAGGCGGCCCGGAACTCGGGCAGTCTGCGCTCCACGTACTCGGCTGTGTAGCGGGGTTTGTCGTCGGCGCAGTTGATCGACACATTGGCCGGGACGAGATTGCTGTACTCGCCGTTCTCACTGCGGCCGCTGCTCGAGTCGGCCAACAGCATCAGGGAGCTGCCGTCACCGTCGTACGCCTGCGTCAGGGCCTGGGTGAGGAAGTCCCAGAGAGTCTTCGAATACAGGGCCTGCACGATGCCGGAGGTCGCGGCGGACTGGGTCAGTTCGCGCGGGAAGACGCCCTGGATCGGTTTGCTGTCAAGGTCTTTCAGCAGCTTGGCGATGCGGTCCTTGACGCCCTGGGGGGTGGCGCCGATCGGGCAGCCCTCGGCCTTTGAGGCGCAGTCCGCGGCGAAGTTGCCGAGGGCCAGCTGAAAGCCCTTGGCCTGCGCGAGCGAGCTCTGCTCGGGGTTCTTCGTGGGGTCGACGACCGCGTCGAAGACGGCCCGTCCCACGTTCTTGGGGAACAAGTGGGCGTAGACGCCGCCGAGTTCGGTGCCGTAGGAGATGCCGAAGTAGTACAGCTTGTCGTCGCCGAGGACCTGGCGCATCAGATCCAGGTCGCGAGCCGCGTCCGTGGTGCGCACATGCGGCAGCATCTCCTCGGAGTTCTTCTCGCACGCCTCGTTGAACTGCTGGGTGCTGTCCAGCAGTTCGGTCCGCTCGGCGGCGTCGTCCGGCGTCGCGTCCTGCTGGAAGTAGGCGTCGAGCTGCTGGTCGCTCTCGCACAGCACGGGCTTGCTGCGGCCGACCCCGCGCGGGTCGAAACTCACCAGGTCGTAGCGGGTGCGCAGCTTCTCGTACACGTCGCCGGCGGCGGGCAGCGTGGTGACGCCCGAGGCGCCGGGCCCGCCGAAGTTGAAGATCAGTGAGCCGATGCGCCGGTTCTGGTCGCCGCTCGCCTTCACGCGGATCAGCTCGATGCCGATCGTGTCGCCCTTGGGCTCGGACCAGTCGAGGGGTGCCTTCATGGTGGCGCACTGCCAGGTGCCGGCGTCCGGCAGAGGAGAGGGACTGCCCCCGCCGCCCTGCGCCTGGGAGGCGGCCGGGCAGTCCTTCCAGCTCAGCTCCTGAGCCGTCAGATCCTCGTCCCCGGGGTCGTCGTCGCTGCAGCCCGCCAGCAGGGAGGCCGCTAGCAGGGCGGTGGCGGTCAGGGCAGCGGCGCGCATCCGGGGCGGGTTCGGCATGCTCCCATCCTGCGGTCGTACCTGGTGGGGCGCTCGGGGCGTGGGCCGTACGAGGTACCGCCGAGCCTCACCTCTTCCGTGCCCTTACACCGTACGGCGCCGGGCTCCCCGTACGCCGCCCCGCCCTACAGCGCGCCCTTGCGGGTCAGGTGGTTGAAGGCCAGCCAGCCCGGCAGTACCGGCAGCCACAGCGTCAGCATTCGGAACAGCAGCACCGAGGGCGCGGCGACCTCGCTGGGCAGGCCCACGGCGATCAGACCGACGGTCAGGGTCACGTCCACGGCGCCCACGCCGCCCGGGGTCGGGGCCGCCGAGCCGAGCGCGTTGCCCGCGAGGAAGACGACGGCCACGCTGGCGAGGCTGAGCGAGGTCCCCCCGCTGCCGAAGGCCCGGATCGATGCGTCCAGGCACATCACGAAGCAGGCGGTCAGCAGCAGCATGCCGCCGATGCCGGTGATCAGCTTCTGCGGACGCTGGAGCACATCGAGCATGCGCGGCACGACGCCCGCGAACAGCGACCTCACGCGCGTGACGACGAATTTCCGCAGGAACGGCACCGAGGTCACCACGAGTACCAGCACCGCCACCGTCAGCAGGCCCGCGATCACGGTCCGGGACGGCGACAGCGACGGCGTCTTCTCGGTGCCGGTGAGATAGCCGAAGGCCAGCAGCATCAGGATGTGGCAGCCGAGCCCGAAGAGCTGCGACGCGCCGACGCTCGCCACCGCGAGCCCCGGCCGCACTCCCGAGCGCTGCAGGAAGCGCGTGTTGAGGGCGACGCCACCGACCGCGGCCGGCGCGACGATCTTCACGAACGACCCGGCGACCTGCGCCGCGACGGTCCGCCGGAACGGCACCCGCTCGGGCACGAACCCCAGCAGCGCCATCGCCGCCGCGACGTAGCTGGCGGCCGAGAACAGCACGGCCGCGGCCACCCAGCCCCACTGGGCGTTGGAGATGAGCGGGCCGAACTCGATGTGTGTGAGCTGCGTCAGCAGGAAGTACGCGGCGATGGCGCCGGCGATGAAGCTGATCAGTGTGCGCGGCCGCACCCGCTCCAGCCGGGCCGGCTCGACGGGCGCCTGCGGCCTGATCCGCAGCACCTCATGGCGGATCTGTGTGAGCAGGTCCTCCTCGCGGGCTTCGTCCAGGGCCTCGTCGATGGCTCGCTTATCGGCCCGCGCCTGTGCCCGTACGGTCTTCTTGTCCGGCTTGTCGAGTGCGCCCCCGGCGTCGCCCGTGGCCTCCTCGCTGCGGGCCTGCTTGGCGTGCCGGGAGGCCTCCAGCACCGCCTCGCGCTCGCGCTCGGCGCGCTCCCGGGCGAGTCTGCGCAGCGTCGCGCGCGTGGAGCGGCTCAGCGCGATCGGCTGCAGCATCGGCAGACAGTCGGCCACCGCGTCGGGTCCGAGCACACTCACCGCCGTGGCCACCGCGCGCTCGGCGCCGACCCGCAGGCCGAGCGTCACCAGCAGCTGGGAGATGTCCATGCGCAGCAGCAGATTGTTGGCCGCGATCTCACCGATGCGCAGATCTGTGATGATCACCTTGCCGGAACGATCCACCAGAATCGCGTCACCCACCAGCCTGCGGTGCGCGATGCGCCGGGACTGCAGCGCCTTGACCTGGTGCCAGGTGCCGCGCAGCAGATCGTCGGTGATCTCCTCCTCCGGCAGCGAGTCCAGGGTGTGTCCGCCGGTGTGCTCGTAGACGAGCATCACGGCGTCCGGGCCGAGCTCGGAGGTGGCGATCAGCTTGGGAGCGTTCGCGCCGGCCGCGATGGCCGCGTAGGCGAGCAGCGCCTCCTGCTCCAGGGCCTGCCGCAGTGACTGGAGGCTGCTGCGGGTGGCGAAGCCGCGCAGGGTCAGATTGCGCCACGCGCGATAGAAGAAGCCCTGTGCCTGCTGCTCCCGGTCGACCACCGTCACATCGAGCGGGGGACCCTCCTCGAGGGTGACGAAGTAGCGCCGGCCGCGGTCGCTGCTCTCCTCCGAGAGCTCTTCGCGGGCCGCGCTCACCGGGCGGAAGCCGACGTGCCTGAGGCCCGCCATCAGCGTGCGCCCCGTGGGCCGGACGTTGGGCGAGCCGACCGCGTACAGGGTGCCGTAGGCGACGGTCCAGCCGATCAGCAGCGTCAGCACGATCGAGAACGGCGTGGTGTAGCCGGTGACCAGCATGGAGAAGGCGTACAGGACCAGGACCGCCCACAGGACCGCACGCCAGCGGGGTCTGCGGGACATGCCCACGGCGGTCATGTACGCGATGACCGGGGCGAGATAGCCGTGCACCGGGTCGGTGAGGGATCCGATGTCGCCGGGTGAGGGCTGGGTCAGCGCGTCCCGGATGGACTCCGGGGCGGCACGCGCGACCCACAGGTCCGTGGCGAGGGTCACACCGTGCGCGAGGACCGCCGCGAGGACGCCGTCGGCGATGCGCAGCCCGTCCCGCTTGATCAGCCGCTCGATCGCGAAGGCGACCGGCACCAGGAGGATCGCGATGCTGGACACCAGCCCGGCCATCTTGCTGAACACGTCGGGCGCCTGTCCGGTGCCCTTGTTGATGTCCTGCTCGAGCCCCGAGGTGGTGCCGTGCGCGAACGCGGCGATCGCGAGCAGCAGGGCGATGCCCAGCACGCCCACCAGGAGCCGCATCAGGTCGGACGGACGGTGCACGCGCGCGGGGAGCAGCGGTTCGTCGCCCTCGACCTCGTCGACCTGCGCCTCGTCCAGGTCGTACCCGGCCTTGCCCTCGACGGCCTTCCGGCCGGCGTCGCCCGTGCCGGCGCCCTTCGCGGCCTCGTCCTTCTTGCCGTCGTCGCTGTCGCCGGTGTCCAACTTGTCGGCGTTCGCGGTGTCAGGGCGCGACGAAGCGTCAGAGGTGCCTTCCGCGTCCTCCGGGTGCACACCCTGCTGCTTCATCGTCTCTTCTTGATCTCGTATCACCAGTCACCGCCCGCACGATGGTGGCATGCCCCACCGACACACGGGGGCATCAGGGTGCAAATGCGGGGGCGCACAGTCTGCCCGAAGCGCCGCCGCGGGGCGAGGCATACGCACAGTGGCGAGCGCGTCACATTGTCGGTGGGGTGGGGCAGGATGGGCCGGATGAGCGAGGAGAGCCTTCCGGACGACACCCGCCCGGAGTACGACGACGCCCATCCGGCGCACGCGGACGCGCTGCCGGAGTACGCCGAGCGGGCCCTGGAGGTCGCCGAACTGATCCCGCCGGGGCGCGTCATGACGTACGGGGACGTCGCGGAGTGGCTGGAGGAGGGCGGACCCCGCCAGGTCGGCCGGGTGATGGCCCTCTACGGGGGAGCCGTGCCGTGGTGGCGGGTGGTCCGCGCGGACGGGGTCCTGCTGCCGGGCCACGAGCTGAGAGCGCTGGAGCACTACCGCGCGGAGGGCACGCCCCTGAAGGAGGCGAGCAGGACCGCCGAGGGCCACCTGCCGCGCCTCGACATGAGGCGGGCGCGGTGGGACGGCGGCGAACGCGCACAAGGTCACACCTGACAGCTTCCGCCATCCGACGGCCCTCGGTGTGACCTGTGATCCGTACGGGGGAAACGGGGCACGTCCGTGACATGACGTACGTTCGTGAGGTGAGGGACGCACGTGGCACGAGTGCCCCGAGGGATGAACCGGAAGCCCTGCTTCCGCACCATCCATCGGCGTAGCGTCGGCTGCGCGCGTCGCCTTCACCCCGCGGCCACCGCCCTCCACGGGCGTAGGGCGACCCATCAGCACACCCACCAGGACCGGCGAACCACGTGAGCTCCTCTTCCTCCACCAGGCGCCTGTCGCACCCCCAGGTGCGACAGGGGACCCGTGGCGCTTACCGGCTGGTGCGTACCCCTCCGGTTCAGGTGGCTCCCCCTCGTCTGGACGCCGCACAACGTTCGGTGGTTGACCACGCGGCCGGCCCTTTGCTCGTTCTCGCAGGCCCGGGCACCGGAAAGACCACCACGCTCGTCGAGTCCGTGGCGGCGCGCATCGCCCGCGGCGGCGACCCCGAGCGCATCCTGGTGCTGACCTTCAGCCGTAAGGCCGCCGTGGAGCTGCGCGACCGCATGGCACTGCGCATAGGGGCGGCACGCGCGCCCCAGGCGACCACGTTCCACTCCTTCTGCTACGCCCTGGTCCGCGCCCACCAGGACAGCGACCTGTTCGTGGAGCCGCTGCGGCTGCTGTCCGGCCCCGAGCAGGACGTGACCGTGCGGGAACTCCTCGCGGGCCAGCCCGACCTGGAAAGGCTCGGCCTCGCGCACGTCCGCTGGCCGGACGACCTGCGCGCCTGCCTGACCACCCGCGGCTTCGCCGACGAGGTCCGCGCGGTCCTCGCCCGCAGCCGCGAGCTCGGCCTCGCCCCCGACGCCCTGGACGCCTTCGCCCGCCGCATCGGCCGCCCGGACTGGCGCGCTGCGGCCTCGTTCCTCGCCGAGTACCTCGACGTGCTCGACATGCAGGGCGTGCTCGACTACGCCGAACTGGTCCACCGCGCGGTGCTCCTCGCCCGCCACCCGGGGACCGCCCAGCGGCTCTCGGCGCAGTACGACGCCGTGTACGTCGACGAGTACCAGGACACCGATCCGGCCCAGGTACGGCTGCTGCACGCGCTCGCCGGCGAGGGCCGCACCCTCGTCGCCTTCGGCGACCCCGACCAGTCGATCTACGCGTTCCGGGGCGCCGACGTGAACGGCATCCTGGAGTTCCCGCAGGCCTTCCCGCGCGCGGACGGCCGTCCCGCGCCCGTCGAGGTCCTGCGCACCTCCCGCCGCTCCGGCGCCGCCCTGCTCACTGCGACCCGGCTGCTGGCCCAGCGCATGCCGCTGACCCGGCTCCCCGCGGAGAAGGTACGGGCCCACCGAGAGCTCGCCCCGGTCCGCGAGGGCGGCCGCGTCGAGGTCTTCACCTACCCGACGCCCGGCACCGAACTGGACAACATCGCCGACATCCTGCGCAGGGCGCACCTGGAGGACGGCGTTCCGTGGGGCGAGATGGCCGTGCTCGTGCGTGCCGGGTCGCGCACGATCCCGACCGTGCGCCGGGCGCTCACGGCGGCCGGCGTGCCCCTCGACATCGACGGCGACGACCTGCCATTGAGGCATGAGCCGGCGGTGGCGCCACTGCTGACGGCACTGCGGGCGGTGGCCACGGCCGAGGTGGCCGACGGGGGCGTACGGCGCGAACCCGAGGGGGACGACGTACAGCCGCAGGACGGCGACCCCGGCGACGACTCAACGGACGAGCCCGCCACCTCCTGGCTCGACACCGAGACCGCCCTGACCCTGCTCGCCTCGCCCCTCGCCGGCATGGACGCCGCCGACCTGCGTCGCCTCGGACGGGCCCTGCGTGACGAGGAGCGGGCCGGGGGCAACCCCTTGCCGCCGCCCTCGGACGAGCTGCTCGCGCGGGCACTGGCCGAGCCGGAGCGGCTCGCCGTGCACGACCCCACGTACGCGCGTGGCGCCCAGCGCCTCGGGGCGCTGCTCCGCAAGGCCCGTGAACGCCTCGCGGGCGGCGGCACGGCCGAGGAGGCGATGTGGGACCTGTGGGAGGGCACGCCGTGGCCCGCGCGCCTGGAGCGGACCGCTCGCCGTGGCGGCGCGGCGGGCCGCAACGCCGACCGCGACCTGGACGCCGTATGCGCGCTGTTCGCGACGGCGGCCCGCGCGGAGGAGCGCACCGGCGGCCGGGGCACCCTGAACTTCCTGGCGGAGATCGAGGCCGAGGACATCGCAGCCGACACCCTCACGCGGCGTGCCGTACGCCCGGACGCCGTGTGCCTGATGACCGCGCACCGATCCAAGGGCCTGGAATGGCGCCTCGTGGTCGTGGCGGGCGTCCAGGAGGGCCTGTGGCCGGACCTGCGCCGCCGCGGCTCCCTCCTGGAGGCCGACCGTATCGGCCGCGACGGACTCGCCGAACCGCTCACCCCGGGGGCGCTGCTGGCGGAGGAGCGTCGCCTGTTCTACGTCGCGGCCACACGCGCGCGTGAACGCCTCGTCGTCACGGCCGTGAAGGCCCCGGCCGACGACGGCGACCAGCCCTCCCGCTTCCTGACCGAACTCGGCACGGAGCCGAAGGACGTGACGGGCCGCCCGCGCCGCCCGCTGTCCGTCGCCGCGCTCGTCGCCGAACTGCGGGCCACGACGGTCGACCCACGTGTGTCGGACACCCTCAGGGAGGCCGCCGCCCGCCGACTGGCCCGGCTCGCCTCACTCGCCGACGAGGACGGCCGTCCGCTGGTCCCGTCCGCACACCCCTACCGCTGGTGGGGCATGTTCGAGCCGACCGAGTCCAAGGTGCCGCTGCGCAGTCGCGACCAGCCTGTCGTGCTCTCCGGCAGCGCCCTCGACCAGCTCGCCAACACCTGCGCCCTGCAGTGGTTCCTGGGCCGCGAGGTGAAGGCCGACGCGCCCGCCACCGCCGCCCAGGGCTTCGGCAACGTGGTGCACGTCCTCGCCGACGAGGTCGCCTCCGGGCACACCCCGGCCGACCTCGCCGTCCTAATGGAACGCCTCGACTCCGTGTGGAACGCGCTCGCCTTCGACGCGCCGTGGAAGTCCGCGCAGGAGAAGGACAACGCGCGCGTGGCGCTCGAACGCTTCCTGAAGTGGCACGTGATGGACCGCGCGGGGCGCACACCGGTGACCAGCGAGCACGACTTCGACGTCACCCTCGAAGCGGGTGACGTCGAGGTGCGTATCCGCGGCCAGATGGACCGCGTCGAGACGGACGGCGAAGGACGCGCCTACGTCGTCGACTTCAAGACCGGCAAGCAGGCACCCAGCTCCGCCGAGGTGGCCCGCCACCCGCAGCTCGCCGTCTACCAGCTGGCTGTCCGCGAGGGTGCCGTCGACGAGGCCTTCGACGGCGTACGACCCGAGCCGGGCGGCGCCGAACTCGTCCAGCTCCGTCAGGGCGCCGCCAAACGGGACGGCGGCGAGACGCTGCCCAAGGTGCAGGGGCAGGCGTCCCTGGACGGCCCGGAGGGGGAGTGGGTCGGCGACCTGCTGGCCACGGCGGCGGGCAAGGTCCTCGACGAACGGTTCGCACCCACCGCGGGCCAGCACTGCACACACTGCTCGTTCCGGGCGTCGTGCAGCGCGCGGCCCGAGGGACGGCACGTGATTGAGTAACGCATCGTCCGTAACCGGAGTGACCGATCGCACCACCCGTGCTGACCTGCGCTTCTTCCGGCCCGCAAGGTGATCCGGCATCCACTGTCAGTGCCCGCCGCTAGCCTCTCCGATGTGCCCGCCCGTATCACCGATCCCGAGCAGCTCAAGGAGCTCCTCGGCATCCCGTTCACTCCGGAGCAGACGGCCTGCATCATCGCGCCGCCCGCCCCGCAGGTGATCGTGGCCGGAGCCGGATCGGGCAAGACGACGGTGATGGCGGCACGCGTGGTGTGGCTGGTCGGCACCGGCCAGGTCGCTCCCGAACAGGTCCTCGGCCTGACCTTCACCAACAAGGCCGCCGGCGAACTCGCCGAGCGCGTCCGCAAGGCGCTCATCAAGGCCGGTGTCACCGACCCCGACGTCATCGACCCGGACAACCCGCCGGGCGAGCCGGTGATCTCGACGTACCACGCCTTCGCCGGCCGCCTGCTGACCGACCACGGCCTGCGCATCGGCCTCGAACCCACCTCCCGGCTGCTCGCCGACGCCACCCGCTACCAGCTCGCCGCGCGCGTGCTGCGCGAGGCCCCGGGCACGTATCCGGCCCTCACCCGCTCGTTCGCCGACCTGGTCAGCGACCTCCTCGCCCTCGACGCCGAGCTCTCCGAGCACCTCGTACGGCCCGAGGCACTGCGCGCGTACGACGCCGAGCTGCTGCTCACCCTCCAAGGCGCCAAGCTCAGCAACGCCGATCTGCGCAAGGTCCCCGAGACGGCCGCAGCACGCCGCGAACTGGCCGAGCTGGTGGTCCGCTACCGGGCCGCCAAGCGAGAGCGCGACCTCCTCGACTTCGGCGACCAGATCGCGCTCTCGGCACAGCTCGCCCGGATCCCCGAGGTGGGCCGCGTCCTGCGTGACGAGTTCCGGGTGGTCCTCCTGGACGAGTACCAGGACACGTCCGTCGCCCAACGCGTCCTCCTGGCAGGCCTGTTCGGGGACGGCACCGGCCACCCCGTGACCGCCGTCGGCGACCCCTGCCAGGCGATCTACGGCTGGCGCGGCGCCTCCGTCGCCAACCTCGACGACTTCCCCGAGCACTTCGCCCACACCGACGGCCGCCCCGCCGACCGTCAGGCGCTCAGCGAGAACCGCCGCAGCGGCGGGCGCCTCCTCGACCTCGCCAACGGCCTCGCGGAGCCCCTGCGAGCCATGCACGCGGGCGTGGAGGCCCTCCGCCCGGCCCCCGGCGCCGAGCGCGACGGCACGGTGCGCTGCGCACTGCTGCCCACTCATGCCGAGGAGATGGACTGGATCGCCGACTCCATCGCCCACCTCGTGCACACAGGGAAGGCGCCCGGCGAGATCGCCGTCCTGTGCCGTACGGCGACCGACTTCGCCGAGATCCAGGGTGCGCTCGTCGCCCGGGACGTGCCCGTGGAGGTGGTCGGCCTGTCGGGGCTGCTCCACCTCCCCGAGGTCGCCGACCTGGTCGCCGTGTGCGAGGTCCTCCAGGACCCCGGCGCCAACGCCTCCCTGGTCCGTCTGCTGACCGGCCCGCGCTGGCGCATCGGCCCGCGCGACCTCGCCCTCCTGGGGCGCCGCGCACGGCGGCTGGTGTCCCACGCGCGCGTGGACGGCGACGACGACCCGGACCGCCGGCTCGCCGAGGCCGTCGAGGGGGTCGACCCCGCCGAGGTGATCTCGCTCGCGGACGCCCTCGACACGTTCCTGGAGACGCCCCTGGAGGGCGGCGGGGACGAGGACGGGCTGCCCTTCTCGCCGGACGCGCGCGTGCGGTTCGCCCGCCTGGCCACCGAACTGCGCGACCTGCGCCGCTCCCTGTCCGACCCGCTGATGGACGTCCTGCATCGTGTCCTCGCCGTCACCGGCCTGGAGGTGGAGCTCTCGGCGTCCCCGCACGCCCTGGCCGCCCGCCGCCGCGAGACCCTGTTCAACTTCCTCGACGTCGCCGCCTCGTTCGCGGCGGGCGACAACGAGGCGACCCTGCTCGCCTTCCTCGGCTTCCTGCGCACCGCGGCCCAGTACGAGAAGGGGCTCGACAACGCCCTCCCCGGCGGCGAGAACACCGTCAAGGTGCTCACAGCGCACAAGTCCAAGGGCCTGGAGTGGGACGTCGTGGCCGTCCCCGGCCTGGTCACCGGCACCTTCCCCAGCACCAAGGGGCGCGAGAAGTGGACCGCCCAGGGCAAGGTGCTGCCGCACGAGCTGCGCGGCGACACCGACACCCTCCCCGACGTCCTCTCCTGGGACTCCCGCGGGCTGAAGGCCTTCCAGGAGGCCATGAAGGACCACCAGCACACCGAGGAACTCCGCCTCGGCTACGTCACCTTCACCCGCCCCCGTTCCCTGCTCCTCGGGTCCGGCCACTGGTGGGGCGCGACCCAGAAGAAGCCCCGCGGCCCCTCCGACTTCCTGCAGGCCCTGTACGACCACTGCGCCGCCGGGTACGGCGAGATCGAGGCCTGGGCAGACGAGCCCGCCGAGGACGAGGAAAACCCGGTCCTGCATCAGCAGACCGCCGACCAGGTGTGGCCCCTGCCCCTCGATGAGGCCGCCCTGGCCCGGCGCCGCGCGGCCGCGGAGACGGTACTGGCGCACCTGGAGAGCCTCGCCTCCCACAACGACGGCCACCCCGCCGCCGCGACCCACGACCCGGACGAGTACGACGACCCGGACTGGCCCCCGCCGCCGGAGGACGACGAACCACTCCCCGAGGATTTCTCCGACAAGGACGCCCCCTTCGAAGACGACGAAAACTGGGACTCCTGGACCACCGACCGCCCGGACGGCCCGGACCGCCCGGCCATCCCGCACCAGGCCGCACCCCCGGAGCCTCCCGCCCGCCCTCATCCAACGGAACCGGAACCCCTCACCCCCGAGGAGGCCAGAACCATCGCCTCCTGGGACCGCGACCTCGACGCCCTCACCGGGGAGCTCCTGCGCGCCCGCGCGAGCGTCACGGACGTCCCCCTGCCCGCGTCGCTGACCGCGTCCCAACTGCTGCGGCTGGCCGCCGACCCGGACGGGTTCGCGCAGGAACTCGCGCGCCCCATGCCGCGCCCCCCACAACCCGCCGCACGTCGAGGCACCCGGTTCCACGCCTGGGTCGAGTCCCGCTTCGAAGAGCTGACGCTGCCCATGCTGGAGCCGGAGGACCTGCCCGGCAGCGAGGCCGAGATCGCCGACGAACGCGACCTACAGGCCCTCAAGGACGCCTTCGAGCGCACCGAGTACGCGCACCGCACGCCGTACCGGGTCGAGGCCCCGTTCCAGCTGGCGATCGCCGGCCGCGTCGTACGGGGCCGTATCGACGCCGTCTACAAGGAGGGCGACGGCGACGAGGCGACGTACGAGATCGTCGACTGGAAGACCAACCGCACCCGCACCGCCGACCCGCTCCAGCTCGCCCTCTACCGGCTCGCCTGGGCCGAGCAGCAGGGCGTTCCCCTGGAGTCGGTCGACGCCGTGTTCCTGTACGTCCGCGGCGGCGAGGCCGTTCGCCCGGGCGACCTCCCGGACCGGGCCGCACTGGAGCGGCTGCTCACCGAGGAGCCGGACGCACAGGCGCACTGTGAGGAATCGCCCAACCAGGATGTCGGTGCGGGCCGATAGGCTCGTGACCATGAGCCAGACCCCGGACAGCGCCGTCCGCACGTACATCGAGCAGCACCGTGCCGCCTTCCTCGACGAGCTCGCCGAGTGGCTGCGCATCCCCTCCGTGTCGGCCCAGCCCGACCACGCTCCCGATGTACGCCGCAGCGCCGACTGGCTCGCCGCCAAGCTCAAGGAGACGGGCTTCCCGACCACCGAGGTCTGGCCGACCCCGGGTGCGCCCGCAGTCTTCGCCGAGTGGCCTTCCGGAGACCCGGAGGCGCCCACGGTGCTTGTCTACGGCCACCATGACGTGCAGCCCGCCGCCCGCGAGGACGGCTGGGACAGCGAGCCCTTCGAGCCCGTGGTCCGCGAAGGGCGTCTCTACGCGCGCGGGGCGGCCGACGACAAGGGTCAGGTGTTCTTCCACACACTCGGCGTCCGTGCCCACCTCACCGCCACGGGCCGTACCGCCCCGGCCGTCAACCTGAAGCTGCTGATCGAGGGTGAGGAGGAGTCCGGCTCCCCGCACTTCCGCACGCTCGTCGAAGCGCACACCGAGCGGCTCGCGGCCGACGCCGTGATCGTGTCCGACACCGGCATGTGGTCCGCGGACACCCCCACCGTGTGCACCGGCATGCGCGGCCTCGCCGAGTGTGAGATCCACCTCTACGGCCCCGACCAGGACATCCACTCCGGCTCCTTCGGCGGTGCCGTCCCCAACCCGGCCACCGCCGCCGCCCGCCTGGTCGCCGCCCTGCACGACGAGCACGCGCGCGTGGCGATCCCCGGCTTCTACGACGGCGTCGTGGAACTGACCGACCGCGAGCGCGAACTCTTCGCCGAGCTGCCCTTCGACGAGCAGCGCTGGCTGCGCACCGCCAAGTCCTACGCCACCCATGGCGAGGCCGGGCACACCACCCTGGAGCGCATCTGGGCCAGGCCCACCGCCGAGGTCAACGGGATCGGCGGCGGCTACCAGGGCCCCGGCAGCAAGACGATCATCCCGTCCTCCGCCATGGTGAAGCTCTCCTTCCGGCTGGTCGCGGGACAGGACCCCGACCACATCGAGAAGGCCGCCCGCGCGTGGGTGGCCGACCAGGTTCCCGCCGGGATCCGCTGTGAGATCACGTTCAGCGGGGCCACGCGCCCGTGTCTGACGCCACTGGACCACCCCGCCCTGCAGTCCGTCGTACGCGCCATGGGCCGTGCCTTCGAGGGCCCCGTCCGCTTCACGCGCGAGGGCGGCTCGGGACCCGCCGCCGACCTTCAGGACGTCCTCGGCGCACCCGTGCTCTTCCTAGGCATCTCCGTCCCCTCCGACGGCTGGCACGCCCCGAACGAGAAGGTCGAGCTGGACCTCCTCCTCAAGGGCGTCGAAACCAGCGCATACCTGTGGGGCGACCTCGCCGCCAACTGGCGCCATGCGCCCTGAGTCACCGCAGTCGTCCGGAGCGGCATCGCGCGCGGGGCACACTGAGAAGGCCGTCCCGCACCGGCGAGCCCTGCCGCACCCGGTCGTCTCCCGTCCCACGTCCCGCCGATCCGCCCACCGAAGTACACCGTTCCACTGGGGGAGTTGGAAGCACCCGTGACCACCTGGACCGACCACACCGCCGACCGCCCCATCTCGCTCACCGCCCCGAGCGGCATCGACCGCGCTGCCCACCACCGGCTCGACGAAGCCTGGCTCGCGGCGGCGTGGAGCCACCCCACGACCCGCTGCTTCGTGGTCTCCGGCGGCCAGGTCCTCATCGACGAGACGGCGGACGGGCGCACCGAACTCGTCATGACCCCCTCGTTCGAGGCCCCCCTCACCGAGGCGCACCGCTACTTCCTCGGCATCGACGATGACGGCGTCAGCTACTTCGCCCTCCAGAAGGACGCGCTGCCCGGCCGTATCGACCAGTCCGCGCGCGCGGCCGGCCTGCGCGAGGCGGGTCTGCTGCTGTCGCCGCGCGACGTGGGCCTGATGGTGCACGCCGTCGGCCTGGAGAACTGGCAGCGCACCCACCGCTTCTGCTCCCGCTGCGGCGAGCGCACCGTGATCGCCGCGGCCGGGCACATCCGCCGCTGCCCCGCCTGCGGCGCCGAGCACTACCCGCGCACCGACCCCGCAGTGATCATGGCCGTCACCGACGAGGACGACCGCATCCTCCTCGGCCGTCAGGTCCACTGGCCCGAGGGCCGCTTCTCGACGCTCGCCGGCTTCGTCGAGCCCGGCGAGTCCATCGAGCAGACGGTGCGCCGCGAGGTCTTCGAGGAGGCCGGTATCACCGTCGGCCAGGTCGAGTACGTCGCCAGCCAGCCCTGGCCCTTCCCGTCCAGCCTCATGCTGGGCTTCATGGCCCGCGCCACCTCCACCGAGGTCAATGTCGACGGCGACGAGATCCACGAGGCCCGCTGGTTCTCGCGCGAGGAACTGCGCGCCGCCTTCGACTCCGGCGAGGTCCTGCCGCCGTACGGCATCTCGATCGCGGCCCGCCTGATCGAGCTCTGGTACGGCAAGCCGTTGCCCACGAGGAGCTTCGTCTGAGAGGACGGGCATGCCCGACCCGTACTGGAACCACAACGTCCACTACCACCCCGTGGTGCTCGACGCCGTCCCGGACGGCTGCCGGGAGGCGCTGGACGTGGGGTGCGGGGACGGGCTGCTCGCCCGCAAGCTCGCGGCGAAGGCCGCGTCCGTGACGGGCGTGGACCGCTCACCGGAGATGATCCGGCAGGCACGCGCGCAGACGCCCGGGAACGTCACGTTCCTGGAGGCGGACTACCTCCACGAGGCGACCCTCCCCGAGGGCAAGTACGACTTCGTCAGTGCCGTAGCCGTCGTGCACCACGCGCCGTTCGAGGACGCGATCCGCGCCCTGCGGCGGCTGCTGGTGCCGGGCGGTCGACTGGTGATCGTCGGGATGGCGTACAACAAGACCGCCCTGGACTGGGTGGTCAGTGGCTGCGGAGTGCTTCCGAGCCTGCTGGCCAGGTGGCTGCGCGGTGGCAAATCGGGCCCGACCGGCATGCCCGTCGAGGGCTCGGCCCTGCACTGGGGCGAGGCCCGCAGGGCCGCCCGCAGCCTGCTGCCCGGCTGCCGCTTCCGGCGCCGATTGCTGTGGCGCTACACGCTGGTGTGGGACGCGCCGGATGCCCCGGACACACCGGGCGGACAGCAGGAAGGCGGCCCCTGAAACGCCTCAGGGACCGCCTTCCGGGAACCGCACGCGCGGTGCGGTTACGCGCCGACCTTCTGCTTCACCTGCGCCAGCGACGGGTTCGTCAGCGTCGAACCGTCCGCGAAGAGCACCGTCGGGACCGTCTGGTTTCCGCCATTCGCCTTCTCGACGAACGCGGCGGACTCGGGGTCGTGCTCGATGTTGATCTCGGTGTACGCGATGCCCTCGCGGTCCAGCTGCTTCTTCAGCCGCTGGCAGTAACCGCACCACGTGGTGCTGTACATCGTCACAGTGCCCTGCATGTCTCGCGCGCTCCTCTGATGGCTCGGGGGGGGAACAGGTCGTCCAGACAGGGAACGTACGCGACCGGGGCGCCATTCCCACCCGGGGTATGCCCGGCACGTGACGCCTGCCGCATTAGTACGACTATCAGTGCCTGCCTGTGGACAACCGGCACAGCCGTCTCCGGCGACCTGGCAGCATGGCGGTGTGACAGCAGCAACGCACTCCACCCTCTTCCCGCAGGCACCGGACTCTGCCGACGCGGTGCTCGAAGGGCTCGACCCCGAGCAGCGCGAGGTGGCCACCGCCCTGCACGGACCGGTGTGCGTGCTCGCGGGCGCCGGTACGGGCAAGACCCGGGCGATCACCCACCGCATCGCCTACGGGGTGCGCGCCGGAATCCTCCAGCCCTCCACCGTGCTCGCCGTCACCTTCACCAACCGTGCCGCCGGAGAGATGCGCGGTCGGCTCCGCCAGCTGGGCGCCGGCGGAGTGCAGGCCCGCACCTTCCACTCGGCCGCCCTGCGTCAGCTCCAGTACTTCTGGCCGAAAGCGATCGGCGGCTCCATGCCCCGGCTCGTCGACCGCAAGATCCAGCTAGTCGCAGACGCGGCCGCCGCCTGCCACATCCGCCTCGACCGGAACGAGCTGCGGGACGTCACCGCCGAGATCGAGTGGTCCAAGGTCACCCAGACCGTCCCCGCCGACTACGCCCTCGCCACCGCCAAGGCCGACCGCACAGCACCCCGCGACCCGGCCGAGATCGCCCAGCTCTACAACGTCTACGAGGACCTCAAGCGGGACCGCTCGGTCATCGACTTCGAGGACGTCCTGCTGCTCACCGTCGGCATCCTGCAGGACCGGCACGACATCGCCGACCAGGTCCGCTCCCAGTACCAGCACTTCGTGGTCGACGAGTACCAGGACGTCAGCCCGCTCCAGCAGCGACTGCTGGAGCTGTGGCTCGGTGAGCGGGACAACCTGTGCGTGGTCGGCGACGCCAGCCAGACGATCTACTCGTTCACAGGAGCAACCCCCGACCATCTGCTCGACTTCCGCACCCGCCACCCCGGCGCCACCGTCGTCAAGCTGGTCCGCGACTACCGCTCCACGCCCCAGGTCGTCCATCTCGCCAACGGGCTGTTGGCCCAGGCGCGGGGTCGCGCCGCCGACCATCGGCTGGAGCTGATCTCCCAGCGTGCCCCCGGCCCCGAACCCCTCTACACCGAGTGCACCGACGAGCCCGCCGAGGCCGAGGGCGCCGCTCGTCGCATTCGGGAACTCATGGATGCCGGCGTTCCGGCCAGCGAGATCGCCATCCTGTTCCGTACGAACTCCCAGTCCGAGACCTATGAGCAGGCCCTCGCCGACGCGGGCGTCCCCTATCAGCTGCGGGGCGCCGAGCGGTTCTTCGACCGTCCAGAGGTGCGCAAGGCGGGCATCGCCCTGCGCGGCGCGGCCCGCTTCGGCGGCAACGACTCGCTCCTCGACGACGCCGTCGACCTGCCCTCACAGGTTCGTGCCGTGCTGTCGGGGGAGGGCTGGACGACCGAGCCACCGGCCGGTTCCGGCGCGGTCAGAGAGCGCTGGGAGTCGCTGGCCGCCTTGGTGAACCTCGCCCAGGACTTCGCCGCCGCCAAACCCGGCGCCACCCTCGCCGACCTCGTCGCGGAACTCGACGAGCGGGCGAACGCCCAGCATGCCCCGACCGTCCAGGGCGTCACCCTCGCCTCCCTGCACTCGGCCAAGGGCCTGGAGTGGGACGTCGTCTTCCTGGTCGGCGTCGCCGAGGGCATGATGCCGATCACCTACGCGAAGACGGACGAGCAGATCGAGGAGGAACGCCGCCTCCTCTACGTCGGTGTCACCCGAGCCCGGCAGCACCTCCATGTCTCCTGGGCGCTCACCCGCGCGCCCGGCGGTCGGCCCAATCGCCGTCCGAGTCGCTTCCTCAACGGCCTGCGCCCCGGCTCGTCCGGCACCGCCGGACGAGCCGCCGCCGGCGGCAGTGCCGGAGGCGTCGAGCGCGGCTTCACGAGCAGACCGGACGCCGCCCCGAGACGGACACAGCGCACACCGGCCCGCTGTCGCGTCTGCGGGCGCACCCTCACCGACGCCGGTGAGATGAAGCTGATGCGTTGCGAGGACTGCCCCTCCGACATGGACGAGGGTCTCTACGAACGCCTTCGTGAGTGGCGCGGGGTCCAGGCGCGGCTCAGCGGGCAGCCGGACTTCTGCGTCTTCACCGACCGGACCCTGATGGCCATCGCAGAGGCGGAGCCCAACAGTCCGGTTGAGCTTTCCCGCATCCCCGGTGTCCTCAGCCGCAAGCTTGAGCGCTACGGAGCCGATGTCCTGGCCATCTGCGCAGGCCAGGAGCTTGAGGAGGGCGCCGACGGGGAATGATTCGAACTCGTCGAAAAAATAGTTTGCGCATGCCCCAGCAATCCCCATAGGTTCTTAGCCACGGGAACGGAGGCCTTCTCGGAGGCCCCAATTCCGTGTTCTACTTGCATACCCGTCGGACTGGTTCACCCCAGTCCCCCGAGACGCCGAGAGGAGGCGAGTCCAGTGATCAGCATCAACAGCAGCTCCATCAGCATCGTCAAAATGACCGATCGCTCGGTCGTCGCCTCGCTGTGCCTGCTCGGCGCCTCCAACCCGGGCACCGGTCTGTCCGGCATCCGTGCCGTGCGTCCGGCGTCCTCCCTGTCTCTCGCGGGCCTTCCCGTCCGTGAGCGCAATGAGCGACCGACCAAGGCACTGGAAGCGGCAGTAGAGGCAAAGGCGCAGGCCTATGCCTTCACGGCGACCGGTGCCGGATTCCGGAAGCAGACGACGCAGCACCACCAGATGTGGGCCTTCCGTGGGCCAGAACCCTGGAGTGATCCAGCCTGACAGTCGATCAGGCCGGCGCCTTCAGGGCCGCGGAACCCCATCCGGGATCCGCGGCCCTTCTGTTTGTCCCCCAACGGGGATGACGGAGCGAAGGCGCCTCGGGCAAGGAAAGACCCGGTACCAACCGCCACCCGGTCCTACAGGACCGGAACGAACAGACGAGGAAGACGAACCGTGCAACTCGAAGCGCACGCCCCGTCCGTACCGCCTTCAGACGTGATCCCCAAGCCCGGCCTCACGGAGGACTCCACCTTGACTCCGCTCACTGCGCTCACCGCGCTCGACGACGCCATCGAGAACCTCGGCGTACCCGTCCCCTGCCGTTCCTACGACCCGGAGGTCTTCTTCGCCGAGTCGCCGGCGGACGTCGAGTACGCCAAGTCCCTCTGCCGTACCTGCCCGCTGGTCGAGGCCTGCCTCGCCGGCGCCAAGGAGCGGCGTGAGCCGTGGGGCGTCTGGGGTGGCGAACTGTTCGTCCAGGGAGTTGTCGTCGCCCGGAAGCGGCCGCGTGGCCGCCCGCGCAAGAACCCGGTCACGGCATGAACATCACAGGAACGATCGACCGCCCTTTCACGCACGACCCCCAGAAGCAGGCCCCGATGAAGCCGTCCACCCACGAGCTCGCAGGCTCCGCGCCTGAAGACTTCACCACACGTGGCGCGAACGACTCGCGTCAGAACAGGAACCGAGAGATGCAACTCATCCAAGAAGCCCTGGCACGTGCGCATATGCACGAGCAACAGCAGGAGGCCCAGCGGGAACGCCGGGCCGGGCATGTGGTGACCGCTCGCCGCATGCAGCGCCGGGCCGAGCGCGCCTCGATGCGCGCCCGCCGCGCACTCGCCAAGGCGGTCATGCAGTAACCGACCACACCACCAGACGATGACCTCCCGATCCGGGAGGCGGTGGCTCCTCGCGGGGGCCGGTCCGTTTGTACGGACCGGCCCCCGCGGTGCGTTGTGCCCACAGATCAGGCGGTGGCGGCGCTATCGTCGCCGGGTGACGAGTCTTCCCGGAGGCAGTGACAACGGCGGTTCCTCCACGGAGCCCCAGCCCCTCGTGTGCGCCGGGTGCGGCACCCGGGCCAACGTCCCGCAGCCCACCTGGACCTGCTCCGTGGAGAACGGCGTCCGCCACTACTTCTGCGACACCTGCTCCCGAGAGAACCTCAGAGCGATCGAGGGGCGACTGGACTCGGCCTGGTGGTAGCCAGGCTCACGCCTCTGCCGCCGACTCCTCCTCGTCCGTCAGCTCCTCCGGTGCGAACCCCGGCAGCCACTCCTGAAGTTCCTCGCGCAGTCGTACCGTCGCGCCCAGCTGGCACAGCACGCCGATTGTGCTCAACGTCACGCGGTGGATGAGGAGGTACGCCGGGGGCAGGTTGAGCTGCTTGCCCAGTTGGTAGGCGGGGGAGCGCGGGTCGGCCACCCGGGCGGCCTGGCTGCGCATCCAGCCGCGGGTGAAGGTGAACTCGTCGACCTGAGCCGGTTCGATGATCGGCAGGAGGTAGTCGAGGACGGCGTCGGGGTTCAGGTCTATTGACTCCTTGACGAAGCCCTCCGTGCGCAGGAGTTCGTAGACGGTGTCGGCCTCGCCGTCCAGGGTCATCCGCAGGGAGTCACCGATGGGAGTCGGCAGGCCGCCCGGGAGGCGGTCGACCGTGCCGAAGTCCAGCACGCCGAGCCGCCAGTCGTCCTCGCCGTCCGGGCCACCCGGCAGCAGGCGGAAGTTGCCGGGGTGCGGGTCGGCGTGCAGGAGGCCGGTGCGGGCCGGGCCGGAGAAGAGGAAGCGGGCCAGGAGCTGGCCGGCGCGGTCGCGCTGCTCCTGGGTGCCGTTCGAGATCACCTCCGAGAGCGGTACGCCCTCGATCCACTCCGTGATCAGGACCTGATCGCAATGGTGGACCACCGCAGGCACGACGACGTCCGGGTCGTCGGCGAACTCCTCCGCGTGCGCCTGCTGGGCCTGTGCCTCCAGGCCGTAGTCCAGTTCCTCGGAGACCCGGTCCTTGAGTTCCGCGATCAGCGGCTTGATGTCCATGCCGGGGATCAACGGGCCCAACAGGCGGGCGAATCGGCTCAGTTGGTTCAGGTCGGACAGCAGGGCTTCGCCGGCTCCCGGGTACTGGACCTTGACCGCCACCTCGCGGCCGTCGTGCCACACCCCGCGATGCACCTGGCCGATCGAGGCCGCCGCGGCGGGCTTGTCCTCGAACTCCAGGAACAGGTCGTGCCAGTCCTCGCCGAGCCGCTCCGCCAGCACCGTGTGCACGGTGCGTGTCGGCATCGGGGGTGCCGCTTCCTGCAGCTTCGTGAGCGCCGCGCGGTAGGGGCCGGCGATCTCCTCGGGCAGGGCGGACTCGAACACGGAAAGGGCCTGGCCGAACTTCATCGCGCCACCCTTGAGCTCGCCGAGCACCTTGAACATCTGCTCGGCGGTGCGCTGCTGCAGCTCACGGCCGACGATCTCCGCGGACTCGCCGACGATCCGCTTGCCAAGCCCCCAGGTCGCCCGCCCGGCGAAGCCGAGCGGGAGCGCGGCGAGCTTGGCGGTACGCGTGACCGCCTTGCGGGGAAGATCAGACATGCGCCCTCCAGGTCCCAGCCGGCCGCTTGGTGTCTGCCGTACGGCATGACTCCTTCGACGGCCGTTGCTCCGCCATTGTCTCGTGCGACTCCTCGTCCTCGGAGGGGTGTTCTCCCTCACCTTTCTCCGCGGCGCCGCAGAGACATGCCGGGTGCGCCCAAACGGGCCTGGCGTGCCAGCTCAGAACGGGCAGGGACACCTCCCAGCGTGCGCCCGCGCTCGACGGAACGTGGCCGTCCAGGAAGGTGAGGGCGTGTGCGGCCGCCAGTCCGGCGACAGACGTGGCCAGCGCCAGATCGCAAGGCGGCACCTGGCGCGCCTTTCCGGAGCCCGAGCGCCACTGCGCGACCAGGCGGGGCCAGGTCGGGTCCCGGTCGGTGCGCCCCTGGTCGAGACAGCCGGCGCAGCCGGTCTCGCCGGGCAGGACGAGCGGGCCGACGACCCCGGTTCCCTCCACGACGCCGACGTACAGATGGGGCGTACCGGAAGTGATGAGGGGTTCGGCGGCGGACGGGGAGGGTGCGTGCACGGCGACATCGTCCCGCGGGGCGATGATCACCAGGGAGTGGCCCGTGCTGTCCTCGCCGGAAGCCGACCGGGGGCCGCGGCGCGGTGGGCGGTCCGGCGCCGAGCGGCGTGCTGCCCGTCGCGCCGCCTCGTCCCTGCGGTCGCCGACCGCCTCGGCGGGCAGTCCTCCGGGCGCCACGTCCCAGGGCTCGACGCGGCCGACGTCGCGTACGTCGACTTCGCCGACGCCCGCACCCGACAGCAGGGAGGCCACCATCGCGCCCACCCGGCCGGCACCCCTGACCTGCACGCGCAGTAAGCGGCGGGCGGCGAGGCGGTCGATCGCCTCGCCCGGCTCGGACGTGGTCAGGGACAGGGAGGCCAGGTCAGGGCGCAGCCGGTCCAGGACCTCCTTCTTGCCGCGCAGGGCGTCGGCGGCCGGGCCGCCTCCCTTGGCGTCGTCGAGCAGCCCTGCCCGCGCGAGTCTCCGCAACAGCCCGTCGACATGACCGTCCGGCAGGTCCATGCGGCGGCCCTCCTCGCGCAGCAGCTCCGGTCCGCGCGTGCCGTTGAGCAGGTCGAGGAAACTGCCCGTCGCCGTGTCCATCGGGCCCACGGTCATCGCGTGTGCCGGAGTCATCCCGAACTGCACGGTGTTGAGGTCGCGCCACCCTCGCCGTAGCGCGGGCTTCACCAGCGGAGCCGTCGGATCCGCTGCAGCCGTTGAATCCGCTGCAACCGTCGAAGCCGCCGGAACAGGTGAAGTTGCCGAATCAGACGAAACCGTCGCGTGCATGAACAGGCCCCCGTAGCCGTCGTGGAACGTCCCCGTTGTGCCGGTGGAGCTCGGTCGCAGCTCCGCCGGTGACTGCCAGCATGCCCGGACGCGGCGCCCGGCGTCGAAAGTTGTCCACAGGTGGTGGATATTCGTCGTACAAATCAAACGCATGGCGGGGGATCAGCATCGAACTGTCCATGAGGCGGGACTTCCCCTATCCCCAGCGGGTACGGTCGGGGCGTGTCCGCCGACCCACTGCACCGCGCCGGAACGCCACAGCGCAGTACGACGAGCCCGCCGCAGAGCGGCTCGGGGGCGAGCGCGATCGAGGTCCGCAGGAGCGCCCGGCGCCGCCGGACGGTCTCGGCGTACCGCGAGGGCGATCGCACCGTCGTGCTCATCCCCGCCCGGATGTCCGAGGCCGAGGAGCAACGCTGGGTGAACGTCATGCTCGACAAGCTGGCAGCCCAGGAGAGCAAGCAGGTACTCGGCGACTCCGAACTGGCCGAGCGCGCCGAGCAGTTGTCGGCACAGTACTTCGACGGCCGGGCGCGGCCCAGCTCGGTCCGCTGGGTCACCAACCAGAACACCCGCTGGGGCTCGTGCACTCCGGCCGAGGGCAGCATCCGCCTTTCGCACCGTCTGCAGGGCATGCCCGAGTACGTCGTCGACTACGTCCTCCTCCACGAGCTCGCGCATCTTCTGGTGCCCGGTCACGGGCCCCGCTTCTGGCGGCTGCTGGAGGCGTACCCCCGCACCGAGCGGGCGAAGGGCTATCTGGAGGGCGTGGTCGCCGCCGAGCGACTGCCCTACGTGCCGGGCGCGCGCGGCGAGTGACCGCTCCCTGAGTCACCCCGGCGCTCCCTGAGACACCCCGGAGGCGGTGCCTCCGGTCCGGCTGGGCAGGGATTGTGTACCGGGTCTGTACCGGCTTCGTCCGATGTCCGAGTTTGCCGTTAGCCTGGCGCGACGCACTTGCACTCGGGATGGGGGACGGTCGTTACGCATGGCCAGGGAATTCCAACGCGGCCACAAGGCCAAGATCAGTGACCTCACTGCGGGCACGGATCTGTACGTAGGCGTGCAGATCTCCGCCCCAGGGCTGAGCTTCGACATCAGCTGCTTCGGTCTCGACGCCGACGAACGGCTCTCGGACGACCGCTACTTCGTCTTCTTCAACCAGCCGAAGTCCCCCGAGGAGTCCATCCAGCTCCTCGGCACCCAGGCCGGTGACACGGAGTCCTTCCGGGTCACGCTCGACAAGATCCCCCCGCAGATCCAGAAGCTGTCCTTCACGGCGACGATCGACGGCGCCGGACAGATGTCGCAGATCAGCCCCGGGTACATCCGTATCGTCGCCGGCGGCGAGGAGGTGGCCCGGTACGCCTTCAACGGCTCGGAGTTCTCCACCGAACGCGCCGTGATGCTGGGCGACTTCTACCTGAAGGACGTCTGGCGGTTCGCCGCGGTCGGCCAGGGCTTCGACGGCGGCCTCGACGCGCTGCTGAGGAACTTCGGCGGCGAGGTCGCCGAGGAGGAGGCGCCCGCCGCCCCGCAGCAGCCGCAGACCGGGGCGACTCCCGGCTTCGCCCCGCCCGCCCAGGCCGCCGCGCCGCCCGCGTTCGGCGCCCCGGCCGCACCGGCTCCCGCGGCCGTCCCGGCGCCGGCCCCCGCTCCGCAGCCCTCCGCGCAGGGCTTCGCGCCCCCGCCCGCCTCCGCCTCGCCGCCCCCGGCCCCGGCGCCCGCACCGTCGGTGCACGCCCAGCCCACCATCGTCGCGCCCATGACGCCGCCCGGCGGCGCCCCGCCGCCCCCGGCTCCGGCCCCGGCGCCCTACGGCCAGCCGGGTCAGCAGCAGCCGTACGGCCAGCCCGGCCAGCAGGCGCCGTACGGCCAGGCTTCCGCCCCGACCGCCCCGCCGCCCCCCGGCTACCCCCAGCCTCAGGCCCCGCAGGCTCCGAACCTGCCGCCCGGTTACGGCCAGCCGACCCCGCCCCCTGGCTACGGCCAGGTCCCGGGCCAGCAGGCGCCCTACGGGGCCCCGCAGGGCGCCCCTCAGGGCGTCCCGCAAGGCGCGCCCCAGGGGGCCGGCGTGGCCGCCGCGCTCCAGCAGTTCAAGGAGACGCCCACCGGCCAGCGCTGGACCCAGCAGAACAAGAAGCTGGTCCGGGTCGACCTCGGCATCGGCGGGCTGCCCGTGCTGGCCCGGCAGGGCAGCATGGTGCTCTACCAGGGCAAGGTCGACTTCAGCTACAAGGGCGCCGGGTTCGCCGGCCGGATCGTGGGCAACGCGACCGGCCAGGAGATGCAGTTGATGCGCTGCACCGGCCAGGGCCAGGTGTTCCTCGCCGAGAACTCCTCGATGCTGCACCCCATCGAGCTCCAGGGCGACGGCATCTGCGTCTCCGCGGAGAACGTCCTCGCCTTCGACGAGAGCCTTCAGCACGAGGTCCGCCGCATCGAGGGACACGGCATCCCCGGTGGCGCGCTGTTCACGATGCAGTTCACGGGCACCGGCACGATCGTCGTGAAGACCCACGGCACCCCTGTGGTGCTCCCGGTCACGCCCACGACGTTCGCCGACTGCAATGCCGTCGTCGCCTGGTCGGCCGCCTCCCAGGTGGTCGTCTCAAGCCAGGTCCGGATGCGCCGCAACGCCTACCCCGGCGACACCGGAGAGAGCGTCAACCTCCAGTTCCGTGGCGCGCCCGGCAACTTCATCGTCGTCCAGCCGTACGAGATCTGAGGGAGCCCGTCATGAACCAGCCACTCGCGGGCTACGCCCCCGCACCCGTCACCGCCCGCATGGAGAACCACGGCAACCACATGCTGAAGGTCGCCATGCAGACCGGGAACGACCTCTTCGCGCGCGTGGGGTCGATGACCGCCTACGAGGGCTTCGTCCAGTACGAGCCCAACCCGCCGGCCGTGCGCCAGATCGCCAAGGACTGGATGACCGGCGAGGGAGCGCCCCTGATGAAGTGCTCCGGGGACGGTCTGCTCTACCTCGCCGACTACGGTGCCAACGTCGTCGTCATCAACCTCAACGGCGACGGCATCTCCGTCAACGCCACCAACCTGCTCGCCTTCGACGCTCACCTCACCTGGGGCGTCGAGCGCGTGAAGGGCCTGGCGAAGTTCGCCGGGCAGGGCCTGTGGAACACCAAGATCTCCGGGCAGGGTTGGGTCGCGCTGACCTCCCGGGGCAAGCCGATCGTCGTCGACTGCGGTGGCGGCGAGGACGAGACGTACGTCGACCCGGACGCGCTCGTCGCCTGGTCCCCGAACCTCAAGGTGAAGGGCAAGCGCAGCTTCAAGGCGCAGTCGCTCATCGGCCGGGGCAGCGGCGAGGCCTACCAGATGGCCTTCTCCGGCCAGGGCATCGTCGTAGTCCAGCCCAGTGAGGACAGCACCGACCGTCTCCGAGTCCGGGGCTGAGGGGGGCCAGAAACACCATGCAGAGTCCGCTTTTCGCCTACAACGACCAGCAGACCCAGGACCGCTGGAGCCTGCAGAACAAGCAGATGCTCCGCGTCGCCCTGGAGGGCCACGACGACATCCTCGCCCGCAAGGGCACCATGGTCGCCTACCAGGGCCTCGTCGAGTTCGACGCCGAGTTCCAGAGCAACCAGCAGGGACGCGCGCGTGCGCAGACCGGCGAGGGCCTGGACCTGATGCGCTGTCACGGACAGGGCACGGTCTACCTCGCCAACCTCAAGCAGCATGTTCACCTGGTGGACGTCGACCAGGACGGGCTGACCGTCGACAGCAGCTATGTGCTGGCGATGGATTCCTCGCTGCACCACGAGGTCATCGCCGTGGACAGCCTCTACGGCATCTCCGGCTCAGGTAAGTACCAGCTCAACATCACCGGCCGCGGCAAGGTCGCGCTCATGACCTCCGGCAGTCCGCTGATGATGCAGGTGACGCCCGACAAGTACGTCAACTGCGACGCCGACGCGATCGTCGCCTGGTCGACCGGGCTGCGCGTGCAGATGCAGTCCCAGACGCACTCCTCCGGGGTGTGGCGGCGCCGTGGCAGCACCGGTGAGGGCTGGGAGCTCAGCTTCATGGGCACCGGCTTCGCGCTGGTCCAGCCCAGTGAGCTGCTGCCGCCGCAGAACGCCCAGATCGGCTCGGGCCTCGCCGCGCAATACGGCGTCGGCCAGCAGGGGGCGCGGGGGCAGAACCAGGGCAACGTCTGGAGTTGACCGTCCGGAAAGCAAACGTAAGGGGCGACCGCCTTTGCGGTCGCCCCTTACACATGTTTCAGTGCTGACGTGCTTCAGGCCGCGAGCCTCGCTCGCGTGGCCTGAAGCAGTCGTACGACCGACTCGTCCGCCACGTCCGCCACCTCGTCGTAGGCGAACCAGCGCAGGTCGAGGGACTCATCACTGATCGCCTCCACGGCACCGGCCGGCGCCAGCGCCGCGTACTGGACGTCGAGGTGCCAGGCGCAGGGCGTGTGATGGCGGTCCAGGCGCACCGGGCCGCCGGGGAGCAGTGTCAGCCCCGCGACGCCCGACTCCTCGGTTCCCTCGCGCAGGGCGGCCGTCGCCAGCGTTTCGTCGGCGGGCTCGCAGTGGCCGCCCATCTGCAGCCACATGCGCAGCTTCTTGTGCAGGGTGAGCAGCACGCGGCCGCGGGACGGGTCGATCACCAGGGCGCTCGCCGTGATGTGCCCGTCCTCGCACGCCTTCCACATGCCGTCCGGGTGGGCCTGAAGATGCTCCAGGTAGGTCTGGCGCAGCTCTTCCTGGCCCTCGTAGCCCTTGAGTACGAGGACCGCGTCGTCGTACAGGCTCACTCGGTGTCGTCGCCCTTGGAGTCGTCCTTCTTCAGGTTCGGCTTCTCGCCGGAGCCGCTCGCCGCCTCGCCGAGCATCTTGTCCAGCTCGGAGAAATCGATGTGCTCGCGGTGCACGAAGCCGTCCGGGTCGTCCAGGTCGGTGGCCGTCGGCAGCATGTCCGGGTGGGCCCACAGAGCGTCACGGCCGTCGACACCGCGCGCGTCGGTGAGCGAGGCCCACAGGCGGGAGGCGTCGCGCAGACGGCGCGGGCGCAGCTCCAGGCCGATCAGCGTGGCGAAGGTCTGCTCCGCCGGGCCACCCGAGGCGCGCCGGCGGCGCAGGGTCTCGCGCAGCGCGTCAGCGGACGACAGGCGGGGCTTCGCGGCCGCGTGCACCACCGCGTCCACCCAGCCCTCGACGAGCGCCAGAGCGGTCTCCAGACGAGCCAGGGCCGCCTTCTGCTCCGGCGTGTCCTCCGGCTGGAACATGCCCTGCTGCAAGGCGTCCTGCAACTGCTCGGGGTTCTGCGGGTCGAACTGGCCGACCACGTCCTCCAGCTTCGCGGTGTCGACCTTGATCCCGCGCGCGTAGCCGTCGACCGCGCCGAACAGGTGCGAGCGCAGCCACGGCACGTGGGCGAAGAGGCGCTGGTGGGCCGCCTCGCGCAGGGCGAGATACAGCCGCACCTCCTCCTTGGGGACGCCCAGGTCCTTGCCGAACGTCTCGATGTTCACCGGCAGCAGCGCGGCCTTGCCGATGGGGCCGAGCGGCAGGCCGATGTCGGTCGAGCCGACGACCTCACCCGCGAGCACGCCGACGGCCTGCCCGATCTGGGTGCCGAACATGGCGCCCCCCATCGACCGCATCATGCCGATCAGCGGGCCGGCCATGGCCTGCATCTCCTCCGGCAGGACATCGCCCATCGCGGTGCCGACGCGCTCGGCGACCGGGTCGACGAGCTCCTGCCACGCGGGCAGGGTCGCCTCGACCCACTCCGCACGGGACCACGCGACGGCGGTGCCCGCACCGGACGGCAGGGACGTCGCGTCGTCCAGCCACAGGTCGGCCAGGCGGACGGCCTCCTGGACGGCGGTGCGCTCGGCGGGGCCGACGCTCGCGTCCTTCGTGCCGTCCGCGGTGCCCTGGGAGACCGTCTGGCGGGCGATCTGCTTGGCCATGTCCCAGTTCACCGGGCCGCCCTCGTACGAGAGCATCTGGCCCAGCTGCTGGAACGCGGCGCCCAGGTCGGTGGGGTTCAGGGAACCGAACATGGCAGCGAACGGATTGTCGGCGCCGGGGCCACCGAAGCCACCGGCTCCGGGCAGCCCGCCGAATCCGAACGGGTTGGCCGGTCCCTGACCACCGCCGCTCTGCTGGTCCTTCTTCTTGCCCTCGTCGCCGTCGTCCGGCTCCTCCGGCGGAAGGCCGAATCCGAATGGGGTGTCACTCACGGGATTCCTCGGCTGGTAAGGCCACCGGCTGGCACCGGCGGCGCGACTGCCCGATAACACCACCCAGCGTAGACACCGCGAGCCGTTCGGGCCTCGGTGCTTCGCCGACTCTTGGCCTGCGGCAGGATGGATGCCACCTGGTACGTACGCGTCACTAGCGTTCGTACTGAAGACAACCGCTGGAGACGCCCGGTGAGTTCCCCTGATCCGCAGGTTCGCGCAGCGCGAAACCAGTCAACCCCTCCCGCGCGCGGCGTGCGCGGGCCCGTCGTCGCGGTGACCGGTGCCGCGTCCGGCATCGGCGCCCTGCTCACCGAGCGTCTCGTCGAGTCTGACGAGGTCAAGCAGGTCATCGCCATCGACGAGCGGCGCGGTGAGTGCGCGGCGGCCCAGTGGCACATCCTGGACGTGCGGGATCCGGCCATCGCGGAGAAGCTGCGGGGCGCCGACGTGGTCGTACACCTGGCCCTCGATCTGGATCTGGAGACGGATTCGGCCGCTCGGACGGCATACAACGTTCGGGGGACGCAGACCGTGCTGACGGCCGCGGCGGCGGCCGGGATCCACCGGGTCGTGCTGTGCACCTCGGCGATGGTCTACGGGGCGCTGCCCGACAACGAGCTGCCGCTGTCCGAGGACGCCGAGCTGCGGGCGACGGCGGAGGCCACCGGGGTGGGCGATCTGCTGGAGATCGAGCGCCTCGCGCGCAGGGCGCCTCGGGCCCACCCCGGACTCAACGTCACCGTGGTCCGCCCCGCGGTACTCGTGGGCGGCACGGACACCGCGCTGACCAGGTACTTCGAGTCACCTCGGCTGCTCGTCGTCGCCGGGTCGCGCCCCGCCTGGCAGTTCTGCCATGTCGAGGATCTGTGCAGCGCCTTGGAGTACGCCGTCCTGGAGAAGGTCGACGGGGAGCTCGCCGTCGGCTGCGACGGCTGGCTGGAGCAGGAGGAGGTCGAGGAGCTCAGCGGGATCCGCCGGATGGAGCTGCCGTCGGCGGTCGCGCTGGGCGCGGCGGCCCGACTGCACCGCATCGGCCTGACGCCCTCTCCGGCCGGGGACCTGGCGTACACGATGTACCCCTGGGTGGTCAGCGGGAGCCGGCTCCATGACGCGGGGTGGCGGCCGCAGTGGACCAACGAGGAAGTACTCGCGGAGCTGCTGGAGGAGGTCTCCGGCAGGCACACGGTCGCCGGGCGGCGGCTCGGGCGCAAGGACGCGACGGCGGCCGGGGCCGCGGGAGCGACGGTCGCCCTGCTGGGCGCGGCGGCAGTGGTGCGGCGCGCGCGGAAGGCCAGGCGGCGGATCTGAGGGTGCCAGGGCGCGGCCTCGTGCGGTGCCGCCCGCTCGCGGACTGTAGGAGGCTCCAAGCCGCACGCGTGTGTGCCGGGCGATAACGCTATTTCCCGACCTCGCGCGCGTGGGGCACGATGGGACCATGGCACCTTCCAACGATCATCCCGGTGAGCAGGGCGCTCAGGATCCCGTCAAGCTCATCGCCATTCGCGAGACGGCCCTCTCCCTGGACGAGGTCTTCCGGGCTGTCGGGGACGATGCCGCCGGTGGGACCGCGTTGTTCGTGGGAACCGTGCGGAACCACGACAGTGGTGCCGATGTCGACGAACTCGGGTACTCGTGCCATCCCCAGGCCGAGGCCGAGATGCGGCGCGTCGCCGAGAAGGTCGTCGCCGAGTACCCGGTGCGGGCGCTCGCGGCCGTGCACCGCGTCGGGGACCTCAAGGTCGGGGATCTCGCCGTGGTCGTCGCCGTCTCCTGTCCTCATCGCGGCGAGGCCTTCGAAGCCTGCCGGAAGCTGATCGACGATCTCAAGCACGAAGTGCCCATCTGGAAGCATCAGCGGTTCTCGGACGGGACCGAGGAGTGGGTCGGCGCCTGCTGAGTGGTCGGCGCCTGCTGAATAACCCATCCGAGCCTCGAACAGCCCCTCCGCAGCCCCATCCACCTCACTCCGGTTGCGTAACCGCACCCCTGGCGTGAGCGTTGTCAGTGCCAGTGGTTAATCTGCTGATCAGTCAGTTTGCGGTCACTCATTGGGGATGGGAGGACGGCATGGCGGCGCTCGCCTGGTTGCTGATTCCGCTTGTGGCTGCGATCTTCGCCGGTCTGTGGGGCAGTTGGGCCAACCGGACCCGGAAAGCACGGGGTGACGGCCCCGAGCTCGACGGCTATGCGCGCTTCCGTGCGGCCATGGAGAAGCCCTCTTCCCGTACATGATCATGGGCGGCGGGCTCGCGGCTCTGACGGGTCACGGTCAGACAGCCCTGACGGGGCGCTGACAGAAGTGTCACGTACATTCGTGCCATGCCACGCCGCACCGCGACGATGCTCGCCTCCACCCTGATGCTGATCGCGCTCCTGTGCGCGGGAGTCTTCATCCCCGTGCCGTATTCGGAGATGTCCCCGGGGCCGACGGTGAACACCCTCGGCGAGCATGACGGCGAGCCGGTGCTGCAGGTGTCCGGGCGTAAGACCTATCCCGCGACCGGGCATCTCAACATGACCACCGTCCGGGTCACCAGCGCCGACTACAAGATGAACCTCGTCGAGGCCGTCTATGGGTGGCTCGCACATGACAACAAGGTCGTGCCGCACGACACCCTCTACCCGGACGGCAAGACCGAGGAGCAGTCCACCCAGGAGAACGCCGAGGAGTTCAGCCAGTCCCAGGAGAGCGCCAAGGTCGCCGCCCTGAAGGCGCTGGACATCCCGGTGCAGAGCTGGGTGATCGTCTCGACCGTGGTGAAGGGGACTCCGGCCGAGGGCAAGCTGCACGCCGGTGACGTGATCAAGGCCGTCGACGGTACGGCGGTGAAGGAGCCCGCGGACGTCGCCGAGCTGGTGACCAAGCACAAGCCCGGCGAGGACGTCGTGTTCACGATCGTCCCGGCCAAGGAGCAGACCGCCGCCGAGAAGGAGCGCAGGACGCCGACGAAGACGGAGAAGATCACGATCAGGACCGCGGAGTCCGACGACAGCGCCGAGAAGCGTGCCATCGTCGGGATCTCCGCCGGGACCGACCACACCTTCCCGTTCACGATCGACATCAAGCTCGCCGACGTCGGCGGACCCAGCGCGGGCCTGATGTTCGCGCTCGGCCTCTACGACAAGCTCACCCCGGGCAACCTCACCGGCGGCAAGTTCGTCGCCGGCACCGGCACCATCGACGACGACGGCAAGGTCGGCCCCATCGGCGGCATCGAGATGAAGACCGTCGGCGCGCGCGAAAAGGGCGCCCAGTACTTCCTCACGCCCGCCGACAACTGCGCGACGGCGGCCAGGGACGTCCCCGAGGGGCTCACCCTCGTCAAGGTCGACACCATCGACGACGCCCTCGGCGCCCTGAAGGACATCCGCTCCGGCGACACCGCCGACCTGCCGAAGTGCACGACCAAGAGCTGAGCGGCAAGTCTTGTGTACGGCAGTGGGGGCGCTCGTCGCATCGAGGGCGCCCCCACTGCCGTACCGGAAGAGCTCAGTCCTCGAACGTCGCCGCCAGCGCCTCAGCCAGGCCCGGGATCAGGTCGGGGCCGGTGAGGACCTCCGTCGGGGTGTCCTTCTCGCGCAGGCGCAGGGCCGATTCGCGGGCGCCGTCGCGCAGGACCGCGACCGTCATGCGGACCTCCTGGCGGTCGGGGTGTTCCGCCACCCACTGCGTGAGCTTGGCCTCGCTCAGGCCCTGCGGGACCTGGGCCTCGGCGGACGGGGGCAGCATCAGGCGCTCGACGGTGAGCGCGCAGCCGACCACCGCGTCGGGCCAGGCGATCGTGCCGAGGAACTCGTCGAGCGCCTTGCCCGTTGGAAGTTCGTCCTGCTCGATCGGGGTCAGGCCGGTGGACTCCTGCTCGTCCCCCAGGCCGAGCTGGGCGGCTAGGCCGGGTTCCTGAGCCCGCAGCCGTGCGGTGTCTACGAGGGCGAAGAGGCGGGCGGGCTGGTCCCAGCCGAGGCCGGAGGCGTACTCGTCGATCTCGAGAACGGCCCGGGTGAGCGGGCTCGCCGCCATGGGAGTGTTGGACATGGTCACAATCCTCTCTCGTTCCTGGCCGGAATCGGGAACTGAGTAAACGGTGAGTAAGTTGCATAGGTGTGGGCCCACGATCACGGGGGGCCACGAGGGGTCCACGAAGACGCGGGCCTGACGGATCAACAGCGAACCTCGGGGTGCGAACCTTGGCTTTCCAGATGCCGGACCGCGGCGGAGGCCCGACCGGGCCACGGATCAGAGTGGGCCGCCCGTCCCGGCGTGTCCGGACGCTGCTCATGACACTGGGCGTCCTCGCCGTCCTCGGCATGGCCTTCACCATGTTCGCGGGCTTCTGGACGGACTGGCTCTGGTACCGGTCGGTGAACTACTCGTCCGTGTTCACGACCACGCTGTGGACGAAGATCGGGCTGTTCTTCGTCTTCGGTCTGCTGATGGCCCTCGCGGTCGGCTTCAACATCTGGCTGGCCCACCGGCTGCGCCCGCCGCTGAGCGCCATGTCGATGGAGCAGCAGAGCCTCGACCGCTACCGCATGGGCATCGCGCCGTACAAGAAGTGGCTGCTGCTTGCGATCACCGCCCTGGTCGGTCTGATCGCCGGCGCCTCCGCCTCCAGCCAGTGGCGCACCTGGCTGATGTGGGTCAACGGCGTGCCCTTCGGTGAGAAGGACCCGCAGTTCCACCTGGACGTCGGCTTCTACGCCTTCGACCTGCCCTGGTACCGGTTCCTGCTCGGCTTCGGCTTCGCCGCCGCGATCCTCTCCGTGATCGCCGCCGCGCTCACCCACTACCTGTACGGCGGGCTTCGCATCACCAGCCCGGGCGCGCGCGCCACGGCCGCGGCCACCGGCCATCTCTCGGTCCTCATCGGCATCTTCGTCGCCCTGAAGGCGGTCGCGTACTGGCTCGACCGGTACGGACTCGCGGTGAAGTCCAGCGACTTCAAGGCCACCGACAACTGGACCGGCCTCAGGTACGTCGACGCCAACGCCTATCTCCCGGCCAAGACGATCCTGTTCTGCATCGCCGTCATCTGCGCGCTGCTGTTCTTCGCCACCCTGTGGCGGCGCACCTGGCAGCTGCCCGTCATCGGCTTCGGTCTGATGGTGCTCTCGGCGATCCTCATCGGCGGCCTCTACCCGGCGATCGTCCAGAAGTTCCAGGTGCAGCCCAACGAGCAGGCCAAGGAAGCGCCGTACGTCGAGAAGAACCTCAAGGCGACGCGCGACGCGTACGGCATCGACGGCACCAAGGTCACCGAGTACCCGGGCACGAGCAAGACCGAGGACAAGACCCAGCTGCGCGACGACGTGGACGCCACGGCGAGCATCCGGATCCTGGACCCGAACATCGTCTCGCCGACGTTCCAGCAGCTCCAGCAGATCAGGAACTACTACGCGTTCCCGACCAACCTGGACGTCGACCGGTACAACAAGGACGGCAAGGACCAGGACACGGTCATCGGTCTGCGCGAGATCAACCTCAACGGCATCCCGAAGCGCAACTGGATCAACGACCACTTCCGTTACACCCACGGCTACGGCGTGGTCGCCGCCGAGGGCACCAACGCCGACTCCCAGGGCCGACCGGACTTCACCGAGTCCGACCTGCCGTCCAGGGGTGACCTCGGGACGTACGAGCAGCGGGTCTACTACGGCGAGAAGACCACCATGTACTCGATCGTCGGCGGCCCCCAGAAGGAGATCGACTACTCCGACGACAGCGGTGAGAAGACCTACAGCTACAAGGCCGACAGCGGGGTCAGTCTCTCCAACCCGGTCAACCGGGCCGCGTACGCGGTGGCGTTCGGCGAACCGCAGATCCTGTACTCCGGTGCGATCGGCGACGGTTCGCGCATCCTGTACAACCGCACGCCCAAGGAGCGCGTCGAGGCGGTCGCCCCGTGGCTGACCATCGACGGTGACGCCTACCCGGCGGTCGTGGACGGCCGTATCCAGTGGATCGTCGACGCGTACACGACGACGAACGGCTACCCGTACTCCTCCCGTACGACCCTCGGTGACACGACGGCGGACTCGCTGACCGCGACCAACGATCAGCGCGCGGTCGTGGCACAGCAGAACCAGGTCAACTACATCCGCAACTCGGTGAAGGCGACCGTCGACGCCTACACCGGACAGGTCAAGCTCTTCCAGTGGGACACCAAGGACCCGGTCCTGAAGACCTGGATGAAGGCGTTCCCGGACACGGTGGAGCCCAAGAGCAAGATCTCGAAGTCGCTGATGGCCCATCTGCGCTATCCGCAGGACCTGTTCAAGGTCCAGCGCGAGCTGCTCACCCGCTACCACGTGAAGGACGCGACGACGTTCCTCAGCGGCAGCGAGGTCTGGCAGGTGCCGGATGACCCGACCAACAAGTCGGGCAACGCGGTGCCGCCGTACTACCTGAGCATGAAGATGCCCGACCAGGCGGCGCAGGCGTTCTCGCTGACGACGACGTTCACGCCGAACGGCCGGGACAACCTCAGCGCCTTCATGGCCGTCGACGCCGAGGCGGGCACCAGTGACTACGGCAAGATCAGAATTCTGAAACTGCCGACCAACACCACGGTCAACGGACCCAGTCAGGTCCAGAGCCAGTTCAACTCCGAGCAGAACATCGCCGAGACCATCAGGCTGCTGAGAGGCGGCGACTCCGAGGTCGAGTACGGCAACCTGCTGGCGGTCCCGCTCGACGGCGGACTGCTCTACGTGGAGCCGGTCTATGTCCGCGGTGGCGGACTCAAGTACCCGCTGCTGCGGAAGGTGTTGGTGTCCTACGGCGGCACCACCGCCTTCGAGGACACGCTCGGGGAGGCCCTCAACAAGGTCTTCGGAGCGGAGGGCCCGACCACCGAGCCACCGGACGAGGGCGACGAGGACGGCGGCGGCACGACGCCACCACCGACGTCCGACAACCCGACGGTCCAAGACGCGCTCAACGACGCCCAGAAGGCATTCGAGGCCGGCCAGGAAGCCCTGAAGAACGGTGACTGGGAGGCGTACGGCCGGGCGCAGGAGGACCTTGAGGATGCGCTGAAGCGGGCCGAGGACGCGCAGGCGCAGGCGGACAAGACCGGCGGCAGCGGAGGCGGAGGCGGGGGCAGCAGCCCCAGCCCGAGTTCGAGTCCGAGCCCGACCAGCAGTCCCACCGGCACTTAGGGACGACGGTTGATCGAATAGCCCACCCCGCGCCGTGATACGGTTGCAGAACAACGGCGCGGGGTGGAGCAGCTCGGTAGCTCGCTGGGCTCATAACCCAGAGGTCGCAGGTTCAAATCCTGTCCCCGCTACTGAAGTCGACGATTATTCGTACGACAGCGAAGGCCCGGATCCTCCAGAGGATCCGGGCCTTCGTGGTGTGCGAACGCATGTGCCGAAGGGCGGGGCGGCCACGCCGCGGCGGGGAGTTGAGAGGTCTGTGTTTGACTTGTCTCTCTGTGGGCATGTCGACAAAACGCTGTAGTGACCTCAATGGCTGCGGTATACCAGGTGTACCCAGGTTGCAGGTGGTGCGACGATGGACGTTATGGGGGACAAGGCAACTCTGTTGGAGACAGGGCGGTTTGTGCAGCCTGCCGACTTTGTGCGGCCGACAGGCGATTTCGTGCAGCCGACGGACGGTGCCTCTCAGCCGGTGAGTGAACTCACGCAGTCGGAGGGCGACTTCGCCCTGGACCGACCCGCGGACCGGGACGAGGCCGGGGAGGCGATCGAGGAGGCGCGGCAGCGGTTCGCCGCCGAGGCCGGCGACGTCGAGGCGATGAGCGTCCTCGGTGCCATGCTGCTGCGCCGCGGTGATCTCGACGGAGCCGAGTCCCATCTGCGTGCCGCCACCGCCGCCGGGGACCGTGCCGCAGCCAACAACCTGGGAGTCCTGCTTCACCAGCGCGGATACGCCGACGAGGCCGCCGGATGGTGGCGCATCGCCGCCGTCGCCGGGTCGGCCGCGGCCGCGCACGCGCTGGGACGTCATCACCGCGAGCGGGGCGACGAGCCCGCCGCCGAGTACTGGCTGCGGCAGTCCGCCGAGCAGGGGCACGCGCTGGGCGCGTACGCGCTCGCCGATCTGCTGGAGCACCGCAGCGACGCCGGGGCCGAGCGGTGGATGCGGGCCGCGGCCGAGCGGGGGCACCGGGAGGCGGCGTACCGGCTGGCGCGTGCGCTCGACCGGCAGGCGCCCCATGTGGGCGAGGACGGGAACGACAACGGTGTCGCGGTGAGCGATGCGCTGCTGGACGAGGCTGAGCAGTGGTACCGGCAGGCCGCCGCGCGCGGGCACCGCAGGGCCGCGCTGCACCTCGGGGCGATCCTGGAGAAGCGGGGGGAGCTCAAGGAGGCCGGGCGCTGGTATCTGACGTCCGCCAAGGACGGGGAGGCGCGGGCCGCCTGTGCGCTCGGGTTCCTGCTGCGGGACGCGGGGGACAGCGAGAGCGCCGCCGTGTGGTGGCTGCGGGCCGCGCAGGACGGTGACGGCAACGCCGCGAACGCGCTGGGCGCGCTGCACGCCGAGCGCGGGGAGACGCAGACCGCCGAGCGCTGGTACCGGGCCGCGATGGACGCCGGTGATGTGAATGGCGCGTACAACCTCGGGCTGCTCTGCGCCGAGCAGGGCCGCACCGCGCAGGCCGAGCAGTGGTACCGGCGGGCGGCGTACGCCGGGCACCGCGAGGCGGCGAACGCGCTGGCGATCCTGCTGCTCCAGGGCGGGGACGCGACGGGTGCCGAGCCGTGGTTCTCCAAGGCCGCCGAGGCGGGGAGCGTGGACGCCGCGTTCAACCTCGGGATCCTGCACGCCGGGCGGGGCGAGGAGCGGGCCGCGCTGCGGTGGTACGTGCGTGCCGCTGCCGCCGGGCACACCGAGGCCGCGCTGCAGGTCGGGATCGCCCGGCTGCGGGACGGGGACGAGCCCGCGGCGGAGCGGCATCTGCGGTGCGCGGCCGGGGGTGGCAGCGCGGAGGGTGCGTATCGGCTGGCGACGCTGCTGGATGCCCGTCGGCCGCCGGAGCCCGCGCATGAGCTCGGGGAGACGGTGCACGAGAAGACCGAGTGCGAGGAGTGGTACGAGCGGGCTGCCTCCCAGGGGCACCGGCGGGCGCAGGTGCGGGTCGGGATGCTGGCCGCCGCCCGGGGTGACGTGGTGGAGGCGGCTCGGTGGTACCGGGAGGCTGCCGAGGCCGGCTCACGGAACGGCGCGTTCAATCTTGGGCTGCTGCTGGCTCGGGAGGGGAGCGAGCCGGAGGCGGCGGTGTGGTGGACCCGGGCTGCTGACGCCGGGCACGGGCGGTCGGCGTTGCGGATGGCCCTGGTCTACGCGCGTCGCGGGGAGCTGGCTGAGGGGCAGCGGTGGGCTGATCGGGCGGTGACGTTGGGGCCGGGGGAGGTTTCGGAGCGGGCGGCTCGGCTGCGGGATGCTTTGCGGGAGGAGTTGTCGGCGTGAGGTTGGGGTGGGTGTCGCTGCCGCTGGTGTCGCGGTGTTCTCGCCCCCGCCGCCCCTACCCGTCCCATCCCCCAGGGGCTCTGCCCCTTCGACCCCGGGCCCTTTCTGGGGGCTCCGCCCCTAGACCCCCGTTTCGGCCCTTAAGGGGCCTCGTCCTCAAACGCCGGACGGGCTGAAATGCCTGCGCCGGGACGTCGCCCCTCGCTTCACCATGACGCCTGGGTGGGGGATCGGGGCGGTGGGACCTCGTCCTCAGACGCCGGACCTGCTGAAATGCCTGGACAGGCGTCCGCGGGGAAGCGATTTGCCTCTGCCTGAGGTGTTGACGTAATGTTGCGTTTACCGACGCGGGGTGGAGCAGCTCGGTAGCTCGCTGGGCTCATAACCCAGAGGTCGCAGGTTCAAATCCTGTCCCCGCTACTGAAGGCCTAGGGCCGGAACCGATGAGGGTTCCGGCCCTAAGTCGTGTTGCGCCTGTGGTCGCTCCGCCTCAGGCCGGCGGCATGCCTCGGCCGCGCACCAGCGGCAGGTACACCTCGTCGACGATCTCCACGAGCACGTCGTCGGGAGCGGCGGGGACCCCGCGTACGACGAACTCGTTGCGCAGCAGGACCATCGCCACGGTGGCGACCTGTGGATGGAGTGCTTCGGGGGAGGCCTCACCGCGGGCGACCGCGCGCCCCAGGATGGTCAGCCAGGGAGCGGCGGCGCTGTCGGAGGACTGATCCTGGAGTTGCGCCAGGAGTTCCGGCGCGCCGCCGGCGGCGGCGAGCAGCTCCCGCAGGATCGCCCCGAGAGGGGAGCTCCAGTAGCGGTTCGCCTGGCGGAGCCACTCCAGGGCGTCGCCGCGCAGTGTGCCCGTGTCGGGCGGCTGGACCGTCGTCGCCAGATGCCTGTAGGCGGCGATGCCGAGCGCGAGGCGGTTCGGCCAGCGGCGGTAGAGCGCGTTCTTGTTGGTGCCGGCGCGGGCGGCGACCTTGTCCATCGTCAGCCCGGCGTATCCGGACTCGGTGAGCTCATCCACCGCGGCTCGCAGAATCGCCTCCTCCAGGGCGGCTCCGCGTCGCCGCATCTGTCCGGCGCCTGACTGTCCCGTCGGCTTCTCTGCCATGACACCTTCTCGGGGGTTCGGTACTGCTCGTACCTTCCCATTTTCATTGCCGTCCAGACCACCAGGCAATTAGGGTACTGAACGTACCGTAAGCAATCTGCGTGGAAGGGATCCGACGCATGCGCGCCAGAGGTATCAGCTACGACACCGGCTTCGTCTACAACGGAGCCGTCGGCCGCGGTCGCTTCGATGCGGAGGTGGTCAGGCGCGAGCTGCGGATCATCCGCGACGACCTGCACTGCAACGCAGTCCGTGTCATGGGCGGTGATCCGGAGCGGATCGAGCTGGCGGCGGGGTATGCCGCCGACCTCGGCCTGGAGGTCTGGTTCTCGCCCTACCCGCTTGAACTGACCACCGACGAGATGCTGGCGCTGTTCGCCGACTGCGCCGAGCGTGCGGAGCGGCTCAGGCGGCGAGGAGCCGATGTCGTCTTCGTCGCCGGCGCCGAACTGAGCCTGATGAACAAGGGATTCCTGCCCGGCGACAGCACGGACGAACGGGTCGCGTTGCTGAGTCAACCGCATCGCGTGCGCGAGCACATCGCCGAAGTCGGCGCACGCGTCAACGACTTCCTCGGCAAGGCCGTGGCCCTCGTCCGTGAGCGGTTCGGCGGTGAGGTGACCTATGCGGCCGTACCGCTTGAGGGCGTCGACTGGGCTCCCTTCGACTTCATCTCCATGGACCTCTACCGATCGGCCGAGATCGCCGATCGATTCGCCGAAGGCGTCCGCAACCTCGTCGCGCAGGGAAAGCCGGTCGCGATCACCGAGTTCGGCGCGGCCGGCTACCGCGGTGCGGGCGACAGGGGTGCCCGCGGTCTGGAGATCGTCGAGCATGACGAGGACACCCGTGCCCCTCTCCGGCTGGACGGGGAGTATGTCCGCGACGAGGCCGGTCAGGCCAGGTATCTGTGCGAGTTGCTGGAGGCATTCGACGCCGGGGGCATCGACAGCGCCTTCGTGTTCACCTTCGCCCTCCACGACTACCCGCACCGCCCCGACGGCGACCCCCGTGAGGACCTGGACCTGGCCAGCTACGGCATCGTCAAGGTCCTCGAAGACCGCCCGGGAGCCAGCTACCCCGACCTGCCATGGGAGCCGAAGGCCGCGTTCACCGCCCTCGCCGACTACTACCGTGACCGAGCCGCGTCGTGAGTCATTCGTGAGTCATGAGGTGGCCCACCGCCTCTTCGTACAGGGCGCGGTCGACCGTTCGCGATTCCGGTAGCGGGCTTCCTTCCCCTACGCCCTGGGAGTCGTAGGCGGACTGGAGGCGGGTTGTCGTGCCGGCGCGGATTTCCCAGTCCATGCGGAGGGACGGGGTGGATTCGAGGATGGACTTCTCCGCCTTGAGGAGCTCGGCGAGGTAGGTGACGAAGCTTGCATCCTGCTTGTAGTCCGACGCGAAGTAGGTGTTCACGGTGCGGATGTAGGCCCTCAGCAGGGCCACGCCCGCGTCCACGTCGTCGCCCAGTAGCGTGCGGCCGTACAGCATGCCGCCCAGGGGTTCGCCCGGCGGCTGGCCGCCCAGGAAGGCGTAGCCCCGCTTGCCGTCCACCTTGCGCCAGACCGGGTCGAGGAGCCATGCGGAGTCGACGCCGCCGTTCTGGAGGGCTGTGAGGACGTCTGCCGAGCCCAGTTGCTGGTACTGGATGTCGGCCAGGCCGCCGCCGTGTTTCTCCAGGGCCCTCTCCATGGGGTACGCGATGACCGAGCCCTTGCCGATCATCGTGCCCAGCTTGCGGCCGGCCATGGCGACGCGGTTCGCGGTGTCGCCGTCCTTCAGGCGCACCCACAGGCCGCTCTTCGAGTCCGGGTCGGGCGAGAAGTTGCCCGCGACCCACTTGATGTCGAAGCCGCCCTTGATGCCGTTCATGACCGCGGCCTCCGGGGCCGCCCACAGGGCGTCGATGTCCCCCTTGGCCAGCAGGGGAAGCGCGTCCGGCGTCGGCAGCACCTTGAGCGTGACGTCCAGGCCCTCCTTCTTGAACTCGCCCTTGTCGAGGGCGACTTGCAGCGGAGCCACGTACTCGGCGCTCAGCGTTCCCGTCGCGATCGTCAGCTCGCGGGGCTCGGACAGCGGCTGTGGGGGAGGGGCGCTGGGCCGGCAGCGGGCCGGTGTGCGGTTCGCGGAGAGGTCCTTCGGGTCCGTCCAGGACGTCGTACCGCACCCCTCGACCGGGCGGATGGTGCGCTCGCCCGCGCCGGCCTTCGACGAGGAGTCCTTCTCGTACGGCGATGAGCAGGCCGCCGACGTCAGCAGTGCTCCTGCGGCGATGAGGACGACACAGGCCCGGCTCGGGCCTCGGCTCCTCCTTCTCATGACTGGCCCCTTCCTCATGCTGGCCCCTTCCTCATGACTGGCCCCTTCCTCGGTCCCGCGGTGCCCAGGGGGTGAGCAGGCGGCCCGCGAAGCGGATCAGTTCGGAGAAGAGGACTCCCAGGACCGCGACGCAGACGATGCCGACGAACATCACGTCGTTCTGGAACAGCGCGCGCGAGTCGAAGATCAGATGGCCCAGGCCGTTCGTCGCGGCGATCTGCTCCGAGGCGACGATGACCAGGACCGCGACCCCGGCCGCGATGCGCGCGCCCACCAGGACGGACGGGAGTGACGCCGGAAGCAGGACGTGGCGGAACATCTGCCACCGGGAGGCGCCGAAGACCTGGCCCGCGTCACGGTGGCCGGAGGGGATGGACATGACCGCGGACATGGTGGAGATCCAGACGAAGAAGAACACCGTGGCCGCCACCAACGCCACCTGCGGGCCCTCGCCCAGGCCGAACATGTTCAGGAAGATGGGCAGGAGGGCCAGTTTCGGTACGACGTACAGCGCGTCCAGGAGTGGTTCCAGCGCGGCTCGTACCAGCGAGAGGGAGCCCATCAGGAGGCCCAGGGCGTAGCCCGCCGCCGTGCCGGCCGCGTAGCCCGCGAGGACACGCTTCAAGGTGGCCCACACGTCCGGCCACAGGTCGCCGGCCGCGGCCCGGTCCCAGCCGTCGGCGAGGATCGTGGACGGGGCCGGGTAGACGCGGTCGTCGATCCAGGCCTGGGCGGCCGCCAGTTGCCACAGCAGGAGGAGGACGAGGGGGACGGCGAGCGCCAGGGACACCTCAAGCGCGCGCCTGCGGCGGTGGGTGCGGGCCGGGTGGAGCTCCCGCGGGCCGGGGCGGCGGATCAGGACCGAGTCGGCGGGCGGCTTCGTGAGCGTCGTCATGCCGGGACCGCCTCCTTCCGCAGCAGGTCCCACAGTTCGCTGCGCAGGGCGGTGAACTCGGGGGTGGCGCGGACCTCGCCGGTGCGCGGGCGGGGGAAGGGCGGGCGGTGTTCGGCGATGATCCGGCCCGGGCGGGCGGACATCACGAGCACGCGGTCGCCCAGGACGATCGCCTCCTCCAGGCTGTGGGTGATGAAGAGCGTGGTCGTCCGCAGCGACTGGGTGAGGTCGAGGAGTTCGTCCTGGAGGATCGTGCGGAGCTGGGCGTCGAGCGCCGCGAAGGGCTCGTCCATCAGCAGGAGTTCGGGCTCCACCGCCAGCGCCCGGGCGATGGCCACGCGCTGGCGCATACCGCCGGAGAGGGCGGCCGGGTAGGCGTCCGCGAAGTCCGACAGGCCCATGCGGGCCAGCCAGTCGTCGGCGCGGGCGTTCGCCTCGCGGCGGGGGACGCGCTGGATGTCCAGTCCGAAGCGGACGTTCGCGCGCACCGTCTTCCAGTCGTAGATGCCGTAGTCCTGGAAGATCATCGCCGCCGGTCGCGGGCTCGCGGCACGGATCTCCAGGGTGCCGGTGCTGGGGCGGAGCAGGCCCGCGGCGATGCGCAGGAGGGTCGACTTGCCGCAGCCGGAGGGGCCGACGACACAGACGAACTCGCCGGGGGCGACGGTCAGTTCGAGGGGGCCGAGGGCGTGGACCGTGTGGGGGGTTCGGCCGAAGGTGCGGGTCAGGTCGTTCGCTCTGAGTTTGGGATACGGCTCTCCCACTTCTGTCTCCTCGCGGAGTGCGGAACGGACGTGTGGGTGCCGTTGACCATATGACGGACCGTCAGATTCGGGAACCCCACCCGTTCGTACCCGGGCAGCGCAAAGCCCCGGCACTCACCGGTGCCGGGGCTCAGGGAAGGCGGCGGGCTAGGCCTTCGTGCAGTTCGGGCAGATGCCGCGGTACGTCACCTCGACGTCCGAGACCGTGAAGCCGAAGCGCTCGGAGTCGGGGAGGTCGGCCATCGGGTTGCCCGTCGGGTGGACGTCCCGGATCGAGCCGCACTGGGCGCAGACCAGGTGGTGATGGGGCCGGTGGGCGTTCGGGTCGTACCGCTTCGCGCGCTTGTCGGTGGAGACCTCTAGCACCTCGCCGAGGGTGACCAGCTCGCCCAGCGTGTTGTAGACGGTCGCCCGGGAGATCTCGGGCAGCTTGGCGACGGCCCGGGCGTGCACCTCGTCGGCCGTCAGGTGGACGTGATCGCCGGCGAGCACCTCGGCCACGACGCGCCGCTGCGCGGTCATTCGCCATCCGCGTCCGCGCAGCCGTTCCAGAAGGTCACTCATGGAGAACACCTTAACAGCAGGAGGACCAGATTCCGAATGGATGTGACTTTGGAGTGCGGCTTAGATTAGACGAAATCCAGTGTAGGGGATAGGGGATCCGGCATGGAGATGGGCCGGGCCCCTTCGGGATCCGGCCCATTCTTTCGCGTGGGCTACGCGGGCACGTGCTGTCGTACGGGTGCCCAGCAGCGGATGATGTCGCGGACCGAGACGATGCCCACGGGCTCCTCGTGGTCCAGGACGATCAGATGGCGGAAGCCGCCGTGTGCCATGGCGCGGGCCGCCTCCTCCAGAGTCCATGACGGGGCGGCGAACACGACGTCGTTGGTGGTGTGGTCGTGGGCGTGCTCGATGTCCGGGTTCTGTCCGAGGCCGACGGAGTTGAGGATGTCGCGTTCGGTGAGGATGCCGATACCGCCGGCGTCGGGGTCGTGGACCACGGCCGCGCCGACCCGACGGGCGGACATCAGCGCGGCGGCCTGGCGAAGGGTGTGGGTGGGGCCGATGGTGAGGACCACGGTGCTCATGGCGTCACGTACGAGCATGGATGGAGCCACCTCCTGAAGTGCCCCCGCACCGTTTGTTCACGGTTTCACAAATTCACAAGTGGGGGGACTTTCAGAGTGACAGGTAAAGAGGGGGTCAACAAGGGGGCGCTCAGGGGCGCTGCAAAGGGGCGCTCAGGAGCGCTCGTTGAGGTAACCGAGGAACTCGTCGTGGAGCAGGCCGTTCGAGGCGGCGGCGTTGCCGCTGTGCGGGCCGGGGCGGCCGTCGAGGCCGGTGAAGGTGCCGCCCGCCTCGGTCACGACGATCGCCGTGGCGGCCATGTCCCACAGGGAGAGCTCGGGCTCGGCACAGATGTCCACCGCCCCCTCGGCGACCAGCATGTACGGCCAGAAGTCGCCGTACGCGCGCGTGCGCCACACCTCGCGCGTGAGGTCGAGGAAGCCGCCAAGGCGCCCCTGCTCCTCCCATCCGCTCAGCGAGGAGTACGCGAACGAGGCGTCCGTCAGCTTCGAGACGCCGGAGACCTGCAGACGGCTGGCGGAGGAGAGGCTACGGCCGGTGAAGGCGCCGTGCCCCTTGGCGGCCCACCAGCGGCGGCCGATGGCAGGCGCCGACACGACACCCACGACCGGCTGGTAGCCGCCCTCGCTCGCTTCCATCAGGGAGATGAGGGTGGCCCAGACCGGGACGCCGCGTACGTAGTTCTTGGTGCCGTCGATCGGGTCGATCACCCAGCGGCGGGGGCCGGTGCCCTCGATGCCGTACTCCTCGCCGAGGATCGCGTCTCTCGGCCTGGCACGCTGCAGCTGTCCGCGGATCAGCTCCTCGGCGGCCCGGTCGGCCTCGCTCACCGGGGTCATGTCCGGCTTGGTCTCGACCTTGAGATCGAGGGCCTTGAAGCGGCCCATGGTGGTGGCGTCGGCGGCGTCCGCGAGGACGTGGGCGAGGCGGAGATCGTCGAGGTAGTCCGGCATGGGACGAACGCTATCTGTCGTGGTCGGGCCAGAGCTACTGCGCCATGGCGTCATGGGCGGGTTGCTCACGGTTGTCAGTTCCGGCTGCTGCTGGGGGTCTGCGGCCCACAGACCCCCGCATCGGCCCTTAACCAGACCCCCGCATCGGCCCTTAAGGGGCCTCGTCCTCAAACGCCAGACGGGCTGAGATTGCCGGGACCGCCCTGACAAGTGACCGGCTGGGCGCGTACCCCCGTGGCCCGCGGAGGCCCGCGCACCGCAATCGCCTGGCGCCCCCCAGTGCCTTCGCGAACCCTTGACAGTGCCGCTGTGCGCGTCAAATCTGGGCGCAGAGCCGCTTGTCCCCGGGAGGCGATGATGCCTGCAGCGCGGGAATCCCTGCTGGATGCCGCCTACACGGCACTGGCGCGCAGGTCGTGGTCCGCCGTGCGGATGGTGGACGTGGCCGCGGCAGCCGGAGTGTCCCGGCAGACGTTGTACAACGAGTTCGGGAGCAAGGAAGGCCTCGCCCGCGCGCTCGTGAGAAGGGAAGCCGACGGTTATCTCGCCGGCGTCGACCGCGCCCTCGCCACCCACAGCGACGCCCGCGAACGCCTCACCGCCACCGCGGAGTGGACCGCCGGCCTCGCCCGCGACAACGCCCTCGTCCGCGCCATGCTCACCGGCTGCTGGGGCGAGCGCCTGCCCTCACCCACGCTTTCCGCCGTCCCGTCCTCCTCGGCCGTACCGGCCCAGCGACGGGCCGACGGCCCGCTCCCGTCACCCGGTGACTTCGTGGCCATCGTCCGCGACCGCGCGGTGGCCGTCCTCTCCGGCCCCGGCATCAACAAGTCCGACACCCCCGACCTGGCTCGCTCCTGCGAACTGGTCGTCAGGCTGGCCCTGTCCTGCGTCGCCGCCCCGCCCGGCGAAGGCGGCGTCACCGACCTCGTACGCAGCGCCCTGTACCGGCAGTTGGCCAGCTGACTCAGCCCACTCCAACCCGACCTCACCCGACCCGGCCTCCGGAGGAACCCCGCCTCAGTGCGCCGAGCCCGACAACTGCAGCCCGATGACCCCCACGATCACCAGGGAAATCGACACGAGCTTCAACGTCGACACGATGTCCCCGAGAAAGACCATCCCGTAGATCGCCGTGCCCGCCGCCCCGATCCCCGTCCACACCGCATACGCCGGCCCCACGTCCAGCTTCTTCAGCGCCAGCGTCAGCAGTCCGAAACTGCCGAGGGCGAAGATGCAGAAGGCGACGGTCGGCCAGAGCCGGGTGAACCCGTGCGACAGTTTCAGACAGACGGCGAAGCCGGTTTCGAGCAGCCCCGCCACGATGACCAGCAGCCACGCCATGTGCTGTCCTCCCGTATCCCCACGTTCTGTGACCGCTTCGTCAGGCTTGGATCCGGCTCGGTGCGATTATGCCCTTACCGGACTCACCGGCAGACAAACAACGCGGAGGTCAGTCCCCTTCCGTGCGCTCCCGCGTGGCCAGCAGCCGTCGCAGTGAGTACAGCCGGGCCGGATCGGAGTGGCCCTGCGCCACCCACTCGTCCAGCGCACAGTCCGGCTCGTCATGACTGCACGCACGCGGGCAGCCCGCGGTTCCCGATTCGAGGTCGGGGAACGCGTTGATCACACGGGACGGGTCGACATGGGCCAGGCCGAAGGAGCGGACACCCGGGGTGTCGATCACCCAGCCGTCCACGTCGGGCAGCGGCAGCGCCAACGCCGACGTCGTCGTGTGACGGCCGCGACCGGTCACCGCGTTCACGTGGCCGGTCACCCGGCGCCGTTCCACCGACACCAGCGCGTTGACCAGCGTCGTCTTGCCCACGCCTGAGTGGCCGACGAACGCCGTGACCCTGCCGTCCAGTTGCTCCCGCACGCGCCCCGCCGCACCGCCGTTCTCCAGCTCCTCCCGGCTGGTCACGACATACGGGATGTCCAGATCGCCGTACAGCTCAAGGAGTTTGTCCGGCGGCGCCAGGTCCGACTTCGTCAGCACCAGCAGCGGCTCAAGACCCCCGTCGAACGCCGCCACCAGACAGCGGTCGATCAGCCGCGGCCGCGGCTCGGGGTCGGCGAGGGCGGTGACGATGGCGAGTTGGTCGGCGTTGGCGACCACCACGCGCTCGTACGGATCGTCGTCGTCGGCCGTCCGGCGCAGCACCGACGTCCGCTCCTCGATCCGCACGATCCGCGCAAGGGTGTCCTTCTTGCCGGACATGTCGCCGACCAGCGCCACCCGGTCCCCGACCACCGCCGCCTTGCGGCCGAGCTCGCGGGCCTTCATGGCCATCACGACCCGGTCCTCGACGAGGCAGGTCAGCCGCCCCCGGTCGACGGTGAGGACCATGCCCTCGGCGGCGTCCTCGTGCTTGGGCCGGATGTGCGTCCGAGGCCGGTTGCCCTTGCGGTTCGGGCGGCTGCGGATGTCGTCCTCGTCGGTGTTCTTGCCGTAGCGGCGCATGGCGATAGTCCCTACGCCCCGAGCATCCCGGTCCACAGCTCGGGGAAGTCCGGCAGGGTCTTCGCCGTCGTCTCCACGTTCTCGATCCGTACGCCCTCGACCGCGAGGCCGAGGATCGCGCCGGCCGTCGCCATGCGGTGGTCCTCGTAGGTGTGGAAGACCCCGCCGTGCAGCCGGCGCGGGCGGATGTGCAGGCCGTCGGCGGTCTCGGTGACGTCGCCGCCCAGTTCGTTGATCTCCTTGGTCAGCGCGGCCAGCCGGTCCGTCTCGTGCAGCCGCAGGTGCGCGACGCCGCGGAGCGTGGACGGGGAGTCCGCGAGGGCGGCGACCGCCGCGATACCGGGGGTCAGCTCGCCGACCTCGCTCAGGTCCACGTCGATGCCGTGGATCGCACCCGAACCGGTGAACACGAGCCCGTACTCGGTGAGTTCGCAGGAACCGCCCATCTCGGTGAAGATCTCGCGCAGCCGGTCACCGGGCTGCGTGGTGCGGGCCGGCCAGTCCGGGACGAGGATCTTGCCGCCGGTCACCAGCGCCGCCGCCAGGAACGGCTGGGCGTTGGACAGGTCCGGCTCGATGGTCAGATCGCGGCCGAGCAGGGCGCCCGGCGTGACCCGCCAGACGTTCGGCTCGCCGCCCGACTCCGGGGTGTCCACCTGGGCGCCGACCGAGCGCAGCATGTCGACGGTCATGCGGATGTGCGGCATCGAGGGGAGCGAGGAGCCGATGTGCCGGACCTCGACGCCCTGGTTGAAGCGCGGGCCGGAGAGCAGCAGCGCCGACACGAACTGGGACGACGACGAGGCGTCGATCTCCACCGGGCCGCCCTCCAGGGCACCCGAGCCGTGGACCGTCAGCGGCAGCGCGCCCCGGCCGTCGTCGTCGATCCGGGCACCGAGAGCGCGCAGGGCGTCGATCACGCCGTGCAGGGGACGCTCGTACGACCTCGGGTCGCCGTCGAAGCGGACGGAGCCGTCGGCGAGCGCGGCCACCGGCGGCAGGAAGCGCATCACCGTGCCGGCGTTGCCGACGTCGACCGTGGCCGGGCCCCGCAGGCCCGCGGGGAGCACCCGCCAGGCCTCTCCGGTGCCCTCGGGGCCCACGCCCTCCTCGATGCCGACGCCCATCGCGCGCAGGGCGCCGGCCATCAGCAGGGTGTCGCGGGAGCGGAGGGGGCGGCGCAGCCAGCCGGGCTCGCTCGCCAGGGCGGCGAGGACGAGGGCGCGGTTGGTGACTGACTTGGACCCCGGCACGTGGACCGTGGCGTCGACGGCTCCGCTCGCGTGCGGGGCGGGCCATAGGGCGGTGTGTGCGGCGGGGTTTTGGGCCATGGGTTCACTTTATAAGTAGGCCGTCGTTCGGGTGCGGCCCCGTTGTGGCTGGTCGCGCCCCGCGGCGGAGCCGCAGATGACACAGCCCCGCGCCCCTGGAGACGCTGCCCCTTCGGGGCGCGTCATACCCCCAGCAACCAGCGTCCCCCGCCTATCAGCGAACACAGCGACACCGCGTGGAACAGGAACAGCCACAAGCCTGCCGGGACGTGAGTCAGCCGCGAAAGTTGGTCCGCGTCCGAGTCACCCGCCCCGCCCCGCGACCTCTTCGCCTGCAACTCGAACGCCGGCCTCACCCCGCCCACCAGCAGGAACCACACCGCCACATACGCGAACGCGGCCTGCACCTGCGGCCCCGTCAGCCAGCTGACCAGCACGAACGTGCCGCCCGCGACGAACACCGTCAGTGCCCCGTACGCGTTCCTGATCATCACCAGCATCGCCACCAGCAGAGCCGTCGCCAGCCACAGCAGGAGGGTGATCCGGCCCGCGCCCAGCAGTGCCGCGCCGCCCAGGCCCAGCAGCGGGGGAGCCGTGTAGCCGGCGGCCGCGGTGAGGATCATGCCGAGGCCGTGCGGTTTGCCGCGGCTGACGGTGAGGCCGCTGGTGTCGGAGTGCAGGCGTATGCCGGTCAGGGTCCGGCCGGTCAGCAGGGCCACCAGGCCGTGGCCGCCCTCGTGGGCGATGGTGATGGCGTTGCGCGAGATGCGCCACAGGCCGTGCGGGACGACCACGGCGAGTGCGGCGACCAGGGCGGCGATCACCACCCAGAGGTCCGGGTCGGGCTGCGTCCCGGCGACCTCGTCCCAGAGGGAGGCGAGCGAGGCGGATGCGGTGCTGTCCATGTAAGGCGGTGGCTCCCTGTGGTCGGATGGAATCTGGCAGTGTGGCACGTATGTGCGGAAGGTATGCAGCCAGTCGTGGGGCCGAGGATCTCGCAGGAATCTTTGAGATCGAGAAGTGGGAGCCCGAGGAGACCCTCGATGCGGATTACAACGTGGCTCCGACCAAGGAAGTTCACGTCGTCCTCGACCGTCCCTTGAAAGACGTCCACGACCCGCGTCCGGTTCGGCAGCTGCGCAAGCTGAAGTGGGGGCTGGTGCCCAGCTGGTCCAAGACCCCCGAGAGCGCCTTCAAGATGATCAACGCGCGCGCGGAGACCGTGCACGAGAAGCCGTCGTACCGGCGGGCCTTCACCTCCCGGCGCTGCATCATCCCCGCCGACGGCTACTACGAGTGGGTCACCGGCACGCAGGAGCGGGACCTGGAGGTCGAGGGGAAGCGGAAACGGCCGCGCAAGCAGCCGTACTTCGTGCTGCCCGCCGATGGGACAGTGTTCGCCATGGCGGGGCTGTACGAGTTCTGGCGGGACCGGACGCTGCCCGACGAGCACCCCCAGGCCTGGTGGGTGACCTGCTCCGTCATCACCACGGAGGCGGAGACGACCCCGCTGGCCGTCGCGCCCGCCGAGGGCCCGAACTCGCTGCACGACATCCACCCGCGGATGCCGCTGATGCTGACCCCGGACCGCTGGGACGCCTGGCTCGATCCGGCCCGGACGGACCAGGAGGAACTGCGTTCGCTGCTCGCCCCGCCGCCTGCCGGGCTGATGCGCGCCTACCCCGTCTCCACGATGGTCAGCAACGTCCGCAACAACGGCCCGGAGCTGCTGAAGGAGCTGGACGGCCCCGAAGAGGGCACACTCTTCTGACGTGACGAACGAGTCAGACGTGAACGAGTCAGACGTGAACGAGTCAGACGTGAACGAGCCAGACGTGACGACAGAGACCATCGGTACGGACGCGGGTGACGCCCGCATCACCTGGCACCCGGCGCGGCAGGCCAGGCTCGTGCTGGCCGTGAGCCACGGCGCCGGCGGTGGCATCGGGGCCCGGGATCTGAAGGCGCTGGCCTCGGTCCTCCCGGCCCACGGCGTGACCGTCGCCCTGGTCGAGCAGCCCTGGCGGGTGGCCGGCAAGAAGGTGGCGCCCGCTCCGAAGACCCTCGACGTCGGCTGGCGCGGCGTCTGGCCCGCACTCACCGCGCCCGGGCTGCCCGTGATCTCCGGCGGCCGCAGCGCCGGGGCCCGCGTCGCCTGCCGTACGGCCGTCGAACTGGGCGCCCATGCCGTCCTCGCCCTCAGCTTCCCCCTCCACCCGCCGGGCAAGCCCGAGAAGTCCCGCGCCGAGGAGCTGCTCGGGGCCGGGGTGCCCACCCTCGTCGTACAGGGCGGCAACGATCCGTTCGGCAAGCCGGAGGAGTTCCCGGACGGGGACTACGAACTGATCGAGGTGCCGTACGGCGATCACGGGTTCGCCGTGCCCAAGCGGGCGCCCCTCAATCAGGACGAGGCCGTGGCGATCGTCACCGACAGTGTCGTGAAGTGGGTCGGGTCACTCGGGTAAAGCTTCGGGAATGTCGGGGACCCGGCCTCTGTTGTGGCGGACAGCGGTGCCGAACGAGCAGCGCACACGTCGTAGGAGAGGAAGTCCGCCGCATGGGTTCGACCTTCTGCCCGGCCCGCAGCAGCCGTACTGACCTGGACTGGACAGTGCTGCACGCGGCCCGGACCGCTCCTATTCGAGCGGCGGCAGGTACGGCAGGTCGTCTATCCTCCGATTCAGGTGGGACCGGCTTCGGTCCTGCCCGGAATCTTGAGGAGGTGGGTCCGGTTCCCGGTACCGACGCAGGGACCGACAACGGCCAGGCGGAGCAGCCCGAGGGCCTGGGCACGAGCGCGGTGACGTCCACGGAGTCGACCGCCGAGCGCAGCGCGCGCTTCGAGCGGGACGCGCTGGAGTTCCTCGACCAGATGTACTCGGCCGCGCTGCGCATGACGCGCAACCCTGCCGACGCCGAGGACCTGGTGCAGGAGACGTACGCCAAGGCGTATGCGTCCTTCCACCAGTTCCGCGAGGGCACCAACCTCAAGGCGTGGCTGTACCGGATCCTCACCAACACCTTCATCAACTCGTACCGCAAGAAGCAGCGTGAACCCCAGCGCTCCGCGGCCGAGGAGATCGAGGACTGGCAGCTCGCGCGTGCCGAGTCGCACATGTCGACCGGCCTGCGCTCCGCCGAGTCCCAGGCGCTCGACCACCTGCCCGACTCGGACGTGAAGGAAGCACTCCAGGCGATCCCCGAGGAGTTCCGCATCGCCGTCTACCTCGCCGATGTAGAGGGCTTTGCGTACAAGGAGATCGCGGACATCATGGGGACACCCATCGGTACGGTGATGTCCCGGCTGCACCGGGGCCGCCGTCAACTGCGCGGCATGCTCGAGGACTACGCCCGTGAGCGCGGGATGGTCCCGGCCGGCGCCGGAGAGTCGAACGAAGCGAAAGGCTCGGGCTCATGAGCTGCGGAGAGCCGCACGAGACGGATTGCAGTGAGGTACTCGATCACCTCTACGAGTTCCTCGATCGTGAGATGCCCGACTCCGACTGCACCAAGTTCGAGCAGCACTTCGAGGAGTGCTCGCCCTGCCTGGAGAAGTACGGTCTTGAGCAGGCCGTGAAGAAGCTGGTCAAGCGGTGCTGCGGACATGACGACGTGCCGACCGACCTGCGCGCCAAGGTGCTGGGCCGGCTCGACCTGATCCGCTCCGGCCAGGCGGTGCCCGAGCACGACGTGACCGCCACACCCCAGGAGTCCTGAACTCCCCCTCCCGGGAACCTTTGTCCGGAACCTCTGCCTGGAACGGGCTGTCGTCACTCGAACGTGCTAATCGGCGGGTGATAGGCCCACAGCCGCCCCTCTTGCCGACTTAGGCTCCGCTGTTGAACTGAGCAGGTCATGGTGGGGGAGGGCGTCCAGATGGAGGCGATACCGGCACGGGCTCGCGTGTACGTCGCCTGCGTGGCGCTGTGCGCCCTGGCCTGCCTCCTGCACCTGCTCGCAGCCCCCACGCCCTGGCGAGCGGTCGTCCTGCTCGCGGCGCTGTACGCGGCCGGTGAGCAGGTCGCCGCACGGTGGCGGTTCGCCGGCACCTTCTATCCCGTCCTGCTCGCCGGCGCCTTTCTGCTGTCTCCGTCCGCCGCCGCACTGGTCGCGGTGCCGGGTGCCCTGCTGTCGCCGGCCGGGCAACGGCCGCTGTGGACACGGCGGATCTGGCGGGCAGCCCAGCTCGCCGTGGCCGTCTGGGCGGCGGCCAGGGTGCACGGGGAACTGGGCGGGCGGGACGTCGTGGTGTCCGGCCACTTCCCCTATGCGCTGATTCCGGCCGGGGGCGCGGTCCTGGCGTTCTGCCTGGTCGTGACCGCGCTGGACGGCGGCATCCGCGCCTTCGCCGAGCGCCTGCCCGTGCGGCGCGCCTGGCGGGGGCTGTTCCTGCGCTCGCTCGCGCCCCTCGTCGTCCATGGTCTGGCCGGGCTGATGATGGCCGTGCTGTGGCGCAGCCCGTACGGTCCGGTCGCCGCGCTGCTCGTGCTGCTGCCGATGTGTGTGTCGTGGTGGGTGTTCGCCCAGTACCACCGGGAGCGCGCCGCGCACCAGGCGACCATCCGGGCGCTCGTCCAGGCCGTCGACATCAAGGACGGCTACACCCGCGGGCACAGCGAGCGGGTCGGGCAGGCCTCGATGATGATCGCGCGCGAGCTGGGCATGGACGACGACCGCGTCGAGGTGGTGCGGTTCGCCGGGATCCTGCACGACGTGGGAAAACTGGGCGTGCCCACCCGGCTGCTGCGCAAGGACGGGCCGCTCACGCCCGAGGAGCGGCGGGTGATCGAGCTGCATCCCGAGTACGGCCACGAGATGGTCCGGGGTATCTCCTTCCTCGGCGAGGCCCGGGCCGCCGTACTGCACCACCATGAGCGGCTGGACGGGAGCGGCTACCCCTACGGGCTGAGGGGCAACCAGATTCCGGAGCCGGCCCGGGTGGTGGCGGTCGCGGACGCGTTCGACGCGATGACCTCCACCCGGTCCTACTCGCGGGCCCGGCCCGTGTCCGTCGCCCTGCGGGAGCTGGAGAGGTGCGCGGGCTCGCAGTTCGACCCCCGGATGGTCACGGCTCTCGCCCGGGCCGTGGGCCAGTACGGCTGGCATCCCGCCGTGACGGCCGACGAGGCCCGTACGCCCGTCTCCCGCCCGCCGCTCTCCAGCGCCCCGGGAGCGCGCCGATGAGCGCCCCGCGGCCGCGGCCGCCCCTGCTTCTCACCCTGATCCACGCCTGCGCGGCCCTCCTCGCCGCCGTCTGTCTGGCCGGCACCCTGGGGAGCGGCCTCGAACAACGCGGCACCGCGATCGCCTTCGGGGCCCTCGTCGCCCTGGGCGAGCTCACCCGCTGGACCGGCGCGGAGGGCAGGGAGGTCGCACCGCTCGGGGCCGCCGCCGCACTGTCGTACGCCCTGCTGGGGGAGATGGGCGGGGAGCCCACCCGGCACGGTGTCGTGCAGGTCGTCGCCGTCGTCCTGGCCGCCTCGCTGCTCGGCAGCGTGCCGCACATCGCGCGCGGGCGGCCCGTGCTCGACCATCTCGCCCGGCGCGTGCTCACCGTCGGCTTCGCCGCCATCTGCTTCCAACCCCTGTACAACCAGGGCACGTTCCACGGCTGGGGCACCGCCTACGCCCTGCTGCTGCTCGCGATCCTCGCCCTCACCACCCTGTGCGGCGCCCTGCTCACCGCCGCGCTGGCGCACTCCCGCACCCGGTGGCCCTTCGGGCCGCTGCTGCGGGACGAGCTGCGGGCGACGCTCGGGATCGGGTCGGCCGTCTGCGCGACGGGCGCCGTGATGGCGCTCGCGGTCGCCGTGGTCGGGCTGTGGGCGCTGCCCGTCTTCTCGATCCCCCTGCTGCTCACCCAGATGTCCCTGCGCCGGTACGCCGCGGTGCGGGCCACCTATCGGCAGACCATCGCCTCCCTCGCCCGGGCCACCGAGATCGCCGGGTACACGCCCGCCGGACACGCCCGGCGGGTGGCCGCGCTCAGCCGGGAGGTCGGGCGGGATCTGGGCCTGTCCGAGGCCGAGCTCACCGTGCTGGAGTACGCGGCCCTGATGCATGACATCGGGCAGCTCAGCCTGGTCGACCCGGTGCCGGCCGGGGCCACCGCCGTGCTGCCCGTCGAGGAGCAGCGGCGGATCGCGCTGCTGGGCGGGGCCGTCGTACGGCAGACCGGGGTGAATCCGCAGGTCGCCACGGTCGTGGAGCGGCTGGCCGATCCCTGCCCCGAGCAGCCGGTCGCCGCGCGGATCGTGCGGGCCGTGAACGCATACGAGGAGAAGGCGCGGGGAGCCGGTCCTGGCGGGCCGCTGAAGGCGCTGGAGGAACTGCGGCTGGGGACCGCCGGGGACTATGCGCCGGAGGTGGTCGGATCCCTCGCACGGGTGCTGGCCAGAGACTGTCTGACATCCCCTGTGGCTGGGTAACCCATGGGTAATGAGCGCCCTTCCAGCCGTACGTGGTTGGATGCGAATGAGAGTGTGTCCGGGGGCGAGCACTAGCCAGCCCACTCCACGGAACTGGCAGGCGGGAATCGTGAGGATCTTCGGCAAGGGACGGCACCGGCCCTCCGCCTCCTGGCGGCAGGCCACCGACCGGGCGTTCACGCTCATCGGCGACGGCCGGTACGAGGACGCGGGCGCGCTGTTGACACGTGCCGCCGATCTGGAGCCCTGGCTTTCGGAGTCCTGGTTCAACCTCGCGCTGCTGCACAAGTTCCGGCACGACTGGGAGCAGGCCCGCGCGGCCGGACTGCGTGCCGTCGCGCTGCTCGACCGGGAGACCGGCGCGCCCGACTGGTGGAACGTCGGCATCGCGGCCACCGCCCTGCAGGACTGGCCGCTGGCCCGGCGGGCCTGGCAGGCGTACGGGCTGCGGGTGCCCGGCGGTGCGACCGCGTCCGGTGAGCCGGTCGGGATGGACCTGGGCAGCGCGGCCGTACGGCTGTCCCCCGAGGGGGAGGCCGAGGTCGTGTGGGGGCGGCGGCTGGACCCCGCCCGTATCGAGGTGCTGTCGATCCCGCTGCCGTCGTCCGGGCGGCGCTGGGGCGAGGTCGCGCTGCACGACGGAGTGCCGCACGGGGAGCGGACCACGTCCGCCGGGCACGCCTACCCCGTCTTCGACGAGATCGAGCTGTGGGCGCCCTCGCCGGTGCCGACGTGGGTGGTGCTGCTGGAGGCCGCCACGGAGGCCGACCGGGACGCCCTGGAGCAGCTCGCCGCGGACGCCGGGTTCGCCGCGGAGGACTGGTCGTCGTCCGTGCGGCTGCTGTGCCGGATGTGCTCCGAGTCGCGGATGCCGTCCGACGAGGGTGACGGGGACCACCTGGATCCGCACGATCACAGTGAACCGGGTCACCCCGGGCCGCTGGGGCATCGGACGGACGGGCAGCTGTGGGTGCCGGAGCGGGAGTGCGGGGTGGCCGCGCCGGCTTCGCTGGTTCGGGGGTTGTTGGACGGGTGGGTTGCGGACAGCCCGGATTCGCGGGATTGGCGGGATCTCGAAGAGGTTTGCTAGGCATCGCGGCCGACTGCGGGCTCGTCGTGGCTGGTCGCGCCCCGCGGCGGAGCCGCATATCGACAGAGCCCCGCGCCCCTGAAGGGGCGCTCCCCGTACCCTGTATCAGCATCACACCCTCTTTTCTTGTGCAGGAAGGCATACGTCGGTCATGGCCCAGCAGGACACCGAGCAGCAGCACGCGGGCGTGCTCCCCGTGGACGACGAGGGGTTCGTCGTCGACACCGAGGACACGGAGGAGCGCGAGAACGCCTGGCGTGAGCGCGGCACCTCGCGGCCGATCACCGTCGTCGGGAACCCGGTCCTCCACAAGGAGTGCAAGGACGTCACCGAGTTCGGCGCGGAGCTGGACCAGCTGGTGGCGGACATGTTCGCCTCGCAGCGCACCGCCGAGGGCGTGGGCCTGGCCGCCAACCAGATCGGCGTCGACCAGAAGGTCTTCGTCTACGACTGCCAGGACGACCAGGGCGTCCGGCACGTCGGTGTCGTCTGCAACCCCAAGCTCGTCGAGCTGCCCGCCGACCGGCGCAGCCTGGACGACAGCAACGAGGGCTGCCTGTCCGTGCCGACGGCGTATGCCCCGCTGGCCCGCCCCGACTACGCCGAGGTGACCGGGCAGGACGAGAAGGGCAACCCGATCAAGGTGCGCGGCACCGGGTACTTCGCTCGGTGTTTGCAGCACGAGACGGACCACCTCTACGGCTACCTCTACATCGACCGTCTCTCCAAGCGGGAGCGCAAGGACGCGCTCCGTCAGATGGCCGAGAACGAGCCCCGCTACCCCGTCGTCGCGAACGACTGAGGTCTGCCGGAAAACCCCACATGACCCTTGCGCACGGCGTCTGTTCAGCTTCCCCATCCTGACCAGGCGCCGTTCGCATGTCCGTCGCACGTTCGATCCCATACACGCAGGTTGTGATCCAGAACCAGTCACATAGGGGGAGATTCTCGGCACTGTGGGGTAGTGAATGAAGCAAATCCGTTCCCAGAACGGACAGTTGTGGTGCTGAATGTAAGTGCGGGGATACGCAACGGCGCACGCCCGGCACAGCGGGAGGGGCGTGTACAACTGGCGGCTGAGAGGGGTTTGTTCGTGCATGCTTTCTCACACAGCACCACATCGACACCGACGGCGGTCCAGGTACCACCATCGCTCTCTCTTCCGGTGATCGAAGCAGCGTTTCCCAGGCAACTCCATCCATATTGGCCCCGGCTCCAGGAGAAGACCCGTACCTGGCTGCTGGAAAAGCGGCTGATGCCGGCCGACAAGGTCGAAGAATATGCCGACGGCCTTTGCTACACCGACCTCATGGCGGGGTACTACATTGGCGCCCCCGACGAGGTGCTCCAGGCGATTGCGGACTACAGCGCGTGGTTCTTCGTCTGGGACGACCGGCACGACCGCGACATCGTCCACTACCGCCCGTCCGCCTGGCGGCGGCTGAGGTTCCGGCTGCACGCGGCCCTCGACTCCCCCGAGGAGCATCTGCACCACGGGGACGCGCTGGTCGCGGGGTTCGCGGACAGCATGGTGCGGCTGTACTCGTTCCTGCCCCGCACCTGGAACACCCGCTTCGCCCGTCACTTCCACGCGGTGATCGAGGCGTACGACCGGGAATTCCGCAACCGCACCGAAGGAATCATCCCGACCGTCGATGAATACCTCGCACTGCGTCGGCTCACCTTCGCGCACTGGATCTGGACCGATCTGCTGGAGCCGAGCGCCGAGCTGGAACTCCCGGACGGCGTGCGCAGGCATCCGGCATATCGGCGGGCGGCGTTACTGAGCCAGGAATTCGCCGCCTGGTACAACGACCTCTGCTCGCTTCCGAAGGAAATAGCGGGCGATGAGGTGCACAATCTCGGAATCAGTCTCATCAAACACGAGGGGCTGACTCTGGAAGAGACGGTGACGGAGCTGAAGCAACGCGTCGAGACCTGCATATCCGATTTCCTCGACGCCGAGCACGACGCTCTGGAATTCGCCGACTCCCTGTCCGACGGCACGCTGCGCGGAAAGGAACTCAGCGCCGCGGTGCGGGCCTGTGTCAGCAATATGCGCAACTGGTTCAGCTCGGTCTACTGGTTCCACCACGAGTCCGGCCGTTACATGGTCGACAGCTGGGACGACCGGTCCACGCCCCCGTACGTCAACAACGAAGCGGCAGGTGAGAAATGACCGTCGAGTCCGTCCACCCCGAAGCCCAGCCCCGTGAGGCTTCGGAGTTGCGTGAACCGCCCCTCGCGGGCGGAGGAGTTCCACTTCTCGGCCATGGCTGGAAGCTGGTCCGAGATCCCCTGGCCTTCATGGCCGCGCTCCGGGACCACGGAGATGTCGTACGCCTGAAGCTCGGCCCGAAGACGGTGTACGCCGTCACCACCCCGGAGCTCACCGGCGCCATGGCGCTGAGCACCGACTTCAAGATCGACGGGCCGCTGTGGGAGTCCCTGGAAGGCCTGCTCGGCAAGGAGGGCGTGGCCACCGCGAACGGCACCCGGCACCGGCGTCAGCGGCGCACCATCCAGCCCGCCTTCCGGCTCGACGCGATCCCCGCGTACGGGCCGATCATGGAGGAGGAGGCGCATGCGCTGACCGAGCGCTGGAAGCCCGGCGAGACCGTCGACTGCACCTCCGAGTCGTTCCGGATAGCCGTGCGCATCGCCGCCCGCTGTCTGCTGCGCGGCGAGTACATGGACGAGCGGGCCGAGCGGCTGTGCAACGCGCTCGCGACCGTCTTCCGGGGCATGTACCGGCGGATGGTGGTCCCCCTCGGGCCGCTGTACAAGCTGCCTCTCCCGCCCAACCGCGAATTCAACCGGGCGCTGGCCGATTTGCATCTCCTGGTCGACGAGATCGTCGCCGAACGCCGGGCATCTGGTCAAAGGCCGGACGATTTGCTGACGGCATTGCTGGAGGCGAAGGACGAGAATGGCGACCCCATCGGGGAACAGGAGATCCACGACCAGGTCGTCGCGATTGTCACCCCGGGCAGTGAAACCGTGGCCTCCACGATCATGTGGCTGCTGCATGTGCTCGCGGAACATCCGGAACACGCCGACAAGGTGTGCGCGGAGGTCGAATCTGTCACCGGCGGACGGCCCGTGGCATTTGCGGATGTCCGTAGCCTCAGGCACACGAACAATGTCGTCGTGGAGGCGATGCGTTTGCGCCCCGCGGTCTGGATTCTCACGCGACGGGCAGTGATCGATACCTCACTCGGTGGCTATCGCATTCCGGCCGGGGCGGACATCGTCTACAGCCCCTACGCGATCCAGCGTGACGAGAAGTCGTATGCCGACAACCTCGACTTCGACCCCGACCGCTGGCTCCCGGAACGCGTCAAGGACGTGCCGAAATACGCCATGAGCCCCTTCAGTGTCGGCAACCGCAAGTGCCCGAGCGACCACTTCTCGATGGCGCAGCTGACGCTGATCACGGCGGCGCTGGCCACCAAGTACCGCTTCGAGCAGGTCGCGGGCTCCCAGGACGCGACCCGCGTCGGCATCACGCTGCGCCCGAACAAGCTGCTGCTGAGGCCGGTGCCGAGGGACTAGTGCCGAGAGGAGGACTTACGCCGCACTGGGGCCCTGGAACGTCCTTCGGTACGCGTTCGGAGTCGTGCCCAGGGCCCGTACGAACTGGTGGCGCAGCGCGGCCGCCGTCCCGAACCCCGTTCGACCCGCGATCGAGTCCACCGTCTCGTCCGTCGCCTCCAGCAACTCCTGTGCCAGCAGCACCCGTTGGCGCAGGATCCACCGGTAGGGAGTCGTGCCGGTCTCCTGCTGGAAGCGGCGGGCGAAGGTGCGCGGGGACATGAGCGCGCGCTCGGCGAGCTGCTCGACGGTGAGGTCCTCGTCCAGGTGCCGTTCCATCCAGGCCAGCACCTCGCCGACCGTGTCGCACTGGGAACGGGGCAGCGGGCGCTCGATGTACTGGGCCTGCCCGCCGTCCCGGTGCGGCGGCACCACCATGCGCCGGGCGATCTTGTTGGCGACCTCGGGCCCCTGCTCCTGCCGCACGATGTGCAGACAGGCGTCGATTCCGGCGGCCGTGCCGGCGCTGGTGATCACCGGGCCCTCGTCGACGTAGAGCACGTCGGGCTCGACCGCCGCCCGCGGATGCCGTAGGGACAGTTCGTCGGCGTGCCGCCAGTGCGCACTGCACCGCCGCCCGTCGAGCAGCCCGGCCGCGCCCAGCACGAAGACCCCGGAGCACACGCTGAGCACCCGCGCGCCCCGCTCGACGGCCCTGACCAGGGCGTCCAGCAGCTCGGGCGGATAGTCGCGGGTGACGTAGTCGCTCCCCGCCGGCACGGCGATCAGGTCGGCCTCCTCCAGCCGCTCCAGGCCGTACGGCGTGGAGACGGAGAGCCCGCCGACATGCGTGCCCAGCGTCGGCCCCTCCGCCGAGACGACGGCGAAGTCGTACCTGGGCAGGTCCTCGTCGCTGCGGTCGATGCCGAAGACCTCGCAGACGACGCCCAGTTCAAAGGGGTGTACACCGTCGAGGAGGACGGCGGCGACGTTTTTGAGCATGTTGCCAGTGTGCCTCGGATGTGGCAGTAAATCGAGGGTGTGCGGCAGTCCTGCCACTGTTCGTAAGGAGTGTCCGGAGCGACAGTGGTGTCATGACTACGGAACAGGCACAGACACTGCTCGCCATGATCGCCGTCCTCGGGATGTTCGTGCTCCTGGTCCTCCCGTCACTGATCGGCGCGGCGCGCGACCGGCGCATCGACCGTCAGATCAGGGAGGCCCAGGAACGCGACGAGGCCGAGGCTCAGAAGTCCTCGTCCAGGTCGACGGTGCCCTCCACCGCCACCTGGTACGCCGAGGGACGCCGCTCGAAGAAGTTGGTCAGCTCCTGAACACCCTGGAGCTCCATGAAGGAGAAGGGGTTCTCGGAGCCGTACACCGGAGCGAAGCCGAGCCGCGTCAGACGCTGATCGGCGACACACTCCAGGTACTGCCGCATCGACTCGGTGTTCATACCCGGGAGGCCGTCACCGCACAGGTCGCGCCCGAACTGGAGCTCGGCCTCGACGGCCTCCCTCAGCATGTCGGTGACCTGCTGCTGGAGCTCGTCGTCGAAGAGCTCCGGCTCCTCCTTGCGGACGGTGTCGACCACGTCGAAGGCGAAGGACATGTGCATCGTCTCGTCGCGGAACACCCAGTTGGTGCCGGTGGCCAGGCCGTGCAGCAGGCCCCGGCTGCGGAACCAGTAGACGTACGCGAAGGCACCGTAGAAGAACAGACCCTCGATGCACGCCGCGAAGCAGATCAGGTTGAGCAGGAAGCGACGCCGGTCGGCCTTGGTCTCCAGCCGCTCCAGCTTCTCGACCTCGTTGATCCACTTGAAGCAGAACTCGGCCTTCTCGCGGATGGACGGGATGTTCTCGACGGCGTCGAAGGCCGCCGCCCTGTCCTCCGGGTCGGGGAGGTAGGTGTCGAGCAGCGTCAGATAGAACTGGACGTGCACGGCCTCCTCGAAGAGCTGCCTGCTCAAGTACAGGCGCGCTTCCGGGGAGTTGATGTGCTTGTACAGCGTCAGCACCAGGTTGTTCGCGACGATCGAGTCGCCCGTCGCGAAGAACGCGACCAGCCGGCCGATCATGTGCTGCTCACCCTCGGACAGCTTCGCCAGGTCGGCGACGTCCGAGTGGAGGTCGACCTCCTCGACGGTCCAGGTGTTCTTGATCGCGTCCCGGTAGCGCTCGTAGAAGTCCGGGTAGCGCATGGGGCGCAGGGTGAGCTCGAAGCCCGGGTCGAGGAGATTGGAGTTACGGGCGGTCATTACTGGCAGGCCTCGCAGGACTCGGGGTTTTCCAGGGAGCAGGCGACGGCGTCGGGCTCGGCGACCTGCTGGACGGGGATGGTCTTCTCGGGCTGCGCCTGGCCCTGGGCGGCACGGGCGATACGGGTCGCCGGGCGCGAACGCAGGTAGTACGTCGTTTTCAGGCCCTGCTTCCAGGCGTACGAGTACATCGAGGAGAGCTTGCCGATGGTCGGCGTCTCCAGGAAGAGGTTCAGGGACTGGGACTGGTCGAGGAACGGGGTGCGCGCCGCCGCCATGTCGATCAGGCCACGCTGCGGGATCTCCCACGCCGTGCGGTACAGGGCCCGTACGTCCGCGGGGATCCAGGCGAAGTCCTGCACCGACCCGTTGGATTCGCGCAGCGCCTCACGGGTGCGGGCGTCCCACACGCCGAGCTTCTTCAACTCCGCCACCAGGTACGAGTTGACCTGGAGGAACTCGCCGGAGAGCGTCTCGCGCTTGAACAGGTTGGAGACCTGCGGCTCGATGCACTCGTAGACACCGGCGATCGACGCGATGGTGGCGGTGGGCGCGATGGCCAGCAGCAGGGAGTTGCGCATGCCGGTCGTGGCGATACGGCTCCGCAGCGCGGCCCAGCGCTCCGGCCAGGTCAGCTCGACGCCGTAGTGGTCGGGGTGCAGGACACCCTTGGCGGTACGGGTCTTCTCCCAGGCCGGCAGCGGGCCGCTCCGCTCGGCGAGGTCGGTGGAGGCCTCGTACGCGGCGAGCATGATGCGCTCGGCGATACGCGTGGAGAGCGCCTTGGCCTCGGGCGAGTCGAAGGGGAGGCGGAGTTTGAAAAAGACGTCCTGGAGGCCCATCGCACCCAGGCCCACCGGCCGCCACTTGGCGTTCGACCGGCCAGCCTGCTCGGTCGGGTAGAAGTTGATGTCGACGACGCGGTCCAGGAAGGTGACCGCGGTGCGGACGGTGTCGTCGAGCCGCTCCCAGTCGATGTCCCGACGGACCAGGTCCACGAAGGCACCCAGGTTCACGGACCCCAGGTTGCAGACCGCCGTCTCCCCGTCGTCCGTGACCTCCAGGATCTCCGTGCAGAGGTTGGAGGAGTGGACGACATGGCCCGGCAGGGCCGTCTGGTTGGCGGTGCGGTTGGCGGCGTCCTTGAAGGTCATCCAGCCGTTGCCGGTCTGCGCGAGGGTGCGCATCATGCGGCCGTACAGGTCACGGGCGGGGATGGTCTTCTTGGCGAGCCCGGCGGCCTCGGCCTTCCGGTACGCCGCCTCGAACTCGTCGCCCCACAGGTCGACCAGCTCGGGCACGTCCGACGGGGAGAAGAGGCTCCACGGCTCGTCGGCGTTGACCCGGCGCATGAACTCGTCCGGGATCCAGTGCGCGAGGTTCAGGTTGTGCGTACGGCGGGCGTCCTCCCCGGTGTTGTCGCGCAGCTCCAGGAACTCCTCGATGTCGGAGTGCCAGGTCTCCAGGTAGACCGCGGCCGCACCCTTGCGCCGGCCGCCCTGGTTCACCGCGGCGACGGAGGCGTCGAGGGTCTTCAGGAACGGGACGATGCCGTTGGAGTGGCCGTTGGTGCCGCGGATCAGCGAACCCCGGGAGCGGATACGGGAGTACGACAGGCCGATGCCGCCGGCGTGCTTCGAGAGACGGGCGACCTGGTGGTAGCGGTCGTAGATGGAGTCCAGCTCGTCGAGCGGGGAGTCGAGGAGGTAGCAGGACGACATCTGAGGGTGCCGGGTGCCGGAGTTGAAGAGCGTGGGGGAGGAGGGGAGGTAGTCGAGGCGGCTCATGAGCCCGTAGAGCGCGGCGACTTCGTCCAGTGCGCGGGCGGTGTCGTCCTCGGCGAGACCGGCGGCGACGCGCAGCATGAAGTGCTGGGGCGTCTCGATGACCTTGCGGGTGATGGGGTGCCGGAGCAGGTACCGGCTGTGCAGGGTGCGCAGACCGAAGTAGCCGAAGCGGTCGTCGGCGCCGGTGTCGACCAGGGCGTCCAGGCGGGCCGCGTGGATCCGCGCGAACTCGGCGGTCCGGTCGGCGACGAGGCCCTCGCGGTGTCCGACCGCGACCGACTCCGTGAAGGACGTAACGCCCTGCGAGGCGGCCTCCGCGGCGATGGAGATGGTCAGCAACCGGGCGGCGAGCCTCGAGTAGGCGGGGTCCTCGGAGATGAGACCGGCCGCCGCCTCGGTGGCCAGCTCGCGCAGCTCCGCCTCGTCGGCACGGGCGGACCGGCCGCGCAGCGCGGCGGCGGCGACCCGGCCGGCGTCGGCGTCGGGGAGGTCGGCGGTCAGCTCGGTGAGGGTCCGCAGCAAGGCGGTTCCGGGAGCGTCCTCGTCGATGGCGACGGTCGGGACGGCTGAGGCCGGGTCTGCTGGCGCGATGGTCACGTGGGGGCTCTCCCTCGCTCGGCACGGGGGCCTCGGCGAGGGCAGGGGGCAGCACACGAGCGCACGGGGGCGTCGCGTCCACCGGCCCATTCCGCGAGGCCCGGACGTCAGGGCGCACCGGCCGGGTGGCCGGGCGCGCTGTCGGCAGGTCCTCGGACTGACTCCTGCGCACGTCGTGCCCCGGGAACCGTGTTCTGGGAACAGACATGCACAAGTACACCGTTGCGGGACAGTTCCGGATTCGCACCGGATTCCCCTGCGGCGACAGCGAAGATGAGCATACATCTTGTGCTCACCCGCCACGCCACCCCCAGATGTTGTGTCGCGGCGGTTTCACAGTGTCAACTCATAGGTGAGGAGAGTGATGTCGGCGAGCTGCGGGACGGGATTCCAGTCTCGATCGGGTGTGCGGGCGAAGCCCGGGCGTTCGTAGATGCGGTGGGCGCTGTGCATGGTGCGCTGGGAGGACAGGACGATGCGTGTGTACGACAGCGGGCCGCCGTTGGTGTTGCTCTTCGGCGGCCCGCTGCGGGTTGTGGTGGGCTGGTCGCGCCCACGCGGCGGAGCCGCATATCGACACAGACCCGCGCCCCTGACGGGCGCGTCAGTGACCGGCGCCCACCTTGGAGAGCTCCGTCTTCACTCCCGGATCTCCCGCATCCGCCGTGTAGTCCTCCGGCCTCGTCTCGTCGATGCCCTCGGGGGCCTTCGCCGCCTTCAGGACGAAGGTGAGGACGACCGTCACGACCACGTTCAGGACGAACGCGGTGAGGCCGATGTAGCCGATCTCGCCGATGCCCGGGATCTCCTTCGCCGAGCCGCCGAAGTGCTTCTGGGTCGGGGAGGCGACGCCGTACGCGGCGACCGTGCCGTAGATCATGCCGACCGCCCAGCCGGCCAGCAGGGCCCACCGGTGGAACCAGCGGGTGAACAGGCCGCCGACCAGGGCCGGGAAGGTCTGCAGGATCCAGATGCCGCCCAGGAGCTGGAAGTTGATCGCGACCGTCTTGTCCATCGTGAGGACGAAGGCCAGGGCGCCCACCTTCACCAGCAGGGAGACGAGCTTGGAGACCTTGGTCTCCTGTGCGGGCGTCGCGTCCGGCTTGATGAAGTCCTTGTAGATGTTGCGGGTGAAGAGATTCGCAGCCGCGATCGACATGATCGCCGCCGGCACCAGCGCGCCGATGCCGATCGCCGCGAAGGCCACGCCCGCGAACCAGTCCGGGAACATCGTCTCGAACAACTGCGGGATCGCCAGCTGGCCGTTCTGCACCTTGATGCCGGCCGCGATGGCCATGAAGCCCAGCAGCGCCAGCAGGCCCAGCATCAGGGAGTACAGCGGCAGGATCGTGGTGTTGCGGCGGATCACCTCACGGCTGCGCGAGGACAGCGTCGCGGTGATCGAGTGCGGGTACATGAAGAGCGCGAGCGCGGAGCCCAGCGCCAGCGTGGCGTACGTCCACTGCCCCGCCTCGGCCGGCACCAGCGATCCGCGTGGCGCGCCCGTCGCCGGGTTGGTCTGGCTGTACGCCTCGCCCGCCTTGGCGAAGATCTCGTCGAAGCCGCCGAGCTTGATCGGGATGTAGATGATCGCCACCGCGATGACGATGTAGATCAGCGTGTCCTTCACGAACGCGATCAGCGCGGGGGCCCGGAGGCCGGACGAATAGGTGTACGCCGCCAGCACGCCGAAGGCGATCAGCAGCGGCAGGTCCTTGATGAACCAGTTCGTGTCCTCGCCGCCGCCGACGCCCATCACGTCCAGCACGGCCTGGATGCCGACGAGCTGGAGCGCGATGTACGGCATCGTCGCCAGGATGCCGGTGACGGCCACCGCCAGCGACAGCCCCTTCGAGCCGAAGCGGCCGCGCACGAAGTCCGAGGTCGTCACATAGCCGTGCTTGTGGGAGACCGACCACAGGCGGGGCAGGAACGTGAAGATCAGGGGGTAGACGAGGATCGTGTACGGCACCGCGAAGAAGCCGGCCGCGCCCGCCGCGTAGATCGCCGCGGGTACGGCGACGAAGGTGTACGCCGTGTACAGGTCGCCGCCGAGCAGGAACCAGGTGACCCAGGTGCCGAACGACCGGCCGCCCAGGCCCCATTCGTCGAGGCTGTGCTCGTTCTCGGCCTTGCGCCAGCGCGCGGCCAGGAAGCCCATGACCGTGACGGCCAGGAAGAAGAAGATGAAGACGCCGAGCGCGACGCCGTTCACGCCGTCCTTCACTGCGACGCACCGCCCTTCTGTGCGCCGCGGGCGCGCTGGTCACGCTGCCACAGCTTGTACGCGACCATCGTCAGCACCGTGGAGAGCAGGACCCACAGCATCTGGTACCAGTAGAAGAACGGGATGCCGGCGAACGCCGGGTCGGTCTTGGCGTACGAACCGACCCACAGCATCGCCACGAAGGGCGCGACGAGACAGAGCGCGATGACGACCCGCACAGGCGTCACCACCGGCTCTCTGTTCACTTCTGGCGCATCTGACATCTGACGGCTCCGTCCCCTCGCTGATCACCTGTGAAACGCGCAGGCAATGTAGGTGACGGTGCAACGACAGCGGAAGACCCTGTCCGCATATCGGATGTGGAGGATTGGTGTGTAGGGCAACAGTGCCCGGGTCCGCAGCTCAGCAGCAGCGGAACCCCTGGCGCGGGTCGGCCTCCTGACGGTCCGTCCGCATCCGCTCGAAGTCGCGCCGCGAGGGCACCTTCGCGTCCGGGTGCCCATGCCGTACGTGGGCGACATAGCGGTCGTATGCCGACTCGTCGGTCAGCTCCCGCACATACCAGCGCACGCTACTGAGTGCCCGCCGGAGACTCACTGCTCGCCGAAGCGACCGCAAGGCGTTCCTCCTCCTTCTCCTCCTTGGTCGGGAACAGCCCCGCCGGCGCGGTGATCTTCGACTCGACGTACGGCGCCTCGCTGAGCGTGGACAGCGCCGGGCGGCGGACGTGCCGGACGCAGACCCGGGTGGCGTCGACGACCACGACGACGATCAGGAGCGCGAGGAACGCCGTGAGGACGCCGTCCACCGTGGAGTTGGTGACCACGGTGTGCATGTCGTCCATGGACTTGGCGGGCGGCAGGACCTCGCCGCGGTCGATGGCGTCCTGGAAGACCTGACGCTGCTTGAAGAAGCCGACCTTCGGGTCGCTGGAGAACACCTTCTGCCAGCTGGCGGTGAGCGTCACCGTAGCGTCCCAGACCAGCGGAACCCCGGTGATCCAGGCCCACTTGAGCCGCCCCGACTTCACCAGCAGGGTCGTGCAGACGGCGAGGGCGACCGCCGCGAGCAGCTGGTTCGAGATGCCGAAGATCGGGAAGAGCTGGTTGATGCCGCCGAGGGGCTCGTGGACGCCCACCCACAGGAAGTAGCCCCACAGGCCGCACACGATCGCGCTGGTGATGACCAGGCCGGGCTTCCAGCTGATGTTCCTGAAGGGCCGGTGGACGTTGCCCAGCATGTCCTGGAGCATGAACCGGCCCACGCGCGTGCCGGCGTCCAGCGCGGTCAGGATGAACAGCGCCTCGAACATGATCGCGAAGTGGTACCAGAAGGCGCGCAGGCCGTCGCCGGTGACCTGCGAGAAGATCTCCGAGACACCGATCGCGAGGGTGGGAGCGCCGCCGGTGCGGGAGAGCAGGGACGCCTCCTCGACGTTCTCCGCCGCCCGCGCGAGCGCCTCGGGGGAGATCTGGTAGCCCCAACTCCCCACGACCTGCGAGGCGTTCTGCACGGTGTCGCCGATGACCCCGGCGGGCGCGTTCATCGCGAAGTACAGGCCCGGGTCGATGATGCTCGCCGCCACCAGCGCCATCACGGCGACCGACGACTCCATCAGCATGGAGCCGTAGCCGATCATCCGGACCTGCGTCTCCTTCTGGATCATCTTCGGCGTCGTACCGGACGAGATGAGCGCGTGGAAGCCGGACAGGGCGCCGCAGGCGATGGTGATGAAGACGAAGGGGAAGAGCGAGCCCGCGAAGACAGGCCCGTCGCCGCGCGAGGCGAACTCCGTCACCGCGTCCATCTTCAGCGTCGGCAGGGCGATGACGACGCCGAGGGCGAGCAGGAAGATCGTGCCGATCTTCATGAAGGTCGAGAGATAGTCGCGCGGCGCCAGCAGCATCCACACCGGAAGGATCGACGCGATGAAGCCGTACGCCACCATCCAGACGACCAGCGTCGAGGGCGCGAGTGTGAAGGTGTCGGCCCATGACGACTCGGCCACCCAGCGGCCCGCGACCAGGGCGAACAGCAGCAGCGCCACGCCGATCAGCGAGACCTCGGCGACCCGGCCGGGGCGCAGCACCCGTAGGTAGAAGCCCATCAGCAGGGCGATCGGGATCGTCATCGCGATGGAGAAGGTGCCCCACGGGGACTGCGCGAGCGCGTTGACGATCACCAGGGCCAGCACGCCGAGCAGGATGATCATGATGACGAAGGTGGCGACCAGTGCGGCCGCGCCGCCGAAGGGGCCGATCTCCTCGCGTGCCATCTGGCCGAGTGAGCGTCCGTCGCGGCGGGTGGAGAAGAACAGCACCACCATGTCCTGGACCGCGCCCGCGAAGATGACGCCGGCGATGATCCAGATCGTGCCGGGCAGATAGCCCATCTGCGCGGCCAGCACGGGGCCCACGAGGGGGCCGGCGCCGGCTATCGCCGCGAAGTGGTGGCCCAGGAGGACTCGGCGGTCGGTGGGGTGGAAGTCGATGCCGTTGTTGAGGCGTTCGGCCGGGGTGGCCCTGGTCCGGTCGACTTTCAGGACCTTGTACGCGATGAACTTGGCGTAGAAGCGGTAGGCGATGGCGTACGAGCCGAGGGCGGCGGCGACCATCCAGGCGGCGGAGACCTCCTCACCGCGGGACAGCGCGAGCACGGTCCAGCCGGCGGTGGCGACCAGCGCGACCAGGGTCCAGATGACGATGGTTCGGGGATTCGCGGTACGCACCGGGTGGTCCTCCCGTCCATGCGGCGACGGGAGGAACGTAGAGCAGGTTGGGGACAGGCGCTACACCGCGTGCGGGAGTTGTTGTCCCTTCACCTTCCCGAACTGGCTCAATCCTGCGGCCGCTTGAGCCGCGCCACGAACTTGTACCGGTCCCCCCGGTACACCGACCGCACCCACTCCACCGGCTGCCCCTCCCGGTCCAGCGAGTGCCGGGACAGCATCAGCATCGGCAGGCCCACGTCGGTGCCGAGGAGGCCGGCCTCGCGCGGGGTGGCCAGGGAGGTCTCGATGGTCTCCTCGGCCTCGGCGAGATGGACGTCGTAGACCTCGGCGAGCGCGGTGTAGAGGGAGGTGTACTTGACGAGGGACCTGCGCAGGGCCGGGAAGCGCTTCGCGCTCAGGTGCGTCGTCTCGATGGCCATCGGCTCGCCGTTCGCCATACGCAGCCGCTCGATGCGCAGGACCCGGCCGCCGGCCGTGATGTCGAGCAGGTCGGCGAGGCGGTCGTCGGCGGTGATGTAGCCGATGTCGAGGAGCTGCGAGGTCGGTTCCAGGCCCTGGGCCCGCATGTCCTCGGTGTAGGAGGTGAGCTGGAGTGCCTGCGACACCTTCGGCTTGGCGACGAACGTGCCCTTGCCCTGGATGCGCTCCAGGCGCCCCTCGACGACGAGTTCCTGGAGGGCCTGGCGGACGGTCGTGCGGGAGGTGTCGAACTCGGCGGCCAGCGTGCGCTCGGGCGGGACCGGGGTGCCGGGCGACTGTGTCTCCGTCATGTCGAGCAGGTGCTTCTTCAGGCGGTAGTACTTGGGCACGCGCGCGGTCCGCACGCCTGCTCCGCCCTCGTTCTCCGCACTGCTGACGTCGGTACTCATGGCCTGCCTTCCCGGCTCCGGATGCGGGTCACATCGTGATCCTTCTGTATACCGTTGCCGCCTCTTTTGGTCTAGTCCACGGCGCCAAGTGGTCTAGCGGACGAGAGTACTCCGGCGCCGGTGATTTCGCTGGCTTCTTACTTAAAGGTTCCTGCATATGTAGGTCCCATAACGGCTGGTCAGGGGCTATTCGGCCACCCTTGACACGCTTCCTGGTCTGGTCCAAGCTCCCCCCTACTGGTCTACACCATTGGTCCAGGTCCCGGCCCATGGGCGGGAGGTGTGGGCATCCCTGAGGAGGGTGGCGTGAAGCGCAAGCTGATATCCGCGATCGGTGTCGCGGGCATGATGATCTCCCTGGCCGCGTGTGGGGGCGACAACGGCGACGGCGGGGACAAGGCCGGAGCGGACGGCTACGCGGGCGAGACGCTCACCGTGTGGGTGATGGACGGCTCCTCTCCGGACCAGTGGCAGAAGGACGTCCAGGCCGCCTTCGAGAAGAAGACGAAGGCCAAGGTCAAGTTCGAGATCCAGCAGTGGAACGGCATCCAGCAGAAGCTGACCACCGCCCTGTCGGAGGAGAACCCGCCGGACGTCTTCGAGATCGGCAACACCCAGACCCCGGCCTACGCCAAGACCGGCGGCCTCGCCGACCTCGCCGACCTCAAGACCGAGATCGGCGCCGACTGGACCGAGTCCCTCAACGCGTCCTCCGTCTTCGACGGCAAGCAGTACGCCGCCCCGTGGTACTTCGCCAACCGCGTCGTCATCTACAACAAGAAGGTCTGGGCCGAGGCGGGCATCAAGGACACCCCCAAGACCCGCGACGAGTTCTACGACGACCTGAAGACGATCGGCGAGAAGACCGACGCCGAGCCGATCTACCTGCCGGGCCAGAACTGGTACCACTTCGTCGGCCTGACCATCGGCGAGGGCGCCGAACTGGTGAAGAAGGACGGCGACAAGTACGTCTCCAACCTCGCCGACCCCAAGGTCGCCGCCGCCATGGAGACGTACAAGAAGTTCCAGGCGCTGTCCGAGGCGCCCAAGGACAAGGATGAGGCGACCCCGCAGCAGGCCGAAGTCTTCGCCAAGGGCAACGTCGGTGCCTTCATCGGCATGGGCTGGGAAGCCGGTACGGCGATCGCCGCCAACAAGAAGATCGAGAAGGAGATCGGCTACTTCACCATCCCGGGTGCCACGGCCGACAAGCCCGAGGGCGTCTTCCTCGGCGGCTCCAACCTCGCGGTCGCCGCGGGCAGCGCGAAGCAGGAGCTGGCCAAGGAGTTCCTGAAGATCGCGCTGTCCGACCAGTACGAGGGCGAACTCGCCAAGCAGAACGGCGTCATCCCGAACAAGGAGTCCCTCCAGACCAACCTGAAGGGCAACGTCGTCGCCGAGGCCGCCGCGCCGGCCGCCGCGGGCGGTGGCACCACGCCGCTGATCCCGGAGTGGGCTGCCGTGGAGAACGCGCCCAACCCGGTCAAGACGTACATGACCGCCGTGCTGAACGGTAAGTCCCCGGCCGAGGCCGCCAAGCAGGTCGAGGACGAGTTCAACAAGCGCCTGTCGCAGCAGCAGTAAGCAGCAGCAGTCAGGCGCCGGTGTTCGCGCCGGGGCGGGGATGCGCATGCCGCCCCCGCCCCCGCCCCGGCGACCGCACGCGGGTCTACGTACGTAGGTCGAGAAGAGAGATCGCGAGCATGACCGTGCAGACCGAACGGCCGCCCTCCGGCCCGGTGGACGTGACCAAGAGGGATGAGAGCGGGCCCGCCGGACCGCGGCCGCGAGCCGCGTCCCGCGCGGGCGCGCTCACCCCGTACCTCCTGCTGCTGCCGGCCTGCGCGGCCACCGTGCTGCTGCTCGGCTGGCCGCTGGTGAAGGACGTCCTGCTGTCGTTCCAGAACCTCAACATGGCGCAGCTGATCCAGCACGTCACCGAGTGGAACGGCATCGACAACTACAAGGAGGTCCTCACCGGCGAGGACTTCTGGCGCGTCACCCTGCGCTCGATCCTGTTCACGGCGGTCAACGTCGTCCTGATCATGATCCTCGGCGCCCTGGTCGGCCTGCTGCTGGCCCGCCTCGGCAAGCGGATGCGGGTCACGCTGCTGATCGGGCTCGTGCTGGCCTGGGCGATGCCCGTGGTCGCCGCGACCACCGTCTACCAGTGGCTGTTCGCGCAGCGCTTCGGCGTCGTCAACTGGGTCCTGGACAAACTGGGTTGGCACTCGATGGCCGACTACAGCTGGACCAGCAGCCAGATGTCGACCTTCTTCGTGGTCACGGTGCTGATCGTCTGGCAGTCGATCCCGTTCGTCGCGATCAACCTCTACGCCGCCACGACCACCATCCCGGGCGAGCTCTACGAGGCCGCGGCGCTGGACGGCGCGGGCGCGTGGAAGTCCTTCACCACGGTGACGCTGCCGTTCCTGCGCCCCTTCCTCTACGCCACGACGTTCCTGGAGATCATCTGGGTCTTCAAGGCGTTCGTGCAGGTCTTCACCATCAACGGCGGCGGCCCCGACCGGCTCACCGAGATCCTGCCCGTCTACGCCTACATCGAGGGCGTCGGCAACCAGCACTACGGCATGGGCGCGGCGATCGCCGTCCTGACCATCCTGATCCTGCTCGGCCTCACCGCCTACTACCTGCGGATCGTGCTCAAGCAAGAGGAGGACGAGCTGTGAAGCGCTCGCTCTTCGGCCGCCTGTGGCCCAATGTCACGGCCGTCGTCCTGTTCATCGGCTTCGTCTTCCCCGTGTACTGGATGTTCTCCACGGCCTTCAAGCCGACCGGCGACATCATCTCGGAGAACCCGGTCTGGTTCCCGACCGACATCACCTTCGAGCACTTCAAGAAGGCGACCGGCGTCGACCACTTCTGGACGTACGTCTCCAACTCGCTGATCGTCACGTTCTGCGCGGTCGGCTTCGCCCTGGTCATCGCGCTGGCGGGCTCCTTCGCGCTCGCCCGGATGCGGTTCAGGGGACGGCGCGGGTTCGTCATCGGCTTCATGATGGCCCAGATGGCTCCCTGGGAGGTCATGATCATCGCGATGTACATGATCGTCCGGGACGCGTCGATGCTGAACAGCCTCGTGCCGCTGACGGTCTTCTACATGATGATGATCCTGCCCTTCACGATCCTGACCCTGCGCGGCTTCGTCGCTGCGGTCCCCAGGGAGCTGGAGGAGGCGGCGATGGTCGACGGCTGCAGCCGCGCCCAGGCGTTCCGCAAGGTCATCCTGCCGCTGCTGGCGCCGGGCCTGATGTCCACCTCGCTGTTCGGCTTCATCACCGCATGGAATGAATTCCCCCTGGTCCTGGTGCTGAACAAGGAAGCCGAGGCGCAGACCCTGCCACTGTGGCTGTCCAGCTTCCAGACCGCCTTCGGCAACGACTGGGGCGCGACGATGGCGGCGTCCTCCCTCTTCGCCATCCCGATCCTGATCCTCTTCGTCTTCCTGCAACGCAGGGCTGTCAGCGGTCTGACGGCCGGCGCCGTGAAGGGATAACGCCACCCGATGACGACATTCGCCAGCGGCACCGACACTCTGACGCGCGATGCCCTGACCGTTCTCCAGCCCGGTTTCACCGGCACCACCGCCCCCGACTGGCTGCTGCGCCGGCTCGGCGAGGGCCTCGCCTCCGTCGGCCTGTTCGGCCGCAACATCGCCTCGCCCGAACAACTGGCCGCGCTGACGGCCCAGTTGCGTGCCGAGCGCGACGACGTGCTGGTCGCGATCGACGAGGAGGGGGGTGATGTGACGCGGCTGGAGGTGCGCACCGGCTCCAGCTTCCCCGGCAACCACGCCCTGGGCGCGGTGGACGACGTGGAGCTGACGAGGGAGGTGGCCGCCGAACTCGGGCGCCGCCTGGCCGCCTGCGGGGTGAACCTCAACTGGGCGCCGTCCGCCGACGTGAACTCCAACGCCTCCAACCCGGTGATCGGCGTACGTTCCTTCGGCGCCGACCCCGCCCTGGTCGCCCGGCACACCGCGGCCTATGTCACCGGCCTCCAGTCGGCGGGCGTGGCCGCCTGCACCAAGCACTTCCCGGGCCACGGCGACACGGCGGTCGACTCCCACCACGCCATGCCCCGCATCGACGCGGACGCCTCGGTCCTGGCCGACCGCGAACTCTCCCCGTTCCGCGCGGCGATCGCCGCCGGCTCGCGGGCGGTGATGAGCGCGCACATCCTCGTCCCCGCCCTGGACGCCGACCACCCGGCGACCCTCTCCCGCCCTGTCCTGACCGACCTCCTGCGCGGCGACCTCGGCTACACCGGCCTGATCGTCACCGACGGCATGGAGATGCAGGCCATCGCCGCCACCTACGGCATCGAACGCGGCAGCGTCCTCGCCATCGCGGCCGGCGCGGACGCGATCTGCGTCGGCGGCGGGCTGGCGGACGACGAGACGGTACGGCGCCTGCGGGACGCCCTGGTCACGGCGGTCCGCTCCGGCGAACTCCCCGAGGCCAGGCTGGCGGAGGCGGCGGAACGGGTCCGCGAACTGGCCCGCTGGACGGCGACCGTTCCCCGGGCCGAGGGCGACTCACGTCCGGACGTGGGCCTAGTTGCCGCCCGCCGCGCCCTGAGGCTGACCGGCGCGGAGGGAGCGGCAGCCACGGGGGCCGTCACCCCCCTCACCGAACCGCCGTATGTCGCCGCCTTCACCCCGGTCGCGAACATCGCGGTCGGCGACGAGACCCCCTGGGGCGTCGCCGCCGAACTGGCCCACCTGCTCCCCGGCACCGAGACGGGAAGTTTCGCGGGGGAGGAGGCGGGGCGGTCGGCTCTGGAGGCAGCGGCGGGCCGCCGCATCGTGGCCGTCGTCCGCGACGAACACCGCCACCCCTGGATGGCGGCGGCGCTCGACACCCTGCTGCGGTCCCGCCCGGACACGGTCGTGGTCGAGATGGGCGTCCCGCAGGCGGATCCCCGCGGCGCCCTGCACATCGCCACGTACGGAGCGGCGCGCGTATGCGGGCGGGCGGCAGCGGAGGCCATCGCCGGGGCGTGAGGCCACCGGCGCGTCACTCGACGTGTGCTGGTTGCAGGCCTCCCTCCAAATGTAGTACTTCTTATACATGAGCGAGCAGGTGCACAACAGGTTGGCGATGGTGCGTGCCGAACGAAAGGTGTCGCGCCAGAGCCTGGCCGAGGCAGTGGGAGCCCACTACCAGACCATCGGCTACATCGAGCGGGGGCAGTACAACCCGAGCCTCGACCTGGCGTTGAAGATCGCGAAGTTCTTCGATCTGCCGGTCGAGGCACTGTTCTCCCTCGAACCGTTCCGGCCGCTCACGGACGAGGTCTACGGGAGGAACCAGTCATGACGACCACGCGGATGACGCGCTACGACCGAAGCATGCTGCGGTTGATGAACGACCGCCGAGGGTGGCCGATGCATGCCACGGCCGCACGTCGGCGGGCGGCTGTCGCCGCGCATGTCGTCCTCACCGCGGCCATCGTGGCGCTGGTCGGGTACTTCTGCCTTGCACGGGCGGAACCGACCTGGGCCGCCGTCGTCGTGGTGGTGCTCCTGCTGCCCTGGATGGTGGCGACAGGGGTGATCAACAGCGCGACCCGAGGCCTGCTGGAACTACGTGAACGCGCCCTGGACGAGCGGCAGCTGGCCGAACGCAGCCGCGTGCTGGCCCGAGCCCACCGGCTGATGACCTGTCTGCTGGCCGGGGTCGTGGTGGGCATGGTGATCGCGGGCGCGGCCGACGGCGGCGCCCTCCGCACCTACGCGGTACCCGTCCTCGCCGCCGTCCTCGTGGTCCACTGGCTGACGCCCTTGTGGGTGGCCGGCCTGACCGCCCAGGACGAGCCTGCCGAGGACGAGGCGGCCACCCTGTAGGACGGGCGAGGAACCGGCTCATGTCCGGCGGGCGCGCGGCGGGCTCCGTCGCGCGCCCGCCGCCGCATGAATCGCCCGATTGTGTCGCCGGCGTCCGGGCGCCCTAGATCCCCTGCCACTCCGGCTTGTTGGCGTAGGTGTGCCGGAAGTAGTCGGCCAGCTTCAGCTTCGACGCGGCGGCCTCGTCGACGACGACCGTGGCGTGCGGGTGCAGTTGCAGCGCCGAGGCCGGGCAGACGGCCGAGATCGGCCCCTCTACGGTCGCGGCCACCGCGTCCGCCTTGCCCTCACCGGTGGCCAGCAACACCAGATGCCGCGCTTCCAGGATCGTGCCGATCCCCTGAGTGATGACGTGGTGCGGGACCTGCTCGATGTCCCCGTCGAAGAACCGCGCGTTGTCTATCCGGGTCTGCTCGGTCAGCGTCTTGATCCGCGTCCGTGAAGCCAGCGACGAACACGGCTCGTTGAACCCGATGTGCCCGTCGGTCCCGATCCCGAGCAGCTGCAGATCAACGCCGCCGGCCTCGGCCAGCGCCGCGTCATACGCCTCGCACGCCCCCTGCACGTCCTCGGCCGTACCGTCCGGCCCCATGAACGCGTCCATCCCGATCCCGAGCGGCTCCAGCACCTCGCGCCGCAGCACCGAGCGGTACGACTCCGGATGCTCGGCGGGCAGCCCCACATACTCGTCGAGCTGAGCGATCCGCGCCCGCGAGGTGTCCACGGCACCGGCCCGCCCCTTTGCCGCGAGCGCCGCGTAGATGGGCAGCGGCGTCGACCCGGTGGCCACGCCGAGCAGGGCGCCGGGCTTGCGCCCGAGCAGCTGGGCCATGGCCTCGGCTATCAGCTCGCCACCCGCCTTGGCGTCCGGAACGATGACAACTTCCACGCTGGGCCTGCCGATCTGAAGAGGGACTCGAAGGGCACCCTGAACGGGCATGTGGTTTAGACCAATCTAACAGAGCGGGGCTCCCGGGCCCAGGTGAACTCAAGCCCTGTGGACATTTCCGGAGACCGTCGGGCAGGCGTCATTCCCCGTGGGGGAGTGGAATGGAGACTGTCCATCCGAAGCGACCGAAGCGACCGAAGCGACCGAAGCGACCGAAGCGACCGAAGCGACCGAAGCGACCGACGCGCTCCGCCGGTGCGCTGCGCCCACCGGTGCCCACCGTGCCGGGAACGCCGAGCGCGAGAGTCCGGCTCAAGGAACGCGAGAGTCCGACACGACCGGCGCGAGAACCCGGCACGACCAACGCGGAGGCCTGGCGCTACCAACGCGAAGGCCCGGCACGACCGGCGCGAACGCCTAGCGCGACGAACGCGAATGCCCCACACGACCACCGCGAGAGCAGGAAGGGCCCCATGACCACCACGACCCCCTACCCTCCCGACCCGCACGCCCCCCACAACGACGTACCCGGCCGGATCATGGCCCGCGAGATGGCCGAACAGCCCACCGTGCTGCGCCGGATCCTCTCCGAGGGCGCCCCCGCCATCCGCAAGGTCGCCCAGGAGATCGCCGCCCGCGCACCCCGCTTCGTCCTGCTCACCGCCCGCGGCACCTCCGACAACGCCGCGCTCTACGCCAAGTACCTCCTGGAGATCCGCCTCGGCCTGCCCTGCGGCCTGACCTCGATGTCGACCACCACCGCCTACGGCGCCCGCCCCGACCTCACCGACGTCCTCGTCATCACCGTCAGCCAGTCCGGCGGTTCCCCGGACCTGGTGGCCTCGACCCGGGCCGCCCGCCAGGCCGGCGCGATCACGCTCGCGGTGACCAACAACCCCGACTCCCCGCTGGCCGGCGTCTCCGAGTACCACCTCGACATCATGGCCGGACCCGAGCGGGCCCTCCCCGCGACCAAGACCTATACGGCCTCCCTTCTCGCCCTGTACCTCTTCGTAGAGGGTCTGCGCGGCGGCGACGGTGCCCCCGCCCAGGTACTCCCGGACCTCGCCGGGAAGCTGCTCGCCCGGCAGGACGAGGTCCGCGCCCTCGCCGCCCGTTACCGCTTCGCCGAGCGCATGGTGATCACGTCCCGCGGCTACGGCTACCCCACGGCCAAGGAAGCCGCCCTCAAGCTGATGGAGACCAGCTACATCCCGGCGCTCGCCTACTCGGGCGCCGACCTCCTGCACGGCCCGCTCGCCATGGTCGACAACGTCTCCCCGGTCATCGCGGTCGTCACCGACGGCAAGGGCGGCGAGGCCCTGCAGCCGGTCCTCGACCGACTCCGTGGCCGCGGCGCCGACCTGGTCGTCATCGGTCCCCGGCACCAGGTCGAACAGGCCTCGGCCGGATTCGTCCTGCCCACCGAGAGCGTGGCCGAGGAGGTTCAGCCGGTCCTGGAGATCCTCCCGCTCCAGCTCCTGGCCTACGAGGTCACCATCGCCCGGGGCCAGGACCCGGACGCGCCGCGAGCGCTGGCCAAGGTGACGGAGACGCGCTGACCCTGCGTGTCCGGAGGCGGTGTCCAGAGGGCGCCGTCACGAGGGGACGGTCCCCAGGGCGGTCTCCCGAGGGTGGTGTTCCCCGGGCCGGCGTCACCGGGGGTGGTGTTCCCCGGGCCGGCGCACCGGGGTGGTTTCCCTGGGCCAGCGTCCCCGGGGTGGTGCCCCCGGACCGGCGTCCCCCAGGGTGCTGTCCCCAGGCCGGCGTCCGAGACGGGTCAGGTCGCTACGTCAGCGAGCCGCCCGTCGCGTCCACCCAGCTCCCCGTCACCCACCGCCCCGTATCCGACGCCAGGAACGCCACCACATCCGCCACATCGGCCGGCACCCCCACCCGGCCAAGTGCCGATATCGCCTCGGCCTGGGCCCACCCGCCCTCGGTGCCGTGCAGGAGCTCGGCGGTGTTGTCCGTGTCGATGATCCCCGGCGCCACCGAGTTCACCGTGATTCCGCGAGGGCCCAGCACCTTGGACAGGTCGCGTGTGAAGACGTCGAGCGCCCCCTTGGTCATGGAGTACGCCATCAGGTCCGGCATCGCCGCGGTGCGCGCCAGCCCCGAGGAGATGTTGATGACCCGCCCGCCGTCGCGCAGTCGGCCGAGGCCGCGCTTGACGATGAAGTGGGGCGCCTTCACGTTCACCGCGAAGACCTTGTCGTACTCCTCCTCGTCGATCTGCCCAAGGGCCGACGACGTGCCGATCCCCGCGTTGTTGACCAGCACATCCACCCCCTCCGCGTGCCGGTCGAACTCCTCCCACAACGCCTGCGCGTCCCCCGGCCGCCCCAGCTCGACGCCGATCGCGAACGCCGAGCCGCCCGCCGCCTCGATCGCGGCGACCGTCTCCTTCGCCGCCGTCTCGTTCCTGCCGTAGTGCACGCCGACCCGCGCGCCGTCGCGCCCCAGCCGCTCGGCGATTCCCCGCCCGATCCCCCTGCTCGCCCCCGTGACCAGAGCAGTCCTGCCCGTAAGCGCACCCATGCCGGCGCCCCCTTCGCAATTCTCTAGTGGTCGCTACAGAAATGACCGTAGATCACACCGCCGACATTTGTCTAGCGTCCGCTATAAAATGCACCCCATGGTGAGCAGCAAGGAGACCGAGGAGACCAGGGTGAAGGCCCGTCCGGCGTCCAAATCCCGTGGCCGTCCCCGCTCCTTCGACCGTGAGACCGCCCTGGAGAAGGCGATCCTCGCCTTCTGGGAGTGCGGCTATGAGGCGACCTCCGTCTCCGATCTCACCCGCGTCATGGACATCGGCGCCCCGAGTCTGTACGCCGCCTTCGGTGACAAGCAGTCCCTCTTCGAGGAGGTCGTCCGCGAGTACGGCGTGCGGTACGGCTCCTTCAGTGATCGTGCCCTCGCCGAGGAGTCCACCGCCCGCGACGCCGTGGCGCGGATACTGCGCGAGGCCGCCGTGGAGTACACCGATCCGGCCCATCCGCACGGCTGCCTCGTCGTCCACGCGGCGACCAACTGCTCGACACCGGAAGTCGAGGAGTCCCTGCGGGGACGGCGCAACGCCAACATCGCCGCCATCCGCAGCCGTATCGAGGCCGACATCGCCACCGGCGCCCTCCCGCCCGGCACCGACGCGGCCGTCCTCGCCCGGCACACCGGCGCGATGATCCAGGGCATGTCACAACAGGCGCGCGACGGGGCGAGCCGGGAGGAACTGGAGGCGCTCGCGGAAATTGCCATGGCCAACTGGCCCCGCACATGAACCCACACGGGTTAGGCTGCGTGGTGGATACCAGGGCGTCCTACCGGTTGTTCGACTGGTCGGAGCCCTCGAAGAAGCGTCAACAGCAAACAGGCTCCAACGCATGGACACACGAGAGTGGTCTAGTCCACAATGGCGAAGGAGTGCGTAGGAGAAGAACGCACCGACTTCCGTCTTCCCCGCACAGGAAGGCGGACGAGGAACCGGAGCTCTCTGCCCTGACTGCCCCGGATCCTCATCCTTCGGCCGACCGGGACCGCACACCCCACGGCCGATGTTGCTCCGGGCTGCGGTGCCGGGAGGGTTGAGGGTCCCTCTCAGGCGCCGCGGCCCGCGGGTGTTTTCCAGGCCGTTTGGCGCGCTGGATCCCCTCCGCGGTGGCTGGTTTCCAGCCATGTCCGTACCGCCAGGTACGCTCGCCACGTGCCCTCCATGAACGAACTCGTACGCCAGCACACGGCCCTCGGCGACTCCGACCTCGAGTGGCTCCACCTGCTGGTCTCGGAGTGGCAGCTGCTCTCCGACCTCTCCTTCGCCGACCTCGTGCTGTGGGTCCCCACCAGCGACGGCACCCGCTATGTCTCCGTGGCGCAGATGCGGCCCAACACCGGCCCGACCTCGTACCAGGACGACATGGTCGGCCACCTCGTCCCGCGCGGCCGTCGCCCGATGCTGGACGCCGCGCTCGACGAGGGCCGCATCGTGCGGGAGGGCGACCCCGAGTGGCGCGAGGAGGTGCCGGTCCGCGTCGAGTCGATTCCGGTACGGCGGGAAGGGCGCGTCCTGGGTGTCATCGCGCGCAACACCAACCTGCTGACCGTCCGCACCCCGAGCCGCCTGGAGCTGACGTACCTCCAAAGCGCCTCGGATCTCGCGCAGATGATCGCGGCCGGCTCGTTCCCGTTCGCGGGCCAGCAGGTCGACATGGACGCCTCGCCGCGCGTCGGCGACGGCCTGATCCGCCTCGACGCCGACGGCCTCGTCCAGTACGCCTCCCCGAACGCGCTGTCCGCCTACCACCGCCTCGGTCTCGCCGCCGACCTCCTCGGCCACCACCTGGGCAAGACCACCGCCGAACTCGCCCCGACCCACGGCCCGGTCGACGAGGCGCTCGCCAAGGTCGCCAGCGGCTGGGCGCCCCGCAACTTCGAGATCGAGTCGGGCGACGGGGTCATCCAGTTCCGCGCGATCCCCCTCAGCCCCAAGGGCACCCGCATCGGTTCGCTGGTCCTCCTCCGGGACGTCACCGAACTGCGCCGCCGCGAGCGCGAGTTGATCACGAAGGACGCGACCATCCGGGAGATCCACCACCGGGTGAAGAACAACCTCCAGACCGTGGCCGCCCTGCTCCGCCTCCAGGCCCGGCGCATCGAATCCGACCGAGGCCGCGAAGCCCTCGAAGAGGCGGTACGGCGCGTCGGCTCGATCGCGATCGTGCACGAGACCCTCTCCCAGAACCTCGACGAGCGCGTCGAGTTCGACGAGATCGCCGACCGGGTGCTGGCGATGGTCGCCGAGATCTCGCCCGGCAAGGTCCACGGCCGGCGCACCGGCCGCTTCGGCATCCTGGACGCCGAGGTGGCCACCCCGCTGTCGATGGTCCTGACCGAGATCCTCCAGAACGCCCTGGAGCACGGCTTCCGTGAGGGCGAGACCGGCACGGTCGAGGTCGCGGCGGTCCGTGGCGATACGACGAAGCAGTCCCGCCTCCTGGTCACGGTCCAGGACGACGGCGTGGGCCTCCCCGAGGGCTTCGACCCGCACACCGCGGGCAACCTCGGTCTGCAGATCGTACGGACCCTGGTGGAAGGCGAGTTGGGCGGCACGTTCGACATGGTCCCGGCGCCGGAGCGGGGGACTCGGGTGATCCTCGACATCCCGGTGCGGGCCCACAAGTAGGCGCGGGCGAGGGCATCGAGACCAACTGCCGTGCCAGGACGCCTCGATGACGCTTGTTCACGAGGAGCCTCGCACCGGCGCTGCTGCTCAAGGTCCCTGAACAGCCTGAAAGTCCCTGGACAGCAAAGAGCCCCAGCCCGTTCAGGGGGCTGGGGCTCAACATGCTCGTTGCCAGCATTCGCTGCGCATCGGGGGTACTGCGCGCTGCGGCTCGGGGGCGGGAGATGCGTACTCGCTGTACGCGCCGCCAAGCTCAGGCTTGCGGGGCGGGTGTTGTCAGGCGGAGGCCTGACGGGCCCGGTTGCGGGCGGCGCGGCGCTTCATGGCGCGGCGCTCGTCCTCGCTGAGACCACCCCAGACGCCGGAGTCCTGGCCGGACTCAAGCGCCCACTGCAGGCACTGCTCCATGACGGGGCAGCGGCGGCAGACGGCCTTGGCTTCCTCGATCTGCAGCAGCGCAGGACCGGTGTTGCCGATAGGGAAGAAGAGCTCGGGGTCTTCCTCGCGGCAAACGGCGTTGTGACGCCAGTCCATGGCTGCTACCTCTCCTTGATATTACGTGCAAGTTGCTTGTGAATGTGAACGCTTTCACGAATCCCTCAACAAGTGAAGGGCCGACCGCCAGGTTCCCTGGCGAGGTCCTGTGATTCGAAGAGGGGTTCCGGTGATCAGTGGAGGCTGGTGTTGCGGGCCGTCCCGATCGCCACGTAGAGACTCGCAAACCTCAGCGACGGATACAACCCCTTCCGGAAAGTTTTTTTTGATTCCTCGGTGTCGACTAGGTCACAGCCGTACTTCCATGGGGTGGATCCTGGCCTAAACGTTCGAGTGAAAGGACTTTCGCCCGTTCCGCTCACACAATCACACGCAGTGCACGGCGTACGCCTGTGAACGTCACGCTCGTACGCAGCCCGAGGTGGTCGCCGTCCATCTGAAGGGGCAACGGGACCTTCGAATGCAAGGTGAACTGGTCCAGGTCGTGCAACGAGGCGGCGTGCTTTCCATGGGGGCCGCGCTCGGGGGACGAAGTGAGCAACTGGGTGCCATATCGGGCAACCGCGGTGGTCGTCATACGGCTGAGACCGAGTACGTCGAGGCCCTTATCGAACGAGGCCTTAGGCGACGCGTACATCGGGTGATTGCCCAAGAAGGTCCACGGGGACGTGTTCGAGACTATGGAGAGGACCAGATCGGTCACCGGCTCCGCGTCCGGACGCTCCAGAGTGATCGTCCCGTGGCGGCGGTGCGCCTCGCCGAAAAACTGGCGCAGGGCCTGGCGGACGTAGAGAGCGTGTGTGGATTTCCTGCCGCGCTCGCGCTGCTGCTCGACGCGTCCGACCACGCCGGCGTCGAAGCCGAGCCCCGCGTTGAAGGTGAACCAGCGTCCCGGTACCGCCTCGTCCTCCGTGCCCGGCGTGCCGGAGGCGAGCCCCAGGCCTACCGTGCGCTCGCTGCCCTCGCGCAGGGCGTCGAGCAGGGCGCCGGTCGCCTCCACGGCGTCGTTCGGCAGGTTGAGGGCGCGTGCGAAGACGTTGGTGGAACCGCCGGGGACCACGGCGAGGCCGGGGAGGTGGTCCGGGTCGGGGCCGTTGTGGAGCAGTCCGTTGACGACCTCGTTCACCGTGCCGTCGCCGCCGAGGGCGACCACCAGGTCGACATCGTCGCTCTCGGCCGCCTGCCGGCCCAGGTCGCGGGCGTGGCCGCGGTACTCGGTGGTGACCGCCTCGAGTTTCATCTCGCTGGCGAGCGCATGGATCAGGACATCGCGCGTACGTGCGCTTGTGGTGGTTGCTGCCGGATTGACCACGAGAAGTGCACGCATGACTGGCAGCGTACCTACTGGGGGGTACCGGGCACAGGTCGAGGTTGGGATCTAGTAAGAGATCGGGCGTGAGTCTCGACACGGGGGGACTGCGTCGGCTTGGCCGTGGGTTTGGTGCGGCTGGTTTTCGGGGGTGCCCGGCGTTGGTGCGGGGCCTACTGGGGGCTGCCGCCCCCAGACCCCCGCTTCGGCCCTGAGAGGCCTCGTCCTCAAACGCCGGACGGGCTGACATTGCTGGCCGGCGCCGAGAAGGTGCCCTCGCTCAACGAACGCGATGTTGCCTGGGGCTACCCTTCAGGGGTGACCAAGGAGCAGACCCCCACCATCCCTGAAACCCCCGGTCCGCGTCCGCGGCGGCTGACGTATGCCGCGGTGCTCACCGCGCTGGAAGGGGTGGGGCTCGCTGTCGGGGGTGTCTGGGTGCTCGTGCTGGGGCTTGCCGGGGATCCGGATGATCGGCAGCAGGCCGTCACGCTCGGGGTGACGCTGGTCGCGCTCGCCCTGTTGCCGTTGCTCGCCGCTCGGGGGCTGTTCGCTCAGCGCAGCTGGAGTCGGGGTCCGTCCGTCATCACGCAGATCCTGGCGCTGCCTGTGGCCTACAGCCTGCTGCAGGCCGACAGCATCGCCATCCCGGCGGGGATCGTGATTGCAGCGGTCGCGATCGCCACGCTGGTGTTCCTGGTCAACCCGGCGACGACCCAGGCCCTCGGGATCCGCGGGCCCGGCAGCGCACCGGATCAGAAGCAGTGAGCGGTTCCTGAGAACGATCGAATGATCGGTTCTCAGGAGGCCGTCACTCCTCCACCAGTAGCTTCTCCCGAAGCTGAGCCAGCGTGCGGGCCAGCAGCCGGGAGACGTGCATCTGGGAGATGCCGACCTCCTGCGCGATCTGCGACTGGGTCATATTGCCGAAGAAGCGCAGCAGCAGGATCCGCTTCTCGCGCGGCGGGAGGTCTTCGAGCAGCGGCTTCAGGGACTCGCGGTACTCGACGCCCTCCAACGCCTCGTCCTCCGCGCCGAGGGTGTCGGCGACCGCGGGGGACTCGTCGTCAGTGTCGGGGACGTCCAGGGACAGCGTGGAGTACGCGTTGGCGGACTCCAGGCCCTCAAGGACCTCCTCCTCCGAGATCGCCAGTTTCTCGGCGAGTTCATGGACGGTGGGGGAGCGCCCGTGCTGCTGGGACAGCTCGGCGGTGGCCGTCGTCAGGGCGAGGCGCAGCTCCTGGAGGCGCCGCGGTACCCGTACCGCCCAGCCCTTGTCGCGGAAGTGCCGCTTGATCTCGCCGACGACCGTCGGGGTCGCGTACGTCGAGAATTCGACGCCGCGCTCCGGGTCGAACCGGTCGACCGACTTGATCAGGCCGATGGTGGCGACCTGGGTGAGGTCGTCGAGCGGCTCGCCGCGGTTGCGGAAGCGGCGCGCGAGGTGCTCGACGAGCGGCAGGTGCATACGGACCAGCTTGTTGCGCAGCTCCGCGTACTCCGGGCTGCCGTCCTTCAGCTTGCGCAGCTCGATGAACAGGGCGCGCGCCCCGCTGCGGTCCTGAGGGCCGTGCTGTGTGGCCTGCGCGCTGTGGGCGCCCATCGCCCCGTCCTCGGCGTTTCGCTCGTGCTCGCTCATCGTCCTGCCCGTCGCCCTCTCCCGAGCCCTCGCCACTACTCGGGCAGGGGAGACCCCGATTCGCCCGCCCAGAGGCGCGCCCTGCGCGGCACCTTCGTCATCTCGTCCGTCGACCAGGAGGCCTGCCTCCACGGAGTCGTCCTCCGGGTGCGGCCGGGCCTGCTCGGGGATGCCGTCGATGCCGTCGACCATGCGTCGGGATCCGCTCGGGCCGCTCGGGCCCGCCCCCAGGCTCTCGGCTCCGTCCGAGCAGGGGGGAGTGCTTTCCGGCAGCTCCCGTGTGCCGCGCTCTTCGTCCCGCACCGGCCCGTCCCCGTTCCTCACGCCGGCCCGGGTCCCGCGCCGCGCTGTTTGTAGAGGCTGATCGAAACGGTTTTGTCCTCGTCCACGGCGGAGGAGACCTTGCCCGCCAGGGCGGACAGGACGGTCCAGGCGAAGGTGTCCCTGGAGGGGGCGTGGCCGTCCGTGGTCGGGGCCGAGACGGTGACCTCGAGCGAGTCGTCGACGAGTCGGAAGACGCAGCTGAGCACCGAGCCGGGCACGGCCTGCTGGAGCAGGATCGCGCAGGCCTCGTCGACCGCGATGCGCAGGTCCTCGATCTCGTCGAGGGTGAAGTCCAAACGGGCCGCGAGACCGGCAGTCGCCGTACGCAGCACCGACAGGTAGGCACCCGCAGCCGGCAGCCGGACTTCCACGAAGTCCTGGGTCGCGGGCTCGCCTGCGATCTGGGACACCCTCACCTCCAAGGTGGTACAAGCTTCTCGGGGCCGAGGGTTGCCCCCCGGGGTAACGCGATGTGTGGTTCAGCGGTGACGCTATCGCGCCCTTAACATTCCTGTCCCCAGGACCCCAACCCCTTGCTGTCACTCATAGTAAACACACGGATACGCTCCGTGGCTAGGGGGTCTGCGGGCCCAATTGGGAAGAGCGCGCGCCGGTTTGACGTACCCAGGCGTCAGACGGTCGAACCGTCCGGATCCTCAGTCGTCCAGCGTACGTCCCCGTCACACCAATACGTGGTCGATGAAGCACCAGCGCCAGGCCTCGCCGGGCTCGAACGTCCGCATGACCGGGTGCCCGGACTGCTTGTGGTGATCCGTGGCGTGCCGTCCCGGCGAGGAGTCGCAGCAGCCGACGTGACCGCAGACGAGGCACAACCGCAGTTGCACCGGGTGCCAGCCCTCCGCCAGACACTCGGGACACGTCTCGCTGAGCGGATCGGGTTCCGGGTGCGGCAGCGTGTCGGCGTGCGTGCACTGTTTCATGATTGCCAGGTTACGACGGCCACGCGCGCGAGGGCGCGGAAAATCGAGGGCGGGCCTCGGTGACGATGAACTACGGCGGGCGAAGACCATGAACGGGTCGCCGGTTGGGCGGCGCGGATTCGGGCGAGCGGTGATGGGTGGGCGAGGCGTATGGATGTGATGCCGCTGCTGTTGCTGGTGGCGGGGAGCGCGGTCGTGGCCGCGGCGGCGCGGCGGACGCCCGTGCCGGCGCCGCTGCTGCTGGTCGCCGCAGGACTTGCTGTCTCCTACGTGCCGGGCGTGCCCGACTACACCCTCGACCCGCACATCGTCCTGCCCCTCGTGCTGCCCCCGCTGCTGCACAGCGCGGCGACGGACAGCTCGTACCTCGATCTTCGGGCGCAGCTGAGGCCCGTGATGCTGCTGTCGGTCGGCTACGTCCTCTTCGCGACCTTCGCGGTCGGCTGGATCGCGTATCTCGTCGTCCCGGGCCTGCCCCTGACCGCGGCGCTGGTGCTGGGCGCGGTCGTCGCGCCCCCGGACGCGGTCGCGGCGACGGCGGTCGCGCGCCGGGTGGGTCTGCCGTCCCGGGTCACCACGATCCTGCAGGGCGAGTCCCTGGTGAACGACGCCACCGCGATCACCGCCTACCGGGTCGCCCTGGCGGCCGCCGTCGGCGAGGGCGCCACCTGGGTCGGCGGCATCGGCGAGTTCCTGCTCGCCGCGGTCGGCGGCGTTGTCGTCGGGCTGGTGCTGATGGTGCCGATCCACTGGCTGCGCACGCACCTCAAGGAGGCGCTGCTGCAGAACACGCTCTCCCTGCTGATCCCGTTCGTCGCCTACGCCGCCGCCGAGCAGGTGCATGCCTCCGGTGTGCTGGCGGTCGTGGTCGTCGCGCTGTTCCTGGGACACCGCGCGTGGGAGGTCGACTTCGCCACCCGGCTCCAGGAGGAGGCGGTGTGGCGGATGGTCGCGTTCGTGCTGGAGTCGGCGGTGTTCGCGCTGATCGGACTGCAGTTGCCGGTGGTGCTCAAGGGCCTTGGCGAGTACGAGGGCGGCCGCGCCGCCTGGTACGCGATCGCCGTCTTCGCGGTGGTCGTCGTCTCGCGCTTCGTATGGGTCTACCCGGCGACCTTCCTGCCGCCCATGCTGTCGGCCCGGATCCGCGAGCGCGAGGGGCCCCTGACCTGGAAGGGGCCGTTCGTCATCTCCTGGGCCGGCATGCGGGGCGTGGTCTCACTGGCGATCGCCTTCTCGATCCCGCTCACGGTGCACGGCGGTGAGCCGTTCCCCGAGCGCAACCTCATCCTCTTCCTGACCTTCACGACGGTCATCGGCACGCTGGTCGTCCAGGGCGTGACGCTGCCCCCGCTGATCCGCGTCCTGAAGCTCCCCGCCCGCGACCTCCAGGCCGAGACCCTGGCCGAGGCCAACGCCCAGGCGCAGGCCTCCCGCGCGGCCGAACGACGCCTCGAAGAACTCCTCTCCGACGAACGCAACGCCCTCCCCGACCCCCTCGCCGACCGTCTGCGAGCGGTCCTGGAACGCCGCCGCAACTCCGTCTGGGAACGCCTGGGCCAGGCCAACCCCATCACTGGAGAGTCCGTCGACGACACCTACCGCCGCCTGTCCCGCGAGGTGATCGGCGCCGAGCGCACGGTGTTCGTGCGGCTGCGGGACGGTCGCTATATCGACGACGAGATGCTGCGGACGCTGCTGCGACGGCTGGACCTGGAGGAGGCGGCGGCCTATCGGGAGGCCCAGTGAGGCCTGGTCACCGGGCCTGGTCACCAGGCCCGGTCACTCACTGAAAGGAGAGCCCGTGACGACCGCCGCGATCACCGTCCCGCTCGGGAAGGCGCCCTCCTCGGCAAGGGCGACAAGCCCATACAGCAACTTGGCGACATAGAGACGCTCGACGGCCACCCCGTGCCGCTCCTCGAAGTCCGCGGCAAAGGACTCCAGCGCAGGGGTCGTACGGCCGTACCCCCCGAAGTGGAACCGCTCGTCCAGCCACCAGTCACCCCGAGGACCTCCGAACGCCGAGCCCTGCAGCTCCCGCACGTCCGCACCCAGGAAGCCCCCCTTGAGGACGGGCACGCCCAAGGCCCGCTGACCGGGATCGAGCCCGGCAGCGAGCCCCGCCAACGTCCCGCCCGTACCGCAGGCGACCGCGACCACATCGGCCGACCCGCGCAACTCCGCACCGAGCGCCTGGCACCCTCGTACGGCAAGGTCGTTGCTGCCGCCTTCGGGGACGACGTACGCGCCCTCGGCGCCGATACCGCGCAGAATGCCGGCCAACGTCTCCGGCTCGGCCTTACGCCGATACGTCGACCTGTCGATGAAATGCAGCCGCATACCGTCGGCCACACACCGCGCCAGCGAAGCGTTGAGCGGTCGATCGCCCAACTCCTGGCCGCGCACCACACCCACCGTGGACAGCCCGAGGAGGCGCCCGGCAGAGGCGGTGGCGCGCAGGTGATTGGAGTAGGCCCCGCCGAAGGTGACCACGGTGCGCCCCGCCGCAGCAGCCAGATTCGGCGCGAGCTTGCGCCACTTGTTGCCGATGAGTTCAGGGTGGATCAAGTCGTCGCGCTTGAGGAACAGCCGGACCCCACGACTGCCGAACCGCTCGTCGGCCGCCTCCTGCAACGGGGAGGGGAGCCGGGGCCGGAGGGCGGCGGTCAGGTCGGGCACGGGGTCGGGGCTGGTCACATGCACATTGTCGCCCGGAGGCACGGGGGCCGCGGTGCCGTCGGGGTACGCCGGGCATCCCGCAGAAGCCGCCCTACTGCAACCGCTCCCGAATCCGCTCCCGCATCCAGGCCATGGTGAACCCCCGCGGATCCACCTTCCCCGGCTGCCACTCCAGATGCCCGATCACCGACCGCTCCGTCCAGCCGTGATGTCGGCAGATCGCCGCCGAGACCCGTTCGATCGCGTCCAACTGCGGCTCCGGCCAAGGGTCCTGGCCGTCCCCCAGGTTCTCGCACTCGAAGCCGTAGAAGTGCCGATTGCCGTCCGTGTTCGCCTCGTTGTCCGGCGGCAGAGCGGTCTCCGCGATGACCGCGCGCAGGACGTCGTCGTCGCCGAGGCCGGCATGGTTGGCGCGGCCGTAGCCGACCAGGTGGACCCGTCCGTCCTTGGTGATCACGCCGTGGCACAGCGGCCCCGGCAATCCCTCGTAGCCGTCGCGGCACAGCGCCACCGTGTGCGCGCTGCCCTTGGTCACGGTGTGATGGATCATCACACCGTGGACAGGGCCCCAAGGGCCCACGTGGTTGCGGTTGTGGTGCTCCCAGTCGCCGACCTCGACGACCTTGGCGCCCTCGGCTTGGAGTCTCTCCAGGAATCTGCTCGCGGACATGGGTGTGGCCATGACCGCCTCCTTCGCAGTGTGCGTCGGCCGCCTTACGCAGCCGCCCCGTATCCGTGCTTTACCGACATCGGCCGGACGGGACTCCTCGAATCGCACGGTGTGCGAGCTGTTTCGGCCAAGTGAAGGGTCGGCTGGAGCGGTGGGAGTGGACAAGCGGCCCCTATTTGCCCAGTGAATCGATGATCCATTCCCGCTCTTTCGGGTAATAGCACAGACGCACTCCGTGATGGAAGGCTCGTGCATGCAGATCGCGATGCGCGGCGCCAGATCGGCGCCGGGGCATGACCTGGAGGGCAATTCCTTATGTCGGTAGGCGAAGAGGTCCGCACGGAGCAGGGCACGCCGCAGCAGAGTCTCGGCACTGCGGCCGCGCGGAACCTGGCCACCACGACCAAGTCCGCACCCCAGATGCAGGAGATCAGCTCCCGCTGGCTGCTCCGCATGCTGCCGTGGGTGAACGTGCAGGGCGGCACGTACCGCGTGAACCGGCGTCTGACCTACGCCGTCGGGGACGGACGCATCACGTTCGTGAAGACCGGCGATCGTGTGGAGGTCATCCCCGCCGAGCTGTCCGAACTCCCGGCGCTGCGGTCGTACGAGGACGAGGACGTGCTGTCGGAGCTCGCCCAGCGCTGCCAGCAGCGCGAGTTCGCCGCGGGGGCCCTGATCGCCTCGTTCGGCAGCCGGACCGACGAGGTGTACCTGCTGGCGCACGGCAGGGTGGAGAAGCTCGGCACCGGCCCCTACGGGGAGGACGAGTCCCTGGGCGTCCTCGCGGACGGCGCCTACCTCGGTGAGCAGGCGCTGCTCGACTCCGACGCCATCTGGGAGTACACGGTCCGGGCGGTCACCGCCTGCACCGTGCTGGTGCTGCCCCGCCAGGACGTCGAGCAGGTCGCTGAGCGAGCCGACTCCCTGCGTGAGCACATCGAGCAGCTGCGGGCGATCCCCGAGCAGCGCACCAACAAGTACGGCGAGAAGGAGATCGACCTCGCCGCCGGCCACAGCGGCGAGCCCGACATCCCGCACACCTTCGTCGACTACGAGGCCAGGCCCCGTGAGTACGAACTGAGCGTCGCCCAGACCGTGCTGCGCATCCACACGCGCGTGGCCGACCTCTACAACCAGCCGATGAACCAGACCGAGCAGCAGCTCCGGCTGACCGTGGAGGCCCTGAAGGAGCGCCAGGAGCACGAGCTCGTCAACAACCGCGAGTTCGGGCTTCTCAACAACTGCGAGTACGACCAGCGGGTCCAGCCGCACGACGGCGTGCCCAGCCCCGACGACCTGGACGAGCTGCTCAGCCGGCGCCGCGGCACCAAGCTGCTCCTCGCCCACCCGCGCGCGATCGCCGCGTTCGGCCGCGAGCTGAACAAGCGCGGACTCGTCCCCGAGACCATCGAGGTCGCCGGCAACCGCATCCCCACCTGGCGCGGTGTGCCGATCTACCCGTGCAACAAGATCCCGGTCACCGAGGCCCGTACGACCTCGATCATCGCCATGCGTACGGGCGAGGCGGAGCAGGGCGTCATCGGGCTGCAGCAGGCGGGCATCCCGGACGAGATCGAGCCGAGCCTGTCCTGCCGGTTCATGGGCATCAACGAACAGGCCATCATCAAGTACCTGGTGACCGCCTACTACTCGGCAGCGGTCCTGGTGCCGGACGCCCTCGGTGTGCTGGAGAACGTCGAGATCGGGCGCTGGAGGTGACGTTTCCGCACCTGGGGGCCGTGTCTGCACGCGGCAGGGCGGGTAGACCTCCGTCGTATGCGCCCAGCCGCGGCGCAGGCGCCACCGTCCGCGGACTCTCCGAGGGGGATCCCATGGCCGAGTCGACGACGCGAACGACGCGGCACGCCAGCGTGACCGGTTCGCTCGACGGGCCCGAGGCGGCGGTGATCCTGGAGCGGGCCCGGGCCTCGGTCGACCCCGAACTGCGCGCCGCCGTCCAGTCGTTGCCCGTCTCCCTGCGCCGGATCGTGCGCTACCACTTCGGCTGGGAGCACGCGGACGGTACGCCGGCGGCGGGCAACGCGGGCAAGGCGATCCGTCCCGCCCTCGTCCTGACCGCGGCTGCCGCGCTAGGCGGACCGAGCGCGCGTGCGGCGGCCGTACCGGCGGCCGTCGCGGTGGAACTGGTGCACAACTTCACGCTGTTGCACGACGACGTGATGGACCGGGACACCACCCGTCGGCACCGGCCCACCGTGTGGACCGTGTTCGGCGACGCCGACGCGATCCTCGCCGGTGACGCCCTCCAGGCGCTGGCCCTGCGGCTGCTCGCCGAGGACACGCACCCGGCGTCCGCGGCGGCCGCCGCCCGGCTCGCGGCCTGCGTGGTCGAGCTGTGCGCCGGCCAGCACGCGGACACGTCCATGGAGAAGCGGGGCCCCGGCGACGTCGGCCTCGACGAGGTGCTCGCCATGGCGGAGGCCAAGACCGGCGCCCTGCTGGGGTGCGCCTGCGCCCTCGGCGCGCTGTACGCGGGGGCGGCGGACGAGGACGTGGCTGCGCTGGACGCGTTCGGCCGCGAGGCCGGCCTCGCCTTCCAGCTCATCGACGACGTGATCGGCATATGGGGCGACCCCAGCCACACCGGCAAGCCGGCCGGCGCGGACCTCGCCGCCCGCAAGAAGTCCCTGCCGGTCGTTGCCGCGCTGACCTCCGGTGGTCCGGCGGCGGCGGAACTGGCCGCGTTGTACGCGGCGCCGTACGACAAGGAGGACGACGGGGACGTCGTGCGGACCACGCTCGCCGTCGAGCGGGCGGGCGGACGCGACTGGGCGCAGGCCCAGGCCGCCGACCGGATGGCCCGCGCCATGCAGGAACTGGCCCGCGCGGTCCCGGACCCGGAGGAGGCGGGCGGACTCCTGTCCCTGGCGGAGTTCGTGACCCGACGCAGCAACTGAGCGGTGGCCGACGGCCGCACTGACCGAACTGACCGAGGCCGCGGCGCCGGACAGTTCCCGGCAGCCGATGGCCGTTCGGTGAGAGGCGGTGCGGCTGACGGTCGTAGGGCGAAAGGCGCTGCGGCTGACGGCGTATGGCCATAGGCACCGCGGCTGACGGCCGTATGGCTAAAGGCACCGCGGCTGACCGCCGTTCGACGACAGGCACCGCGGCCGATGGCCGGACAACCAAAGGCAATGCGGCCGACGGCCGTACGACCAAGGCCACGGCGGCCATCGGTCGTTCAGACCCCGGAGTCACGGGGCCGTACGGTTCCTGACCCCGTGCGGCCGCCGGTGGGCTTCGGGCTGACGGGTCCCGCGCATCCCCACGGTGCGCGGGGCCCGTCCCTGCGTACCGGGGCTGCCCTCCCGGTCCACCGGTCAGATCTCGACAAACCGGTTTGCCGGACGGCGCACGCGCCTCAATCCCCCTACGATCAAGGCCGGTTGAGACGAAGGGGCGGGTAGGCATGGGCGTGGCGATCCGGGCGGCGGGCGAGGGGGACCGGGAGCTGGTGGTGCGTCTGCTGGACGCGGCCTTCCAGGACGATCCGGTCAGTGGCTGGGTGTTTCCGGGTGAGGAGCGGCGTCGTAGCAGGCACCCCAGGCTCATGGCCGCCTTCGCCGACATCGTGTTCGAAGAGGGCCGCATTGATGTCACGGAGGACGGCACGGCCTGCGCGCTGTGGCTGTCCATACCCGCGCAGGACCACGGACTCGATCCCGAGCACGCCGACGACGAAGGCCCCGCCCGGCTGCGCGCCGAGGTCGACCCGGACAACGAGCGGGTGGAGCAGATCGCCCGGCTGACCGACGGCATCCACCCCTCCGGCGCCGCTCACGAGTACCTGTGGATGATCGCCGTCGCCCCCGAGTGCCAGGGCCAGGGGCTCGGCACCGCGCTGATCAATTCGGTCCTCGACCGCTGCGACCAGGACGGTCGGCCCGCCTACCTACAGGCGAGCAACGCCCGCAGCCGGAAGCTGTACGAGCGCCTCGGCTTCGACCTCAAGGACCGTCCCCTCGACCTCCCGGACGGCCCTCGGATGTGGCCGATGTGGCGGGAGCCGCGCGGCTGAGCCCGCACCCGGCGGCCCGGGTCCGTCTCTCCGCGGCCCCGGCCCGTCCGTGTGCGACCTCGGCCTGTCTCTCCGCGGCCCGAGCCCGTCTCTTCGCGGCCCGGGCCTGTCCGTGCGCGACCCCATCCCGTCTCCCCGCGCCCCCGGCCCGTCCCTCCGCGCCCTACCCCTCCGGCACGACCGTCGCCACGATCCGCTCGACCAGCCCTTCCGGTACGCCTACCCCGGGCAGTGCGCCGTCCAGTACCCCCGGCAGGGTCAGGTGCTCCAGGATCAGGCCGAGCATCGCGAGATAGAGCACGGTGACGGTCTCGTCGCCGCCGGGCAGGCCGGCGTCCCGGTGGAACTGCATGCCGTACTCCAGGTCGCCGCGTACCGACTTGGTGAAGGAGGCCCGGAGTTCGGGGCGTCGGGTGGCCTCCAGGCGCATCTCCAGCAGGGCCAGATAGCCCGTGCGGTCGCGGGTCGCGCGGGCCATCAGGTCGTGCATGAACGCGGTGACCAGAGAGCGGTCCTTCGGTCGCGTCAGCAGCCCGGCCAGCACTTCGGGGTCGGGCGCCAGCCGCACGTGCAGCCGGGCGTCGATCTGGCGGAGCAGGTCGTCGCGCCCGGTGAAGTAGTTGGAGGCGGTGCCGACCGGCACCCCTGCCTCGGCGTCCACCGCACGGAACGTCAGCCCGCGCGCCCCCTCGCGGGCGAGCACCTCGACGCCCGCGTCGACGAGGGCGGCCCTGCGCTCCGGATTACCCGCCATTCGGAATCCCCTCTCTCACTTCCATCCGGCCCGGAAGTATTTCTGAAATGCCCTTGCAGCCACTACAAGCGAAGTACTACAACTGAAGCACTACAACCGGAGTGGTTGACCAGCCTACGGAAAGAGACCGGCTTGCGAAAGCTCACCTATTTCATCGCCTGCTCCATCGACGGCTTCATCGGGGACCCGAGCGGCGACGGGACGGCGATGATGGCCCTCCTCGACGCGGAGTTCCTGGAGTTCCTCAAGGCGGAGCATCCGGAGACCATCGCGACTCACGGCCGCCGTGCCCTCGGCTGCGACGACCTGGCCAACCGGCGGTTCGACACCATCATCCAGGGCCGGGGCAGTTACGACCTGGCCCTGAAGGAGGGCATCACCAGCCCGTACGCCCATCTGCGCCAGTACGTCGCCTCGCGCAGCCTGACCGAGTCACCCGATCCGCAGGTCGAGATCGTCTCGGACGACCTGGTCGGCAAGGTCCGTGAACTCAAGGCGGAGGACGGCGAACTGGGCATCTACCTCTGCGGCGGTTCACAGCTCGCCGGTGAGCTGCTCGACGAGATCGACGAACTCGTCATCAAGACCTACCCCCTCGTGTACGGCACGGGCATGCCGATGTTCGGCTCCGACTTCGCCATCACGGAGTTCAGCCTCGACGCGGTGCGGACGTTCGGCAACGGCGCCCTGGTTCGTACGTACAGCAGGAAGCGCTGAGCGGTCTCCCGCCCTACTCTGAGGACATGGGCAGCCAAGAGCACGTCTGTCCCCACTGCGGACAGCCCGTCGATACGGTCGTCCGGCGCCACAAGACGCTGGGTGCCTGGGTCCCCACATGGGTGGCCGGCCCGTGCCGGAACCCTGACTGCGAGGCGTACGCCGAAGAGGGCGCCGAGCACGAGGAGAAGCACGAGCAGCCTGACGCCCCCACGAGCCCTGCCAGCCACACAAGCCCCACGAGTCCCGCAAGCCCCACGACACCCTCCACGCCCACCGCGAAAAATTCCTGAGCCCTGTGTCGAGAAACCCGGACCGGCTCCGACGTCCCCTGTGAAAGCCGCCCACGAGGGTGGCCCGAGCCGACGGAAACCGAAGGAGTTCAGTCATGAAGTACCTGGTCATGGTGCAGGGCACGCAGGCGGACTACGAGGCGATGCAGGGGAAGGCGTCCGAGCAGTCGCCGGCCTGGAGTCAGGAAGACGTCCAGGCGATGTACGCCTTCATGGGCGCCCTCAACAACGACCTCGCGGAGAGCGGCGAGATGGTCGACGGGCAGGGGCTGGCCGCGCCCGCGAAGAGCCGGCACGTCAGCCTGGGCGCGGACGGCAAGGCAGTGATCACCGACGGGCCGTACAGCGAGACCAAGGAACTGCTCGCCGGCTACTGGGTGCTGGACTGCGCGAGCCTTGAGCGGGTCACCGAGATCGCCGAGCGCGTTCTGCAGTGCCCCCAGCCCGCGGGCGCCCCCGCGTACCCGGTGGTGATCCGGCCCATCGACGACGGCTCCGGGGACGTCTGAGCCGTAGAACCCGAGACAGCCGTAGATGCGCGCCTCACCCGAGACCGAGGACCTGCTGCGCCGCCACGCGCCGCAGGTCCTCGGCGCGCTGGTGCGGCGGTACGGCCATTTCGACACCGCCGAGGAGGCCGTACAGGAGGCACTGCTCGCGGCGGCCGAGCAGTGGCCGCGGGCCGGTGTCCCGGACAATCCGCGCGGCTGGCTGATCAAGGTCGCCGCACGCCGGCTGACCGACGCCCTGCGCGCGGAGGAGGCCCGCCGGGCCCGGGAGGACAAGGTCGCGGCGCTGACACCGCGCGACGCCTTCACTGCCCCGCCGCCCGGGGCGGACCGCGCTCCCCGCGAGGACGACACCCTCACCCTGCTCTTCCTGTGCTGCCATCCGGACCTGACCCCGCCCGCCCAGATCGCCCTCACCCTGCGCGCGGTCGGCGGTCTGACCACGGCGGAGATCGCCCGCGCGTATCTGGTCCCCGAGGCGACCATGGCCCAGCGAATCAGCCGGGCCAAGCAGAAGGTCCGCGGGGTGCGTTTCGGGCGTCCCGACAATTGGGTCGACCGGCTGCCCGCGGTCCTGCAGATCCTGTATCTGATCTTCAACGAGGGCTATACGGCTACCTCGGGCGCCAGCCTGACGCGCCGGGACCTCGCCGGCGAGGCGATCCGGCTGACCCGCGAGGTCCAGCGCCTGCTTCCCGGCGACGGCGAGGTGGCCGGCCTGCTCGCCCTGATGCTGCTCACCGACGCCCGCCGCGACGCGCGCACCGGCCCGCAGGGGGAGCTCGTCCCCCTCGACGAACAGGACCGCGACCGCTGGGACAAGGCCGCGATCGACGAGGGCGTCGCCCTGGTCACCCGAGCCCTCTCCCAGGGCCGCGCCGGTCCGTACCAACTGCGCGCCGCCATCGCCGCCGTCCACGACGAGGCGCCGTCCGCGCAGGAGACCGACTGGCAGGAGATCCTCGGCCTCTACGACGTCCTGATCCGTCTCGTTCCCGGTCCCGTCGAGCGCCTCAACCGCGCGGTCGCCGTCGCCATGGTCCGGGGCCCGCGTGCGGGGCTGGGCGAACTGGCCGAGCTGGAGGGAGAGTTGGGTGCCGGGCACCGTCTGGACGCGGTCCGCGCCCACCTTCTGGAGCGAGCCGGGGCGCACGACGAGGCCCGCGCCGCCTACGAGGCCGCTGCCGCCAAGACCCTGAGCCTGCCGGAGCAGCGCTATTTGCACGCGCGGGCGGCGCGACTGAGCCCGTAGCGTGGGCCCATGCCCGAACGCACGTACATCCTCCACATCACCGAGCGCTCCCTGTGGGACGCGGCCCGCGAGCACGGCACGTACGAGATGTCGACGCGTGGTCGCACCCTCGCGGAGGAGGGCTTCGTCCACTGCTCCACCCGCGCCCAACTCCCGACCGTGGCGGCCTTCCTGTACGGCTCCTACGACGGCCCCGACGAGCTCGTGGTGCTGGTCGTGGACCCGGCGCGACTCGACGTGCCGCTGAAGTACGAGGCGCCGGAGCCCGGGAGCGAGGAGTTCCCGCATGTGTACGGGCCGATTCCGGTGGACGCGGTGGTGGACGTGGAGGTGTGGAGGTGACGGGTCGCCGCCGGTTATGGCGGTGGGTCGTGGTGGTGTGGGTCGTCCTCGTGGCGGTCGCGGGCGGGGCGACGCTGTGGATGCGGGACGCCGCCGAGCCTTCGGGGCCCTACGGCTGGGAGGAGGCCAGTCCGACACCGTCGCTTCCGGAGGGCTGGGAGTCGGCGTGCACGGGTGCCACGCCCGACGAGAACGGCCGCTCGCTCTGCTTCATCAGGACCCGCCCTTAGGGCAGGCGCTGGCCGTCCTCAGGACTGGCCCTGGCCGGCCAGCCCGCCCGTCTCCGGATCGCGGCCGGTCAGGCAGTACGTGCCGCCCGCGGGGTCGCGCAGCACGGTCCAGTGGGCGCCCTGGGCGACGAAGGCCGCCCCCAGCTCCTCGTGCCGGGCGCGGGTCGCGTCGACGTCAGCGCAGGCGAGGTCGAGGTGTGCCGAGGTGGGGCGTTCGTCGTCCAGTCGCTGGAGCAGGATGCGGAGGGGCAGCCCGGTCGGCGGCTTGAGCACATGGAACTCGGGGCGGGAGCCGGGCACCGACGTCCAGTCGGCCAACAGGGCGCTCCAGAAGGCGACTTCGGCGTCGTACAGCGAGGGCGGTAGGTCGACGCAGACCTGGTCGAGCCGGCTGCCGTGCACCACGGGCGGCCGTACCGACTCGCCGTGCCAGGGCACGGCGCAGAACAGCTTTCCGGCGGGCGAGCGCAGTACGGCCCACCCCTCGTGCTCGGCGGCGATGCCCGCCCCCAGCCGAAGCGCCGACTTCAGGAAGTCCGGTACGTCGTCCACGGCGAAGTCGAGATGTGCGCCGCCGGCGCCCGAGTCGACGCCCTGGACCTTGACGCAGGGGTCGGCCCCGCCGCCCGGCAGCAGCGTCACGAACTCCCCCTGCTCGCCGCGGAACTCGGACAGCCGGGTGTCCGTCACCGTGGTCCAGAAGGCGTGGGCCCGGGCGAAGGACCCGGCGGGACGGTCGACGAAGGCGTAGGTCCAGCGGATGCTCATGGGGTGATCGTAGAGTCGCCTGGAGCGGGGCGCCGTAAATCCGTCGCGCGGTGGCCGGCTGCCGCAGCCGCGTGGCGTCCTCAAGCTTCACCACGCCGGCTTTGCAGGACCCTTACCAACCGCGCGCCTGTTCCTGAGACATGCTTTGCCGTTGGTTCGTCGCGAATTGGTCCGCGCTTGTTTGCATTGGGGAATGGACCACATCACGTTCCTGGTGGCGGTCGTCATTGTGACGGCCCTTGCCTTCGACTTCACCAACGGATTCCACGACACGGCGAACGCGATGGCCACGTCCATCGCCACGGGGGCGCTCAAACCGAAGACCGCAGTGCTCATCAGCGGCGTTCTGAACGTCGTCGGTGCCTTCCTGTCCACCGAGGTCGCCAAGACGATCTCCGGCGGCATCGTGGACGACACACTCGTCTCCCCGGGCATGATCTTCGCGGGTCTCGTCGGGGCCATTCTGTGGAATCTGCTCACCTGGTTGGTCGGGCTGCCGTCCAGTTCGTCGCACGCGCTGTTCGGCGGGCTGATCGGGGCCGTCTGGGTGGGTGCGGGGTCGCACGGCGTGCACTTCGACAAGGTTGTCGAGAAGGTACTGATCCCGGCCGTCGCCTCGCCGCTCGTGGCGGGGATCGCGGCGCTGCTGGCCACGTACCTGGCGTACAAGCTCACCGCCCGCGCCCGCAAGGAGTCCGTCACCAAGGGCTTCCGCGTCGGCCAGATCGCCTCGGCCTCGCTGGTCTCCCTGGCCCACGGCACCAACGACGCGCAGAAGACGATGGGCGTCATCACGCTCACCCTCATCTCGGCGGGCGCGCTCGGCCATGACGCGGGCCCGCCCCTGTGGGTGATCGCCTCGGCAGGTCTGGCCATCGGCCTCGGCACCTACCTGGGCGGCTGGCGGATCATCCGCACGATGGGCAAGGGCCTGACCGAGATCCAGTCCCCGCAGGGCTTCGCCGCCGAGACGGCCTCCACGACGGTGATCCTCACCTCGGCCCATCTCGGCTTCGCCCTGTCCACCACTCAGGTCGCCTCGGGCAGCATCCTCGGCGCGGGCCTGGGCCGCCGCCTCGCGGAGGTCCGCTGGGGTGTCGCCGGTCGCATGGTCGTGGCCTGGCTGATCACCCTGCCCGCGGCGGCGCTGGTGGGCGGTGTCTCGGCGAGCGCGGTCAAGCACGGCGGCAACGTCGGTACGGCCGTGGTCGCCCTGATCGGCGCCGCCGTGGCCGCCGGCATCGTGCTCATCTCCCGCCGCAACCCGGTGTCCGCGCACAACGTCAACGACGCCCATGAGGTCTCGATCCGCAGCGAGGAGCCGACGCCGGTCGGCACGGCCGCCTGACAGTCTCCTGAGAAAGGGCAGTTCACATCATGAACCTCGACTGGACCGCACTCGGCCAGGTCGCCGCGGTGAGCCTCGCCGTCACGGTGGCCGTGGTCGCCGTCTTCGCCCTCGGCGTGTTGGGCCTGGCCCGCCACGAAGGGGCGTGTGAGGAGGGCGGCACATCCACCCTGGGCTCCGCCCAGGCCGGGCTGTGCTTCCTCGCCTGCGCGGCGGTGGTGGCGTACGGGATCTATCTGATCGTGCCGCAGTTCCACTGACGGATCCGATCCCGCGGACAGCGGTGGGGGCCCGGCCGGAGAGTCGGCCGGGCCCCCACGACCAGCCGACCAGCCCTACTGCTGCATCAGGCCTTTCTGCTACGACAGGCCCTACCGCTGCGCCGGTCCGATCCGCTCGTACACCGTCACCCGTCGCCCGCGGACCTGCTCGTCCGCCACCACCGTGAAGTGCTCCTCCAGCACGGCCGTCTTCGCCCTGTCCCGCCGGTTCGACAAGGGCCGGGCCACGTCGGGCATGTCGGTGACCAGCAGTATCCGGCGCTGTGCCAGCATCGCCGCCCGTATCCGGGCCGGATCCGCCTCCTCGCCCTTCAACGTCCCCGACGCCACCGGGCCTTCCGCCAGCGCGACGTCCCGCAGGCCGGAGAAGTGACCGGGGGAGACGAGCGCGGTGTCGCGCCGGGCGGCGGGTATGAACACGACCGCGTCCCCGTTCTCCTTGAGCCGTCGCACGTCGGCCGCCACCGCCAGGACGTCGTCCACCCGGCTGGCCGGGGAGCGCTTGGCCAGCGACTGCGGCGACAACGCCGTCACCGCCACGGCGACCACCACCGGGACCAGCCACAGCGAGGCTCTCGGGAAGCGCGGCCGGGTCGCCCGTACGGCCGTGCCCAGCGCCGTGCCGATGAGCAGCGCCAGGCCGAGCATGCTGAACAGGACGTAGCGGTCCAGGAACAGGGGCTTGATCAGGGACAGGCCGATGAGGGCGACCTGCGGTACCGCCAGCAGCGGCAGCCCGACGGCCGCGGCGGACAGCCGTCCCGCTCGCGGCCGGTCCAGCACGGCCCCGAGGCCACCGAGGGCCAGCAGGATCGCGGGGCCGATCAGCATGTGCCAGGTCAGCGGCGGTATCCAGGAGACCTGGTCGGACTGGCTCCGGCTGAACAGGATCAACGGCAGTACGGCGGCGACGGCGGCGGTCGAGGCCACCGTCCAGCGTGTGTACGTGCCGCGCCGGGCCCGCGTCCAGAGGAGCGTCGCCAGATGCGCGGGCAGGATCAGCAGCGACAGCCAGTTCAGCAGCCCGCACACCGCGACCGTGCTGCCGTACGCGACCCAGTGCACCGCTCGGCCACGGCCTTGCAGAACGGTCACCAGCAACAGGGTCGAGATCCCGGCCCCGGCCGCGACGAGTGCGTACGGGCGGCCCTCCTGGAGGTAGAACTGCACCGTCGGCAGCAGCCCGAACGCCAGTCCGCCCGCCAGGCCCGCCCAGACCCCGGCCAGCCGTTGGCCGATGACGGTGACGCAGGCCGCCGCGACGGCCGTGGCCAGGACGGAGGGCAGCCGCAGAGTGGCGGTACCGGCCCCGAAGCACTCGAAGAGGCCGTGCATCAGCAGGTAGTAGAGCCCGTGCACGGCGTCGACCTGCCCCAGCATGTGCCAGATCTCGCCGGCGGACCGCCGGGCCACCTGCCAGGTCGCGGCCTCGTCCCGCCACACACTGTGCTGCCGGGACAGTCCCCACAGGCCGAGGGCGAGGGTCCACAACAGCGGGATCGGCCAGAGGGGCGGGCGGCGGCGCAGGGGTTTCTCCCGGGGGATCGACATCCGATACGGCGGGGGACAGCCCGCCGGGTGATGTGGTCCCACTCGCCCGCTGCAGCAGAGCAGCACACCGACGAACGCCTCGGCCGACTGGGCCGAGACGGGATCGAGCGTTGCTCTTCCTCCCCCGTGAACCACCCGCGTCGCAGATCGGCCGACGGGGTGGACATGCCAGAACCTACGGGACGGGGCGGCCCGCAGCCACCGTCGGTGGCGTGAACACAATCACCGGGATCTGGGGGAACCTTGAGCCCGTTGGGGTGTCCCATAGATCTCATTCGCCACTTATTGACGGTTTGCCATCGCCGGAACGTCGAAGGGGCCCAGCCGGGGTAGCGGCTGGGCCCCTTCGGGAGGCCGGACGAAAGTGCCCTGGGTCAGGCCTTCTTGGTCTCCCAGAAGATCTTGTCGATCTGGGCGATGTAGTCCAGAGCCTTCTGACCGGTCGCCGGGTCGGTGGACGCCTTGGCGGCAGAGAGGGCCTTCAGGGCGTCGTTGACCAGCTGGTGCAGCTCCGGGTACTTCTCGAAGTGCGGGGGCTTGAAGTAGTCGCTCCAGAGCACCGAGACGTGGTGCTTCGCGAGCTCGGCGCGCTGTTCCTTGATGACGGTGGCACGCGCCTGGAAGTGCGGGTCGTCGTTGGCGGCCATCTTGTCCTGGACGGCCTTCACCGACTCCGCCTCGATGCGGGCCTGGGCCGGGTCGTACACGCCACAGGGCAGGTCGCAGTGCGCGCTGACCTTGACCTTGGGGGCAAACAGGCGGGAAAGCATGGAGCATTCCTTCCTCGTGATCGTCTTCTCAGGTGGGACATTACTCCCTGCAAGACGGGTTTTCGCGAGTGCCCCCATGGGCTTAGGACAAAAGTCCAGGGTCAGACTGAGACTGGTGGAGGACCGTACCGGGGAGGTGCCGGGGATGCCGGAGTTGTCGCAGGAGACCGAGCGCGGGCGCGCGGGTCGGCCCTTCGGGTGGGCCGAGGTGACCGGGCCGTCGATGGTGCCCACGCTGTATCACGGGGACTTGCTCCTGGTCGTGCACCGGGGGCGGATCAGGGCCGGTGACGTCGTCATCCTGCGGCATCCGTTCCAGCAGGACCTGCTCGTCGTCAAGCGTGCCGCGGAGCGGCGGGACGGTGGATGGTGGGTGCTCGGGGACAACACCTACGCCGGGGGCGACAGCACCGACTACGGGGTCGTGCCGGATGAGCTGATCCTGGGCAGGGTCTGCTTCCGGTACCGGCCGCGCAAGCCCGATCAGCGCTCGCCGTTCGCGCTGGCGCGCTGGGCGCTGTCGGCCGTGCGGCCCGTGTTCGCCGACCGGTCGGCCTCCAGGCGCTTGCGGGCGCGGTAGGCGGCCACGTTCGCGCGGGTCGCGCAGCGGTCGGAGCAGTAGCGCCGGGAGCGGTTGGTGGACGTGTCCAGGTAGGCGTTGCGACACGGGGCCGCCTCGCACAGGCCCAGCCGGTCGACGCCGAACTCCGTCAGGTGGAACGCCAGGCCCATCGCCGCGATCGCCGCGTAGCCCGAGGTCGCGTTCGACGGATGGTCCGCCAGATGCATGTGCCACAGGGGGCGGCCGTCGTCGTCCCGGAAGTCATGGCCGGAAATCTGCGGGCTCACCGGGAACTCCAGCAGGAGCGAGTTCAGCAGGTTCACCGCCAGCGCCTCGTCGCCGTCGTCCGCCGCCTCGAAGACCGCCCTGAGGCGCGCACGGACCGAGCGGAAGCGGGTGACGTCGGCGTCGGTGGCGCGACGTGCGGCCTCCTGGCTGACGCCGAACAGATCGCGGACGGCCTCGACCGAGGTCAGCGAGTCCTTGCCCCGGGCCGGGTCCTCGCTGTTGACGAGTCGTACGGCGTAGTCCGAGTAATAGGCCAGTTCCACTTGTAGTCCTTACGGAGGCGTTCTATCGTCGTGGTGCGGTCGGGTAACAGCTGATCGTGCTTCCAGGGTATTACGTGAATGCGCGATGGAGGGTTTCCATGACGGACACGGACATCACCACCACGATCGGAGCCGACTGGGCTGCCTGGCAGGAGAGCTGGGACCGGCAGCAGGAGTGGTACATGCCCGACCGCGAGGAACGCTTCCGGATCATGCTCGACATGGTCGAGGCCCTCGTCGGCCCCGCCCCGCGCGTGCTCGATCTCGCGTGCGGCACGGGAAGTATCACGGCCCGGCTCTTCGCGCGGTTCCCGAAGGCCACCAGCACGGGCGTCGACCTCGACCCGGCGCTCCTGGCCATCGCCGAGGGCACCTTCGCGGGCGACGACCGGGTCACGTTCGTCGCGGCCGACCTCACGGACCCCGAGTGGCCGGCGAAGCTGCCGTACGACTCCTACGACGCCGTCCTGACGGCCACGGCCCTGCACTGGCTGCACAGCGAACCCCTCGCGGCTCTCTACGGTCAGGTCGCGGAGCTCGTCCGCGACGGCGGTGTCTTCCTGAACGCGGACCACATGATCGACGACTCGACGCCCCGCATCAACGCCGCCGAGCGCGCCCTGCGCCACGCCCGTATGGATCAGGCCAAGTCCGGTGTCCTCGACTGGGCCGAGTGGTGGCAGCTGGCGGCCAAGGACCCGGTGCTGGCCGGGCCCACGGCCCGCCGCTTCGAGATCTACGGCGAGCACGCCGACGGCGACATGCCGTCCGCCGAGTGGCACGCGCGCGTACTGCGCGAGAAGGGGTTCGGGGAGTTGCGGCCGGTGTGGTGCTCGCCTTCGGACACGCTGTTGCTGGCCCTGAAGTAGAGGGAGAAACGGCCGGCGAAGCTGCTGCCGCCCGGAACCGGCAGGATCCATGGGGGGAGCACAGGGTGAAGGGGCGGTACGACAACCTCGTACCGCCCCTTCACCGTCGTACCGTCAGAGCACCTTGGACAGGAACGCCTGCGTCCGCTCGTGCTGCGGGTTGGTCAGGACCTCGCGCGGGTCGCCGGACTCGACGACCACGCCGCCGTCCATGAAGACCAGGCTGTCGCCGACCTCGCGGGCGAAGCCCATCTCGTGGGTGACGACGACCATCGTCATGCCGGACTCGGCCAGGTCGCGCATGACGTCGAGGACGTCGCCGACCAGCTCCGGGTCGAGGGCCGAGGTCGGCTCGTCGAAGAGCATCAGCTTCGGGTCCATCGCCAGGGCCCGGGCGATCGCCACGCGCTGCTGCTGGCCGCCGGAGAGCTGTGCGGGGTAGGCGCCCGCCTTGTCGGCCAGGCCGACGCGGTCGAGCAGCTCCCGCGCGCGCTCCTTGGCCTGGGCCTTGCTCGTGCCCTTGACCTGGATCGGCGCCTCCATGACGTTCTCCGCGGCTGTCATGTGCGGGAACAGGTTGAACCGCTGGAACACCATGCCGATGTCCCGGCGCTGCTGCGCGACCTCGCTGTCCTTGAGCTCGTACAGCTTGTCGCCCTTCTGGCGGTAGCCGACCAGGTCGCCGTCGACGTACAGCCGGCCGGCGTTGATCTTCTCCAGGTGGTTGATGCACCGCAGGAAAGTCGACTTGCCGGAGCCGGAGGGGCCGATGAGGCAGAACACCTCGCCGGTCTGCACCTCCAGGTCGATGCCCTTGAGGACCTTGACGGCGCCGAAGGACTTGTGGACGCCCTCGGCCTTCACCATGGCGGTCATCTCACACGCCCCTTTCGCGGCTGAAGGCCATCAGGTTGACCTTGATCCTCTGCCACGGAGTCGCCGGCAGGTTCCGCAGCGACCCACGGGCGTAACGGCGCTCCAGGTAGTACTGGAAGACGCTGAACACGCTGGTCATGACCAGGTACCAGATGCACGCCACGAACAGCATCTCCATCACGGCGTACGACGTGGAGCCGATCGTGGAGGTGGCGCGCAGTAGTTCGGGGTACGTCACCGCGTACACCAGCGACGAGGTCTTCAACATGTTGATGAACTCGTTGCCGGTCGGCGGCACGATCACCCGCATCGCCTGCGGGATCACGATGCGGCGCAGCGTCTTGCCGTGGCTCATGCCGAGCGCGTGCGCGGCCTCGGTCTGGCCCTCGTCGACGGCCATCAGACCGGCACGGCAGATCTCGGCCATGTACGCCGCCTCGTTCAGACCCAGACCCAGCAGGGCCGCCATGAACGGGGTCATGACCTGCACCATCTCGTCCTTGTAGATCGGACCGAGGTTCAGGTACTCGAAGACCAGCGCCAGGTTGAACCAGATGAGCAGTTGGACGTAGACCGGAGTGCCGCGGAAGATCCAGATGTAGAGCCAGGCGACCGAGCTGGTCACCGGGTTCTTGGACATCCGCATCACGGCCAGGATGACGCCCAGGACCACGCCCATGATCATCGCGAGGACGCTGATCAGTAGGGTGCGGCCGGCGCCCGCCACGACCGTGGAGTCGAAGACGTAGTCGCCGACGGCACTCCACTGGATCTTCTTGGCGGTGGCGAACGCGTTGATCAGCAGGGCCAGCAGGGCCAGCACGATGACACCACTGACCCAGCGGCCGTAGTGGCGGATCGGGATGGCCTTGATCGCCTCGGGCGGGATGTCCCCGCCGTCCTTGGAGACGGCGGCCGACGGCTCCGCGTCGGCCGGCTCCTTGTCGAACTTGTCAGTCACTGTGACTGCCCTTCAGTACTTGCCCGGGACGGTCACTTGCCGCCGTTGATCGCGGCCTTGTCGATGGCGCCGGACTCGGCGCCCCACTTCTCGAGGATCTTCTTGTACGTGCCGTCCTCGATGATTGCGTTGACGGCCTCTTCGAGGGCCGCGGTGAGCTCCTTGTTGTCCTTGTTCACCGCGATGCCGAACGGACCGGCGTCGACCTGCTCGCCGACGACCTCGAAGTCGTTGCCGCCGCCGGCCTTGCGGGCCAGGTCGACCGCGACCGGGTAGTCGTTGACGCCGGCGACCGCGCCGCCCGACTTCACGCGGGTCTGGGCCTCGGTGTCGTTCTCGAACGACTCGATGTTGATCGCCTTCTTGCCGCCGTCCGTACAGGCCTTGGACTGGGTCTGCAGGGCCTTCTCGTACGTCGTGCCGCGCTGCACGGCCGCCGTCTGGCCGCACAGGTCCTCGATCGAGTTGATCTTCTTCGGGTTGCCCTTCTGGACGTACACGGCGGTGCCGGCGACGAAGTAGTCGACGAAGTCGACACCCGGGCCGAGCTTCTTGCCCTTGTCGTCCAGGCCCTCCTGGCGCTGCTTGTTGTCCGTGATGGAGGACATGGCGATGTCGTAGCGGCCGGAGTTCAGGGCGGTGATCAGGCCGTCGAAGGAGCCGGAGGTGAACTGGACCTCGACACCCAGCTTCTCGCCCACCGCGGCGGCGATGTCGGGGTCGACGCCGACGATCTTGCCGCCCTCCTGGAACTCCATCGGGGCGTACTCGGCGTTCGTGCCGGCCTTGATGACGCCCGCGTCCTGGATCTTCTTGGGGAGCTTGTCGAACAGGGGGGCCGCGCTGGACTTCCCCGTCTCGCTCGTGCCGCCGTTGCCGCCGCCCTCGGTCTGGTCACCGCAACCGGTGAGAATCAGGGCGCCTGCGACCGCGATTGCACCTACCGCGGCTGCCCTGGAGCGCGCGGCGGAGTTACGGCGGGTGGAGCTTGCGGTCATGGTGGGTTCCTCCGGCGGATGGGTGGAGTTGCCGATGGGGCGACACCTGTCGATGGGATCGGCAGATGCCTTGGTTTCCTAGGTCGACGGGAACACACGCCTTCGAGTGTCGCGACCTCGTGTGATTACGGCATCTTGCCATTCGGACTGAGCCATTCAGGATGCCCGCCATGTCAAAATCGGATAACGGGTTACCCCCGAACCGCCTCAGGTCGGTACATCACGACCGGACCTTCTATGGGAATCTGACCTTCCGGCCGGAAGATCTTCGGCGTATCTCGCGATGCGGGCCGGTCGCGTGCGGTGTTTGTTGCTGCTGGTAGTTGTTCGCGGTTTCTGGTGCCGATTGTCCGCTTATTCGGTCATGAATCACAGCGATTCCGTCGCCGGGTCGTGTCCGATTCGTGTTGTCGCTGTGCATGTTTCCCTTCCCGTCATGTGATCTTGCACGTATTGGACTCGTCGTCGGCTCGCCCGTCCGGTAAGAAGGTTCTTTACACCCCTCATCCGGGGCTCAGGGCGCGTGTGCGGCGCGCCGTCGCGTATGACCCGTACGCATCAACAGATCGGGTCTGCGCGGTCCCGCCCACCCCTCACCAGGAGTGGTCACCCTCAACCAATGAAGATTTAAGGGGTAAAACAAAGTGGCAGCGGAGATCGTCAATCCTCGCAGCGACAGCAATACGGATCAGGACGGCGAGGCCGAGCCCGTCGAATCTTTCGATCCGGCGTTCGCGCTGCACCGCGGCGGCAAGATGGCCGTGCAGGCCACCGTGCCGATCCGTGACAAGGACGACCTGTCCCTCGCATACACACCCGGCGTCGCGCGCGTGTGCACCGCGATCGCCGAGCAGCCGGACCTCGTCCACGACTACACGTGGAAGTCGTCCGTCGTGGCCGTGGTCACCGACGGCACGGCGGTGCTCGGGCTCGGGGACATCGGTCCGGAGGCCTCCCTTCCGGTGATGGAGGGCAAGGCGATTCTGTTCAAGCAGTTCGGCGGCGTGGACGCGGTCCCGATCGCGCTCGACTGCACGGACGTCGACGAGATCGTCGAGACGGTGGTGCGGCTCGCGCCGTCCTTCGGTGGCGTAAACCTGGAGGACATCTCGGCGCCGCGGTGCTTCGAGATCGAGCGCAAGCTCCAGGAGCGGCTCGACATTCCGATCTTCCATGACGACCAGCACGGCACGGCGGTCGTGACGCTGGCGGCCCTGCGGAACGCCGCGCGGCTGAGCGGGCGGTCCATCGGGGATCTGCGGGCCGTCATCTCGGGTGCCGGTGCGGCTGGTGTCGCCATCGCGAAGATGCTGGTCGAGGCCGGTATCGGGGATGTGGCCGTCGCGGACCGCAAGGGCGTCGTGTCCGCCGACCGGGAGGACCTGACGTCGGTCAAGCGGGAGCTTGCCGGGTTCACGAACAAGGCCGGTATCACCGGGCCGCTGGAGGCGGCTCTGGAGGGTGCGGACGTCTTCATCGGCGTGTCCGGCGGTACGGTGCCGGAGGAGGCGGTGGCTTCCATGGCCTCGGGCGCGTTCGTCTTCGCCATGGCCAACCCGAATCCGGAGGTGCATCCGGATGTCGCGCACAAGTACGCGGCGGTTGTCGCCACCGGGCGGTCGGACTTCCCGAACCAGATCAACAACGTGCTGGCGTTTCCGGGGATCTTCGCGGGGGCGCTGCAGGTGCGGGCCTCTCGGATCACCGAGGGGATGAAGATCGCTGCGGCGGAGGCGTTGGCGGCTGTCGTGGGTGACGATCTCGCTGCGGACTATGTGATTCCGTCGCCGTTCGATGAGCGGGTGGCGCCTGCGGTTACGGCGGCGGTTGCTGCTGCGGCCCGGGCGGAGGGTGTTGCTCGGCGCTGACGGTTGGTGTCGTGTCGTTGAATGGCCCCGTCCGGGTTGGGCGGGGTCATTTGTTTGTGTGGCGGTTGCCTTTGCCTCTGGCGGTTGTGGGTGGGATGCCTGCGGCGGCCTGTGCGGGTGTGGTGGGGGTGCGCGTAGCGCCTGCGGTGTGGTGGGTGGGTCGGGGCCGCGTCGGGGGTGTCCGTCCTCGGACCGGCGGCTGGACTTAGGACTCCTGACAAGAGTGGTGGACTTGACCTGGTCAGAGGTCGGTGTCGCGCACGAGGCCGCCGGGTGTCGGGATGCAGTCAGCCGCGTAATCGCACGCGATAAACCCGGCGACGTCGGCGATCATCCCCGGAATACTTCTCGCCCATGGATGAGGTCGAAGTCGTTGTCGCCCATTCCGAGCGCGCGACCCTGCGCGTCGGCGACGTGTTCCTGAAGGTGGACGCCGATCAGGCGCGCATCGACGTCGAGGTCGAGGCGATGTCCCTCGCGCCGGTCCCGACCCCGGAGGTCCTGTGGCGCAAGCCGCCCGTGCTCGCGATCGCCGCACTCCCGGGGACGACGATTGGGCGCCTCGGCGGGCCGTCGACCGGGTCGCCCGCGGCGTGGGCCGCGGCGGGCGCCGCCATCCGGAAGCTGCACGACGCGCCGCTCCCGCCCCGGCCCGGCCGGGCCGGTCGGAGCATCGTCGCGCTGGCGGCGGAACTCGACGACGAGTGCGAGTCGCTGGTGACGAACGGCGTCCTGCCCGCTGACCTGGTCACCCACAACCGCCAGGTCGCCGAGGCCGCGCTCCGGCCGTGGACTCCGGCGTTCACGCACGGCGACCTGCAGATCGCGCACGTCTTCGTCGAAGGCGACGAGGTCACGGGCATCATCGACTGGTCCGAGGCGGGCCACGGTGATGCCCTGTACGACCTCGCCACCTTCACGCTCGGACACGAGGAGCACCTCGGCGACGTCGTCGCCGGCTATGGCACCGACATCGACCTCGACGTGATCCACGCGTGGTGGTCGTTGCGAAGCCTGCTGGCAGTTCGCTGGCTGATCGAGCACGGCTTCGACCCGTTCGCGCCGGGCTGTGAGGTCGACGTGCTGAGATCCCGGATGTGAGGCTGCGCGGGCCCGACTGCTACGAATGCGTTCACGAACGCGTGGTGGATGTCGTCGCGGATCTCCCAGCGGATGCGCAGGCGGCGGAACCAGTGCAGCAGCGCGATCGCTCCTTCCACGACCCAGCGGTACACGCCCAGGCCGGAGCCGTGCCCGGTGCCGCGCCGGGCGAGGTGCGGGGTGATCTGGAACCGGGGGACCTTGTCCCGGTAGACCTCGTGGTCATAGCCGCGGTCGGCCTACAGATACCTGGGGCGGCGCAGTGGCTGGCCGCGCTTGCCGAGGATCGGCGGGACGGCCTGGATCAGCGGGATCAGTTGGGTGACGTCGCCCACGGTTGCCGCCGGTGGTGATTGACGCGTCCCCTTGCCGCCGTACGCGACTGCAGGCCCGTAGGGGTACGCGCCATCGCCGCACGCCGGATCGCCTTATGGCTGTGGGTGACACGGCAACTTCTCGGTGCCGGTCCAGGCATTTTCAGCCCGTCCGGCGTTTGAGGGCGGGGCCCCTTCAGGGCCGAAGCGGGGGTCTGGGGGCGGCAGCCCCCAGTGGGGCCCGCACCAACGCCGGGTGCGTTGACAAGAGGGCGTGTCTCACAGGGGGGCTTGGTTCCGTCGGGTGGCGGGGGAGCCTATCGTCAACGTCATGTTCGCTGTCTACGCCGCCCGAATCGACCGCGACCAGCCGCTTTCCGGACTGGAGTTGGGGGAGCGGCCGGCTCCCGAGGTCCGTCCCGGTTGGAGTGCCGTCAATGTCAGGGCCGCCTCCCTCAACCATCACGACCTGTGGTCGCTGCGGGGCGTGGGCCTCGCAGAGGACAAGTTGCCGATGATCCTCGGGTGTGACGCCGCCGGCGTCGACGAGGACGGCAACGAGGTCGTCCTGCACTCCGTGATCGGCCAGAGTGGGCACGGGGTGGGGCCCAGAGAGCCGCGTTCCATTCTCACCGAGCGGTATCAGGGCACGTTCGCGGAGCAGGTCGCCGTGCCGACCTGGAACATCCTGCCCAAGCCCAAGGAACTCTCCTTCGAGGAGGCCGCCTGTCTGCCGACCGCCTGGCTGACGGCGTACCGGATGCTGTTCACCAACGCTGGGGTGCGCCCCGGCGACTCCGTGCTCGTGCAGGGCGCCGGCGGTGGAGTCGCCACGGCAGCCATCGTGCTCGGGAAGGCCGCCGGTCTGCGTGTCTTCGCCACCAGCCGGGATGAGGCCAAGCGCAAGCGTGCCGTGGAGTTGGGGGCCCTGGAGGCCCTGGAGTCGGGGGCTCGGCTGCCTGAGCGGGTCGATGCCGTGATCGAGACGGTCGGCGCCGCCACCTGGTCGCATTCGGTCAAGTCGCTGAAGCCGGGGGGCACTCTGGTCATCTCCGGTGCCACCAGTGGGGACCGGCCCTCGCACGCCGAGCTCACCCGGATCTTCTTCCTGGAGTTGAAGGTCGTCGGCTCGACCATGGGGACCAAGGACGAGCTTGAGGATCTGCTCTCCTTCTGTGCTGCCACTGGTGTGCGGCCCGTGATCGATGAGGTGCTTCCCATGGATCGGGCCCGGGAGGGCTTCCAGCGGATGGAGTCGGGGGAGCAGTTCGGGAAGATCGTGCTCACCAACTGAGGGTTCTGTCGGCAGATCGATCTTGCGGCGGGTTCGGGGCATTGCCTCGGGCCCGCCGTTTTGCTTGTCAACTAAGGTTGACGCGGGTTGCGTGTCAATGTACGTTGACATCATGACCGAAGCAACAGATCTCGCCGAGCGGGCGGGTGATCGCGATCCGCGGGTCGGACTGCGGGCCGTTGCCGCCCTGCGCCGGTTGCTGGAGCAGCTGGAAGCCGTGCAGGTGCGCAGTGCGCGCAATCAGGGGTGGTCCTGGCAGGAGATCGCCGCGGAACTCGGGGTCAGCAGGCAGGCCGTGCACAAGAAGTACGGGAGGCGTTGATGTTCGAGCGGTTCACGAAGGATGCCCGTGCGGTGGTGACGGGTGCCGTGGAGCATGCCGAGCGGGGTGGGGCGCAGGCCGTCGACGCCGAGCACATGCTGCTCGCCCTGCTCGATCGGGAGGGCAGCCGGGCCTCGTTCGCCCTTGCCGCGCTCGGTGGCGGGAACTGGCCGGAGTCCGTACGGACGGCCTTGGGTGAGGCTCGGCGGCGGGGCGGGTTGTCGCAGGCCGAGGCCGAGGCGTTGGCCGGGTTGGGGATCGATGTCGGGGAGATCGTCGCCCGGGTCGAGGAAGCGCACGGTGTCGGGGCGATGTCCGGGGATCGGAAGGACAAGAGGTGGTGGTCGGGGCACCGTTCGTTCAGTCGGGGCGCCAAGGAGGTGCTGGAGCAGGCGCTGCGCATCGCCGTCGCCCGTCGGGACCGGCACGTTGGTGACGAGCACATCCTGCTGGCCATGACCAGCCGACCCGGCGTGCCCGCCGAGGTACTCGCCGATCACGGGGTGACCTACGAGTCCCTGACCCGCGTGCTGTATGGCGGCGGAGAGGCCAAGGCCGGTTGAGGAGGGGGCCGGTGGGTCGCCCGAGGAGGCAGGCGCGTTGCCCAAGGGGGCGGGCGCGGACCCGGACTCAAGGGATCACGTGTGGCCCCCGACTCAAGGAGGCGGGCGCGTCGCCCCGGTTGTGTCCGGGCTCGGTCCTGGGCGGCATCACCGATGAGGCGGCCGTGCCGGCGTAGGGCGGTGCCGTGGCGCGTTGGGCGGTGCTGTGCCGCGCAAGGCGGCGATGCCGTACCGCCCAAGGCGTCGCCGTACCGCCCAGGGCGACGTACCCGCCCAGCAGAGCGGCGTCAGGGCCTCGGTGTACGCAGTAGCGCTCCGATATGGGCCGCCGCCGTCGACAGGTGGCGGCGGGCGTCGCGGAGTTGGTCCGGCGTCACGCCGTGGTCCCTTGCCGCGTCGCGGATGTCGTCGCGGAAGCGGTCGAGCAGGCGGTCCAGGTCGCGGGCCGGGTCGTCGCCGGGGGCCTCGTGGGCCCAGCTGGGTTCGTAGCCGGCGGGGAAGTCCTCCGGGGTCTCCGAGTAGTCGGGGTGCTGCTGCGCCGACTTGGGGGAGTCCTGGCGGCCGAAGCCGAAGTCCCTGCCGAACTCCTTCCCGTAGTCCTTGCCGAAGTCGCCGAACTCCTTGGCCAGTTCCGTCAGGCCCTCCCGCAGGCCCGTCGGCCAGTCGCCGCGGACGAAGTGGTCCTGTACCTGTTCCTGGACCCGGCGGGCGATGCGCTGGACCTCCTCCTGGGCCTGGGCCCGGGCGCGGTCCTGGGCCTCCTTGGCCTGGCGTCGGGCGCGCTGTGCCTCCTCGCGGGCGCGGCGGCTCTCGTCCTTGGCTCGGCGGGCCTGTTCCTTCCACTCCTGCTTGGCGCGGCGCATCTCCTCCTTGGCGGCGCGCCACGCCTCCTTGTCGGTGTACTCCGAGAAGTCGCCGTAGGGTGTCTCCGCCGCGGCGCCGTTCCCCCTGCGGGCCTCGGACGCCGCCGCGCGCATCTCGCGCCGCAGGTCTCCCGCAGCGCCGCGCACATCGGCCTTGATCTCGGCCGCGAGTTCGGCGACGGACTCCCTGATCTCCAGCTCCAGATCGGCCAACTCGCCGCTGCGGTCGGCCAGTTCCGCACGGCCGGCGTCCGTGATCGCGTACACCTTGCGGCCGCCCTCCGTGGTGTGGGTGACCAGGCCTTCGGCCTCCAGCTTGGCCAGACGGGGGTAGACGGTGCCGGCCGACGGTGCGTACAGCCCCTGGAAGCGTTCTTCGAGGAGGCGGATCACCTCGTAGCCGTGGCGCGGGGCCTCGTCCAGCAGCTTCAGCAGATAGAGACGGAGGCGGCCATGGGCGAAGACGGGGGGCATGTCAGAGCACCTTCTTGTCGGTCGTGCCGTCGGCCGGGGCGGTGTCGGTCGGGTCATCGCCCTGGCCGGAGACGGAATTGTCCCCCGAGCTGTGCTGGGTGCCGATCACCGGGTCGGTCGTCGAGTCCGTGACCGGCCCTGGTTCCTCCCACGCCTCCGCCTCCCACGGCTCGTCCTCCTTGGGCGGGCGGCGCAGCAGGGCGATCGAGCCGGAGATCGTCGTCGCGCGGAGCTTGCCCGTGCCCGCGCCGAGGCGGCCGGTGATCTTGTGGGCGCCCCACTGGCCGTGCACCCGGAGGCCCTCGAAGGCGTTGGAGATCGTGCCGCTCGCGGTGTTGGCCTCGACGTCCGCGTCGGCCGGGGACGGCAGGCGGATGGCGATCTCGCCGGAGACGCTGGTCAGCCGGACGTCGGTCGGGCCGTCCGGGTCGAGGTCGACGATCATGGCGCCGCTCACGGAGTCGGCCTTCACCGAGGAGCCGGAACCCTCGACGACCGTGAGGTCGCCGGAGACGGAGTTGAAGCGGAGGTCGCCGGTGACGGCCTGGGCCTCCAGGTTCCCGGAGACGGTGTCGGCGCGGACCGGGCCGGACAGGCCGACCAGGGTCGTGTCGCCGGTGACGCCCTTGACGACCGACGGGCCGCGGATCCCGGAGACCACCGCCCCGGCCCCGACCACGCCCACCTCGACGCGGGTGTCGGCCGGCACCGCCACGGAGACCACCGCGCCGCGCCGCCAGCCCTTGCGGTCGAGCCACTTGAGGAAGCCCTTCCAGGGCAGGTCCTCGTAGGCCACCGTCAGCGTGCCGCCCCGCTGGGTCACCACCAGGGGTGGGCCCTCGATCTCGGAGACCTCCAGGCGGGCGGAACCTTCGTCCGTCCCCACGACGTTCACCGTTCCGTTGACGATGCGCACGTGGAGCTCGCTCACCGGCTCGTCGAAGGTGAGTTTCCTGGGCTCGGCTACGGACCACTCGGACATGGTGCGGACCTCCTGGGCGACCGGACGCGGCCGCACGGGCCGGATCTGAACACGACGCGCCATATCGCGTCATACGTAATTCACGATATATCGCGGACTCGGAAAGTCAAGGCACTCGTTCTGGTGATCACAAGTCACGTGAGGTGGACAAACGGGCCTAGCGTGTTGATATGTCGACGGAAGAGTCCAGGTCCGCCCGCCAGGCCCGACCCGCCCCGGGCGCCCTGCTGCTCTGCCGCGCGGAGCCCGAGACCGTCGCCTCCGCCGCCCAGCTGCTGCGCGAGCACATGCTGCTGGCCTCAGCCGGCGGGGAGTGGAGCGTGCTCGTCCCCGAGGGCGGGCCCTGGCAAGAGGGAGGCGAACCGGTCGACCGCGTGCTCACCGGCTGGGCCACCGCCCTCGCCGTCGCCCATCCCTGGCCCGTCCTCGCCCTCTGGTGGGACGCCGACCGCGCCGGATTCACCCTCGCCTCAGGCTTCCGCCGACCCGTCGGCTACGTCTGGCTCGCCAACGGCACCCCGGCCGGCGAGGACGAGGCCATGCGCACCTTCGCCGGCCGGCTCGGCCTCGATCCGGTCCTCGACATGCAGTCCCTCGACGAGCTGACCCGCTCCGACAGCGCGGCCGACGCACGGGCACGCATGCGTGGCCTCATCGCCGTCCTCACGCGCGCGGGCGTGTCCCTGCCGCCCGGTCTCACCCCCGGCGAAAGCGCCGAGAGCCTCCACGAGGCCGTCCGCGACCAGCCGCACGTACGGATCGAGTGGTCGGGCTGGCGTGACGCCTTCCGCGCCGAACTCGACGCCATCGAGGGCGGACACCTCGGCCCCTGGCTGCCCTGGGCGGGCGGCCCCAAGGCCCGCGTACTCGCCCTCGCCCAGGTGGCGGCCGGTCTGCCCCTCACCGTCTGGGGTCTACGGCGCCGCAGCGGCGGTTGGATCGTCGCGGGCACGGTGCTGCTGGCCCACGGCGTGCTGGGGCTGGCGTACAGCGCGGTGCGGCCGCTGGACTGACGGCCGCGCGGGTCGCCGTACAGAGCAGGACCGGCGGCCGTGCAGGTTGCCGTACAAGGCAAAAGGGCGCCCCCATCAGGGCGCCCCGGGAACAGCCCGCTCAGCATGAGAGGGCAGTTCGATCTCCTCCGGCTCGACTACTCGACTACACGTCGTCGTCCTCGTCGTCCAGCCGTGCCAGCCAGGTCGCCAGCCGCTCCACCGGTACCTCGAAGTCCGGGTTCAGGTCGACGAAGGTGCGCAGCTGCTCGGCCAGCCACTCGAAGGTGATCTCCTCCTCGCCGCGCCGCTTCTCCAGTTCTTCGATGCCTCGGTCGGTGAAGTACATGCAGTGAGGATATGTCCTGTCCGCCACGCGTGCGTGCCGGGCCCGCACCGTGCGGGCGAGGCGCCTGTGCGGCCCCGTGGAACACTGGGTCGGCGAGAGGTTGTCCACCATACGGAGACGGGTCTCATGGGCACGCGATTCGACCAAGTACCCCTTGTCGGAACGGGGCTTGCCCCGGCCGGGGACATTGACGGCTGGCTGGCCTCCGCGCCCGTGCGCGCCCTGGTCGAGGCGTTCTCCAGGACCGGGCAGGACCATGAACTGGCCCGCGATCTGGCCGCCGAGAAGGGCGACGTCGTCGAGCGGCTGGCGCGGCTCGACGCGTTCACCGACCGGTGGGACACGCGCCGGGGCCGGGAGCGCAACCAGGCCGACGAGCTGGCGATGCGCCCGGACCAGGAGGAGCTGGTGACGGCGGCTGCGGAGGCGCTCGGCATGTGCGGCGGTACGCGGCTGCGGTACGACCGCTACGACCACGTCCTCATCCTCGGCGGGCTCGTCCGCGCCTGCCTGGTGCGCACGGCGCATGCCGCCCAGCTGATCCGGAGCGGACAGGTTTCCGCCGGTTCGGTCACCGCCCTCGGCGGCCACCGGCCCTTCGTGGGCGACGAGTTCGAGCTCGCCGCGCAGGCCGGGGCGCCCGAACTCGCCGAGGAGTACGAGGCGATGGACTCCGGCACGCGCAGGGCCTTCGGGCTCGGTGCGCCGGAGTCCGTCGAGGGCGAGGAGTCCGAGCTCCCGGGCGGCACCTGGGGAGTGCGCCACTACCGTACGGCCGACGGGATGCCCCTCCAGGTCGTGGCCGCGCCCTCCAGCGAGCCTGCGCGGCGCCGTGCGGACACGCCGGACAGCTATGCGTTCTTCGCCGGGCGCGTCGCCGCGTTGCAGCCGGGGGAGCGGCTGTTGCTGGTGAGCACGGCCATCTATGTGCCGGCCCAGCACGCCGCCGCCGTGCGGATGCTGAAGCTGCCGTTCGGGGTGGAGGTGGACACCGTGGGGAACGCGCCGGGGGCGGTCGCCGGGATGCCTCCGCAGCGGTTCACCGCGACGAAGTACCTGCTGGAGGTGCGGTCCACCGTGCGGTCGTTGGCCCGGCTCGCGGAGGCGTTGAGCTAGGGCCCGTCGTTTGGATCATCCCGGCGTCGCGGGGTCTGGCACGCACGGGTCGGCTGAAAGGCGCCGAATCTCACAGCCGGCCTGATCCAAACGACAGGCCCTGGCCGGCTGACGGCGGCTCACGCCTGGGGGTGCTTCTTCTCCCAGCCGAGCTTGACGACGATGTGGCCCTCGACCCCGGTCTTGGTCAGTACGGCCCCGGCGCTCGCGTTCAGCTTCACGCCGAACTCCAGCTCCACCGTGTCGGGTTGGGCCGCCTGGAAGGTGCGCAGGGTTGCCTCCGCGGCCCGGCGGATGGGGGCCAGGGCCTCCTCCAGGGAGACCGAGGCCTCGCGCATGCGGTCGCCGACGCGTGAGGCGCGGACCATGCCTGGCTCGTCGTCCTCGACCTCGACGACCAGCTGTCCCGCGCCGTCCTCGTCGTCCATGGCGATCCGCAGCAGCTCGGCCATTGGTGCCCCCGTGTGTCCGTCCTTCTCACTTCACCGGTGTCTCAATTTACTGGTGTGGCGGGCGAGTTGGCCGTAAACGCCGGAAGGCCCGGCTCCGAGTCACGCGGACTCGGAGCCGGGCCTTCCGATCAGACCCGTTGTTCGAAGGCTCAGGCCTCGAACACCTCACGCACCAGCTGCTCCTGCTCGGCCTGGTGGCGCTTGGCCGAACCCACCGCCGGGGACGAGCCGTGCGGACGGGAGATCCGCCGCAGGCGCTCGCCGTGCGGGATGTCGGCGCCGACCGCAAGGTCCAGGTGGTCGATCAGGTTGAGCGCGATGAACGGCCACGCACCCTGGTTCGCCGGCTCCTCCTGGGCCCACAGGTACTTCTCGGCGTTCGGGTACTTGGCGATCTCGGCCTGGAGCTCGGCACCCGGCAGCGGGTACAGGCGCTCGATGCGGATGATCGCCGTGTCCGTGACGCCGCGCTTCTGGCGGTCGGCCTCAAGGTCGTAGTACAGCTTGCCGGCGACGAAGACGACCTTGCGGACCGCGGCCGGGTCGACCGTGGAGTCGCCGATGACGGGGCGGAACTGGCCCGACGTGAACTCCTCCGTCTTCGACGCGGCGGCCTTGAGGCGCAGCATCGACTTCGGGGTGAAGACCACCAGCGGCTTGTGGTGCGGGTTGTGCACCTGCCACCGCAGGAGGTGGAAGTAGTTCGACGGCAGGGTCGGCATCGCGACCGTCATGTTGTTCTGGGCGCACAGCTGGAGGAAGCGCTCGACACGGGCCGAGGAGTGGTCCGGGCCCTGGCCCTCGTAGCCGTGGGGGAGCAGGAGCGTGACGCCGCTCGTCTGGCCCCACTTCTGCTCGGACGCCGAGATGTACTCGTCGACCACCGTCTGCGCGCCGTTGACGAAGTCACCGAACTGCGCCTCCCACATCACGAGCGCGTCGGGCCGGGCCAGCGAGTAGCCGTACTCGAAGCCCATGACCGCGTACTCGGACAGCAGGGAGTTGTAGACGTTGTAGCGGGCCTGGTCCTCGGCGAGGTACTGGAGCGGGGTGTGCTCCTCGCCCGTCTCGCGGTTGATGAGGACCGCGTGACGCTGGCCGAAGGTGCCGCGCTGGGAGTCCTGGCCGGACAGCCGGACCGGGGTGCCCTCCAGGAGGAGGGAGCCGACCGCGAGGGTCTCGCCCATGCCCCAGTCGATGGTGCCGTCCTCGACCATCGCCGCCCGGCGCTGCAGCTGCGGCAGCAGACGCGGGTGCACGTGGAACGTGTCGGGGATGTTGACCTGGGACTCGGCGATCCGCTTCACGACCTCCGCGGAGATCGCGGTGTTCACGGCGACCGGGAACTCCGCGCGCGGGTCCGACACCGGGCCGGCGCTCGGCTGGGAGACAGCCTCGCGGACCTCCGTGAAGACCTTCTCCAGCTGGCCCTGGTAGTCCTGCAGCGCCTGCTCGGCCTCTTCCAGGGTGATGTCGCCGCGACCGATGAGGGACTCGGTGTAGAGCTTGCGCACCGAGCGCTTCTTGTCGATCAGGTCGTACATCAGCGGCTGGGTGAAGGCCGGGTTGTCCGACTCGTTGTGACCGCGGCGGCGGTAGCAGATGAGGTCGATCACGACGTCCTTGTTGAACGCCTGGCGGAACTCGAAGGCCAGGCGGGCAACGCGGACGACCGCCTCCGGGTCGTCGCCGTTCACGTGGAAGATCGGGGCCTCGATCATGCGGGCCACGTCGGTGGCGTACATCGAGGAGCGCGACGACTCGGGAGCCGCCGTGAAGCCGACCTGGTTGTTGATGACGATGTGGACCGTGCCGCCGGTGCGGTAGCCGCGCAGCTGCGACATGTTCAGGGTCTCGGCCACCACGCCCTGGCCCGCGAAGGCCGCGTCACCGTGCAGGGCCACCGGCAGGACGGTGAAGTCCGTGCCGCCCTTGTTGATGATGTCCTGCTTGGCACGGGCGATGCCCTCGATGACCGGGTCGACCGTCTCCAGGTGGGACGGGTTCGCGGCCAGCGAGACGTTGATCTGCTCGCCGTCCAGGCCGGTGAAGGTGCCCTCGGCGCCCAGGTGGTACTTCACGTCGCCGGAGCCGTGCATCGACTTCGGGTCGAGGTTGCCCTCGAACTCGCGGAAGATCTGGGCGTACGACTTGCCGACGATGTTGGCGAGGACGTTCAGGCGGCCGCGGTGGGCCATGCCGATGACGACCTCGTCCAGGCGGGACTCGGCAGCCGAGTCCAGCACCGCGTCGAGCAGCGGGATGACGGACTCGCCGCCCTCCAGGGAGAAGCGCTTCTGGCCGACGTACTTCGTCTGCAGGAAGGTCTCGAAGGCCTCCGCCGCGTTCAGCCGGCGCAGGATGCGCAGCTGCTCCTCGCGCTCGGGCTTGGTGTGCCCGCGCTCGATGCGGTCCTGGATCCACCTGCGCTGCTTGGGGTCCTGGATGTGCATGAACTCGACGCCGGTGGTGCGGCAGTACGAGTCGCGCAGTACGCCGAGGATGTCGCGCAGCTTCATCAGGGACTTGCCGGAGAAGCCGCCGACCGCGAACTCGCGCTCCAGGTCCCACAGGGTGAGGCCGTGCTCGGTGATGTCCAGGTCGGGGTGCTTGCGCTGGCGGTACTCCAGCGGGTCGGTGTCGGCCATGACGTGGCCGCGGACCCGGTAGGAGTGGATCAGCTCGAAGACGCGCGCGGCCTTCGTGACGTCGTCGTCGTGCGAGGCGTCGATGTCCTTGAGCCAGCGGACCGGCTCGTAGGGGATGCGCAGCGCCTCGAAGATCTCGTCGTAGAAGTTGCCCTCGCCGAGGAGGAAGTTCGCGACGATCCGCAGGAACTCGCCGGACGCGGCGCCCTGGATGACCCGGTGGTCGTAGGTCGACGTGAGCGTCATGACCTTCGAGATGCCGAGCTTGTTGAGGGTGTCCTGGCTGGTGCCCTGGAACTCGGCCGGGTAGTCCATGGAGCCGACGCCCATGATGACCGACTGGCCGGGCATGAGGCGCGGGACCGAGTGGACGGTGCCGAGGCCGCCGGGGTTGGTCAGGGAGACCGTCACGCCGGTGAAGTCGTCCATGCCCAGCTTGCCGTCGCGGGCGCGGCGGACGATGTCCTCGTAGGCCTGCCAGAACTCGAAGAAGTTCAGCGTCTCGGCCTTCTTGATGCCCGCGACGACCAGCTGGCGGTCGCCGTTGGGCTTCACCAGGTCGATGGCGAGGCCGAAGTTGACGTGCTCCGGCTTGACCAGGGTCGGCTTGCCGTCCTTCTCCGCGAAGGAGTAGTTCATCGACGGCATGGCCTTGATGGCCTGCACCATCGCGTAGCCGATCAGGTGCGTGAAGGAGATCTTCCCGCCCCGGGCGCGCTTCAGGTGGTTGTTGATGACGATGCGGTTGTCGAAGAGCAGCTTCACCGGGACCGCGCGCACGGACGTGGCCGTGGGCACCTCCAGCGAGGCGTTCATGTTCTTCGCGACCGCGGCGGCGGGGCCGCGCAGCGTCACGAGCGCGGGACCGTCCGAGGACGCGGCGGCAGCGGCGGCGGGCTCGGCCTTCTTCGGCTGAGCCGGCTTCGCGGCCGGGGCGGGGGCGGCGGGCTTCGCCGGAGCCGGGGCCGCGGCGGCGGGCGCAGCAGCAGCGGGCTTCGGGGCGGCCGGGGCCGGCGCCGGGACCGAGGGGGTGGCCGGGGCAGCGGGGGCCGCCGGAGCCGGACTGGTGGTCCCTGCGGCCCCCGCGGCCGCAGTACCCGCCGGAGCCGCGGCGCCGACGCCGGGCTTGTAGTCGGCGAAGAAGTCCCACCAGGCTCGGTCTACCGAATTGGGGTCCTGGAGGTACTGCTGATAGATCTCGTCGACGAGCCACTCGTTCGGACCGAACGCGGCCGCGGGGTTCTTCCCCGCTTGGTCGGTGTCGGTCGAGATGCTCGAGTTACTGGGGGACTGTGGCGACACGGCGGCAACCGCCCTCTTCCGCTTCTCACAAGGTGATGGACAGCGGGAATAAAGGCTACGCCTCCATGGCCGGGAAGGTGAGGCTGAGCAAGGTCATCGTCGTGTAAGTCACATTGGAAAGCGTGTTTCGGGCCTGGAAATGGCGGGAAACAAGCGTGGTTCCGCTTCGGAAGACCGCAGATGGGATGCCTCGACCGGGGCCCGGCACGCCAACGGCGCGGGCCTGTACCTGATCACACGTGTCCGTCAGCCAGGACAGACGTGGATCTTGTGGCTCCGCTTCGAACTTTACGTCAACTTGGAACAGATGGCTGCCCAGGAAGTGTGACAAGAATCCGGCAACCTCGATCGGATTCGGCCACGCCGATGTGGCCCCCGTGCAGATCGACGGCCCAGCGTGCGATCGCCAGCCCGAGCCCCGTACCGCCGTCGCTGCCCGGTCCGTGCGGACGGCGGACGGCGCCCCGGTTGAAGCGCTCGAAGACCTTGTGCCACTCCGACTTCGGGATGCCCGGCCCCTCGTCCAGGACCTCCAGCTCCAGCGACTCCGGATACGCCCCGCGCCGCGCCTTGACCGTCACGCGGCCGTGCGGCGGGCTGTGCTTGATCGCGTTGTCGATGAGGTTGGCGACGACCTGGTGGAGGCGCTCGGGGTCGGCGTGCGCGGTCAGCTCCGGCGGGGACACGTCGAGGTGCAGATGGACGTCCGTACGGGTGTGGCTGCCCGAACCCGACGCCATGCCCCTGCGCGCGGAGGCGACCATGTTGGCCTCCTTCAGCACGCCGGACAGGTACGGCCACACCTCGAAGCGCCGCAGCCGCAGCGGTACGACGCCGTTGTCCAGGCGGGACAGGTCCAGCAGCGTCTCCACGAGCCGGCCGAGGCGCTCGGTCTGCTTCAGCGCCGTGCGCATCGTCTCGGGGTCGGCCTCGGCGATGCCGTCGACCACGTTCTCCAGGACGGCCCGCAGGCCCGCGATCGGGGTGCGCAACTCGTGCGAGACGTTCGCCACCAGCTCCTTGCGCTGCTGGTCCTGGGCCTCCAGCTCGTCGGCCATCAGGTTGATCGTCTCGGCCAGGTCGCCCAGCTCGTCCCGGCGGTTCTCCTTCACCCGGCGCGTGTAGTCGCCCTGCGAGATGGACCGGGCCACCGTGTTCATCTCGTCCAGCGGGGCCGTCAGCGAGTGGGCCACGAACTGGGTGACCAGCAGGGTGGCGATCATCGAGAAGACCATGATGAAGCGCAGCTCCGTCTGGTACCGCACCGCGTTCACCGACAGCCCCGTGGTGATCAGCACCGCGATGACGACGAGCGCGCCCAGCTTGGTCTTGATCGAGAACGGACGTACACCGCCCCAGGGCTCCCCGGGGCCTCTCCGCGGAGCCGGGCCGTCGCTCATGGCGTCGGGGTCTCCAGGGCGTAGCCCACGCCGTGCACGGTACGGATGCGTTCGGCACCGATCTTCCGGCGCAGCGCCTTGATGTGGCTGTCGACGGTCCGGGTGCCGGAGGCGTCCGCCCAGTCCCACACCTCGGCGAGCAGCTGCTCACGGGAGAGCACCGCGCGCGGGGTGTTCGCCAGGCACACCAGGAGGTCGAACTCGGTCGGCGTGAGGTGAACGTCCTCACTGCGCACCCGCACGCGCCGCTGCGCGTGGTCGATCTCCAGCTCGCCGAGGCGCAGGATGCCCGACCGCGGGGTCGTGGCGGCCAGGGCGGCGCGCTCGACGCGGCGCAGCAGCACATGCACGCGTGCCGCCAGCTCCCGCATCGAGAACGGCTTGGTCATGTAGTCGTCGGCGCCGACGCCGAGCCCGACCAGCATGTCGGTCTCGTCGTCACGTGCGGTCAGCATCAGCACCGGCACCGGCCGCTGGGCCTGCACCCGGCGGCATACCTCCAGGCCGTCGAAGCCCGGCAGCATGATGTCGAGGATCAGCAGGTCAGGCTGCCAGGCCTCGGCCGTGTCGACCGCCGCCGGCCCGTCACCCGCGGTCTGCACGAGGAATCCCTCTGCGCGCAGGCGGGCCGCGATGGCGTCCACGATGGTCGGATCGTCCTCGACCACCAGGACCCGGCGCTGTGCGCCCGGGGTCGCCGCCGTGCCGTTGTGGGAGGTGTGTGTCTGCTCCATCGCCCGCCCCAAAGTTGCTTTCCGGAATCCGTGGGGTGATTCCTCTGACTGGCTATGCCTGCTCATGCTTGCGATTGACGCTTGAATGATCCGCGTCAGGTGAGCAGAGTACGGGGAGTCACGGCGCCACGGCTATCCAGGTTGTACGGCGAGGTGCACGACGTCCGGAACGCCCCGGGCAACGGGGATCTCTTCGGTACGCACCTGTTGGAATCCGGCATTACGCAAGGTTTCTTCGAATTCCGGAGAAGGCTGGGCGGACCATACGGCCAGCACCCCGCCTGGCCTCAACGCCCCTGCACAGGCTGCCAGTCCACCCGGCGAGTACAGGCTGTCGTTGCCCTCGGTGACAGTCCAGCCGGGCCCGTTGTCGATGTCGAGACACAGGGCGTCATACGTGTCGGAAGTCTCATGTACGTACGCCACGAGATCCGTTTCCAGAATCTCGGTGCGCGGATCGGCGAGGGCGCGGGCCGAGAACTGCGACAAGGGTCCGTCAAGATGCCAGCCGATAATCGCGCTCTCGCGCTCCGCGACGGTGATCCGTCCCGGGCGGGGATCGGCGGCGGCATGTGCGAGCGAGAACCCCACTCCGAGCCCGCCGATCAGCAGGTGGGGCTCCGGTCGCCCGTCCAGCGCGCCGAGCGCCACATCGACCAGCAGGCGCTCCGAACGGCCGTCGGAGGTGTCCATCAGGAAGCAGCCGTTCGCGATGATCTGGAGCAACTCGCCGTGCCGCCGCAGCACGACCTCGCCGTGGGGGCCTTCGTGACGGTCCAGTACTTCGGGGATGTCGTACGAAGTGGGCATCCGGCCATCCTGGCAGGTGAGGCCGGCGGGGCCGAGCGGATTTGTAGGTTCTGGCGGGGCACGGGGTCCCCCTATGGGGTGAAGAGGTCCGGAACCAGGGCGCCCGGGTGCCAGTTGAGAGGTTCCTGAGAATCCGCTACCGAGTGGCGCAGGTCACAGACATGGGCGGGCCGCAGGCGAAGGGTGGGGGAAACGGAAGGAGCGCTTCACCTTGGAACGGACTGCGGCTGGGGGTGTGACGGGCTCGGTTCCGGAGTCCGGTGAGGCGGGCCTGCCCGATGTCGCCGGGCTGCTGGACGGTATGCCGCGGCAGCGCGGGCCGGTGGGCGCCACCGCGACGAGCGCCCCGGCGACCATCACCCCGGCGACCGGCGCCACCGCGACGAGCGCCGCCACGACGCAGCTCCCCGCGCCGGTCATCACGGAGGTCGCCGCTCCCCGCCCCCATCCCCTCCGCCCCTGGCGGCTGCTCCCCACTCCCACCGGCACCCCGTTCACCTTCGCCTACGCCGCCGTACTGACCGTCACCTCCCTGATCACCACCTACGCCGAACCCGACCTCGTGCACGCCCTGCACCAGGGCTCCAGCACCGATGTCGCGCACCTCGTGCAGACGCCCGTGCTGGTGCTGCTCGCCAGTGCGCTGTGGGTCGCGGGCGGGGTCGTGGCGCCGTACACGCTCTGCTTCCTGCTGGTGCTCACCGCGCTGGAGCGGCGCATCGGCGGCGTCCGCACGGCCCTCGTCTTCCTGGCGGGGCACGTCCTGGCGACCCTCGCGACCGAGGTCCCCGTCGGGCTCGCGGTGCTGGTCGGCCACCTTCCCGCCAGCTCGCTGCACCGCTTCGACTACGGCATCAGCTTCGGCGTGGCGACGAGCATCGGCGCGCTGGGCGGGCTGCTGCGGCCGTGGCTGCGGTGGCCGGTGCTGGCGCTGTTCGGCGGGATGCTGCTCCAGGACCTGGTCAACCTGACGGATCCGCTGACCAATTGGGGGCATCTGATCGCCCTGGTCATCGGGGTCGGGATGTGGCCGGTGGTGCGGCGGTGGCGCGCCTCGGAGTCAGTCGCCCTCGGGTGACCACACGTACGGCGTGGTCGTGGTCACCGCCTCGCAGCCCAGCCGCCGCAGGATCGGTGCGCTGTCGTCGGAGGCGTCGACATGGAGGTACGTGACGCCGCGGGCTACGGCCAGGGCGGCGCGCGTCGCGACGAGCGCGCGGTAGATGCCGCGGCCGCGCCACTCGGCCAGCGTCGATCCGCCCCACAGGCTCGCGAACTCCGTGCCCTCGCGAAAGACCAGCCAGGCCGCCGAGACGACCTCGCCGTCCGCTTCGGCGACATGGACGGAGATCTCGTCCGGCGCGGACGCGACCCGGCCGATGAGATCGTCGGCGAGCCAACTCCAGTCCTGGCCCCACACCACCGACTCCATCGCGGCGATCCGGCGCATGTCGGCGTCCGCCGTGACCCGGCGCAACGTCACGCCCTCGGGCAGGACGGGCTCTCGTACGGCCATGTCGGCGGCGCGCCCGACCAGGACCGTCTCCTCGTCCTCGGGTGCGAAGCCCGCCGCGCGGAGGCGGTCGGTGAGGTCGGCGGGGTCGTCGTGGGACCGGGTCTTCCACTCCACCGCCTCGCCGCGCGCCGCGAAGTAGTCGCGCTGCCGGGCGATGAGCCGGTCGAGCTCGGTGCCGCGCACGCCGAGGGAGCGCGGGCCGCTGACGAGGCCACGGAATCCGCCGACGATCCGCAGCAGCGGGCCGTCCTGTTCATACGTCACACCTGAGGGCGGGGTCGGGGGCGCGCCGCGCATCTGCTCGTCGTAGGCCGCGAGAAGGATCTCTGTGTCTGTCACGGGGAGACCGTGCGGGACGGGCTGGGGTCCGCACAACCGGATATTCGCGAAACCCGAGGTCACAGCGTGTGTGGATGGTGATCGCTCACAGCGAACGGGGGCGGGGGAACATTCGTGCCGCCCCGTGCATTGAGTCGGCATAACTCAACTTGACTGCCGAAGGGGAGATCATGGCTTCGACGTCCGCACCGCTCACCCTGCCCGTGTTGCCGCTCGACGACGAGGTCGTGCTGCCCGGAATGGTGGTGCCGCTGGATCTGAACGACGCCGATGTGCGGGCCGCGGTGGAGGCCGCTGAGGCCGCCGCGCGGTCGCAGCCGGGGAAGCCGAGGGTGCTGCTGGTGCCGCGTATCGACGGTACGTACGCGGGCACCGGAGTGCTCGGCACCGTCGAGCAGGTCGGCCGGCTGGCCGACGGTGACCCGGGCGCCCTGATCCGCGGTCGCGGGCGCGTGAAGATCGGTGCCGGGACGACCGGGCCGGGTGCCGCGCTGTGGGTGGAGGGGGCGCGGCTCGACGAGAGCGTGCCCGAGCCGCTGCCCGGACAGGTCGTTGACCTGGTGAAGGAGTACAAGGCCCTCGCCACCGCCTGGCTGCGCAAGCGCGGCGCCTGGCAGGTCGTGGACCGGGTGCAGGCCATCGACGACGTCTCCGCCCTTGCCGACAACTCCGGTTACTCGCCGTTCCTGACCACCGAGCAGAAGGTGGAGCTCCTGGAGACCGCCGACCCGGTCGCCCGCCTCAAACTCGCCACCCAGCAACTGCGCGACCACCTCGCCGAGCAGGACGTCGCCGAGACCATCGCCAAGGACGTCCAGGAGGGCGTCGACAAGCAGCAGCGCGAGTTCCTGCTGCGCCGTCAGCTCGAAGCCGTACGCAAGGAACTGCGTGAAATCAACGGCGAGCAGGACGGCGAGGAGTCCGACGACTACCGGGCCCGTGTCGAGGCCGCCGATCTCCCCGAGAACGTCCGCGCGGCCGCCCTCAAGGAGGTCGACAAGCTGGAGCGGTCCTCCGACCAGTCGCCCGAGGGATCGTGGATCCGGACCTGGCTCGACACCGTGCTCGAACTGCCGTGGAACGAACGGACCGAGGACGCGTACGACATCCTCGGCGCCAAGGCGATCCTCGACGCCGAGCACGCCGGTCTGGAGGACGTGAAGGAGCGGATCACCGAGTACCTGGCGGTGCGCAAGCGGCGCAGCGACCGGGGGCTGGGGGTCGTGGGAGGCCGCCGTGGCGGTGCCGTCCTGGCCCTCGTCGGCCCGCCCGGCGTCGGCAAGACCTCGCTCGGCGAGTCCGTCGCCCACGCCATGGGCCGCAAGTTCGTCCGGGTCGCCCTCGGCGGCGTCCGCGACGAGGCCGAGATCCGCGGCCACCGCCGTACCTACGTCGGCGCGCTGCCCGGCCGGATCGTGCGGGCCATCAAGGAGGCCGGGTCGATGAACCCGGTGGTCCTGCTCGACGAGATCGACAAGGTGGGGTCGGACTTCCGGGGCGATCCGGCGGCCGCCCTGCTGGAGGTGCTGGACCCGGCACAGAACCACACCTTCCGGGACCACTACCTGGAGGTGGAGCTGGACCTGTCGGACGTGGTCTTCCTGGCCACCGCCAACGTCCTGGAGGCCATCCCCGAGGCCCTGCTCGACCGTATGGAACTGGTCCGCCTGGACGGCTACACCGAGGACGAGAAGGTCGTCATCGCCCGTGACCACCTGCTCCCGCGCCAGCTGGAGCGGGCGGGTCTGAACAAGGACGAGGTCGCCCTCGACGAGAGCGCGCTGCGCAAGCTCGCCGGCGAGTACACACGCGAGGCGGGCGTGCGGAACCTGGAGCGGTCCGTCGCGCGGCTGCTGCGCAAGGTCGCGGCCCAGCACGAACTGGGCGAGCGCGAGCTGCCGTTCACGGTCACGGACGCCGACCTGCGCTCCCTGATCGGCAGGCCGCACCACGTGCCCGAGTCTGCCCAGGACCCGGCGGAGCGCCGTACGGCGGTGCCGGGCGTGGCGACCGGCCTCGCGGTCACGGGAGCCGGCGGAGACGTGCTGTTCGTGGAGGCGTCGCTGGCCGACCCGGAGACGGGCGCGGCGGGCCTGACGCTGACCGGCCAGCTGGGTGACGTGATGAAGGAGAGCGCGCAGATCGCCCTGTCCTTCCTCCGCTCGCACGGCGCCGAACTGGAGCTGCCGGTCGCCGACCTGAAGGACCGGGGCGTGCACATCCACTTCCCGGCGGGCGCGGTGCCCAAGGACGGCCCGAGCGCCGGCGTCACGATGACGACGGCCCTCGCGTCGCTGCTGTCGGGCCGCCTGGTCCGCACGGACGTGGCGATGACGGGCGAAGTCTCGCTGACCGGCCGGGTGCTGCCGATCGGCGGCGTCAAGCAGAAGCTGCTGGCGGCCCACCGGGCGGGCGTCACGACCGTCGTCATCCCCAAGCGCAACGAGCCCGACCTGGACGACGTCCCCGCGGAGGTGCTGGACAAGCTCGACGTCCACGCCGTGACCGACGTCCGCCAGGTCCTGGAACTGGCCCTGTCGCCGGCCACCGACGGCGCGGCCACCGAGGTTCCGATCGCGGCGTGACGGACGCGACCGGACAGGCAGGGCCCGGGTCCCGTGAGGGAGGCCTGGGCCTTCGCCGTGCTATCCCTTGGCGAGCGCCACGACCCTGTCGAGCGCCCCGTTGAACCGGTTGTGGTCCCCGACGGTCGGTCCGGAGGACGTGTACTGCCACATGGTGTGGTAGCTCCAGCCCGCAGGCAGTTCCCCCACCTCCGCGGCGTACCGGGCGATCCACAGGGGGTTGACGGTGGCGAAGCCGCTGTGGTTGCCGGTGCACTGCTTCCACCAGCTCGTCGCCGTATAGATGACGGCGGCACGGCCGGTGCGGACCTTGTACCGGTTCAGGAAGTCGCGGATCCAGGTGACCATCTGGCTCTGGGTCTTGCCGTAGCAGGCGTCGCCGTACGGGTTCCACTCGATGTCGAGGACGCCGGGCAGGGTCTTGCCGTCGCGGGACCAGCCGCCGCCGTGGTCGACGAAGTAGTTGGCCTGGGTTGCTCCATTGGTGGTGTCCGGGGTCGCGAAGTGGTAGGCGCCGCGGATCATGCCGATGTTGTAGGAGCCCTTGTACTGCTGGGCGAAGTACGGGTTCGTGTAGTAGGTCCCCTCGGTGGCCTTCGTATAGGCCCACTTCACCCCGCTCTTCCACAGCGTCGACCAGGCGACGTTGCCCTGGTGGCTGGAGACGTCGACGCCCTCCGTCTGGGTGGCCAGGGTGTCGTTGGGCAGGCCGTGCACGCCGTCGTGGGCTGCGACGCCCATGCCCATGTGGGCGGAGCCGCGGGGCGGGGTGTCGTCGCCGGCGGACGCGGGGGACGGCTGGCCGGCGAGGGTGAGGGAGAGGATCGCGGTGAGGAGGAGCCCGGTGAGGTGCGGGCGCCGGGGACGGAGCTGTTCGGATCTGTGCACGGGCATAGCGTGCCTCCGCAGGCTCGGTGGTGCTCGGTGGGGAAACGCGCGGTGGTGCGGCTGCCGTTGCGGTCCGTGATCACGGCGTGTGCATGCCAGTAAACCTCTGTCAGGCAAGCTAGGCATGGAGAAGCGCAGGTGGAAGGGGGTCCGGAGGCTGCCTTTGGTCTGAGCCTGCGAAATACTGGCGGAGCTGCGGCGATGACGGCGGTGGGCGGAAACTTTCCGGACCGGGAAACCGGACCGGAAACACGAGGCAGGGGCTGACGTGCACGAAGACGGAATCGGCGACGGAATCGGCGACGGGCCGCGAGTCGAATCTGGGGGCGCTCCCACTGGAGGAGGGTCCGACAGTGGCCCGGGCCGGCCCGAATTCCTCGACCTGGAACGCGAGTTGACGGTCCTCTTCCGACGCGCCAGGGCCAAGCAGGGCGAGATGGCCCGCGAGGTCCATCCGGATCTGGAGTCAGCGGCGTACGGGCTGTTGGTCCGGCTGGGTGAAAGCGGGCGTCAGCGGGCCACCGAGCTCGCCGCCTATATCGGGGTCGGCAAGGCCACCATGTCGCGTCAGCTCCGGGCCCTGGAGGACCTGGGCCTCGTCGCGCGCGAGCCGGACCCCGCCGACGGGCGGGCCTGGCTTGTGCACCTCACCGAGGAGGGGCGCGGTCGGGTCGCGAAGGTGCGGGAGGCCCGCCGGGGCCGGTATGTCGAGCAGCTGTCCCACTGGGACCGGGGCGAGGTCGCGGAGCTGGCGCGGCTGCTGAACCAGCTGAACCGGGGGATGGAGAAGTAGGAAGCCGAACCGGGGGGGGAGAGAGAAGCAAGACCGCGAGGCCCGTGCCTCACAACTGCGCGTACACGACCGTCGCATCGTCATGCGTCTTGCTCCGCCCCAGATGCGTCCGCTCCTCCGCGTCGGCCGACTCCAGCGCCCGCACGCGTTCCACCAGAGCCCGCGCCCCCTCCTTCCGTACGACGGTGAAGCAGTCCGCCCAGTCCCCCTCCCGGAACTTCTCCACCCACCTCGTCGCCCCGTCCGTCAGCGCCGCCAGCGCCCGCACGTCCTCCCGGGCCAGCACCCCCGTCACCGCCCGCCCCGCCACCGACGGATCCGCGGCGGCCGTGAAGAAGCCGCCCTCCTTGTTGCGGACGTGGGCGTCGATCAGCGCGTCCGTGGCCAGGGACGCGCGGGGGAGGCGGGCCAGGCGGTCGTCCAGGAAGGGCGTGATCGTGCCGTCCGGCGACTCCACCAGCAGGGCCGAGTCGGACAGGACCAGGTACTCCACCGACTCCGGCGACCACCGCGCCAGGACCACCGTTGCCTGTGGGGTGCGTGGGTGAGAAAGGTCACAGGTTGCGGTGTGGGCCTCGGCGGTACGAGCGATGGCGCGGCCCAGCGCGTCGGCCAGGGGAACATCCGGGAGTGAAACGGTCAGTTCGGTCAGGGCGCCGCCGAGCCGTGCGGTGAACCAGGGAACGGAATGCAGACAACCCGTCCCGCCCCTCGGTGGGGTCACGCCGTCCAGGACCACCAGGACGCCGCCCTGTCCCGAGGCGGGAAGTCCGACACTCGCGAAGTCCTCGTTGGGGCGGGTGCGGTCGCCGGGCTCGGAAGCTAGCTCTGTTCGCATTCGGCCAGTCTGCACGAGGCCTTCACAAGGTTCGCGAAGGGGCTGCATCGGCTGCCGAATGGGTGCAGTCGCGCAGGTCAGACGCCTGATTTGGGGTGGAATGGTTCGCTCCGGGCGGGCGTGGCGGCGAATACTGCCATCGCCTGCCGCAGACGTCCAACCGGCCCGCCGTGCAAGGCATGTGTGAGCGTCGGAGAAACTTGCCCGCCAACTCCCCTCCGGGGTTCACTCCTTCGGGTGGCGGGTCAGGTGATGCGCGGTCGCTGCCCACCGGCACTGGGAGGGTCGGGAACCGCATCGAGTGTACGTACAGTCGACAGTACTTGACGGAGCGTCACTCGGATCCATGGGTATCACGAGTCAGGAATGCGAGCACCGGTGCAGAAGATGCGGCCTCGTCGCTCAGGCAAGCAGACGGCCTCCGCAGGAGGCACGCAGCCCACTCCCGGCGCCACCACCGAGGTCACACCCGCCGGCAAGGGGCGCCCGACACACGTACGCAACCGGCTGATCGTCGCCGTGGCCGTCGTGGCCGCCGCCATCGCCGCGGCCGGCGTCCCCTCGATCGTCGCCGCCTCCGGGCAACTGCACGACTCCCAGGAGCTGGTGACGCTCGCCGAGCAGACCCAGGACGCGCTCGCCCTCGCGCACTCCCTCGCCGACGAGCGCGACGAGGTCACGTCGTACATCGCCGCCGGCCGCCCCAAGTCCAAGGCGCCCAGCGAGCAGCGCAGCGTCCGGGTCGACCGGCAGGTCGAGGAACTGCGCACCGACCCCGACGCCCCGGCCTCGCTCCACGACGACCTCGACGGCATCGCGGCCGTGCGCCGCGCCGCGCTCACCGGCAAGAGCGGCGCCCTGGAAGCGCACGAGGCCTACTCGGCCGCCATCACCGAACTCCACCGGCTCGCCGAGCGGCTGGCCGAGCAGATGCCGCCCCGCACGGGCGCCGGCGCCTACGCCCTGGCCGAGCTGGACTCCGCCGTGCAGCAGGCCGCCGCCGCCCGAGGGCTGCTGCTCGCCGCGCTCAGCGTGCCGACCACCACCGAGACCGTCGTCGACCCGGTCACCGGCCTCGCGACCACCCGGAAGACCTCCTCGGCTGCCGACGCCAAGGCGCGCGCCGCCCTCAGCGCCGCCGCCCAGCAGGCCCGCCTGCGCTCCGACGCCGCCCTCGCCGACTTCCACGACACCGCCCCCAAGTCCGCGCGGACGTCGTACGACTCCACGGTCACCGGCCCCGAGGTCAACACCGCCGACCGGTATCTCGCCGCCCTCACCGACCAGGCCGCGCTCTCCGACCGGGACCTGAACACCAGCACCCAGCGCGCCGAGGCCGTCCTGTCGGCCCGCGTCGACCTGATGCGCGGCGTGGAGTCCGCCCTCTACGAGCGCCGCACCAAGGACCTCGAACAGCTCCGCGACGACGACGTCACCGCGCTGGAGATCCGCATCGCGATCCTGGGCGCCCTGATGCTGCTCGCCGTCGGCGTCGCCACCGGCATGGCGCGCTCCCTCACCCGGCCGCTGGCCGTCCTGCGGCTCGGCTCCGCCCGGCTCGCCCAGGCCGAGGACCCGGCGGCCGAGGAGCCCGTCAAGTTCACCGGCCGCAAGGACGAGTTCGCCCAGGTCGTCAACTCCGTCAACGCCCTGCACGCGCACGCCGTCACCCTCCACGAGCGCATCACCACGCTGGAGTCCGACCGCAAGCACCTCGTCGGCCAGCGCCAGAAGATGGCCGACGCCCGCGAGGAACTGCGGACCGAACTCGCCGACTCCGCCGCCCAGTTGGAGCGTCTGCGGGACACCATCGGTTCCACCTTCGTGAACCTCGCCCTGCGCACCCTCGGCCTCGTCGAGCGGCAACTCGCCGTCATCGAGGGCCTGGAGGAGCGCGAGCAGGACCCGGAGCGGCTCGCCACGCTCTTCAAGCTCGACCACTTCGCCACGGTCATGCGCCGGCACAGCGAGAACCTCCTCGTCCTGGCCGGCACCGAGCACGTCCAGCAGCACGCCGGGGCGGTCCCGCTGGTCGACGTCGTCCGCGCGGCGGTCAGCGAGATCGAGCGCTACGAGCGCGTCCGCATCGCCGCGATGCCGCCGCACGCGCACGTGGCCGGGTTCGCCGCCGACGACCTGTCCCACCTCCTGGCCGAGCTGATGGAGAACGCCACCGCGTTCTCCCCGCCCGACCGGCCCGTCGAGATCTCCGGCTGGCTGCTGGAGAACGGCGAGGTCATGCTCTCGGTCCAGGACGAGGGCATCGGCATGACCGACGAGCGCCTGACGCGGCTCAACTCCCGGCTCTCCGACTTCGACCCCGAGGCCTCCTACGACCAGGAGGGCGACGACGGCCTGGGCCTCGGCCTCTACGTCGTCGCCCGCCTCGCCCACCGCCACGGCGTCCGCGTCCAGCTCCGCGAGCAGAAGCAGGGCGGCGTCGCGGCGGTCGCGGTCCTGTCGAAGGGCCTCTTCGCGGCGGCCCCCGCGCCCGCGGTCCCCGCGGACACCCCGCACCACACCGGCACGCACGCCTTCTCCCTGCCGGGCGCGGACGCGGAGGCCAACTCCAACGTCCTGCACGGCCGGTCCAGGGACGGCGACCCGTTGGTGGCGCTGGCGGAGAAGGCCGTACGGGCGACGGAGGAGGGCGCGGAGGAGGAACGTACGGCACCGGAGGCCGCGCCCGCCGAGACGACGATGGAACTCCTGATCCCGGAGCAGCCCGCCGGGCCCGCCCAGGAGACGCAGCCCCCGGTCACCGACCCCTACGCCATCGGACCCGACACCCACGAGCGTGCCCGGGACGAGAGGGATGAGGGCGACGAGGGTGACGAAGGTGACGACGGGAGCGAACTCGTCACCGACAAGGGCCTGCCCAAGCGCACCCCGAAGATCACCGCCCCGGTGCAGGCCCCGCGCCAGCGGACCGGAGGTGTCGACGCCGAAGCCCTGCGCAGAAGGCTCGGCGGCTTCCGAAGGGGAGCGGAGGCCGGCTACCGCGATGTGGAGGCGGAGATCGCCGATCAGACGGGTCAGAACAAGGCACCGACATCCGAAGCAGCCACGGGGGGCACAGTCGAGGAGGCAAGCAGTTGACCGCGCCCAGTACCTTCGGACTGAGCAGTGAAGCCCGCAACCTGCACTGGTTGTTGACGAATCTGGTCGAGGAGGTGCCGGGCATCCAGTCGGTCGCGGTGGTCTCCTCCGACGGCCTGCTCCTGCTCTCCTCGGACCACGCCCGCAACGAAGCGGCGCGGGAGGCGAGGAACGACAAGCCCACCGGCCCCCGCGGCTCCTCCGCCGACCTCGCCACCATCGTCTCCGGCATCGGCAGCCTCACCATCGGCGCCGCGAAGCTGATGCAGTTCGGCGGCGTCAAGCACACGATGGTCGCCATGGACGAGGGCAGCCTGTTCGTGATGTCCATCAGCGACGGCTCGCTGCTCGGCGTGCACGGCTCCGCGGACTGCGACATGAGCGTGGTGGCCTACCACATGGCGCTCTTCGTCGGGCGCGCCGGCCACGTCCTCACCCCCGAACTCCGCAGCGAGCTACGGAAATCCCTCGAGACCGCGTCGGCAGGGAGTACCCGATGAGCAACGCCCCCAAGAACAAGCCCCACCTCCCCGTACGCGGCGGCGACCGCAAACCCGCCCGCGTGCGCCCCTACTCGCTCACCGGCGGCCGTACCCGCTTCGGCCACGTCCTGCTCGTCGAGACCTTCGTCAGCAGCACGGCCGCGCTGGAGGCCGGCGAGGAGCGCAGGGAGCTGACGAACGGCTCTCTCAGCACCCGGGTCATGCCGGAGATGCGGGCCATCGTCGAACTGTGCCGCCGGATGCGCACGGTGGCCGAGATCGCCGCGCTGCTGAAGATGCCGCTCGGCGTGGTCCGCGTGCTCCTCAGCGATCTCGCGGACCAGGGAAAGATCCGTGTGTACGGCACCGGAACCGGCCACGGCACGGGCCGGCCGGACCGCGCTCTGCTCGAAAGGGTGCTGAGTGGACTCCGTCGTCTTTGAAGACACCGATGAGGACCTGAAGTCCTGGCAGACGGACCGCACCCGGGCCCCCGTCGCCACGAAGATAGTCGTGGCGGGCGGCTTCGGTGTCGGCAAGACCACGCTGGTCACCGCCGTCTCGGAGATCACGCCCCTGCAGACCGAGGCGCTGATGACCGAGGCGAGCGAGGAGACCGACGACCTCACCTCGACGCCCGGCAAGCTGACCACCACCGTGGCCATGGACTTCGGCCGCCTCACGCTCGACGACGACCTGGTGCTCTATCTGTTCGGTACGCCGGGTCAGCAGCGGTTCTGGTTCATGTGGGACGACCTGGTGCGCGGCGCGATCGGGGCGGTGGTCCTCGCGGACACCAGGCGGCTCAAGGACTGCTTCCCCGCACTGGACTACTTCGAGAGCTGCGGGCTGCCGTACGTCGTCGCGGTCAACCACTTCGACGGTAGCGAGCTGTTCGAGCCGGACGACGTGCGGGAGGCGTTGACGATCCCCGCGCACATACCTGTAATGATCATGGACGCGCGGCGGCGGATCTCGGTCATCGAGACCCTCCTGTCCCTCGTCGGCCACGCGCTGGACGTCACCCCCGAGTAGGAGAACAGCCCCGGATGCGGAAGATACTCGTCGTCGGAGCCGGTCAGTCCGGACTCCAGATCGCCCTCGGACTCCAGTCGCACGGGTACGAGGTCACCCTGATGTCCAACCGGACGGCGGACGAGATCCGCTCCGGCCGGGTCATGTCCACGCAGTGCATGTTCCACACGGCGCTGCAGTACGAGCGCGATCTCCAGCTGAACTTCTGGGAGTCCCAGGCCCCGAAGATCGAGGGGCTCGGTGTCTCGGTGGCGGCCCCCGGCTCCTGGGGCGAGGGCCCCGCGGCCCGCGCGATCGACTGGATGGGGCGCCTCGACGGGTTCGCGCAGTCGGTCGACCAGCGCGTGAAGATGGCCGGCTGGATGGAGACGTTCGCCCAGCGCGGTGGACAGCTGGTCATCCACGGCGCGGCGGTCGGCGACCTCGACTACTTCGCCCGCACCTACGACCTGGTGCTGGTGTCGGCGGGCAAGGGCGAGCTGGTCCAGATGTTCGGCCGGGACGCGGAGCGCTCCCCGTACAGCGAGCCGCAGCGCGCGCTGGCCGTGTCGTACGTCCACGGCCTGGGCCCGCGCCCCGAGCACCCGGACACGGAGGCCGTCCGCTGCAACCTGGTCCCCGGCGTCGGCGAGCTGTTCGTCATGCCGTGTCTGACCACCTCCGGGCGGGCCGACATCCTGTTCTGGGAGGGCATACCCGGCGGGCCGCTCGATGTCTTCGACGGCGTGAAGGACCCGGCGGAGCACCTCTCCCTGACCCTGGGACTCATGGAGAAGTACACGCCGTGGGAGTACGCCCGGGCGACCAAGGTGGAGCTCACGGACGCGGGGGGTGTGCTGAGCGGGCGGTACGCGCCGACCGTGCGCAACCCGATCGGCAGGCTTCCGGGTGGCGGGCTCGTGCTGGGTGTCGCGGACGTCGTCGTCGCCAACGACCCGATCACCGGGCAGGGCTCCAACTCCGCTTCCAAGTGCGCGGCCGCCTACCTCGACTCGATCCTCGAACACGGGGACAAGGAGTTCGACGAGGCGTGGATGCGCGGCACCTTCGACCGCTACTGGGCCACGGCACAGCACGTCACCAAGTGGACGAACGCGATGCTGGCGCCGCCGCCGGAGCACATCCTCAACCTGATCGGCGCGGCGGGGCAGCTGCCGCCGGTGGCCGACCGGTTCGCCAACGGGTTCAATGACCCGGCTGACTTCGAGAACTTCTTTTATGAGCCGGAGAAGACCGGGGCTTACCTCGCTGAGGTTTCGGGGACCTGACCTCCGGGCGTACGGCTCCCAGGACCGGGTTGGACGCGATCGGGGAGATCTTGATCTTCTCGCCCGTGCGCGGGGCCTGGACCACCTTGCCCTTGCCCAGGTACATGGCCACGTGGGTGGCGTCCGGGAAGTAGACGACCAGGTCGCCGGGGCGCAACTCGGTCAGCGGGATCCGGTCGAGCCGCGCCCACTGCTCCTGGCTCGTGCGCGGGATCGGGGTGCCCGCGTGCGCCCAGGCCTCGGAGGTCAGGCCCGAGCAGTCGTACGCCTTCGGGCCCTCCGCGCCCCACTTGTACGGCTTCCCGAGCTGCTTCTTGGCATAGCGCACCGCCCGGGCGCTCTCGCGTGAGGGCTTGTGGTCGTCCTCGGCGAGGGCGCCGGACGCCAGGAAGTCCTTCTGCGCCGTGGAGACGCCTCTCTTTTCCAGTGCGGCCAGCTCCCCCAGCTGTTCGGCGGTGAGGGCGGCCAGGAGGTCCTCGATCTTCTTGAGACGCTTGTGTACGGCGTCCTTGTTCTTCTTCCGGCGCTCGGCGAGGGCGAGTTGGTCGTCCAGGGCCCCCCGTGCCTTGCGGGCCAGCTCGTCGGCCTTCCGCTCCGTGCCGGTCAGCCGGCCGACCGTCTCGGCGCGCTCGCGGGCCAGCTGGCCGATGACATGGCCCTGGTCCAGGGCGTGCTGGGGGTCGCGGGCCAGGAGCAGGCGTACGTACGGGGAGATGTCGGTGGTGTTCTGGTACTGCTGGCGGGCCAGGCGGCCCGCGGCGCCCCGGCTGTCGTGCAGGGCGAGGCGGGCGCGGGACAGGGCGGTGTCCAGGCGGGCGACCTCGGTGCGCTGTCTCTTCAGCCTCACCTCGGTCGCGTTGTAGGTCTCCGTGGCCTGTTCGGCCTCTCGGTACAGGCGCTGAAGGTCCGTCAGGAGAGCGGTGACGGAGCGTTCCTGGGGCTCCGCGGGTTCGGGGGCCGCCATCGCGGGGGTCGGAACGAGAATCGTGCCGGCTGCCGCCGTGGTCGCCGCGGCGGCCGTGCACAGCAGACGGAGAAGCCTTCCTGACACGTCATCACCTCCGGTGCGGAGAGGCCTTCTGCTCCGCATCGCGAGCATCGGACGTGGTTGCCGGCTTCGCGCGTCAGGTGTGCGCGGATCGGCGTAACTCCGTCACCCTTCGGTGTCTTCCGGCTTGCCGCGCGGCGTGGCTTCTGGCTTGGACCACGGCCAGTTCAGTCGGCGGGTGGGCTGCCCCTCGGGGGCGTACTCGTACTTCCAGCGCTGCGTGAGGCTCGGGCGGGCGCCCGGTGTGCGGGGGACGCGGCGGTAGACCAGGACCGTGGGCGGGCCGCCGTGCGGGTCGGGGACCGGGATGCGGTACGTCTTGGGCGGGTGGCCGGTGATGCCCAGGAGGACGGGGAGTACGCGGCCGTCCATGGGGCCGCCCTCGAAAGGGGTGTCTTCGCTCTTCACGGCACCAGTGTCAGCCATCCGCCGCCAGCTTCTCGGTCACGGCGGCGGTCTGGGGATCCCGGGCCGCGGTGACCGAGAGGACGGCGACGAACTGCTCGACGAGCCAGTCCCGCAGTTCCTCCATGGGGGGCTGCTTGTCCTCGTCGAGCCAGATGAGGGAGGCGGCCTCGACCGCGGTGATCCACATCCGCACGGTCATGCGCAGGCGTGGGCCGGGGTCGGTGACCTCCAGGTGGCTGAGGATGTGCTCGGCGGCGGCGCGGCGGACACCGTCCACTATGGCCGTCGTGCGGGATGTCTCCACGACGCTGCCGCCGTGCAGCAGGGCGCTGAAGCCGGTGTCGTGTTCGTCGACGAAGGTGAGGTAGCGGTCGAGGGCGCGGGTGAGGCGGGGGAGGAGGGGGCCCTCGGGGGGTTCGTCGAAGCAGTGCTGGAGCTCTTCGGCGGCCGAGCGGAGGGCGGCCTCGTAGAGCTGTTGCTTGCCGCCGGGGAAGTAGCGGTACACAAGGGGGCGTGAGACGCCGGCCGCCTCTGCCACGTCGTCCAGGTTCACGTCCTCGGGGGTGCGGTGGGCGAAGAGGGTGAGGGCGGCGGTGAGGAGTTGGCTGCGGCGCTCCTCGACGCTTAGGCGGCGGTAGGCAGGGGTGGGTGCCGAGGACGTCATGACCAGCAGGGTATGCCTCCGGCGGGTGGGCCGGGGATGCCTGCGGGTGCCTCCGGCGGTTGGGCGGGGATGCCTGCGGGTGCCTCCGGCGGTTGGGCGGGGATGCCTGCGGCGGCCTGTGCCGGTTCGGTGGGGGTGCGCGTAGCGCCTGCGGGTGTGTTGTGGTCGGGGCCGCGCCGGGGGGTGTCCGTCCTCGGTCGGGCGGCTCTGTCGGCCAGGAGGCTGGTCGGCGTTGACGCCCGCCGCTGCGGGCGGACACCCCCCGGCACGTCCCCTTGCCGCCGTACGCGGCTGCCCGTGCGTGGGGGTTCGGCTATGCCAGCAGGCCCGATGACTTCCAGAGCCTGCGGCCCACTCCGCGCAGTACTCCGATGTCGTCCAGGAAGTCCGTCAGGCGCTTCGCGCCTGTCTGCATGATCTCTCGGCGGTGGGCGCTGGCTTTTACCTGGGCCAGGGCTTCTCGCTTGTCCAGGCCTACGTTCGTGTAGACCTCGGGGTTGACGAAGGCGACCGAGAAGACGCGGGCGAACTCGCCGGAGGTGACTCGGGTGAACTCCTGGGACCACCTCGGGGCCGTCACCATCTGGCGGCGCAGTTCCTCGCGGGCGTAGCGGACGTGGCGGGCCTCCTCGACCACGTGGATGCGGGTGACGCCGCGGATGAGGGGCTGGACTCGGTCGTCGGGGAACGTCAGGCGCTGCATCCAGTCGAGGACCTCCTCGCCGAGGAGGGTGGCGGTGAAGGAGCCGGGGGTGGTGGAGATCGTCTTGAAGAGGCGGCCCAGGTGCTGGTGTGCGCGGCTCACCGGGTACCAGGGGGTGTCGCCGTGGGAGATCAGGCGGGCGAACATCTTGGAGTGGCGGCACTCGTCCTCTATCTCGGTGAGGGCGTAGCGGACGTGTGCGCTGGTCGCCGCCTTGTCGTAGATGTGGCGGACCAGGAGCTGCATGAGGATGATCTCGAACCATATGCCCAGGGAGGCGAGCGCTGCGGCCTCGTGCTGGGAGAGCAGGAGGCGCTGTTCCTCGCTCATGCGTTTCCACAGGGGGGTGTCGTAGAGCGAGAGCAGTTCCGGGGGCCAGAACCACTTGCCCTCCTCGAAGGGCGCGTCCCAGTCCAGCTCCTTGTCGGGGTCGAAGGAGTGCTTGGCGGAGGAGTCGAGCAGCCGCTGGGCCACCTGCTCCCGGTCCTTGAGCAGGCCGAGCGCGTCGCGCAGCCCCGCGAGCGCATCGGCTTCCGTCAGCGTCGTCATGAGCTTATGAGACTGCCTGTCAGCAAGGTCGTCAATCCCTTGCGCAAGAGTTGTTGACCCCGCGTCTACTACGTGTGAGCCTGCGGAACATGCCGACTTACGACCTGTACGCCTCGGATCCGGGAGAACCTCTCTGGCAGGTGCCGGCGACCGGCTCGGCACGTTTCAGCTGGGAGTACGACGACGGCCGCGACCGGCTGCTGGCCCTGTACCAGAAGGGCAAGGACAAGCAGTGGGACGGGCAGAAGCGTATTGACTGGGGGATTGAGGTCGATCCGGCCGATCCTCTTGGTACGCCTGATGAGTCCATGTCCCTGTACGGGACCAAGTACTGGGCCAAGCTGAGCGAGAAGGACAAGGGGGAGTTGCGCAAGCACTACGCCTCCTGGCAGTTCAGCCAGTTCCTGCACGGGGAGCAGGGCGCGATGGTGTGCGCCGCGCGGATCGTGGAGTCGGTGCCGGACCTGGACGCCAAGTTCTACTCGGCGACCCAGGTGATGGACGAGGCCCGGCACGCGGAGATCTACGGGCGGTTCCTGCACGAGAAGATCGGGATGCTGTATCCGGTCAACGACAATCTGCAGGCCTTGTTGGGCGACACGTTGCGGGACAGTCGGTGGGACATGCCGTATCTGGGCATGCAGGTGCTCATCGAGGGGCTGGCGCTGGCCGCGTTCGGCATGATCCGGGACACGACCGACAAGCCGCTGCCCAAGCAGATCCTTGCGTACGTCATGCAGGACGAGGCCCGGCACGTGGCCTTCGGGCGGATGGCGCTGCGGGACTACTACCGGCAGCTCAGCGATGCCGAACTCCGTGAGCGGGAGGAGTTCGTCATCGAGGGGTGCTACCTGATGCGCGACCGGCTGCGGGGTGTGGAGGTGCTGACGAACTTCGGCATCCCGGCCGCCGAGGCCGAGGAGTTCAGCGAGCGGTCCGAGTTCCTCGCCCTGTTCCGTCAGTTGCTGTTCTCCCGCATCGTCCCCTGTGTCAAGGACATCGGGTTGTGGGGGAAGCGTCTGCAGCAGGCCTATGTCGACATGGGCGTGTTCGAGATGGGCGACTCGAATCTGGACCTGCTGATGGCCCAGGACGAGGAGATCGCGGAGCAGTTGGACGCCGAGCGGTTCGCGGTGGAGGAGCGGGAACGGGTGGGCGAGGTGGCGGAGGCGATCGAGGCGGGCGGCTCTCAGTAGGACGCCGGGCCGAAGTCGGGCGGCGAGAGGACGGCCACCGCCTCGATGCCGTCCGCGATCTCGCGCGGCAGCCGCTCCAGCGGCAGTTCGTCCGACTCTGTTGTGTCCGGTGCCGTTCCGAAGGTCTCCAGGTACGCGGCCCGTGGGCCGGTCAGTGCGAAACCCGAGGCGATCACCTCGCCCACATCGAATCCATGGTCCGTGAAGTATGCGCGTACTCGCTCGACGGGTTTCTGCGGAGCGAGCAGCACATGGGACGAAAGAGGGTTCAGGGAATTCTGGGTCACGGTTCGTCCAACGGTCGAGAATCATGAGGGCATACGTCTAAATGAGTATGTCCAACGGGTGTGGTTTCCCCTATAGATGAAGGCTGTCCGTCGAAATTTTCTTTGACGGGTCCGTCGGAGTGTTCGTCGGAGTTGTTCATCGGAGTTGGGGGAGAAAATGCCCGATGAGGTCGATTCAAGGCTGCCCGAAATTCTGTACGCCCAGGCGTCGCCACGTTCCGTCGGCGGGACCTCGCTGTTCGAGGCGGGCGACGTCACCGTCGGACAGGCGGCGGACTACACGTCCGAGGACCAGGTCGTGGCGGTCGCCGAGGAACGGCTGACCAGGGCCGGCTTCCGCGTCCTGCAGCGGTCCCCGCAGACCCTCAACATCGCAGGTCCGCCCGCCCTCTACCAGGAGTACTTCGGCACCCGGCTGGTCATGGAGGAACGCCAGGTCGTCAAGCCGGGCGCGCGGGAGGCGACCGCCACCTTCATCGACTCGCCGGACACCGACCTGCCCGGGCTGATCTCGACCGCCGGCACACCGGTCGGCGACGTCGTGGAGGGTGTCGCGATCGAGGAGCCGGTGTTCGCGTTCCAGAACGCCACCCCGCCGAAGGTGAATTACTGGCATCTTCAGGTGCCGGACCAGGTGGCGGCACTGCTGGGCGCGAACCGGGCGCACCAGCATGGAATCAAGGGAAATGGAATCCGGCTCACCATGGTGGACACGGGCTGGTTCCGGCACCCGTATTTCGCCGCCCGGAATCTCAACGGTACGGTCGTGCTCGGCCCCGGCGCGAACAACCCGGCCACCGACGAAAACGGCCACGGGACCGGGGAATCCGCCAACGCGTTCGCCCTGGCGCCCGGTATCGACTTCTCGATGGTCAAGGCGAACTTCGTCAACATCCTCGGCGCGTTCAACACCGCCGTGGCCCGCACCCCGGCCCCGCAGATCATCAGCAACAGTTGGGGATACAGCGTCCCGAACCCGCCGCTGAGCGCCATCCAGCGGGCCCTGGCCGCCTCGGTCGCGCTCGCCGCGGCGAACGGCGTCATCGTGGTGTTCTCCGCGGGCAACGGCCACTGGGGCTTCCCCGCCCAGCACCCCGACGTCATCGCGGTCGGCGGCGTGTACATCGACCAGGTGGGCAACGCCCGCGCCTCCGACTACGCCAGCGGCTTCGCCAGCCGCGTCTACCCCGGCCGCAACGTCCCCGACCTCAGCGGACTGGTCGGCATGCGCCCGCGCGCCGCGTACATCATGCTGCCGGTCCCGCCCGGCTGCGACATCGACCGGGACCTGGGCAACGGGGCGGCCTTCCCGAACGGTGACGAGACCGCCCCGAACGACGGCTGGGCGGCCTTCAGCGGCACCTCGGCGTCGGCGCCGCAGATCGCCGGCATCTGCGCGCTGATCCGCCAGACCCAGCCGGGCCTGAACCTGCGCGGGATGCGCAACGCCCTGACGCGCACCGCCAAGGACGTCACGACCGGCACGTCCAGCCCCTCGACCGGCAGCGAGCCGGCGGGCCCCGGCTTCGACCTGGCCACCGGGTGGGGCCTGGCCGACGCCCAGGCGGCGGTGCACGCCGCTGTCCCGGCGGCGGGCGGTCCCGCGGCCTACGCGCGGGGAACCGACCGGCACGTTTTCTACTGCGGCGCGGACAATCGCCTGCGCGAGCTGTGGTGGTCCCCGGCGACCGGCGGCTGGCGCGTCGGCGACCTGGGCACGACGGCACTCGGTATCCCGGCGACGGGCAACCCGGCCGCATACCTCCTCGGCGACAGCCAGCACGTGGTCTTCCGGGGCACGGACGGCCGTATCCACGAGCTGTGGTGGTCCCCGGCGAGCGGCGGCTGGCGCACACCCGGCCTGGACGCGGCCGCCCAGGGCCTCCCGGCGGCGGGCGACCCGCACGGCTATGTCCTGGGTGACAGTCAGCACGTGGTCTTCCGGGGGTCGGACGGCCGTGTCCATGAGTTGTGGTGGACGGCGGCGACTGGGTGGAGTGTCGGTGGTACGTCGGCGATTGCGCAGGCGGTTCCGGCGGCGGGTGATCCGTATGGCTACGTCCTGGGCGACAGTCAGCACATCGTCTACCGGGGCACGGACGGTCGTATCCACGAGCTGTGGTGGTCCGCGCTGACCGGCTGGCAGCGGGGTGGGCTGGACGCGGTCGCGCAGGGTATCCCGGCGGCGGGCGACCCCCAGGGGTACGTCCTGGGTGACAGTCAGCACGTGGCCTTCCGCGGGTCGGACGGCCGTGTTCACGAGCTGTGGTGGACGGCGGCCACGGGGTGGCGTGTGGGAGGTACGTCGGCGGTGGCGCAGGCGGTTCCGGCGGCGGGTGATCCGTACGGCTATGTGCTGGCGGACACGCAGCATGTCGTCTACAGGGGCACGGATGGTTGTATCCACGAGCTGTGGTGGTCCGCGCCGACGGGCTGGCAGCGCGGTGGGCTGGACGCGGTGGCGCAGGGCATCGCGGCGGCCGGTGACCCCCAGGGCTATGTCGTCGGTGACGCCCAGCGCGTCGTCTACCGGGGGACGGACGGGCTCCTGAACGAACTGTGCTGGGCCGCGGCGCGCGGCTGGTACATCGGAGACCTCTGACCTGCCCGCCCGTGGGCCGGGGAGATCCTCCCCGGCCCACGCGGCTGCAGTGATATGCGGTCCCCGGCCGGAGCTAGACCTCGCAGCCCAGCCCCTCCGGCACCTCCCCCAGCACCGGCTTCGCCCCCTGCGGCGGGAACGACGTGCGCAGGGTGAAGGCGTACGGGGTCGGGCCGTTCGTGCGCAGGTGCAGCAGGCGGGACTCGGCCTCCGCGACCGTCGGGCGGTGGCCCGCCGGCACCCACCACAGGGCCGTCATCGCCTCCTGCACGCGCTCGAACCACTCTCGGCGGCGCGCGAGCATCTCGCGGTGGCGGCCCTGGTACATGTACGCGGTCAGGGCGTTCGTGTCCCGCCACATCGTCAGGTTGATGATCAGCCACTCGTCGCCGAAGACGCTCACGTCCGTCGCGTCTCCCGAGTCGCCCTTCAGCCGCCAGACGAAGCCGTCGGCGGCCTCGGCGTCGGCGTTCACGGGGTCCAGGTTGTCGACGAAGTCCTTCAACTGCGGGGAATCCAGCGGGGCCTTGAGTCGGGCGATGTTGACCTGGGCGAGTTCGTGGGCGGCTTCCGGGTTGGCTGATGTCGTCATGGAACCGAACGATAGGTCGGGCGGCGGAGCAGTCCCAGAGGGCGTCTCAGTACGTGGGCAGATGTCCCTCTTTCACAGTCGGGGCCATGTGGGGGTGAGTACCTGTCTACGGCTGTCTTACGGGCGGGAAACCGTGCCCTGACCGGCCCGCCCGTAGCCTCACGGGGCATGACGGGGAATGTACTGACCACCCTCCACTCGACCGTCCGCCGCAGCCCGGCCGCCCTTCCCGGCTGGAGCTCCATCCGTGGCCGTATGGCCATAGTGCTGGCCGTTCCCACCTGTCTCCTGCTCGCCCTCATCGGGCTCGGCGTCGCCGACCGGGCCGCCGACTGGTCCGCCGCCCGGGAGACCGAGGCACAGGTCGGGGTGCTGCTGCGGGCGCAGGGGCTCGTCCGGGAGGTGCAGCGCGAACGCGGGCTGACCAACGGGCTGTTGGGAGGCGAAGAGGGGTACCGCGACGACGTCGTCGCGCAGCGCGGGCGTACCGACGAGGCACGGGACGCGTTGCGGGCCGCGCTCGACGAGGAGAGCGGGGCGCTGCCCGATGCCGCGCTGGCCGCCCTGCGCGCCGCCGACGTTCCCCTCGCCGCGCTCACCGCGACCCGCGAGGACGTCGACGCCGGTACCGCCGATCGCGCCGCCACCCTGCGGACGTACACCAAGGCCGTCACCGTCCTCATCGACGCCGAGTCGGCCGGTGCCCCGGACGGTGACCGGCGCATCGCCCAGGGCGTGCAGGCGCTCCAGGCCCTGGCCCGGGCCACGGAGGCCGTCGCGCTCGAACGCGGTTCCCTCAACGGGGTGTTCGCGGCCGGGCGGTTCCGGTCCGGGGAGTACCTCGGCTTCACGGAGGTCCGGGCCACCCGGGTGGCCGCCCTCGGGCAGTTCCGCCAACTCGCCGGGGAGGGCGAGGAGTCCGCGCTCGACGACGCCTTCGGTACGGCCGCCGCGCGCCGGGTCGCCGGATACGAGGCGCGGGCCGAGCGGGGTGCCGACGGATCCGCCCTGGCGGTCGCCCCCGGCCGCTGGTGGGCCGACATGACGACTCTCGTCGACGATCTGCACGGTGTGCAGCGGGCCGTCGGGGACGACGTCCGTGCGCGGGCCGCCGAGGCCGGGTCCGCCGCCACGCGGCAGCTCGGCGGGTTCCTCGCCCTCGGGGTGCTGATCCTCGCGGTGGCCGTCGCGCTCGCCGTCTTCTCGGCCCGCTCCATCACCCGGCCGCTCGGCGCCCTCGCCGACGAGGCCGACGCCGTCGCCGGGGGCCGGCTGCCCGAGGCCGTCCGGCGGATCCAGGAGGCCGACCCCGACAGCCCGCCCGTGCCGGAGTCCGAGCGGCCCCAACTGCCCGGTGGCGCACGGGAGATCAGCCGTCTGGCCGCCGCCCTGCGCAACGTCGAGGACACGGCCGTCGGACTCGCCGCCGAGCAGGCCGTCCTGCGCCGCACCAGCACCGAGTCCCTGGCCAGCCTCGGCCGCCGCAACCAGAGCCTGCTCAACCGGCAGCTCGGCCTGATCACCACCCTGGAGAGCCAGGAGCTCGACCCGGACGCGCTCGCCGAGCTCTTCGAACTCGACCACCTCGCCACGCGGATGCGCCGCAACGCCGAGTCGCTCCTCGTGCTCGCCGGTGAGGAGTCGCCGGCCCGGTCCTGGAAGGGCACGGTCGCCGTCGCCGACGTGGTCCGCTCGGCCGTGTCGGAGGTCGAGCAGTACCGGCGGGTCGCCGCCGTCGACATCCAGCAGTGCGGTGTCCGCGGCCACTGCGTCGCCGAACTGTCCCACCTGCTCGCCGAGTTGGTGGAGAACGCGCTGATGTTCAGCCCGCCCAAGCAGCCCGTGGAAGTCTACGGCTGGTGGGACGGCGCCGAGTACTGCCTGGCCGTCGTGGACCGGGGGATCGGGATGACCCCGGAGCGCATGGCCGAGTCCAACGCGGTCCTGTCCGGCAGGGGCGGCTCCCCGCACACCACCGCCCCGACCAGGTTCCTCGGCCACCATGTCGTCGGCGCCCTCGCCGCCCGCCTCGGCGCCCATGTCGAGCTCCGCCCCACCCAGGGCACGGGCGTCACGGCGTACGTCGCCCTGCCGGCCGCCCTGATCCAGGAGCCGAGGTCAACCGCCGTCGCCCGAGGGTGACTTCAGCACCGCCTGCATCACCGCCCGCGCGATCGGCGCCGCGTCCCCGCCGCCGCTGATCTCGCCCCGGTCGGCGTCCGCGTCCTCCACCACCACCGCCACGGCGACCTTGGGCTCCAGATCGAGGTCGCCCTGCGCCCAGGAGACGAACCAGGCGTACGGCGTCCCGGAGTTGCCGAGGCCGTGCTGGGCGGTGCCGGTCTTGCCGCCGACCGTGGCGCCCGGGATCCAGGCGTTGCTGCCGGTGCCTTCCCGTACGACGTCCACCATCAGTTCCTTGAGGAGCACGGCGGTCGACGGGCGCATCGCCTGCCGCGCCGGGCGCGAGCCCGCCGTCGACACCGTGGAACCGCCCGCCCGGGTCGTGCGCTCCACCAGATACGGCGAGCGCACCTTGCCGCCGTTCGCCACCGCCGCCGCGACCATCGCCATCTGCAACGGGGTGGCCCGCGTGTTGTACTGGCCGATCGACGACAGGGCGAGCTGCGCCCGGTCCACCTTGGTGTCGAAGGTGGACTCGGAGACCGAGAACGGGATCCGCACGTCCGCGTCGTTGAAGCCGAAGGCCCCCGCCGTCGCCGCCATCCGCTCCACCCCGACCTTGACCCCCAGTTTGGCGAACACCGTGTTGCACGACCACTCGAACGCCTTCCGCAGCGGGACGTCCCGGCAGCCCTTGGACGCGTTCGTCAGCTTGGTCCTGGTGCCCGGCAGACGGTACGGATCCGGGGACTTCGTCCGCTTGTCCAGGTCCTCGACCACGCCCGCGTCCAGGGCCGCCGCCGCGGTCACCACCTTGAAGGTCGAACCCGGCGGATAGGTCTTGCGCACCGCCCGGTTGAGCATCGGCTTGTCCGGATCGCGGTTCAGCGACTTCCAGGACCGGGGCACCGCCGAGCCGTTCCCGGACAGCACCGACGGGTCGTACGACGGGCCGGACACCAGGGCCAGGATCCGCCCGGTGGCCGGCTCCACGGCGGCGACCGCGCCCTTGCGGCCGGCCAGCGCCTCGAACGCCGCCTCCTGCGCGCCGGGGTGCAGGGTGGTGACGACGTCGCCGCCGGGGTAGCGGTCGCGGGTCGTGGCACCCTTCCACAGCGGGAACGGCGACAGCAGCGGGTTCGTGCCCGCCAGGACGCCGTCCTCGGCGTGCTCCAGGAACGTCGTGCCGTACACCTGCGAGGCGAAGCCGGTGACGGGGGCGTACATCGGGCCGTTGGTGTACGTCCGCTCGTAGCGGAGGTGTTCGCCGGTGTCGTGGGATCCGGTGACCGGTTCGCCGCCGACCATGATGTCGCCGCGCGGCTGCCCGTACCGGGCGATCGTGGGGCGGCGGTTGGCGATGTTGTCGTCGTAGGACGGCGCCTCGAAGACCTGGATGCGGGTGGCGTTCACCAGCAGCGCGGCCAGCAGCAGGGCGCAGAAGAAGGCGGCGTGCCGGATGTGCCGGGTCATCGGGCCGCCTCCGCACGGTCGTCGTGCTCCATCGCTACGGCCGCCTCCTCGCCCTTGGGAACGCCGAGCCGGCTGCGCGACTTGTCGCTCACCCGGATCAGCAGCGCCACGATCGCCCAGTTGGTCACCACCGACGAGCCGCCCTGCGCCAGGAACGGCATCGCCATGCCGGTCAGCGGGATCAGGCCGGTCACGCCGCCCGCGATCACGAACACCTGGAGCGCCACGATCGAGGCCAGCCCCACCGCTAGCAGCCGGCCGAAGGGGTCGCGCAGGGCGAGGCCCGCCCGGTAGCCGCGCTCCACCAGCAGGCCGTAGAGGAGGAAGATGGCGGACAGGCCCGCCAGGCCCAGCTCCTCCCCGGCCGTCGCCAGGATGAAGTCCGACTTGGCCGCGAAGCCGATCAGGATGGAGTGACCGCGGCCCAGCCCGGTGCCGAGGATGCCGCCCGCCGCGAAGGCGAACAGCGACTGGGACAGCTGGTTGGGGCCCTCGCCCGCCTCGATCGACGCGAACGGGTGCTGCCAGTCCTCGACCCGGCTGTGCACATGCGGCTCCAACTGCCCGACGGCCACCGCGCCGACCGCCGCCAGCAGCAGGCCGACCGCGATCCAGCCGGTACGGCCGGTGGCGACGTACAGCAGGACCACGAACAGGCCGAAGAACAACAGCGAGGTGCCCAGATCGCGTTCGAGGACCAGCACACCCACGCTCAGCAGCCAGATGGCGACGATGGGACCGAGGACCCGCCCGGTCGGCAGCTGCAGCCGCTCCACCCCCAGGACCCGACGGCCCGTGTACGCCAGCGCGCTGCGGTTGGCGGCCAGATACGCCGCGAAGAACACCGCGAGCAGCACCTTCGCGAACTCGCCGGGCTGGATGGAGAATCCGGCGATCCGGATCCAGATGCGGGCGCCGTTCACGGAGGGGAAGAAGATCGGCAGGGTGAGCAGCAGGAGAGCGGCGACGACACACACGTAGGCGTAGCGCTGGAGCACGCGATGGTCGCGCAGCAGGAGGACGACCAGGATGAACAGCGCCACCCCCAGCGTGGACCACACGAGTTGGGTGGGGGCCGCCAGGTCGTCCGGCGTCTCCAGGTCGAGCCGGTAGATCAGGACCAGGCCGAGGCCGTTGAGCAGCACGCCGATCGGCAGTAGCAGCGGGTCGGCGCAGGGGGCGCGCAGCCGCACGGCCAGATGCGCGACCAACGCGAGCACGCCGAGCCCGGCGCCGTAGCCGGCGGCGCCGGGCGGGACGGTGCCGTGTTGGGCGAGGCCGACCGCGCAGTAGCCGTACACGGAGAGCAGGACGGCCACGACGATGAGGGCCAGTTCGATGCCACGGCGCCGGGGGAGGGGCGCGGCGGGAGCGGGTGCGTCCGCTGCCACCAGGGTGGTTCCGGCCTTGGTCATGTCCGGAACCTACCCAAATAGTCCGTCTTGTGTGCTCCTCATGGCTCAGCACCAGCGCGGCGCGGACCCGATGTTGTGGATGTACGGCCCAAATGGGCGAAGCTCCCTGCAGGGGCGCACGCTCAGGGGCGCGGGGAACTGCGCGATCAACCCCCACAACCCGCAGTCGACGAACAACCGGTGGTCCCGAGCTCTGGTTTCTCGGCCTGCTATCGCAAGGTCAGCTCGGCCACGGCCCCACCATCGGCCGCGTTGGAGAACGCCAGCCGCGCCCCCAACACCTCCGCCTGCCCCAACGCGATGGTCAGCCCCAGCCCGTGCCCCTTGGACCCACCCTCCGTACGAAACCGCTGCGGCCCGTGCGCGACGAGATACCCCGGATAGCCCTCGCCGTGATCCCGCACAGTGACCACCGGCCCGTCCACCGTCAGAACCACGGGCCCACGCCCGTGCTTGTGCGCGTTCGCCACCAGATTCCCCAGCACCCGCTCCAGCCGCCGCCGGTCCGTCTCCACCACGAGGTCCCGCACGACAACGACCTCGGTATCGGTCCCGGACGCCCGAACCACCCGCTCCGCCAGCGCGGCGAGCGGCTCGGTGTCCAACTCCACCCGCTCACGCCCGGTGTCCAGCCGCGAGATCTCCAGCAGGTCCTCGGTCAGCGTCCGCAACGCGGCCACCCGGTCCCGTACCAACTCCGTCGGCCGCCCGGGCGGCAGCAGTTCGGCCGCGGCATGCAGCCCCGTCAACGGCGTCCGCAGCTCATGCGCCACGTCCGCCGTGAACCGCTGCTCGGACAGCAGCTTGCTCTGCAGCGACGACGCCATGGAGTCCAGCGCCGCGGCGACCGCGGCCACCTCGTCCTGCGGCCGGCTCGGATCCTGCGTACGGGGATCGTCGACCCGCGCGTCCAGGTCGCCCCCGCTGATCCGCCGGGCCACCTGGGCCGTGGCGTGCAGCCGGCGCGTCACCCGCGTCACCGCGAACGCGCCCACCAGCAGCGTCGCCCCGATCGCCAGCCCCGAGGACCACAGGATCGCCCGGTCCAGGCCGTCGATGGTGCGGGTCTGCTGCGAGTAGTCGACCTCGACCGCGAGCGCCCGCTCGCCGTCGACCGGCCCCGCCGCCCACATCGTGGGCCGCCCCTCGTGCTCGGCGACCATCGTGCCGCGCTCCCCGGCCACCGCCATTGCCCGCAGCCGCTCGGGCAGCCCCGGCGGATCGAGGGCGACCCGATACCCGAGGGCGTCGCCGGCCTCGAACGCCTCCGTCGCGTCCGCCAGCCGGGACAGGGCGCGGTCGCGGGCCTCGCCGACGGTCTGGTTGGTCACCGAGACGTGCACGAGGACGCCGAGCAGCGCGGCGAGCGCACAGCACATCACGGTGATGAAGACGGCCGCCTTCACGGCGAGCGTGCCGGCCCACTGGGGGAGTGCGAGCCTCATGGCGTGCTCGCGGCGGACGAGGACGAGGCGGACCGCGAGGGCGACACGGAGGACGAGGGGGAGGGCGACGGGGAGCGGCCCGACGGCGAGGGGCGCGGCGTCTTCTTGTGCGGGCCGGTGCGCAGCATCTCGTCGTGGGTGAGCAGCATCGCCTTCTGGTCCGCGTCCCACGTCCACTGCAGCCGGTACTCGTACCCGGCGACCTCCGACGGCGAGCGGATGATCACCGACCGCCCGGCCAGCTCGACGCCGCTGACGGCGTCCTCCCACCCCATGACCTTCACGAGCCTGTGCTTCTCGACGGTGTAGACGCGCACCGCGGTCGTCCTGCCGGGCATCAGCCGGAAGCCCACCGTCAGCTCGGGGTGCCCGTCGCCGGTCAGGTCCCGGTAGTACGGCTGCAGCACCGGGCACCTGCCGTGGCCGGCCCCCTTGTCGCACTCGGCCATCAGACGGCCGGTCTGCTTGTACGTCCCGTCGTCGGGGTCGTAGTCCCCCGGGCCCTCCGCGATCTCCGTGCGGACGACCGCCACCGGATCCACGTCGAGGATGTCGTTCCCGGGGACGGTGAGGCCCTTCATGACCTCCCGGTTCACCTCGCCGATCTCATACGCCGGCCTGGACGCCGGTGTCAGCTGCGGCCACAGCTTGTCCGGGCTCACCGCGGTCTCGGTCGGGCCCGCGCCCTGGAGTCCCCCGGCGTCACCGCAGGCCGCGGCGACCGACAGCAGCAGTGCGACAAGGGCACTGCGCGCGGCGAAGCGCGCGGGGCGGCTGCGGGGCACGGTTCTCCTGGTGCTGGTGCTGGTGCTGGTGCTGGTGCTGGTGCTGGTGCTGATGGTCGGCCCGTACACACTATTCGTACGGAAGTCCTTTTTGCGCACCCGGTGGGCGGACGGGCGACACGGCTACTCGGCGAGTTCCTCCAGGAGACGGGCGGTCGGCAGACCGGCCCGGAGGTACTCGACGAACAGCTCGTTGTGCAGCGCCCACGGAGAGCGGCGGGAGCGTATCAGCCGGATCGCCCGCTCGACGGAGTGGTTCCGGCGGATCAGGGCGTGGGCCACGACAAGACCCGAGCGGTTGTACCCGTGGTAACAGCGGACGAGGACCCTTCGGCCCTCGTCCAGTGCCTCGCAGGCCGCCTCGGCCAGCCGAATCACCCCCGCGAGTTGGGTGCCGTCCAGCGGCCCGTCGGGTATGGGCCACACATGGTGTTCGACGCCGGGATCCGGCCCGTGGCCGGGCAGCCGCAGCAGAGTCTGTACGAGATCGAACTCGTCCTGCACGACGGCGAACTCCAGTTGTCCCGCACGCCCCCGGAACTCGTGACCGCCCATCCACAGGCCGGGCACGATCTCGCTCCACGGGCTGTCCGGAGCCGGTACGTCGGGTTGCTTCCTGCGGGTACGCAACGGCGCCTCCCCAACCACCCCTCCCGGGGGGTCTGCCCAACTCCTGCCAAAGGTAACCGGGTTCTTGCCCGCGCAGCACCCTGCCTGTTCCCATGGTCAGTGGGGTGATGGTGCATGAGCGGACTGCGCGTCATACCGACCTGGCAGCACGGCCAGGAGCGGCTCTACGTCTGCCTCCGGGACGGGCGGAACATCGCCTGGTACGACCGTGAGGCGGCCCGGATCAACCTGCTCAGCGAGGACCGCCGAGCGGAGGTGCTGGAGGTGCTCGGCCCCTTCGTCACCGGCCCGGTGACCGTGGGCCCGCCGCCGGTCCCCACCCCGGCCGAACTGGCCCGGCTGACCCTCCACCCGGACGACGACCTCGCGCCGAACCGTCCCGGCGAGGCGCTCCTGGTGGCCCTCGACCGGGATCCCGGCCCCACGCACCGGCTGCGCCGTCCCGACCCGCGCCGACGTGCGCTGACCGCCGAGCAGACGGTCGGCGAGGCCCTGGACCGGCTCGACGGCGCCGGGTGGCACACGCTGCACTCCATCCCGCTGCCCGGCGGTGACCGCATCCACCACCTGGTGATCGGACCCGGCGGGCTCTTCGCACTGCACGCCCTGTACGCCCGTAAGCAGAAGGTGACGATCGCGGACCCGATGGTCTCCCTCGGCCGCCGAGAACCGCGCCCCTTGCTGCGCCGCGTCCGTGCCGACGCCGACCGCGCCTCTTACGCCCTCACGGCGGAGGTCCACCCGGTCCTGGCCCTGGTCGATCCCTCCGGCGTGGCGATCCCGGGGCCGTTGCGTGAGGTACGGGTGCTGCGGGACACCGAGGTGGAGGGGCTGGCGAGGCTGGGCGGGGTGCTGAAGCCGGCGGATGTGGAGGCACTGCACGCGATGGCAAGGGACCGAAGGATCTGGAACGCCGGCTAATGCCAGCCCGTCCGGCGTTTGAGGACGAGGCCCTTTCGGGGCCGACGGGGGTCCAGGGGGCAGAGCCCCCTGGCGGGGTGGAAGGGGCGGAGCCCCTTCAGGATGGGACGGGTAGGGGCGGCGGGGGCGAGAAAAGTCACGGCAACGCCCCCGCCCGCCCCGCGTCCAGCAGCGGGGCCAACAAATCGCCGTAGTCCTGCAGGCGAGGCGCCAGATCCGGAGCCAGAAAGGTCAGGCCGCCGGGGGACCGACAGTCCTCCACCTCCTCCCAGGTCACCGGCGCGGATACCGTCGGCTCCGGCCGCGCCCGCAGGGTGTACGGCGTCGCCGTCGTCTTACGGGCGGCGTTCTGGCTCCAGTCGACGAACACCTTGCCGGGCCGCAGGCTCTTCGTCATCCGATGGATCGCGAGCCGAGGCATGGCCTTCTCGGCCTCCACGGCGAGTTCCTTGGCGTACTCGGAAGCCTCCTCGGACGGGGCGGGCCGGATCGCGGCCGTGAGATGCAATCCCTTCGACCCGGAGGTCTTCGCGTACGCCTCGATCCCGTCGGCGGCCAGCCGCTCCCGCAGCCAGAGGGCGACCTCGCAGCACTCGACCACGGTCGCGGGCGAGCCGGGGTCGAGGTCGAAGACCAGCCGGTCGGCCTCGCCGGGCGCGCCGATCACCCACTGGGGCGTATGGAACTCGGTGACGAGGTTGGCGGCCCACATCAGGCTCGCCAGGTCCTGCACGAACACCATGCGCGCCGGCCCCTCGACGCGGGGCACTTCCTCGGTGGTGACCCACTCGGGGGTGCCCGGCGGGACGTTCTTGGTGAAGAACACCTGGCCGTCCGGCCCGTCGGGGTAGCGCAGGAAGGACACCGGACGGTCCCGCAGGTGCGGCAGCAGGACGTCGGCGGTGATGGCGTAGTAGTGCAGCACCTCGCCCTTGGTGAAGCCGGTCGCCGGATACAGCACCTTCTCCAGATTGCTGAGCGCGAGCCGTCGCCCCTCCACCTCTGTGATCGGCGTCATACGATGAGAATTCCAGAATTTGTGGTGCATGTCTGGGCGAACTGCGCGAACCGCTGGAAAGGGTGCTGCACGTGCGATCCATATGGAACGGCGCCATCTCGTTCGGCCTGGTCAGCATCCCGATCAAGGTGGTGAACGCGACCGAGAGCCACTCGATCTCCTTCCGGCAGATCCACCTGGAGGACGGTGGCCGCATCCGCTACCGCAAGGTCTGCGAGCTGGACGACCGTGAGGTCGGCCAGTCGGAGATCGGCAAGGGGTACGAGGACGCGGACGGCACGATCATCCCGATCACGGACGAGGACCTGGCCCACCTTCCGCTCCCGACCGCGAAGACGATCGAGATCGTGGCGTTCGTGCCGGCCGACCGGATCGACCCGCTCCACATGGACAGCGCGTACTACCTCGCCGTGGGCGGGGCGCCGGCGGCGAAGCCCTACACCCTGCTGCGGGAGGCGCTGAAGCGCAGCCAGAAGGTGGCGATCGCGAAGTTCGCGCTGCGGGGGCGTGAGCGGTTGGGCATGCTGCGGGTGGTCGGCGACGCCATCGCCATGCACGGTCTGCTGTGGCCGGACGAGGTGCGCGAGCCCGAGGGCGTCGCGCCGGACACGACGGTCACGGTGAACGACAAGGAACTGGACCTCGCGGACGCCCTGATGGACACCCTCGGCGAGATCGACCTCGACGACCTGCACGACGAGTACCGCGAGGCCGTGGAGGAGGTCGTCGCCGCGAAGGCCGCCGGCGAGGCCCCGCCCGAGGCCCCCGAACCGGCACGCGGCGGCAAGGTCCTCGACCTGATGGCGGCCCTGGAGAACAGCGTTCGGGCGGCCAAGGAGTCGCGCGGCGAGGAGCCGGCCGGGGAGAAGGCGGCGGAGAAGGCGGAGGGCCAGGTCAGACGCCTGCCTCAGCGCAAGTCGGCCAGGGCGGCCCCCAAGCAGGCGGCCGGCAAGAAGTCGACGGCGACGAAGAAGACAGCGGCGAAGAAGACGGCGTCCTCGGCCAGGAAGTCGACCTCGAAGACGGCCCAGGGAGCGAAGAAGACGACCGCGAAGAGTACGTCGAAGAGCACCGCGAAGAGCACGGCCAAGAGCACCGCGAAGAAGACCCCGGCCAAGAAGGCGACATCGCGCAAGCGCACGGCGTGACGGGCGGCGCCCGGAGCCGGGCCGGCCCACCTCTCAACGCCGGTGCCCTGCCACCCGCCGCAACGCCAGCACCGCGTTGTGCCCGCCGAACCCGAACGAGTTGCTGAGCACCAGGTCCCCGTCCTCGGGCAACGCCCGGGGCGCCCCCCTCACCACATCCAGGTCGATCGCGTCATCGACCTCCCCGCACCCCACGGTCGGCGGCACCACCCCGTGATGCAGCGTCAGTGCGGCGGCGACCGCCTCGGCTCCGCCCGCGGCGCCCTGCAGATGCCCCAGGTGTCCCTTGAGCGCGGTGACCGGGACGGACCGTCGGCCGAGTACCGCCCGCAGCGCGCCCGCCTCCGCGAGGTCGCCCTCGATCGTCGCCGTGGCGTGCGCGTTCACGTGGACGACGGCATCGGCATGGCTCCCGGCGTCCCGCAGGGCCCGGCGCACGGCGAGCGCGATGCCGTCGCCGGACGGGTCGGGGGCGGCCATGTGGTGGGCGTCGGCGGACAGGCCCCACCCCGCGGCCTCGCAGTAGATCCGCGCCCCGCGCGCCCGCGCGTGATCCTCGGCCTCCAGGACGAGGATCCCGGCGCCCTCGCCGTTGACGAAGCCGCCCCGGTCCTTGGCGAAGGGCCGGGAGGGTGAACCGTCGGCGAGATCGCTGTCGGCCAGCGCCCGCATCGCGGCGAAGGACGCCATGATCGCCGGCGTGACGACCGCTTCGGCGCCGCCCGCCAGCGCGATGTCGACGCGCCCGTACCGTATGCGGTCGATCGCCTGCCCTATGGCCTCGGTCCCCGACGCGCACGCGCTCGTCACGGTCCGGGCCTCCCCGGTGATGTGCAGATCCAGCGAGACCTGGGAGGCGGCCTGGGAGGGCACGGTCATGGGAGTGGTGAGCGGCGAGACCGCACGCGGCCCCTTCTCCCGCAGCCTCCGGTCCCCGCCCACCAGCACGGACGCGTCCCCGAGGATGGCTCCCAGGCTCACCCCCACCCGCGCCGGGTCGACCCCGCTCTCCCGCGTACCGCCCTCGACGAACCCGGCGTCGGCCCACGCCTCCCGGGCGGCCAACACCCCTAACTGCGCCGCCCGGTTCATCCGCCGCGCCAAGGGCCGGGGCAGCAGCTGAGCGGGATCCACGGGTACGACCCCGGCGACCCGCACGGGCAGCCCCTCGAACTCCTCGCCCGCCAACTCCCGTATCCCGTGCCGCCCGTCGAGCAGCCCCTGCCACAACTCCCGGAACCCGACCCCGAGGGGCGTGAGCGCCCCGAGTCCGGTGACGACGACCTTGCGGGGCGTGGACGCGGCGGACTCGCTCATCTCTGCATGTCCCCTCTGGTGGTTGAAAGGGAAACATGCCCAGTTTTCTCATCACTTGCACGTCCGTTCGACGTGCCCAGGCGCATCCGTCACAGCAGTCGTGACGTCAGGAACGCGAGCAACTCCTCCTTCCGCGGGTTGAGGTAGAAGTGGTTCCCCTGGAAGGCCCGGACGTCCAGGCCCTGCGTCGTGACGTCCGACCACGACGAGAGTGCCTCGACCGGGCACACCGGGTCGCGGTCACCTCCGCAGGCCGTGACGGGAATGTCCAGCCGGTGCAGGTGGGCCGGGCGGTACGCCGCCAGGATCCCGAAGTCCGCGCGCAGCGCCGGCATGATCATGGGTAGCAGCTCGGGGTGGTCGTAGACGGCCGCGCCCTCGGGGTCCAGCAGGCGGATGCGGTCCAGGATCTCGATGTCGGTCGGGGCCGGGCGGGGCGGCGACTCCTGGGGGAGGCGGGGCCTGGACCGGCCCGACACGATCAGGTGGGTGACGGTGCGGCCGGGGGCGTCCTCCAGGCGGCGGGCCACCTCGTACGCCACCGACGAACCCATGCTGTGCCCGAAGAACGCCAACGGCAGGTCGTCCGCCTCGTGCTGCAGGGCCGTCGTGATCGCGTCCGCCAGTTCCTCCATCGTGGTCGGGCACGGATCGCGCAGGCGGTCCTGGCGGCCCGGGTACTGCACGGACATGACCTCGATCTCCGGTGGCGTCAGCGTCGCCCAGGCACGGAAGGAGACCGCGGCCCCGCCCGCGTGCGGGAAGCACACCAGCCGGATCTTCGCGCCGGGCGCGCGCACGCCACGGAACCATTGGGTTCGTATGTCCTGGGTCGTCATGTCCCTCATTGTGATCGGTCCGTGGAAGGGGCCGTGGAACGGCCTGGTGGTTGACCGACGGACTGGCCTCACCAACTGCCCGTTCCCTAGGATGTGTTGTCGGTGAGGTGATCTCCTCGGCCGGACTGCCCCTGGGGGAACGATGGAGCCTGGAAAGCAGCTGTCCACGTCGATCGATGCCACGGTTCCGACCGCCGCGCGCATGTACGACTACTACCTCGGCGGCAAGGACAACTACGCCTCCGACCGAGCCGCCTGCGAGCAGTTGGACAAGGTCGTCCCCAGCACCCGTGCCCTCGCGCTGAACAACCGGCGCTTCCTGCAGCGGGTGGTCAGGACGCTGGCCGAGGACCACGGCATCCGGCAGTTCCTGGACCACGGCTCCGGCCTGCCCACCCAGAACAACGTCCACCAGGTCGCGCAGTCCGTCGACCCGTCCTCGCGCGTGGTCTACGTCGACAACGACCCGATGGTCCTGGTCCACGGCCGCGCCCTGCTCGACCAGAACGACAACACCGCCGTCATCCATGCCGACATGCGCGAGACCGACGGCATCTTCGGCCACGTCGACACCGAGCGCCTGATCGACTTCTCGCAGCCGGTGGCCGTGCTGTTCAACTCGGTGTTCCACTGCATCCCCGACAGCGACACCGACGGCCCGCTCGCGGTGGCCCGCCGGGTGCGCGAGCGCCTCGCGCCCGGCAGCTTCATGGTGATGTGCCAGCTCGTCAGCGAGGACCCCGAGGTCCGCAAGTTCGTCACCGACTTCATGGACCAGGCGACGCAGGGACACTGGGGCCGGGTGCGCCAGGAGAAGGACGTCGCGGAGTACTTCGAGGGTCTGGAGATCCTCGAACCCGGCCTGGTGGAGGTCTCCACCTGGCGCCCCGACACCGAGGTGGCACCGCGCCAGCTCACCCAGGAGTGGATCGAGTTCGGCGGCGCGGGCCGGCTCCCGTAGGTGGGGGCGCTCAGGTCGTCGGGGAGTACCGGGCCTTCGTCTCGCGCAGCCGCTCCAGTGACTCGCGCGGGTTGAGGGCCTCGTCGCCCAGCCGGTCCAGGGCGATCCGGTACTCCTCCGTCTCGTCCTGGTCCTCCAGGAAGGCCGCGCTCTTGATGTGCTCCAGATAGACGATGTCGGGCAGGTCGACGCCGCCGAAGCGCAGATAGGTGACGGGGATGGCGGGCGCGGAGGCGTTGGTCACGTCCAGCGGAACGATCTGCACGGTCACATGGGGGAGCCGGGCCATCTCCTCCAGATACTCCAGCTGCTCGCGCATCACCTCGCGGCTGCCCAGCACCCTCAGCAGCACCGACTCGTCGACGATCGCCCACAGTCGGGGCCCGTCCGCGCGCTGCAGCAGCTCCCGTCGGCGCATTCGCAGCTCCACCCGCCGCTGCACCTCACGGGCCGGCGCCGAGGGCAGCCCGCGCTCCACCACGGCCCGGGTGTAGGCCTCGGTCTGCAACAGGCCGGGAACGTACTGGAGTTCAAAGGTACGGATGGCCGTCGCGGCCTCCTGGAGCCCGACCAGCCGGTCGAACCACTCCGGCATCAGTCGCTTGTCATAGCGCTGCCACCATCCGGGCTCACCGGCGCGTTGCAGCAACTGCAGCAGCACCGAGGCCTCGTAGTCCTCGGCCTGGTACAGCTTCAGCAGCGTGCGGATGTCGCCCTCCGTGGGCGGCCGACGGCCCTTGCCCGCCTCGATGCGCGACAGCTTCGCGGGGCTGAACCCGGCGGCGCGGGCGGCCTGGTCCTGGGAGAGACCGAAGTCCTCGCGAATACCCGCGAGCTGCACGCCGACCAGCATCTTCAGCAGGGTCGGCGCGGGCTCGGTGCGGGTCAGATACGGTTCGAGGCGGGAGATACGAGGTGACTCGACGGACATCCTGACTCCCCGTAGACCGGCATACGACAGACCGCATTATCGCATCCCGCCGCCTCCTGGCGCCGCAGCCGCGGGAAATGGGGAGCCAACTTCCGTTTTCCCGCGGCATTTTGACCCCGTGCGGGGGTCGCGAAAGGTCAGGGTCGGACCAGGTGGTCGAACTCTCCCTCCTTCGCACCCGCCAGGAAGGCGGCGATCTCGGCGGGCGTGTAGACGAGGGCCGGTCCGTCGGGATGGCGGGAGTTGCGCATCGCGACACTGCCGTCGACCAGGGAGGCCACCTCGACGCAGTTGCCCTCGGCATTGCTGTGCCGGCTCTTGATCCAGCGGACGCTCAACGAGCTTGCCCGTACGCCGTTCGTTGCTGTTGGCACTGCACTCTCCTTGCTCACGTTCCGCCACGCGTACGCCCCGCAGCCCCGGCGGGCCGGACCGCACCACGTGCTCTGCGTCGGCACCGCTCGCGCAATTTCCCGTGAAATTGCACGGAGACGCCGTCGGCGTGGATAATAGTCCGTGGCGTCAACTGCTGCTCAGCCGCCTCGTCCTGACCGTGTATCAGGGAGACGTTGTGTCCTTACCTGCGTACGAAGGGCTTCGACTGCCCGGTAGCGCCGCGTCACCTGCGAGTTTGAGCGCGCCGCCGGAAGTGCGCCCCGGCGCCCCGGGCCGGCGCCATCTCACCGCGCCCGAGCCCGCGCGCACCCCGCCCCGCTCGGCCGCCCTGCGCCTCACCGGCGCCGAACGGGACTGCGGCCGGGCCCGCGACTTCGTCCGTCGCACTCTCGATGAGTGGGCGCTGGACCACTGCGGCGACGACGCCCTCATGGTGGTCACCGAACTCGCCGCCAACGCCGTACTGCACGGCGTGTCGCACTCCGCGGCGCGCTCCTCGGCTCGCACCGCGACGCACGGCGCGGACCGCGCGGTCCACGCGGACTGTTCCCCGGTCCACGGTGAGGCCGAGATCTGGCTGCGGCTGAGCCTGCGCCGCCCGGCCCACCTCGTCTGCGCCGTCACCGACCCTTGCGACGGCCTGCCCGTGTACCCGCACGCGAGCGACCCCTTCGACGAGCACGGCCGAGGGCTGCGGATCATTGACGCCCTGTCCGAGCACTGGGGTTGGACCCGGCGGCAGCCCAGGGGCAAGACGGTCTGGGCGATGCTCCAGACCGGCCGGCCGGTCTGATTCACGCGTCATCTTCTGTCTCAGCGCGGGCACGGGACATTTTCATGATGAGCACAGAGGGGCTACGGGTTCTCCTTAGTTACGGTCTTCCGGCCGTGTTGTATTTGTTGCGCGGGCCTGCGACTGCTGCCCGACTCGACAGAGCCTGACGGCAAATGACCCGCGAAAGGATCGGCATTGTGACGCGCAGTCCCGCCGAAAACGATCACCTGCCGATCTATGAGGATCTGGTCCGCGAACGCGGAGACGTCGTGGCGGCGGCACAGATAGCGGCCGCACACACCCAGAACCAGGCGACGGAACTGCTGGGCCCTGAGGAGCTGCTGGCCGCCGCGGAGCCGAACCGCTGGGACGGACCGAGCGGGCACCAGCATCAGCACCAGCACCAGAAACCGACGGGGCACCAGCACCAGAACCAGCTTCCCTCCGCCTTCGGATAGGCGCCCCGCCGCGTTCGATCAGACAGCGCTCCCCGCGCGGCCGGCCAGGTCCAGCGCGATGTCGGTGATCATGTCCTCCTGGCCGCCGACCATGCCCCGCCGGCCGACCTCGACCAGGATGCTGCGGGTGTCGAGTCCGTAGCGGGCTGCGGCCGTCTCGGCGTGGCGCAGGAAGCTGGAGTACACGCCCGCGTAGCCGAGGCTGAGGGTCTCGCGGTCCACCCGTACCTCGCGGTCCTGCAGCGGTCGTACGAGATCGTCGGCGGCGTCCATCAGCGGGAACAGGTCGCAGGCGTGCTCCCAGCCCATGAGGTCGGCGACCGCGACGAAGGCCTCCAGGGGACAGTTGCCCGCGCCCGCGCCCTGGCCGGCGAGGGAGGCGTCGACCCTTACCGCGCCGTTCTCGACGGCGACGACGCTGTTGGCGACGCCGAGGGCGAGGTTGTGGTGGGCGTGGATGCCCAGCTCCGTGGCCGGGTCGAGGACATCGCGGTAGGCGCGGAAGCGGTCGCGGACGCCGTCCATGGTGAGGCGGCCGCCGGAGTCGGTGACGTAGACGCAGTGGGCGCCGTAGGACTCCATCAGCTTGGCCTGGCGGGCCAGCTCGGCCGGTTCGGCCATGTGGGACATCATCAGGAACCCGGCGACGTCCATGCCCAGGTCGCGGGCGGCGGCGATGTGCTGGGCGGAGATGTCGGCCTCGGTGCAGTGCGTGGCGACCCGGACGCTGCGGATGCCGAGGGTGTGGGCCTGCCGGAGGTCGTGCAGGGTGCCGATGCCGGGCAGCAGCAGGGTGGTGGGGACGGCGTGCGTGGTGGCGTCCACCACGGCCTCGATCCACTCCCAGTCGGTGTGGGCGCCGACGCCGTAGTTGATGCTGGAGCCCGCCAGGCCGTCGCCGTGCGCGATCTCGATGGCGGCCACGCCCGCCGTGTCCAGGGCGGCGGCGATCGTGCGGGCCTGGTCGACGGTGTAGCGGTGCCGGATGGCGTGCATGCCGTCCCTCAGGGTGACGTCCTGGACGTAGAGCCTTGTCACTTGGCGGCCTCCTTGCCACGGTGGGCGGCCATGCGTTCCGCGGTGCGCAGCGCGGCCGAGGTCATGATGTCGAGGTTTCCGGCGTAGGCGGGGAGGTAGTGGGCGGCGCCCTCGACCTCCAGGAAGACGGACACCTTCAGGGGGTCGGACGCGTCCGGGGCGAGGGTGCGCAGGGGGTCGTCCGCCGTCACCCGGTCGAACTGGACCTTCTGCTTGAGCCGGTAGCCGGGCACGTACGCCTGGACGCGGCCCACCATCTCCTCGACCGACGCGGTGACGGCCGCCTCGTCGCACTCGGAGACCAGGCAGTGCACGGTGTCCCGCATGATCAGCGGGGGTTCGGCCGGGTTGAGGACGATGATCGCCTTCCCGCGGGCGGCGCCGCCGACCTTCTCGATGGCCGAGGAGGTGGTCTCGGTGAACTCGTCGATGTTCGCCCGGGTGCCGGGCCCGGCGGAGCGGGACGCGATGGAGGCGACGATCTCGCCGTAGTGGACCGGGGTGACGGCGCCCACCGCGGCGACGATCGGGATCGTGGCCTGGCCGCCGCAGGTGACCATGTTGACGTTCGGGGCGTCGAGATGGGCGGCGCCGTTGACCGGCGGGACGACGTACGGGCCGACGGCGGCCGGGGTGAGGTCGACGAGGGTACGGCCCAGGGGGCGCAGCACCTCGTCGTGGTGGCGGTGGGCGCCGGCCGAGGTGGCGTCGAAGACGAACTCGACGTCGGCGAACTCGTCCAGCTTCACCAGGCCCTCGACGCCCTCGTGGGTCGTGGCGACCTTGAGGCGGCGGGCGCGGGCCAGGCCGTCGGAGTCCGGGTCGATGCCGGCCAGGGCGGCGATCTCCAGGCTCTCCGACAGGCGCAGGACCTTGATCATGAGGTCGGTGCCGATGTTGCCGGAACCGATGATGGCGACCTTGGTGCTCACCGCTGCTCCCCTTCCTGTTCCTGGGCGGTTCCGGCTTCCCGGGCGAAGCCGACCCGCACCGAGCCGAGCTCCGAGATGTGGGCCTCGAACACGTCGCCCGGCGCGGCGGGCGCCATCGGGCCCAGGGCGCCGGTCAGCACCAGGTCGCCGGCGCGCAACGGGTCGCCGCGCTCCGCGAGGGCCGAGGCGAGCCAGACCGCCGCGTTGAGGGGGCTGCCGAGGCAGGCGGCGCCGGTGCCCTCGGAGGCGATCGCGCCGTTGCGGGTCATCGCCATGGTGGCCGCGCGCAGGTCGACCCGGGTGAGCGGTACGGGGGTGCCGCCCAGGACGTACAGACCGCAGGAGGCGTTGTCGGCGACGGTGTCGACCAGGGAGATGTCCCAGCCGGCGATGCGACTGTCGACGATCTCCAGGGCGGGCAGCGCGAAGTCGACGGCACGGAGTACGTCCACGACCGTGCACTCCCGGTCCGGCAGATCGCGGCCCAGTACGAGCGCCACCTCGGCCTCCACCTTGGGCTGGAGCAGCCGCCCGGCGGGCACCTCGCCGCCGTCCGGCACCGCCATGTCGGCGAACAGGGCGCCGAAGTCGGGCTGGTCCACGCCGAGTTGGCGCTGCACGGCCGACGAGGTCAGCCCGATCTTGCGGCCGACGATCCGGCGCCCGGCGTCCAGTGCGCGCCGGACGTTCAGCTGCTGCACGGCGTACGCGGTCTCCAGGTCGCCGCCGCCGTCGAGCACGTCACGCACGGGCGGGCAGGTGACGCCGGTGCGGGTCGCCTCCGCCAGTACGTCGGCGGCCTTGACCACGGCCGGTGGGGTGCCGTCCGGACGGTCGGCGCTGTCGAGCACGGTCGACACGGGTGCCTCCAGGGGAGTAGGGCAGTAGGGGCGTAGCGGGGGAGCGGGAGCTTGCGATGCGCCGCCCTGTGACTTCCGGTATAGACGCCGAGCCTGCGTTGGGCCAAAGTTTGTTCCGTGGAACGGAACAATGTGGGCGGCAGCATGCTGGACAAGGCCGCGATCATCCTGGAGTCCTTCCGTCCGAGCGGTGGATCGTTCCGCCTCTCGGAACTTTCGGAGCGCACGGGCCTGCCCAAGCCGACGGTCCACCGGCTGGCGGCGGACCTGATGCGGCTGGGCTGGCTGGAGCGCTCGGGCCCCCGTTACCGGCTCGGCGCGAAGCTCTTCGAGCTCGGCTCGCTCGTGCCGCACCGGCTCGATCTGCGCGAGACGGCCCTGCCGTTCCTCCAGGACCTGTTCGAGGCGACCCGCGAGACCGTCCACCTCGGTGTCCGCGAGGGCATGGAGGTGGTCTACCTCGAACGCATCCACGGTCACGAGGCCCTGCAACTGCCCTCCCGCATCGGCGGCAGCCTGCCGCTGAGCTGCACCGGCGTGGGCAAGGCCCTGCTCGCCTTCTCCGGCCCCGAGCTGACCGAGGAACTGCTGTCCCGCCCACTGCCGAGCCTCACCCCGTACTCGATCACCGACCCGGCGCGGCTGAGCATGGCCCTGGAGAAGATCCAGGTCTCCGGCCTCGCCTACGAGGAGCAGGAGGCCGCGCGGGGCGTGGCCTGCATCGCGGCCCCCGTGTTCGCGGGCGGCACCACGGTCGCCGCCCTCTCGGTGGCCGTCCCCCGCGCACGCTTCAGCCCGGCCCAGCTCGCGCCCGCGGTGCGGACGGCGGCCCTGGGGTTGTCGAGGGTGCTGCGGGCGGGTTCCTGAGGCGGGTTGTCGGGGCGGTCGGGCGGCGTAGGGCGGGTGCCTTTGTGCGGGCCCCTCAACCGGTTCGGGCCCCTCAACTGGTTCGGGTCCCTCTACCGGTTCGGGTCTCTCATCCGGTTCCGGGCTGGACGAGCCTGAAGAGGAGGCGGGCGGCGGTGCGCCGGGCGGACTGCCGCAGGCTGGGCCGGGGTTCCGGTACGGGGATCCTGCCCAGGCGGGGAAAGAGCGCCTCGGCGTTGGTGCGGTTGACGGCCTGGAGCGTGCCGGGGTCGACGCCGCTGTCGAGCCCGTTGGCGAAGTACTGCCCGGCGATGGTGGGCGCGAAGGGCCAGTCGCTGCCGAACAGGACGTGCCCGGGGCGGGCGAAGGCCAGCAGAGTGGGCAGGGCGGCCGGGCTGGAGGACAGGGCCGTGTCGAAGTAGAAGGAGCGGAGGTCGTCCAGGACGTCCAGGGGGCTGCGTCCGGTGTCGCCGGCGATGGTGACGGCCATGCGGTGGGAGGCGTACGGGACGAAGCCGCCCGCGTGACCGAGGATGAACCGGATGTCCGGGTACCTGCGCACGATGCCGTTGCGGACGAGCAGGTAGGCGGCCCGGGTGGTGTCGAGGAGGAAGTCGGCCGCGAACGGCGGGATGTTCTCGACGGGCGGCGCCGGGAGGTCGGCCGGGTGGACGAGGACGACGGCTCCGTGCTTGTTCAGGGTCCGCCACAGGGGGTCCTGGCCGTCCGCGCCCAGGTAGACGCCTTGGTTGTTGGCCAGCAACGTGACCCCGTCGGCGCCCAGTTCGACCAGTGCGCGCTCGGCCTCGGCGGCCGAGGCGGTGATGTCGGGCAGGGGCAGCGTGGCGAAGTACCCGAAGCGGCCCGGGTGTTCGGCGGCGAGGCCGGCGGAGAAGTCGTTGAGCCGGCGGGCCAGTTGGGCGGCCTCGCCCGGATCCGTGAGGAACCCGGTGCCCGGGGTGGACATGGAGAGGATCGCCGTGGTGGTGCCCAGCAGATCCATCACCTCCAGGGCCGACTCGGGGCTCCAGTCCGGCAGTTCACGCCCGCCGGCCTCGGCGATGCCCGCCTTGGCGAGGAGGTCCCGGTAGAAGGAGGGGATCAGGTGCTGGTGGACGTCGATGCGACTCGGGGTGGTGGTCATGGGGGCGGCTCCTGGGTGGGGCGGGGTGAGCGGGTCGGGCCCCTCGGGACCCTGGTGAGGTTCGGTCCGGACTCTCGGTGAGGTTCGGCGCGGAGGGCCTGTCCGGCGGATCATGTCGGCGTCGCGGGGCCTGGCACGCGCTCCCCCAGAGGGGGGACCCCAGCCGCGTTGTCGTAGGTTGCCGACTCCCCCACGCTCGAACGACCTCGCGCGGGGGCACCCCCATGGCCCCGCTCGGTCCGCCGCAAGGAACTGTTTCTCGGGGCCGGCCTGATCCGCCGGACAGGCCCTTGTGGCCTACGGCGGTCGTACCGTCCGCGAGGCGCCGCGCGATCCCCGGCGCGGTCAAGGTCGCTCCTCGCTCCTCGCCGCCATACGGGTGCCCGCGTCGTAGACCAGTCGCGCGTGCAGCTCGAACATCGCCATCAGGTCGACGGCGTCCCCGTGGATCTCCCGGTGCACGAAGAGGCCGTCGGCGCCCGCGACCGCGTAAGTGGTGAGGGTGCGTACGGATGCCTCGTCCAGGTCGGGGAACAGGATCTCGATCATCTCGGTGATCTTCTGGGTGGCGACGTCCCGGACCTGGAGGAACACCGTGCGCCCCCGGGGCTCGGTGGGCCTTCGCTCCAGCGCGAGCATCAGGCCGAGGCGCAGGAAGTCCGGCGCGTCGACCAGGGACTTCGCGACGTTCGCCGCCATGGCGGTGGCCCGCTCCAGGGGCGTGCCGGTCTCGTCGCCCGGTAGCTCGACGGCCGCCAGCCAGGTCTCGAAGCTGCGCTCGATGACCGCGGCGATCAGGTCGTCCTTGTCCTTGAAGTGCCAGTAGATCGAGCTGGCGGGCAGCCCGCACTTGGCGCTGACGGCCGCGATGGACGTCCCCTCGTAGCCGCGTTCGCCCGCGATCTCCACGGTGGCGTCGAGGATGCGCTGCCGCGACTCCACCCCGTTCGCGCGCTTCTTGCGCGTCGTCTGCGGCCTGGTCATGGCTCCGCCCTTCCTGTCGTGCCGGCACTTGACCGTCTCCGGGACCCAGCTTACCGTAGCGGCCACTCCAATTGGAGTAAGCGCTACAGCAAGACACGGTCAAGATCCGGACCGGGGCGCGAGCCGACTGCGGTACGAGCCGACTGCAGCAAGCGCCGCAGGCCGGCGGGGCGACGACGGGACGACAGTGAGGTGGCCTGGTGAGTGAAGTCGATGCCGAGGACAAAGAGGGCGACGAGGGTGAAGCTGTAGGCGGCGCCTATGACGTGGCGGTGATCGGATACGGGCCGACCGGGGTGACCGCCGCGAATCTGCTGGGCGAGCTGGGTCTGAGGGTCGTGGTGATCGAGCGCGACGCCGAGGTCTTCTCCCGGGCCCGCGCGATCTCCACGGACGAGGAGGTCGTACGGATCTGGCAGCGTATGGGGCTCGCCGACCGGCTGAAGCGCGACATGCTGGCCGAGCGCCCGCTGGACTTCGTCGACGCGCACGGCCGGACCTTTCTCAGCGCCCGTCCGACGCCCCGCGGCCACGGCCATCCGCCGCAGATGTTCATCTACCAGCCCGCCCTTGAGCAGGTCCTGCGCGACGGCGTCGGCCGCTACCCGAACGTGCGGGTGCTGCTGCGGCACGAGTGCCTGCGACTGCGCCCGGATGCCGACGGCGTCGAACTGACCGTGGTCGGTGCCGACGACTCCGTGCACCGGCTCCGGGCGTCCTACGTCATCGCGGCCGACGGCGGCTCCAGCCTCACCCGCGCGCAGTTGAACGTGGGGTACGAGGGGCGGACGTACGAGGACCGCTGGGTGGTCGTCGACACCGAGATGCTGAAGCCCTGGCCGGACCACGACCGGCTGCGCTTCCGCTGCGACCCGGCCCGGCCGGCCGTGGACTGCCCGACCCCGCTCGGGCACCACCGCTGGGAGTTCCCGATCCTGCCGGGCGACGACGAGACGTATCTGACCACCGATGACGCCGTCCACTCGATGGTCGCCAAGTACGGGATCGGTCCGGACCAGATCAGGATCCTGCGCGCCACGGTCTACAGCCACCACGTCCGCTTCGCCGCCCGCTTCCGGGTCGGCCGGGTCTTCCTGGCCGGCGACGCCGCCCACGCGATGCCGCCGTGGATCGGCCAGGGCATGGCCGCCGGCGTGCGCGACGTGGCGAACCTGTGCTGGAAGCTGGCCGCCGTGCTGCGCGGCGAGCTGCCCGAGACGCTGCTGGACAGCTACGAGGCCGAGCGCAAGCCGCACGTCAAGGAGGTCACCCGGCGGGCGGTGTTCGTCGGGCGGATCATCACCGAGCGGCGGCGCGCGGTCACCCGGGTCCGCGACGGCGTGATGCCGGTGCTGAACCGGGTGGCGGGCTTCAGCGCCTGGCTGCAGGACTCCAACTGGATACCCGTCGCCCACTACGCCGACGGCTTCCAGGCCCGCCCCCGCACCAAGGCCTGCGGGCACCAGATCCCGCAGCCCTGGGTGACCGGCCCCGACGGGGAGCGGGTGCGGCTGGACGACCTCCTCGCCGGCCGCTGGCTGCTCCTGCACGGCGGGCTGCCCGTGCCCCAGCCCGCCTGGGACCGCCTCGGCGTCCCCTCGCTCGCCGTCACGCCCGCCGGATCCCGCCCCGCCGAGGGCACGGTCGTCGACAGCGACGGCGTCCTGCTGCCCTGGCTGGCCCGGCACAAGGCGGCCACCGTCGCCCTGCGCCCCGACGCCTACGTCTACGCCGCCGCCCCCGCGGGCGGTGCCCAACTCCCGCCGCCCCCAGCCGGATTCGCTCCGGCGCCGCACCCGACCGCCACGACCGCACCGTGAGGGACACCATGACCACACACACCGAGCCGCCGTCGATGCGGGAGCGCCTGCTCGACATCGCCGGCAAGAAGGTCTTCGTCGCCGAGACCGGAGACGGCCCGCCCGTCCTCCTCCTGCACGGCGGCGGCCCCGGCGCCTCCGGCGTCTCCAACTACGCCCGCAACATAGGGGAGTTGGCCAAGGAGTACCGGGTCATCGTCCCCGACCTGCCCGGGTACGGCCGCAGCACCAAGGGCGTCGACGGCGCCGACCCCTTCGGCCACCTGGCCGACGGCATCCGCGGCCTCATGGACCGACTCGACCTGGACAAGGCCCACCTGGTCGGCAACTCCTACGGCGGCGCCTGCGCCCTGCGCCTGGCCCTGGACACCCCCGACCGGGCCGACCGCATGGTCCTCATGGGCCCCGGCGGCGTCGGCACCACCCGCGCCCTGCCCACGCCGGGCCTCAACAGCCTGCTCAACTACTACGGCGGGGACGGGCCCTCACGCCTGAAGCTGGAGAAGTTCATCCGCAACCACCTCGTCTTCAACGCCGCCGAGGTGCCCGACTCCGTGATCGACGCGCGCTACGAGGCGAGTATCGACCCCGAGGTGGTCGCGGCCCCGCCGCTGCGGCGCCCGTCCGGCCCGAACGCCCTGCGCACCCTGTGGAAGATGGACTTCACCCGCGACAAGCGGCTGTCCCGGCTGCCGGTTCCCACGCTGGTGCTGTGGGGCGCGGCGGACCGGGTCAACCGGCCGTCCGGCGGCCGGATGCTGGCCGGGCGCATGCCCAACTGCGATCTGTACGAGGTCGCCAACACCGGGCACTGGGTGCAGTGGGAGCGCGCCGAGCTGTTCAACAGCCTGTGCGCCGACTTCCTGGCGGGCCGCCGATGACCCGCCAAGCCACGGCCTCCGTCTTCGGCGCGGTCCACCTCGGCTACATCGTCATCGAGTCCAACCGCCTCGCCGACTGGCGTCGGTTCGGCACCGACGCCATCGGCATGCACCACGACGCCATCTCCCGCGACCTGATGCGCTTCCGGCTCGACGACCACGCGTGCCGTTTCCTGATCCAACGCGGCCGGGCCGAGGACGTCGTGGCGACCGGCTGGCACATCGACGACCACGCCTCCTTCGAGCGGATCGAGGCCCGCGTACGCGCCCACGGCGTCCCCGTCGTGCGGGGCTCCGACGAGGAGGCGGCCCTGCGCGGCGTCGAACGCCTCCTGCGCTTCCCCGGCCCCAAGGGCATCACGCAGGAGATCTACACGACGCCTCTCACCTCGTCCGAGCCCCTGCGGATGCTGGCCTCCGGGTGGGTCACCGGCGACTCGGGCCTGGGCCACGTGGCCATCACCTCCGCCAAGCCGACCCTCCTGCGCGGCTACTACGACACGGTCTTCGACGCCCGCCTCACCGACTACATCGACGAGACGATCAGCGGCATCAAGCTCAAGATCCGCTTCCTGCGGGTCAACGAACGCCACCACTCCATCGCGATCGCCGCCGTACGCGGACTGCCCATCGACCCGATCCGCACCCGCGTCCAGCACCTCAACATCCAGGCGGCCACCCTCGACGACGTGGCCCGGAGCTACCAGCGCGTGCACGAACTCGGCTTCGAGATGGCCCTGTCCGTCGGACAGCACACCAACGACAAGGAACTCTCCTACTACGCCCGCACCCCCTCGGGTTTCGAGTGGGAGGTCGGCTGGAACCCCCTCGTCATCGACGAGACCACCTGGGAGCCCAGTACCCACCAGGGCATCAGCATCTGGGGCCACCAGTCCGTCGGCCAGACCATCATCGACAAACTCGCCCAGTTCCGGCTCGGCGCCCGCTCCCTCGCCCATCCGGAGCGGACCGTCCCGGCCCTGAGCGGCACCGGCGTCCCGGACGACTGAGCCGGTCGAATCCTGCCGCCGAGCCGACGCGAATCCTGCCGCGCGTCAGCCCCCGGCGGCGGCCGGACCGCGTCCGGACCCGCATGCCAGAATGGAAAGACGGACCGTCGAGGTCCGTCCCGCCGTACGCCCTCCCGATCCATCGAGCCATCGAGGTTCCTTCCGTGTCCTCCGTGTCCAAGCCGGTCGCCCGCGAGCCGCAGCGACGCAACTCCCGCTCCAACAGGGCCCGCATCCTGGCCACGGCCCGCCGGGAACTGGGGCGCAACCCGGAGATCACCCTGGAGGAGCTGGCCAAGGCCGCCGGTGTCGTACGACGCACCCTCTTCGGCCACTTCCCCGGCCGGGCGGCGCTGGTGGAGGCGCTGGCCGAGGAAGCCGGCGAGAGCCTCAGGGGCGCGATCGCGGAGGGAGCGAGGCCGTCGGGGCCGGCCGACCACGCCCTCGCGCACTTCGTGCTGGCGATCTGGCCCGTGGGCGACAGCTTCCGGATGCTCATCGCACTGGCCCGGCACGACCTGGGCGCGGAACGCGTCTCCAAGATCCTCGAACCGGCCCGCAGCGCTGCCGCCGCCATCCTGGAGCGAGGCCAGCGGGACGGCCTCTTCCACACCCACCTCCCGCCCGCCGTACTCGCCGCGGGCCTTGAGTCGATGACCATCGCCCTGCTCGAAGAGGTCAACGCCGGAACGCTGGAGGACGACGGATCCCGGGTGGCCGTCGCCACGCTCATCGCGGCCGGGGTGCCGGAGCAGGAGGCGTGCGCGGTGGTCGAGGCGGTCGTCGCCGAAAGAGGCGTCACGGCTGTGTGAGTGACAACTGTCAGCACACGGCTGTGTGAGTGACAACCAGCAACACGGAGCCCCCGACCACGGACGGTCGGGGGCTCCGTCGTGCTGTGCGGCCTCCCCCCTTCCCGCCCCTCCCCGCCTCCCTATTTGCACATCCATGAGCAACAAACTATTCTGCTCATGGATGTGCAATTAATCGCCCCCAGGGAGCCTCCGATGCCCTTCCTAGCCACCACCCCCGTCGAGAAGATGACCGCGCCGTACGCGCGGCGCTGGTGGGCGCTGCTGGTGCTGTGCCTGAGCCTGCTGATCGTCGTCATGGCGAACACGTCGCTGATCGTGGCCGCGCCGGACATGACCAAGGACCTGGGCCTGAGCAGCAGCGATCTGCAGTGGGTCATCGACGGCTACACCGTCCCGTACGCCGCGCTGATGCTGGTGCTTGGCTCGATCGGCGACAAGTACAGCCGCCGGGGCGCCCTGATCACGGGCCTCGTGATCTTCGCGGCCGGCGCGGTGACGGGCAGCCTGGTCGACGAGACCGGACTGGTCATAGCGGCCCGCGCGGTCATGGGCGTGGGCGCCGCGGTGGTCATGCCGGCCACGCTCTCCCTGCTGGTCGCGATCTTCCCGAAGGCTGAGCGCGCCAAGGCCATCACGGCCTGGACGGCCACCTCCGGCCTCGCCATCGCGGTGGGTCCGCTGGTCGCCGGCTGGCTCCTCGAGGATCACGCCTGGGGCTCGACCTTCCTGATCAACGTCCCGATCGCCGTCCTCGCCGTGATCGGCGCGCTGGCCCTGGTCCCGCCGTCGAAGGCCGAGGGAATGGGCCGGATCGACTACGTCGGCGGTCTGCTCTCGATCGTCTCCGTCGGCTCGCTGGTCTACGCGACCATCGAGGGCCCGCACTTCGGCTGGGGCGTCGGCCCGGTCGCCGCGGCCGTGGTCGCGGGCGTGGGCCTGCTGGCCTTCGTCGCCTGGGAGCTGCGCCACCCGCACCCCATGCTGGACGTGCGCAAGTTCGCCCAGCGGCCGTTCAGCGGCTCGATGCTGGCGGTGCTGTTCTTCTTCTTCGGCACCTTCGGCGCGCTCTACTACGCCACCCAGTACCTGCAGTTCGTCCTCGGCTACGGCGCGCTGGAGACGGGCGTACGACTGCTGCCGCTGGCCGGAGCCGTGTTCGTCGGCGCCGCTGCCACCGGACGGCTCACCCCGAAGCTGGGCGTCAAGGCCATGGTCGTCACCGGCATGGTGGTCGGCACGGCGGGCGTCCTCCTGCTCACGCGGATCGAGTCGGGCTCGACGTACACCGACTTCCTGGCACCCCTGATGATGCTGGGCTTCGCGATCGGCCTGAGCGTGTCGCCGGCCACCGACACCATCATGGGCTCCTTCCCCGAGTCCGAACTGGGCGTCGGCGGCGGCGCCAACGACACCGCGCTGGAGCTCGGCGGCGCCCTGGGCATCGCGATCCTCGGCTCCCTGCTGGGCACCTCCTACAAGGACAAGCTGACCGACCTCGTCGGCGCCAACCTCCCGCACACCGCGCTGGAGACGGCGAAGGACTCGGTCGGCGGCGGCCTCGCGGTCGCCGAGGAGGTCGCGAAGAACCCCGCCGGGGGCGCCCAGCAGGCCCAGGCCCTCATCGACGCGGTGCACGAGGCCTTCGCCCACAGCGTCGCCCAGACCAGCCTCATCGGCGGCATCATCATGGCCGCCGGCACGGCGATCGTCCTCGCGGTACTGCCGGGCCGCGGGCGCACCGCGAAGCCCGCGCGGGACGAGGCGGCGGAGCAGGAGAAGGAGCGCGTGGGCGCGGCCTGAGGGCCCCAAGGACGGCCGTGCCTGAGCGGCGCACGGCCTGGGCGGTGCCGGGAGGGGACCCCGGCACCGCCCCTTTGTCGTCGCCAGGGAGGGAATCGTCGGGGCGAGGCTCCGGGGCGGCTGACGGAGTTTCGGCTCTCACGCCAGACGGCGCACGTCCTCCAGATAGCGCAGGACCGCGGCGACCCGTCGGTCCACCTGGTCCGTGGGGGAGAGGTCGAGCTTGGCGAAGATGCTGCGGATGTGCTTGTGGACCGCGCCCTCGGTGACGACGAGTCGCCCGGCGATGGCCGAATTGCCCAACCCCTCGGCCATCAGGGCCAGTACGTCGCGCTCGCGAGGGCTGAGGCGTTCCAGGCGTTGGTCCTGGCGGGAGCGGGTGAACAGCTGCGCTACGACCTCGGGGTCGATGGCGGTGCCCCCGTCCGCCACCCGCCGCAGAGCGTCCAGGAACTCGACGGCCGGGAGATCGGCGGACTGAACGAGACCCGCCGTACCGAACTGCGCCGGGAGCGCATCGGTTTCGTCTTCCAGGCGTACAACATGATCCCGTCGCTCAGCATCGCGGACAACATCCTGCTGCCGCTGCGCCTGGCGGGACGCGCTCCGGACCCCGACTGGCTGCGGACGCTGGTGGAGCGGGTAGGGCTGTCCGACCGGCTGCACCACCGGCCCGCCGAACTCTCCGGCGGTCAGCAGCAACGGGCCGCCGTCGTACGGGCGTTGGTGGCCAGACCGGCCGTCGTGTTCGCCGACGAACCGACCGGCGCACTGGACCTGCGCAGCGCCCACGAGGTCCTGGCCTGCTGCGGGATCTCGTCGACGCGCTGAACCAGACCGTGGTGATGGTCACCCACGACCCGGCCGCCGCGGCCCGCGCGCACCGGGCGCTGGTGATGGCCGACGGCCGGGTCGTCGAGGCCCTCGACAAGCCGACCGCTCCCGAACTCGCCCGCCGTCTCGTCGCGTTGGGAGAGATCTGAGCCATGCTCCGTCTCGCGATATGCATGGCCGGCCACCGCGTCACCGCCCTGATCGCCGTGGCCTGCGCGGTGCTGGGCGGCGCCGCCCTGATCACCGGCACGGGCGTCCTGGCCGAGTCCGGCCTGCGCTCCCACCTGCCCGCCGGCCGTCTCGCAGGCGCGGACGTCGTCGTCGCGGCCGACCAGGAGTTCCACCCACCTCAGGACCTGCCGATCGCGCTCCCGGAGCGCCGTACGGTCCCGGCCGGGCTGGTCGCCGAACTGTCCGGGCTGCCGGGGGTCGAGGCGACGGTCGGGGACATCGGCTTCCCCGCCGCCCTCGTCGACGCCCACGGCCGGGTCGTGGCGGCCGGGGATCCCCGGACCGCGGGACACGGTTGGTCCTCGACGAAGCTGCTGGCCGGCCCGCGCGTCGACGGCCGTGAGCCGACCGGTTCCGGCGAGGTCGCCGTGGACAGCGCCACCGCCGCCGCGGCGGGGATCGAGGTGGGCGACCGAGTCCAGGTCGTCGCCCACGCCCGCCCCGCCACCGGCTACCGCGTCTCGGCGGTGGTCGACGCACCGGACGCAGGGATCCTCTTCGCCGACACGACGGCCGTACGACTGTCAGGTCGCGGAAGCGGCGACGGCGGACCGCGCGCGGGAACCGTCGACCTGATCGGCCTGCGCGCCGCGCCCGGCGCCGAGGGGCGGGTCGCCGCAGAGGTCCGCACGAAACTGCGGGGCACTGGTCTGGAAACGGTCACCGGAGCAGCCCGCGGAGACCTCGTGTCACCCGGAGCGGGCGCGTCCCGCTCCCTCCTGATCCTCCTCTCCGGCTCCCTCGCCGGGATCATCCTGCTGATCACCGGGTTCGTCATGGCGAGCGCGCTGGCCGTGTCGATCGCCGGGCAGCGCCGCGACCTGGCGCTGATGCGGGCCGTAGGCGCAACTCCCCGACAGATCAGGCGACTTGCGGCAGCGCAGGCCACCGTCATCGCGGGCGCCGCGCTGGTGCCCGGCGTGGGGCTGGGCTACCTCCTGGCCGGTCAGTTCCGAGCGATGCCGGCGGACCGCGGGGTCATCCCACCGGAACTCCCCCTGAGCATCAGCCCGTTGCCGGCCGCCACGACGGTGGTCCTCACCACCCTGGCCGTCCAGCTCTCGGCCCGGTGCGCGGCCTGGCGCACCTCCCGGATGCCGGCCACGGAGGCGGTGGCCGAGTCACGCAGCGAACCCCGCACCCAGTCGAAGATCCGCACGCGCGCGGGACTGCTGCTGATCGTCGCAGCGACGACCATGTCAGCCGTACCCCTCTTCTCCCGCACCGTCCTCGGCGCCACCGCCACCTCCCTCGCGGGCATCCTCGGCGCGATCGGCCTGGCCCTGGCCGGCCCCGCGCTCGTCCGGGCCATCGGCACGGCCGCGACCCGGCGCACCCGCACCGGCACCTCAGCCCCCACCTGGCTGGCGATGTCCAACATCCGCGCCTACGCCCAACGCAACGCCGGGATCGTCAGCACCCTGGCCATGGCGGTGGTGTTCGTCCTGACCTACACCCTCACCCAGACCACGGTGCTCGCCGCCACCGACGCCGACACCCGCACCGGCACCCTCGCCCAGCACCGGCTGAGCGCACCGGCCCTGGGCGGCCTGCCCGACGGCACCCTCACCGCCGTGCGGAACACACCAGGCGTGAGAGCGGCGGCCCCACTCGGTACGACGACGGTCGTATGGCCGTTCGAGATGTTCGGCGAACCGGAGACCGAGTCCGGCCCGGCGATGATCCTCACCCGGGACGCGGCGGACGTCCTCGACCTCGACGTACGGGACGGCAGCCTCGACCGCCTCACCGGAGCCACGGTCGCCGTCAGCAGCGACGTCGCCCGTTCGCGCTCCGCATCGGTGGGTCATCGGGTGAGGCTGGTCCTCGGCGACGGCGCGAAGGTCGACGCCGAGGTGGTGGCCCTCTACGCCCGAGGCCTCGGCTTCGGCACAGTGGCCCTCTCCCAGGACCTGGCCGCCGGCCACACCACGACGGGGCTCGACCAGAGCATCCTGATCCGCACCGACGGCACGGCGACAGCCCGTCAGGCCCTCACCGACCTCACCGCGTCCGCCCCCGGCCTGACCCTCGACGCCGCGAGCCCACGTTCCGCCGGCAGTCTGCTGGCTGACGCCCCGCCCGAGGTGTGGATCAACCTGGCGACCATCGTGGTCCTCCTCGGCTACCTGCTGCTGAGCATCGCCAACAAGCTCGTCGCCGCGACCGCCCAGCGCCGGACCGAAATGGCGGCCCTCCGCCTCAACGGCACGACTCCACGTCAGATCCGAGCGATGATGCGCCGCGAGGCCGCCGTCACGGCCACCACCGCGCTCACCACGGCCCTCCTCCTGTCCGCGATTCCCCTGACCCTCCTGGGCCAGGCCTTCCTCGGCCACCCCTGGCCGGCGGGCCCGCCCTGGCTACTCCCCGCCCTCGCCCTGACGGTCACCGCGACGGCGTTCGTGACCATCGAACTCCCGACGCGGCAGGCGCTGCGGTCGGCGCCTGCGGAGGTTGTTCGGGGGCATTGAGGGTTCCACAGGAGGGGTGCAGCGATGCGGAGATATGGGACACCGGGTGCCCGGTGGGGCGTATGGTTTCGGTCAGTTGTGGATCACTCACCTGGCACGCTGAACAACGGACCGTAGGGTGCAGGCAGTTGATGGCGAGGCACAGCCGGGCTGGTGCGATGAACGGGGGCGTGGGGTGACGGTGTTCGTCGACCGGGAGGAGAGCCTGGCCAGGCTCGAGAGCGCGGCGAGTGCTCTGGCGGACGGGCGCTCGAGTGTGCTGGTCGTCGAGGGCGACTCGGGGATGGGTAAGTCGTCCCTGCTGAGCGAGTTCGCCCGCCGCCTGGGCACCTCCCCCGGTTCCCCGGAGCAGTCCTGCCGGGTGGCGCTCGTGCGGGCCGCGCCCGGCATCGGTTCGCGGCGGCCGTACGGTGCCGTCCTGGACGCTCTGCACGCACTGGACCGTCCCGCGCAGGGCCGCAGACGGCTGGCCGGTTTCAGGCGCACGGCGGCCCGCGGCGCGCTGGCGGCCGCCCCCGACCTGCTGTCCGCCGCGGTGCCGGGGCTCGGTGCGGTGGTCGCGGCCGGGCGGGTGTTCGCCGAGGCCACGGTGGCCACCGGGTCCATCCCGGGTGACAGCCTCCTGCCCGTGGAAAGCACGGTGACCCGGCAGCTGATCGACGTCCTGCTGCAGCAGGCGCGCGCAGGCCGGCCCCTGCTTCTGATGCTGGACGACATACAGCTGTGCGATGTGTCGACCTTGGAGTTCCTGCACCTGTTGCTGCCCAGGATCGAGGGTGAACCGCTCGGTCTTGTTCTCGGGCTCGGCCTGTATGCCGCAGCCGAGGGCAACGGCAGGGCGGTGGAGCAGCTGCTGGACGCCTGGCAGAGGGATCACGCGGAACTCGTGTCCCGCCACGCGCTGCCGCCGCTGCCTGCCTGGGCTGTCAGGGAACTGGTCGATGCCAGGCTTCAGAGTCACCCCGCCCCCGAGGACTTCGCCGTCCGGTTGACCGGGGCGACGGGCGGCCATCCGATCTTCGTCGAGCAGTGCCTGAGGCTGTGGCGACCCGAAGACGGCGTCCGGGTGCCGCTGCCGGGGAGCCTTCCCGCGGCCGTACTGGACCGTTTCCGGCAGCTGGACCCGGCCGCGCGCGAACTCCTGGTCACCGGCGCCACGATGGGCGAGTTCTTCTTCTCCCACACACTCGCCGAGGCGTCCGGCTCGCCGCGGATCCAAGTCCAGGACCTGCTGCACCGCATAGAGCGCGAACACGGCCTGATCCGCTGCCGGCACCGGGACGAGGTCCCCGACTGGGCAGCGGGTCTGGGCATCGACTGGTACGACTTCGAGCACCGGGTCCTGCAAAGGGGGATCCGCGGCGAACAGTCGGACGGCGCCCGCCGGCAACGGCATGCGGACATCGCCGAGGCACTGCCACGCCTGCCAGGAGTCGACGTCGGCGCCGCTCCGCTCGAGTTGCGCACGCTGATCGCCGATCACTTCCTGCAGGCCGGGCCCGCGTATGCCGCACAGACAGCCGCCGCCCACTACGGCCTGGCCCGTTCCGTGGCGGTGGAGGATCTCTCCTTCGCCCAGGCCGAACAGCACTGCCGGACGGCGATCGAGTCCGCCCGGCTGATGCCCGCCGGCCGTCCGGAGCGCGATCGCCGTCTGGTGGAGGCGATCGAGCTGTTGCTCAGCATCACCGAGGTGCGCTGGAAGGGAGGCGAGGGCGAGCAGGAGAGCATGGGAATCGACGCCTTGGCAGCCGAGGCGGAGCAGGCGGCGCACCGCCTCGGGGACCAACTGCTCATCGCCCGCACCACCCTGCTGCGCGGCAAGACCCTGCTGGCCGTCCACGGCGTCCAACCCTCCCTCGCCAAGCTCGAAGAGGCGGTCGAACGCGCCCGGGAGTGTGGCGAGGCAGGCCGTCAGGCGCTCTTCGTGGCGATGGTCGAATACGGACGCCAGCTGCCCAAACGCGATCTGCACGCAGGTCTGCGGGTGCTGCTGGACGCCGAGCGGCTGTATGCCTCGGACCCGCGCCTCGGCGAGGCGGGGAACCCTGTGCTGCAGCACGCCCGCAATCTCAACGAGATGCAGATCGGGGTCAACCTCTTCGACGCGGGCCGGCTCGGCGAAGCCCGGCAGAGACTGCTGCGCTGCACCGAGCGGCTGAGAGGTGAGCCCCTCCGCGCCGAGCTGCCCATAGCGCTGAACTATCTCTCCCAGCTCCACCTGTCCACCGGCTCGTGGGAGGAAGCGGGCACGGTGCTGCGTGAGGCCCTGGATTTCGAGGAGGAGCGCGGTGGCGACAGTGGCTGGCACGCGTACAACAACGCCCTCCTCGCCACGCTGCTCACCCGTGATCCTGCTCGCCACGACGAAGCGGTCGAGCACGCGCGGAACGCCTGGCTGGAGACCCAGCGCACCTGGCTGGTCAACCTGGTGCCGATCGTGCGCAACCTGTACGTGGAGGTCCTCCTCGCGACCGGCCACGACAGGAGCCTGGCTCGGCGGCTGTGCGAGGACACCCTCGTCGACACCCGCGACAGTGGCATGGTGCGCAGCGAGATCGCCGGGTATGTGCTGCGCAGCCGGATCCATCTGCAGGACGGCGAGATGGATGGGGCCGCCCGCGACGGCCGCCAGGCGCTCGCCCTGCTCGCCGAACACGGGGACATGCCCGCCCTGCGTACGGAAGAGGTTCTGTATCACGCCGCCCGGGCTCTGCGGGCCGAGGACAGCGGGAGCGAGGTCCGCAACCTGCTGGGCAGAGCCCGTGCCGAAGTGGTGCGCAAGGCGGACAGCATCGATGACCCGGTCCTGCGGGCGCGGTTCCTGACCGACGTGCCCCTGAACCGATCCCTGCTCCATGACAGCGGCGCCGTCGAGGGAGAGGCCGGGGAGGGCTGACCGATTACAGTGCGAGACTCGCGCGGGTCCCAGCCGGGGGCGGAGTAGACGGGAGCCAGCATGTTCACCATCAGCAAGGAGTTCCACTTCTCCGCGAGCCACGTGCTCGACACGCTGCCCTCCTGGCACCCGTGCGCGCGCCTGCACGGCCACAACTACGTGGTCGTCCTCGAACTCTCGGCGGAGGACCACGCCCTCGCCCCGCCCGGCTTCGTCCGCGACTACCGCGACCTGGACGGCTTCAAGAAATGGGTCGACGCGACGCTCGATCACCGGCACCTCAATGAAGCGATGGGGGGGGAGTATCCCCCCGACGGCAGAGAACCTCGCCAAGTGGATCTACGACACCTGGTGCGACGACCTGCCTGAACTCAGCGCCGTGAAGGTCTCGGAGACACCCAAGACCTGGGCTGTCTACCGGGCGTAGGGGGCGACGCGGGGGGTTCTATCGCAGGTCTATCGCGACCAGTGCTCAACAACGACAAAGAGCGGGACCCAGTGAAACTGGTTCCCGCTCTTCATGCTCGGCATCTGCGCTGATCAACCGCATCATCGTGCTGGTTGAGGCGAAGTGCCCCCGGCAGGATTCGAACCTGCGCACACGGCTCCGGAGGCCGTTGCTCTATCCCCTGAGCTACGGGGGCGTGTCGGGCGCCCTTGCTTGGCGGCGACGGGTAGAACCCTACCAGCTTCAGGGGGGTGTTCATGAACGGTTTTCGGGTGGTGGCACCCGGCGCTACCTGGGGTGCCTCGCCCGCAGGGGGTGGAAGTCGGGAAAACCCGGACGCGGTGGCCGGTCCCGACCTACTCTCGAGTTGTGCCAGGCGCGTCGGGCCGGGTGCTTGTTGTGGACGACAACAAGGTCATCCGGCAGCTGATCAGGGTCAATCTCGAGCTGGAGGGGCTTGAGGTCGTGACCGCGGCCGATGGTGCCGAGTGTCTGGAAGTCGTTCATCAGGTGCGGCCCGATGTGATCACCCTGGATGTGGTCATGCCCCGCCTGGACGGGCTTCGGACTGCCGCTCGGCTCCGCTCCGACCCTCGTACCCGCGACCTTCCCCTCGCCATCATCAGCGCCTGCAACCAGCATGAGGTCGACAGCGGCCTCGACGTCGGTGTCGACGCCTTCCTTGCCAAGCCCTTCGCGCCCGCTGAACTCATCAGTCTCGTACGGCGGTTGATCGAGCGGAGTCGGGTCGCCGAGGGGAGCGGCGAGCTGGGCAGCCGGGGCGGTGGCGGGCGCGGCGACCGCCGGGGTGTCGGCGAGGCCGTCCTCGGGAGTGTCTTCGGGGCCGAGGAGGCCGCCGGACGCACCGGAGGCTGACACGCCGGTGGCACAGCGGGTCCACCTCGGTGGCACACCCGGTCCACCCGGGTGGCGCACCCGGGTCACACCCCAGATGTCACACCTGGGTCGACACCCCGATGGCTTAACCAAGTCGATGCCCACGTGGCACGCCTGAGCCAACCCCAGGGTCGTTCCCACGTCCGCAGCCCATCAGCGCCCCCGGCCGCAATCCCCCTGACACGCCCCGCCGGCACCGCACCCCGGCACCGCCTCCGGACCCACACCCCCGCCATCAACCATGCCCCCCAGCCCACCCAACCCCGCCCCTGCCGCAACCGCCCCCGGCCGAGCCCCCCCCCGCCGTCCACATCCCGGGACCTCGCCAAACCCATTCGCATACCCACCCCCCTCCTCCCATACGCTTGTCCCGTGACCCCCGTCGAGCTCTCCCATACCGTGCTGTGCGCGGTGCGTCGTGCTGTCGACGACGGGGTGCTGCACGTCGCCGTGCCCGAGCGTGCCGTCGTCACCGCTCCCGGGCCCGGTGGCTGTGGCGACTACGCCACCAACATCGCCCTCCAGCTCGCCCGCCCGGCCGGACAGCCGCCCCTGCGCGTCGCCGAGATCCTCAGGGCGCGGCTCGCCGACAGCGACGGCGTACGCGACGTCGTCGTCACCGGGCCGGGGTTCATCAACATCAGCCTGCGTGACACCGCACCCACCGCCCTCGTCGAGGAGATCCTCCGACGCGGCACCCGGTACGGGTACACCCAGGAATACGTCCAGGAGCGCGTGCAGGGAGACGGCCATGGGTACGCCCATGGTTCCGCCCAGGACCCCTCCTCGGACCCCGTGCAACTGTCCTGTCCGCGAGAAGTGCGGGCCGTGGTCGTGATGGACGCCGTCGCGCGGATCCTGCGGTCCCAGGGGGCCTCCGTCCGTACCCGGTGCGAGGCGGAGCTCCCGTCGCGGTGGACCGACATCCTGGACGTACGAGTCGACGCGCACCGCACGCAGCAGCTGCCCGCCCGGCTCCACGTCCCGGTACGACCGGTGCCGGCCTCCGCCGACCCCCTCCCGCTCGGCCGTGACGCCGCCCGATGGGCCCTCCTCCACCCGGCCGCCCACGACCGGCCCCGCATCACCGACGACCACCTCGTCCAGCGCGAGACCAACCCGCTCTTCCGGGTCCGCTACGCCCACGCCCGCACCCGGGCCCTCCACCGCAACGCAGCCGACCTGGGCTTCACCGCCGAAGCCGGGCCGGTTGAGCTCGGGTCCGTCGAACCTGGATCCGTGGAGCGAAGGTCCGTCGAGTCCTCGCCCGCCGAACCCGAGCCGGACAACGGCACCCCCCACGCGCACCACATACACCTCGCGCACCCGACCCCCCTCCTCTCCCTCCTCGCCGACCACCCCCGAGTCCTGGCGCAATCCGCAGCGCACCGCGCCCCCGACCGTCTCGCCCGGCACCTCGTCACCGTCGCCGATGCCGTCCTCCCGCTGCTGCCCGCCGTTCTCCCCCGAGGCGCGGAGAAACCCTCGGCCGCCCACCGTGCCCGGCTCGCTCTTGCCGAAGCCGCCGGGACGGTGCTGGCCGGTGGCCTGTCCCTGCTCGGCATCGACGCACCCGAACACCTCTGAGAGAGCCGAAGAGAAGACCGATGAGCCGTTCCGCACACCCCGCCGGGCCCCGTCACGCCGACGTCCTCCCCGAGGGGCACTACTCCGCCCCGCCCGCCGACCTCAACGACCTCGACCCCAAGGTGTGGGCCCAGACCGTCGGCCGTAACGCCGAAGGCACGGTCACCGTCGGCGGTGTCGACGTGAAGACCCTCGCCGAACAGCACGGCACCCCCGCCTACATCGTCGACGAGGCCGACTTCCGCGCCCGGGCCCGCGCCTGGCGCGGCGCCTTCGGGGCCGACGCCGACGTCTTCTACGCCGGCAAGGCGTTCCTCTCCCGCGCCATCGTGCGCTGGCTGCACGAGGAGGGGCTCAACCTCGACGTCTGCTCCGGCGGCGAGCTGGCCACCGCCCTGTCCGCCGGTATGCCCGCCGACCGCATCGCCTTCCACGGCAACAACAAGTCCACGGAAGAGATCACCAGGGCCATCGAGAACGGCGTCGGACGGATCGTTCTCGACTCCTTCCAGGAGATCGTGCGCGTCGCCCACATCGCGCAGTCCCTCGGCAAGCGGCAGCGTGTCCAGATCCGTATCACCGTCGGCGTGGAAGCGCACACGCACGAGTTCATCGCCACCGCCCACGAGGACCAGAAGTTCGGCATCCCCCTGGCAGGCGGCCAGGCTGCGGAAGCCGTCCGTCGCGCGCTCCAGCTCGACGGGCTCGAACTCATCGGGATCCACTCGCACATCGGGTCGCAGATCTTCGACATGTCCGGCTTCGAGGTCGCCGCGCATCGGGTGGTCGGGCTGCTCAAGGACATTCGGGACGAGCACGGGGTCGAGCTCCCCGAGATCGATCTCGGGGGTGGCCTCGGCATCGCCTACACCAGCGACGACGACCCCCGCGAACCCCACGAGATCGCCAAGGCGCTCACCGAGATCGTCACCCGTGAGTGTGAGGCCGCCAAGCTGCGGACGCCGCGGATCTCCGTCGAGCCGGGCCGTGCCATCGTCGGGCCGACCGCCTTCACGCTCTACGAGGTCGGCACCGTCAAGCCCCTCGACGGGCTGCGGACGTACGTCTCCGTCGACGGCGGGATGTCCGACAACATCCGCACGGCGTTGTACGACGCCGAGTACAGCGTCGCCCTCGTGTCCCGGACGAGCGAAGCCGCGCCGATGCTCGCCCGTGTCGTCGGCAAGCACTGCGAGAGCGGGGACATCGTGGTCAAGGACGCGTTCCTGCCGGCCGACCTGGCACCGGGTGACCTCATCGCCGTACCGGCCACGGGTGCCTACTGCCGGTCCATGGCCAGCAACTACAACCACGTGCTCCGGCCGCCGGTCGTCGCCGTGCACGACGGCGAGTCCCGGGTGATCGTCCGCCGGGAGACCGAGGAGGACCTCCTGCGTCTCGACGTCGGGTGACCCACCCGGTCAACCGGATCGAACCGGAAATACGGGGGTGGAAGATCTCCTGTCTTCCACCCCTGTACAAATGAAATAGACGTCTCACGATCCGGACGAAGGGCAGAAACTCCCGTCCGGTGAGTGAGACTGGTGCAACCGTAGACGGTATGAGGAAACGAGGTCGGATGATGCGTACGCGTCCGCTGAAGGTGGCGCTGCTGGGCTGTGGAGTGGTCGGCTCAGAGGTGGCGCGCATCATGACGACGCACGCCGACGACCTGGCCGCCCGGATCGGGGCCCCTGTCGAGCTCGCGGGTGTGGCCGTACGGCGGCCCTCCAAGGTTCGTGAGGGGATCGACCCCGCGCTCATCACCACCGACGCCACCGCCCTCGTCAAGCGCGGCGACATCGACGTCGTGGTGGAGGTCATCGGGGGGATCGAGCCCGCCCGCACCCTCATCACCACCGCCTTCGAGCACGGCGCGTCCGTCGTGTCCGCGAACAAGGCGCTCCTCGCCCAGGACGGGGCCGCCCTCCACGCGGTGGCCGAGGCGAACAGCAAGGACCTCTACTACGAGGCCGCCGTCGCCGGCGCCATCCCGCTGATCCGCCCGCTGCGCGAGTCCCTCGCCGGCGACAAGGTCAACCGGGTGCTCGGCATCGTCAACGGAACGACGAACTTCATCCTCGACAAGATGGACTCGACCGGCGCCGGGTATCAGGAGGCCCTCGACGAGGCCACCGCCCTGGGGTACGCGGAAGCCGACCCGACCGCCGACGTCGAAGGGTTCGACGCCGCCGCCAAGGCCGCCATCCTCGCCGGTATCGCCTTCCACACGCGCGTGCGTCTCGACGACGTCTATCGCGAGGGCATGACCGAGGTGACCTCGGCCGACTTCGCCTCCGCCAGGGAGATGGGCTGCACCATCAAGCTGCTCGCCATCTGTGAGCGGGCGCAGGACGGGGCGTCCGTCACCGCGCGCGTGCACCCCGCGATGATCCCGCTGACCCACCCGCTCGCCTCCGTGCGCGGCGCGTACAACGCCGTGTTCGTCGAGTCCGACGCTTCCGGTCAGCTCATGTTCTACGGCCCCGGCGCGGGCGGTTCCCCGACCGCGTCCGCCGTACTCGGCGACCTCGTCGCCGTCTGCCGCAACCGGCTCAGCGGGGCAACGGGGCCCGGCGAGTCGGCGTACGCCGCCCTGCCCGTCTCGCCCATGGGCGAGGTCGTCACGCGCTACCACATCAGCCTCGACGTCGCCGACAAACCGGGTGTTCTCGCCCAGGTGGCGACCGTGTTCGCGGAGCACGGAGTGTCGATCGATACGGTGCGCCAGCAAGGACGACAAGACGGAGGCGGCGAGGCCTCCCTCGTCGTCGTCACCCACCGTGCGTCCGACGCGGCCCTCGTCGGGACCGTCGAGGCGTTGCGCAAGCTCGACACCGTGCGGGGTGTCGCCAGCATCATGCGGGTTGAAGGAGAGTAACCAGCAATGACCCACCAGTGGCGCGGAATCATAGAGGAGTACCGGGACCGGCTGCCCGTCTCCGACACCACTCCGGTCGTGACGCTCCGTGAGGGCGGCACGCCCCTCGTGCCCGCGCAGGTGCTCTCCGAGCGCACGGGCTGCGAGGTCCACCTCAAGGTGGAGGGTGCGAACCCGACCGGGTCCTTCAAGGACCGCGGAATGACCATGGCCATCAGCAAGGCCAAGGAGGAGGGGGCCAAGGCGGTCATCTGCGCCTCCACCGGCAACACCTCCGCCTCCGCCGCGGCCTACGCCGTGCGCGCGGGCATGGTTTCGGCCGTTCTCGTCCCGCAGGGCAAGATCGCGCTCGGCAAGATGGGCCAGGCCCTCGTCCACGGCGCGAAGATCCTCCAGGTCGACGGCAACTTCGACGACTGCCTCACGCTCGCCCGCGACCTGAGCGACAACTACCCCGTGGCGCTGGTCAATTCGGTCAACCCGGTGCGTATCGAGGGGCAGAAGACGGCCGCCTTCGAGATCGTGGACATGCTGGGCGACGCCCCCGACATCCACGTCCTGCCGGTGGGCAACGCGGGCAACATCACCGCGTACTGGAAGGGCTACAAGGAGTACGCCGCCGACGGTGTCTCGAAGCGGACCCCGCGCATGTGGGGTTTCCAGGCCTCCGGTTCCGCGCCCATCGTGCGCGGCGAGATCGTCAAGGACCCGTCGACCATCGCCACCGCCATCCGCATCGGCAACCCGGCGTCCTGGCAGTTCGCCCTGGCGGCGAAGGAGGAGTCCGGCGGGTTCATCGACGAGGTGACGGACCGTGAAATCCTGCGCGCCTACCGGCTGTTGGCCGCTCAGGAGGGCGTCTTCGTGGAGCCCGCCTCCGCCGCGTCCGTGGCCGGTCTGCTGAAGGCCGCCGAGCTGGGCTTGGTCGACCCGGGCCAGCGCATCGTGTGCACCGTCACCGGTAACGGCCTCAAGGACCCCGACTGGGCCGTCGCCGGCGCCCCGCAGCCCGTCACCGTCCCGGTCGACGCGGTGACGGCGGCCGAGCGGCTCGGGCTGGCGTAAGCGCCGCCACACCCCGTCGCAGTAGGCTCGCGCAAGCGAGTACGAGGGCGCTTACCTGGGGAACTTCCCTACGGGGGGTGCACAGGGGGCTTACGACACGCATCGTGCGCCTCCTGTGCGCCCTATGTCGCCACAGAACCTACCTTCGATAGGCTGTACTGAACCCGCCCGCCGCATATGCCTCCGCATGGGGCACGTGGCCGCGCCGTCTCCGCGGCCCGGAAGCGGCAGGGGTACGCCACCGGCCTCGCGGCCGGACGCGGCTCCAGGGTCCGTCGTACGTCATCGAATGTCTTCGACAATCACGCAGCTCAAGGAGAGTCATCGAGCGATGGCCGGTCCAGCCTTCCGCGCCGCCGCCGTCCGGGTGCGCGTCCCCGCCACCAGCGCCAACCTCGGCCCGGGCTTCGACGCCCTTGGCCTGTCGCTGGGGCTCTACGACGACGTCGTCGTCCGGGTGGCCGACTCCGGGCTGCACATCGACATCGCGGGTGAGGGCAGCGAGACGCTGCCGCGTGACGAAAACCACCTTCTCGTACGTTCCCTGCGTACCGCCTTCGACCTTCTGGGCGGCCAGCCGCGCGGCCTGGAGATCGTCTGCGCCAACCGCATCCCGCACGGCCGCGGCCTCGGCTCCTCGTCGGCCGCCATCTGCGCCGGCATCGTCGCCGCGCGCGCCGTGACCATAGGCGGCGACTCCAAGCTCGACGACGCCGCCCTGCTGGAGCTCGCGACCGAGATCGAGGGGCACCCCGACAACGTGGCGGCCTGTCTGCTCGGCGGATTCACCCTCTCCTGGATGGAGGGCGGCGCCGCGCGGGCGATCAGGATGGATCCCGCCGATTCCATCGTTCCGGTGGTTTTCGTGCCCGGAAAGCCGGTCCTCACCGAGACCGCGCGCGGACTGCTCCCGCGCACCGTGCCGCACGTCGACGCCGCCACCAACGCGGGCCGTGCCGCCCTGCTCGTCGAGGCCCTGACCAGGCGCCCCGAGCTGCTGCTGCCCGCCACCGAGGACCGTCTCCACCAGGAGTACCGAGCACCCGCGATGCCCGAGAGCGCGGCGCTGGTGGAGCGGCTGCGGGCCGACGGAGTCCCGGCGGTCATTTCCGGCGCGGGCCCCACCGTTCTGGCACTGGCCGATGAGGACAGTGCCGACAAGGTCGCCCATCTGGCAGGCGAGGGGTGGGCCGCGAACCGGCTCGACCTCGACGCCCAGGGAGCGAGCGTGCTGCCGCTTGCGACCTGACACACGGTTGCCGGATTTCGAGAGGGGGAATGTTTGTTGGATCCGGTAGTGTTAACCTCAAGTCTGCACCCGACCCCACCATGGCGAGGTGCTTTGTGTCCCCGTCCGGGACAGACATCCTTCCGGGAGCCTCCCAAGCCGCACTGTGTTTCGTACGACGTACGCGGGCAGTACCTCGTACGCGGGCACTGAGCGACTTGCCGGGCACGCTCCGGAACCGGTGCGACCAAGCCACATGACACAGACACTCCGTGTCACGGCTTTGGGAAGCGCCATCCCAGATATTTCCTCCGCCGCTATGGGCGGACCACCGCCCCGGCACGGTCCACACACCAAGGACCGAAGCCGGACAGCACAAACGGTCGCCGAGCCAGACAGGCCGACGTCCGCTCCAGGGAAGGACCCTTCGTGAGCGACACCACCGATCTGATGGGCGCACGTGTCGAGGAGACCGCTGCCGCGCCCGCCACGGACGCCTCCGCGCCTGCCACCGGTGCCGGCTCCCGGCGGCGCCGCGGTACCGGCCTCGAGGGCATGGTGCTGGCAGAGCTGCAGCAGGTCGCATCCGGCCTCGGCATCAAGGGCACCGCGCGTATGCGCAAGAGCCAGCTGATCGAGGTCATCAAGGAGGCGCAGGCCGGGGGAGGTGCCGCGGCTCCCAAGACGGAGTCCGCCACCGAGACCAAGCCCAAGCGCCGCGCCACCTCCAAGGCCCGTACCGGCGACGACGCCGAGAAGAAGGCGGAGAAGGCGGCTGAGGCCCCCGCCGAGAAGGCCGTGGCCCAGCAGCAGATCGAGATTCCCGGCCAGCCGGCTGGGGGCCCCTCCCGCGCGAGCGAATTCGAGCGTGGGGGAGAGGACGCGCCGGCCGAGCGCCGCCGTCGCCGCGCCACCGCCGACGCGGGCAGCCCCGCTGCCGCTGCCGCGCCCGAGACGGTCGCCGCCGAGGCCAAGAGCGAGCCGAAGGCCGAGACGCCCGCGCAGTCGCAGGCCCAGCAGGGCGACGCCAAGGGCGACGCCGGTGAGGGCGGCGAGGGCCGCCGTGGCCGTGACCGTCGTGAGCGCGGCCGGGACCGTGACCGCGGGGACCGCGGTGACCGCCGCAAGGGCGACGACCAGCAAGGCGGCGGCCGTCAGGACCGCCAGCAGGGCCAGCAGCAGGGCGGCGGTCGTCAGGACCGTCAGGACCGTCAGCGTGACAACGGCCCGCAGGACGACGACGACTTCGAGGGCGGCCGCCGTGGCCGTCGCGGGCGTTACCGGGACCGGCGTGGCCGTCGTGGCCGCGACGAGATGGGCAGCGAGCCGCAGGTCGCCGACGACGACGTGCTGATCCCCGTCGCGGGCATCCTGGACATCCTCGACAACTACGCCTTCATCCGTACGTCGGGCTACCTGCCGGGTCCCAACGACGTGTACGTCTCCCTCGCCCAGGTCCGCAAGAACGGCCTGCGCAAGGGCGACCACGTCACCGGTGCGGTCCGTCAGCCGAAGGAAGGCGAGCGGCGCGAGAAGTTCAACGCGCTGGTCCGCCTGGACTCCGTCAACGGCATGGCGCCCGAATCCGGGCGCGGGCGGCCGGAGTTCAACAAGCTGACGCCCCTGTACCCGCAGGACCGCCTCCGTCTGGAGACGGACCCGGGCATCCTCACCACCCGCATCATCGACCTCGTCGCGCCGATCGGTAAGGGCCAGCGCGGCCTGATCGTGGCCCCGCCGAAGACCGGCAAGACCATGATCATGCAGGCCATCGCCAACGCGATCACGCACAACAACCCCGAGTGCCACCTGATGGTCGTCCTGGTCGACGAGCGTCCGGAAGAGGTCACCGACATGCAGCGGTCGGTCAAGGGCGAGGTCATCTCCTCGACCTTCGACCGTCCGGCCGAGGACCACACCACGGTCGCCGAGCTCGCCATCGAGCGCGCCAAGCGTCTGGTGGAGCTGGGCCACGACGTGGTCGTGCTGCTCGACTCGATCACGCGTCTGGGCCGTGCGTACAACCTGGCCGCGCCTGCGTCTGGCCGCATCCTGTCCGGTGGTGTCGACTCGACCGCGCTGTACCCGCCGAAGCGCTTCTTCGGTGCGGCGCGGAACATCGAGGACGGTGGCTCGCTCACCATCCTGGCGACCGCTCTTGTCGACACCGGGTCCCGCATGGACGAGGTCATCTTCGAGGAGTTCAAGGGCACCGGTAACGCCGAGCTCAAGCTCGACCGCAAGCTCGCGGACAAGCGCATCTTCCCGGCGGTGGACGTCGACGCGTCCGGTACCCGTAAGGAAGAGATCCTGCTCGGCAGCGACGAGTTGGCCATCGTGTGGAAGCTGCGCCGGGTGCTGCACGCGCTCGACTCGCAGCAGGCGATCGAGCTGCTTCTCGACAAGATGAAGCAGACGAAGTCGAACGCCGAGTTCCTGCTGCAGATCCAGAAGACGACGCCGACGCCTGGTAATGGCGACTAGTCATTGAGGGCTGCTCGCCGGTCGTCGACTGCAGGTTCGTCGTGGCTGGTCGCGCAGTTCCCCGCGCCCCCTTGGGGCGTTGAGGCCGCCCTACGTCATTCAGTGACGTAGGGCGGCCTTTTGGCGCTGATAGGGACGGGCGTGTCCGTGCGCCCCTTCCTGCTCACGCATCCCTGGGGGGACCTTCTTGACCACCACCATGTCCGGCAGCGGTCGGCACAGACGCCGGATACGTTTCGGGCTGCCCGTCGCCGCCGTCGGCCTCGCCGCGGCCGTCGCCGCCGCGCTGCTGACCTCGTCCGCCGGGGCCGCGACCGCGCTGCCCGAGCCCACCGTGAAGCCCGCCACGAGTTCCGCCTCGCTCGCCGAGTTGGAGCGGCGCGTCGCGGGTGCCGTCGCCGGGGACGACACCGCGGGGGAGACGGCGAAGAAGTCGTCGTACAGCGCGAGTACCAGCGCCTCCTCCGATGACTCCACGGTGAGCCCCATGGTCATCGGCGGCACCACGACCGGCATCACCTCGGCGCCCTGGATGGCGCAGCTCTGGTACTACGACGACCAGGGCACCACCGACGAGGCCGACGACCTCGGGTTCTTCTGCGGCGGCGCCGTCGTCGCGCCGACGAAGATCCTCACCGCCGCGCACTGCGTCAAGGGCTACGACTGGTACAACTACGGCGCCGTCGTCACCGGCACCGCCCAGCTGCCCACCACCGACGACGCCGGCAACAGCGACCTGCACGGCGGCACCGTCACGCTGCCGCACCGGCAGTGGTACCACCCGTCGTACAGCTCGACGACGATCGACAACGACATCGCCGTCATCACCCTGGCCAACCCGGTCAAGGCGACGCCGATCCGTATGACGACGTCCGGTGACACCGCCTCGTACGCCGCCGGGACGAGCGCCAAGGTCTACGGCTGGGGCCGTACCAGCTCCACCAGCCAGGACATCTCCGAGACGCTGAAGACGGCCACGCTGCCGATCCAGTCCGACAGCACCTGCGCGGGCTACTACGGCACCGAGTTCATCAAGGGCCACATGGTCTGCGCGGGCACGCCGGCGAGCGGCAGCGACAGCGGTACGACCTCCGCCTGCAACGGTGACTCCGGCGGGCCGCTCGTCGTGAACGGCCGGATCGTCGGTGTCGTCTCCTGGGGTGTGCAGGACTGCGTGGCCGAGGGCGCGTACAGCGTCTTCGCCAAGGTCAGCGGCTATGTCGGTGCCGCCTACCCGCGGGTCGACGACACCAACATCAGCGGTGACCACCGCGCCGACATGTGGGTGCGCAACGCCTCCACCAAGACCGGTTACTCGAAGGACTCCAACGGCACGTCGTTCGCCGCACGCGAGTCCTGGGGCAACTGGGACGGCGTCAACGTCGTCCTGCAGACCGACCTCGACCGGGACGGCTACCAGGACCTGCTGTACCGGCGCAGCGCCGACGGCGACGTGTTCTGGTCGCACTACGTGCCGTCCAGCGGCACCTGGGCCACCAAGCAGATCGCCGACAACTGGAAGACCCGCACCCGCATCGTCGTCCCGGGCGATGTCACCGGCGACTACAAGCCCGACCTGCTCTCGGTCGACTCCGGCGGCTACCTCTGGATCTACCCGGGCAACGGCAACGGCACGTTCGGGACCAGGGTGAAGGTCGGCTCCGGCTGGAACCAGTACAACTCCCTGCGCGGACACGGCGACTTCACCGGCGACGGCAAGACCGACCTGATCGCGCGCAGCTCGTCCGGCGGCTACATCTACCTGTTCAAGGGCACCGGCAAGTCCGGTACGGGCGCCTTCGCCACCCGGATCAAGGTGCGCACGTGGGCGACGTACAACGGATTCGACGCCGTCGGTGACATCACCGGCGACGGCAAGGCCGACTTCCTGGCCCGCAACTCCGCCGGCACGCTCTACCTGTACCCGGGCACCGGAAAGGCCACCAGCGAGATCTTTGCCACACCGAAGTCCGTCGGCACCGATTTCAAGCAGTACGACATCTTCGGCTGAAATCGCAGGTGAGACGGGCCCACCCGGTATCACCCCCTACGGACCGTGCCCATCGCTCCTCGGCGGTGGGCATGGTCCGTTGTGCAACCCTTCTCCGAGTTTCCCCGTCTGACCGGACGGGGTCACGATGGTGTGGTACGGGCCAATTGGCCACGCCTGACCCTGAAATCAGGGGGTAACCGACCGGACGAGAACTGAGGAGCACATGTCTGCCGAGAGCACGCCGGAGCCCGCCATACCGGGTGAGGCCGGCACCACAGGTCCGCGCCATCGCGCCAAGGGCCGCCGTCGCAAGCCCCGCGACAAACGCAAGGGTCTGCTGATCATGGCCTGGACGGCAGCCGGCATCGTCGTCCTGGGCGGCACCGGCGCCGGGTACCTGTACTTCAAGCTCAACGGCAACCTCAAGAGCGTCGACATCGACCAGGCCCTCGGCACCGACCGCCCCGAGAAGGTCGACAACGGCTCGGAGAACATCCTCGTCCTCGGCTCCGACACCCGCTCCGGCAACAACAAGAAGGTCGGCGGCGGCACCGACGACGGCAGCGCCCGCTCGGACACGGCGATGATCGTGCACGTCTACGAGGGCCACAAGAAGGCCAGCGTGGTCTCCATCCCGCGCGACACCCTGGTCGACCGCCCCAAGTGCACCGACGCGAACGGAACCACGCACGACGCCGCGTCCGGCGTCATGTTCAACGAGGCGTACGGCACGGGCGGCGCCGCCTGCGCGGTGAAGACCGTCGAGTCCCTCAGCGGCATCCGCATGGACCACTATCTGGAGGTCGACTTCTCCGGCTTCCAGAAGCTGATCGACGAGCTCGGCGGCGTCGAGGTCACCACCACCAAGAACATCAACGACCCCGACAGCCACCTCGACCTCAAGGCCGGCACCCACCAGCTCACCGGCAAGCAGGCCCTCGGCCTGGTCCGCACCCGGCACGGCGTCGGTGACGGCTCCGACCTCGGCCGCATCCAGCTCCAGCAGGCCTTCATCAAGGCCCTCATCAACCAGGTCAAGGACATCAACCTCTTCGGCAACCCCAAGAGGCTCTACGACCTGGCCAACACCGCCACCAAGACGGTCACGACCGACTCCGACCTCGGCTCGGTCAACAAGCTCATGTCCTTCGCGGGCGGCCTCAAGGGCATCAGCTCCAAGAACATGACCATGGTCACGATGCCGGTCCAGTACGACCCGGCGGACCCGAACCGCGTGATCGTGGCGAAGGCGAAGTCGAAGATGGTGTGGGAGGCCTTGAAGGCCGACAAGGCGATCCCGAAGGCGGCCACCAAGGGCACGGCGACCGGTGATGCCAACGGCGTGGTCAACGCCGCTTAGGGGCGCGGGGAACTGCGCGACCAGCCACAACGGACCCGCACCACGCCGGCGGCGATCAAGCGGCACCCCCCTGGGCGAACCCACCCCCCACCCACAGGGAATAGATCACAGGAACCCCCGGTTTTGGGGGATGGCCCCAGTCCTGGCAGACTGGTACGTCGGCTCCGGTTCACGCTCCCGCATCCCGCGGCTGCGACCCGGCGCCCTCCCGAAACTAGGAGACACCTTGAAGCGCGAGATCCACCCCGAGTACGTCGAGACGCAGGTCAGCTGCACCTGTGGCGCGTCGTTCACCACCCGTAGCACCATCTCCAGCGGCACCATCCGCGCCGAGGTCTGCTCCGAGTGCCACCCGTTCTACACGGGCAAGCAGAAGATCCTCGACACCGGTGGCCGTGTGGCCCGCTTCGAGGCCCGCTTCGGCAAGGCTGCCGCCGGCTCCAAGAAGTAGCGAGCCCCATTTCGCCGGTCCACGGCCACGCCCTTCCCAGGCGTGCCGGGACCGGCGTTTTTGGTCGCCCGCCCTTCACACACGTACGGACACAGGAGCCCCAAGATGTTCGAGGCCGTCGAGGACCTGGTCGTTGAGCACGCCGACCTGGAGACGAAGCTCGCCGACCCGTCGGTCCACGCCGACCAGGCGAACGCGCGCAAGCTGAACAAGCGCTACGCCGAGCTCACCCCGATCGTCGCCACGTACCGCTCCTGGAAGCAGACCGGCGACGACATCGAGACGGCGCGTGAACTCGCCGCCGACGACCCGGAGTTCGCCGCCGAGGTCAAGGAGCTGGACAAGCAGCGCGAGGAGCTGACGGAGAAGCTCCGCCTGCTGCTCGTGCCGCGCGACCCCAGCGACGACAAGGACGTCATCCTCGAGATCAAGGCGGGCGCGGGCGGCGACGAGTCGGCGCTGTTCGCCGGCGACCTGCTGCGCATGTACCTGCGCTACGCGGAGCGCGTCGGCTGGAAGACCGAGATCATCGACACCACCGAGTCCGAGCTCGGCGGCTACAAGGATGTCCAGGTCGCGGTGAAGACCAAGGGCGGCCAGGGTGCCACCGAGCCCGGGCAGGGCGTGTGGGCGCGGCTGAAGTACGAGGGCGGTGTGCACCGCGTGCAGCGGGTGCCGGCGACCGAGTCGCAGGGCCGTATCCACACCTCGGCGGCCGGTGTGCTGGTCACGCCCGAGGCCGAGGAGATCGACGTCGAGATCAACCCGAACGACCTCCGGATCGACGTCTACCGGTCCTCCGGACCCGGCGGCCAGTCCGTCAACACGACCGACTCCGCGGTGCGCATCACGCACATTCCGACCGGAGTCGTCGCCTCCTGCCAGAACGAGAAGAGCCAGCTGCAGAACAAGGAGCAGGCGATGCGTATCCTGCGCTCCAGGCTGCTTGCCGCGGCGCAGGAGGAGGCGGAGAAGGAAGCCGCCGACGCCCGCCGCAGCCAGGTCCGCACGGTCGACCGCTCCGAGAAGATCCGTACCTACAACTTCCCGGAGAATCGCATCTCGGACCACCGCGTCGGCTTCAAGGCCTACAACCTGGACCAGGTCCTGGACGGCGACCTCGACTCGGTGATCCAGGCCTGCGTCGACGCGGACTCGGCGGCGAAGCTGGCGGCTGCGTAAGGACGTAAAGGACGTACGCACGGACGAGTACGACACGGAGGACATGCGTGCAGCAATCTCTTGGGGGGCGACCCCAAAGCCCCCGCAGCGTGCTGCTCGCGGAGGTGGCACAGGCCACCCAGCGGCTGGCCGACGCCGGCGTGCCCTCGCCGCGCAACGACGCGGAGGAGCTCGCCGCGTTCGTGCACGGCGTGAAGCGGGGCGAGCTGCACTCCGTGAAGGACGCGGACTTCGACGCCCGGTACTGGGAGGTCATCGCCCGCCGTGAGCAGCGTGAGCCGCTGCAGCACATCACCGGGCGGGCGTACTTCCGCTATCTCGAACTCCAAGTCGGGCCCGGGGTGTTCGTGCCCCGCCCCGAGACCGAGTCGGTGGTCGGCTGGGCCATAGACGCAGTGCGCGCGATGGACGTCGTCGAGCCCTGCATCGTCGACCTGTGCAGCGGCTCCGGCGCCATCGCGCTCGCCCTCGCCCAGGAGGTCCCGCGCTCGCGCGTGCACGCCGTGGAGCTGTCCGAGGACGCCCTGGTGTGGACGCGCAAGAACGTGGAGGGCTCGCGCGTCGACCTGCGGCAGGGCAACGCCCTGGACGCCTTCCCCGACCTCGACGGCCAGGTCGACCTGGTCATCTCCAACCCGCCCTACATCCCGCTCACCGAGTGGGAGTACGTCGCTCCCGAGGCGCGGGACTACGATCCCGAACTCGCGCTGTTCTCGGGGGAGGACGGCCTCGACCTCATCCGCGGTCTGGAACGGACCGCACACCGTCTGCTCCGCCCCGGCGGTGTCGTCGTCATCGAGCACGCCGACACCCAGGGCGGCCAGGTGCCGTGGATCTTCACCGAGGAGCGGGGCTGGGCCGACGCGGCCGACCACCCCGACCTCAACAACCGCCCGAGGTTCGCGACCGCCCGCAAGGCGCTGCCGTGACCACCCCCCGCACTTCAGTCCCGCAGCACGTGTACTTCGTGTACGAGGAGGCCCGCTAGATATGGCACGGCGATACGACACCAACGACGCGACCGACCGCACGACCGGTCTGCGTGAAGCAGCGTCCGCCGTCCGCCGTGGCGAGCTCGTGGTCCTCCCGACCGACACGGTGTACGGCATCGGCGCCGACGCGTTCACCAAGGAGGCCGTCGGCGATCTGCTGGAGGCCAAGGGCCGGGGCCGCACCATGCCCACCCCTGTGCTGATCGGCTCCCCGAACACGCTCCACGGTCTCGTCACCGACTTCTCGGAGCTGGCCTGGGAGCTGGTGGACGCGTTCTGGCCGGGCGCGCTGACGCTGGTCGCCAAGCACCAGCCGTCGCTGCAGTGGGACCTGGGCGACACCCGGGGCACGGTTGCCGTGCGCATGCCACTGCACCCGATCGCCATCGAGCTGCTCACCGAGGTCGGCCCCATGGCGGTCTCCTCGGCGAACCTGACGGGCCACCCCGCCCCCGAGGACTGTGACGCCGCGCAGGAGATGCTCGGCGACTCGGTCTCCGTCTACCTGGACGGCGGCCCGACCCCCGGCAACGTCCCGTCCTCGATCGTCGACGTCACCCGCGAGGTCCCGCTCCTCCTGCGCGCCGGCGCCCTCTCGGCCGAGGAGCTGCGCAAGGTCGTACCCGACCTCGAGGTGGCCAATTGACAGCCCCTGAAGCGGGGCGTGGCATAGGCAACGGGGAACGTGCCGCGGAGATCACGACGACCTTCGTCGGGCTACCGCGCGACAGCTTCCGCATCCTCCACGTCAGCACCGGCAATGTGTGCCGCTCGCCGATCACCGAGCGGCTGACCCGTCATTTCGTGGCGCAGCGGCTCGGCGTGCTCGGCGGCGGGCTGATCGTGGAGAGCGCGGGCACCTGGGGCCACGAGGGCGCGCCCATGGAATCCAACGCGGAGACCGTCCTCGCCGACTTCGGCGCGGACGCCTCCGGCTTCACCGGCCGCGAGCTCCTCGACGAGCACGTCATCCGCGCCGACCTGGTCCTGACGGCCACCCGCGACCACCGCGCCCAGGTCATCTCCATGGGCCACTCGGCGGGCCTGCGCACCTTCACGCTGAAGGAGTTCACCCGCCTGGTGAAGGCGATAGACCCCGCGACGCTGCCCCCGCTGGAGGACGGCGTGGTCTTCCGCGCACGCGCCCTGGTCCGCGCGGCGGCGGCTCTACGCGGGTGGCTCCTCGCGCCGACGGCGGAGGCGGACGAGGTGTACGACCCGTACGGGGCACCCTTGCCGTTCTTCCGGTCGGTGGGGGACGAGATACACGAGGCGCTGGATCCGGTGGTGACGGCGCTGACGGGCGTCGCCGCGCGGGCCTGACGCGAGTGCCGCAGCGCCACCGGAGCACCCGCCAGGACGCAACAACGGGGCGTCCCTGTCGTCCCGGGCCTACATTGGTCGTACGTCACCGTCGACGCACGCCCGGAGCCCACCATGACGGTCACCCATGCCATCGAGGCCGACGTCCTGCGCCGGCAGGACCCGCAGCTGGCGGACATCCTGCTCGGGGAGCTCGACCGGCAGTCGACCACCCTCCAGCTCATCGCCGCCGAGAACTTCACGTCGCCGGCCGTGCTGGCGGCGCTCGGGTCGCCGCTGGCCAACAAGTACGCGGAGGGGTATCCGGGCGCCCGGTACCACGGCGGGTGCGAGATGGTCGACGTCGCCGAACGGCTCGCCGTGGAGCGGGCCGAGCTGCTGTTCGGGGCCGAGCACGCCAACGTGCAGCCCCACTCGGGGTCTTCGGCCGTCCTCGCCGCCTACGCCGCCCTGCTGCGGCCCGGCGACACCGTGCTCGCCCTCGGGCTGCCGTACGGCGGCCACCTCACGCACGGCTCGCCCGCGAACTTCTCCGGCCGCTGGTTCGACTTCGTCCCCTACGGCGTCGACGCGGAGACCGGGCTCATCGACCACGACCAGGTGCGCACCCTGGCCCTGAGCCACCGGCCCAAGGCGATCGTGTGCGGATCCATCGCCTATCCCCGCCACATCGACTACGCCTTCTTCCGCGCGGTCGCCGACGAGGTGGGCGCCTACCTCATCGCCGACGCCGCCCACCCCATCGGGCTCGTCGCCGGGGGAGCGGCGCCGAACCCGGTGCCGTACGCCGATGTGGTGTGCGCCACCACCCACAAGGTGCTGCGCGGCCCGCGCGGCGGCATGGTCCTGTGCGGCTCGGACCTCGCCGAGCGCGTCGATCGCGCCGTGTTCCCCTTCACCCAGGGCGGTGCGCAGATGCACACCATCGCCGCCAAGGCCGTGGCGTTCGGCGAGGCGGCGACACCGGCGTTCGCGGCGTACGCCCATCAGGTGGTCGCCAACGCGAGGCACCTTGCGGCCGCGCTGGCCGCGCAGGGGCTGGTCGTCACCACCGGCGGCACCGACACCCACCTCATCACCGCCGACCCGGCGCCGCTCGGCGTCGACGGCCGAGCCGCGCGCGGACGGCTCGCGGCCGCCGGCATCGTCCTGGACTGCTGCGCCCTGCCCCACGCCGACGCCCGCGGGCTCCGGCTCGGCACGGCCGCGGCGACCACCCAGGGCATGGGGGAGGAGGAGATGACGAGGATCGCGGCCCTGATGGTGAGCGTGCTGTCCGGTCAGGTCGAGGGCAAGCGGGGCCGTCAGGAGGTGCGGGAACTGGTCACGGCCTTTCCGCCGTATCCCGGCTGACGGGTGCCCACGCCGCCCGGCCAGGCGGCAACGGAAGCGTGCACCTCCAGTACCCAGGAGAGGCGGGTGGCCCTGCTCAACAAGTCCGACCTCGACCTGTGCGGATCAGCTGGTCGGCGACCACCCCGGCCGCGGCGGTCGGCAGGAAGTTCGACGGCTTCCGGGTGAACTCCCGACTGGAGTACCGCTTCTCCTCGGGCGGCATCGACTACATCAACAGGAACTACACCTGCGACTACACGGCATCCGCCAATGACCTGTGGGCGGCCACCGCACGATGCAACACTCCCCGCAGCAACTTCGACCCCGACCTGTACTGGTCGTCCGACGGCCAGGTGCAGTGGGACATCGACGGGGACGGCGAGGGCTGGCAGGACTGGTGGACGCTGACGGGTTCCCCGCTGCTCAGCTGAGGCCGGCGTCCGAACCCCGGGCCGGGTCCGCCGCCTGTCGGCCCGGCCCGCTCTTTTCCGCCGTATCCCGCGCGAAAGGGGGTAGGCGCTCCCCCGTACACCCACGCTCACAGCCACACATGCAACCATCGTCACTACCCGATCGTCCCCGCACATATGCGCCGTGTGTGAGTCGATCGCTAGGGTGTGTGGCTGAGATGGCCGGCGAGACTTGTGGGGAAGCCCGTGCGTGAATACCTGCTGACGCTCTGCATCACGGCCGCGGTGACGTATCTGCTGACAGGGCCGGTGCGGAAATTCGCGATCGTGGCCGGAGCCATGCCGGAGATCCGGGCACGCGACGTGCACCGGGAACCCACTCCACGGCTCGGCGGTATCGCGATGTTCTTCGGCCTGTGCGCGGGCCTGCTGGTCGCCGACCACCTCACCAACCTCAGTACGGTCTTCGAGAAGTCCAACGAACCGCGGGCGCTGCTCTCCGGAGCCGCGCTCATCTGGTTGATCGGTGTCCTGGACGACAAGTTCGAGATCGACGCCCTGATCAAGCTCGGCGGCCAGATGATCGCCGCCGGCGTCATGGTCATGCAGGGTCTGACGATCCTGTGGCTGCCCATCCCCGGCTTCGGCTCGGTCGCCCTGACCCAGTGGCAGGGCACCCTGCTGACGGTCGCGCTGGTCGTGATCACCATCAACGCGGTCAACTTCGTCGACGGCCTGGACGGCCTCGCGGCCGGCATGGTGTGCATCGCGTCGGCCGCGTTCTTCCTCTACGCCTACCGCGTCTGGGTGTCGTACGGCATCGAGGCCGCCGCCCCCGCCACGCTGTTCTCGGCGATCCTGATGGGCATGTGCCTGGGCTTCCTGCCGCACAACATGCACCCGGCGCGGATCTTCATGGGCGACTCCGGCTCGATGCTGATCGGCCTGGTGCTCGCCGCGGGTGCCATCTCCATCACCGGGCAGGTCGACCCGGACGCGCTGAAGCTGTTCATGGACGGCAGTGAGAAGCAGGCCGTGCACGCGACGGTCCCGGTCTACATCCCGCTGCTGCTGCCGCTGACGATCATCGCGATCCCGGCCGCCGACCTGGTGCTGGCGATCGTGCGCCGTACCTGGCGCGGCCAGTCGCCGTTCGCCGCCGACCGCGGCCATCTGCACCACCGCCTGCTGGAGATCGGCCACTCCCACAGCCGCGCGGTGCTGATCATGTACTTCTGGTCGGCGCTGATCGCCTTCGGCGCGCTCGCCTACTCCGTGAACTCGGCGTCGATGTGGATCGTGCTGGGCGTGGTGTTCCTCAGCGCCATCGGGCTCGTGATGCTCCTGCTGCCCCGCTTCACACCGCGCACCCCGCGCTGGGCCGAGGCCTTCGTACCGCCGCGCTACCGCCGCCGTGGGGCCGTCATGGAACCGGCCGCCACGACGCCGCAGACCGCCTCCGCCGAGACAGGGGCGGACGCCCCGGCCGGGACCCCGTCCGACGCGGAGCCCCGCACGCCGGTCGCCGCGGGGGTCTCGCGCGTCAACGGAGCGACCGCGATCGGCGCCCGTTCGCGGCTCCTGGACCGGCGTAAAGCCGGAACGTCGCGCTGACGGTCAAGGTAAGAGAGCCCCAAGGTAAGAATCTGACTAGAGCATTGCCAAGTCATGGGGGAACGAAGCTTCCCAATACCAGACAAGTCAGCCGGGTTTCTGCACAGACGTGCACGGTCACTCTCATGTGTGACACCGAGCACACCTCCAGGTAAAGACCTCATCAAATAGTTTGTGATACGGTTCACGAGAACCCCGGATAGAGCCGAAGGGCCGTAGTGCGACGGTCCATTGGCGTGAGGTCCTCATCTCAACCCGGGGACTACGCTCGTCCATGACGACACCCCTGCCCCCACCGTGAAAGCGGAGCTGCCGCCATGCCGTCCAATGACGCCCGGAACCTTCTGCAGATCGCTGTGCCCACAGCCGCGGTCGGCGCGGTCGCGGTCGCGGTCAGTGGTGCGGTCGCCGGCGGTAAGGGTGCGATCGGTGCGGCTGTCGGCACGGTGCTGGCCATCCTCTTCATGGGGATCGGCCTCATCGTCCTCCAGTGGACGGCAAAAACGCTCCCGCAGTTGTTCCAGGCCATGGGGCTGATGCTCTATGTCGCCCAGCTCCTGCTGCTTCTGATCTTCGTCGCCCTCTTCAAGGACACCTCCCTCTTCAACGCGAAGGCGTTTGCCGCCTCGCTGGTCATCGCGACCGTCGTGTGGATGGCTGCGCAGGCTCGTGCGCACATGAAAGCCAAGATCTTCTACGTCGACCCCGACCACGAGAAGAGCGACAAGTCCGAGAAGTCCGGGTCGTCGTCGTGAGGGGTAGGCCCGGGATAAAGGCTTCGGGTATCTCCTGCTATCGTCCGGTGCCAACTGCGGCATCGCGGGCGCGGGCATCTGAGCTGACGCCTGCTCAATCGCGAGGCTTGATGCCCCCCAGCCGCCCTCACATCCGTAACACCAGTCCAGTGCCGATCCGCGGCTGCGCGCCGCGCCGACACAACGAGGTTGCCGTACCCATGCGTCACGCCGAAGGAGCCCGCGGTGAGTGCTGACCAGACCCAGCTCGCCTTTGACTGGAGCTGTCGGATCATGTCCGACAACGGCTGTGGCTTCCCGGCTCCGGGCCTGCACTCGTTCTTGTTCCAGCCGATTGCCGAGTTCGGCGGCTTCGAGTTCAACAAGGTGATGCTGCTCGCGCTCATCACCACGTTGCTCGTCGTCTCCTTCTTCTGGGCCGCCTTCGGCAAGGCCAAGGTCGTCCCGGGCAAGCTGCAGATGGTCGGCGAGGCCGGTTACGACTTCGTACGCCGCAACATCGTGTACGAGACGCTCGGCAAGAAGGAGGGCGAGAAGTACGTCCCCTTGATGGTCTCGCTCTTCTTCTTCATCTGGATCATGAACATCTGGTCCGTGATTCCGCTGGCCCAGTTCCCGGTCTCGTCGATCATCTCGTTCCCGATCGTGCTGGCGGCCGTCGTCTACGTGACCTGGGTCTCCCTGACCTTCAAGCGTCACGGCTTCGTCGGCTTCTTCAAGAACGTCACGGGCTACGACAAGTCGCTGGGCGCGGTGCTGCCGCTGGTCATGGTCATCGAGTTCTTCTCGAACCTGCTCGTCCGGCCGTTCACACACGCGGTCCGACTCTTCGCCAACATGTTCGCCGGTCACCTGATGCTGGTGATGTTCACCGTCGCCTCCTGGTACCTGCTGAACAGCTGGATGATCCCGGCGGCCGGCGTCTCGTTCGTGATGACCATCGCCATGATCGGCTTCGAGCTTTTCGTGCAGGCGGTCCAGGCGTACGTCTTCGTACTCCTCGCCTGCTCCTACATTCAGGGCGCTCTCGCCGAGCACCACTGAGTAGCACCGCCCCTCACGCCCCAGAACGTCCGGTGGCCAACCCCCGCCGGTCCAAGAAAGAGAAGGAAGAATCAGCATGGCTGCCACTGAGACCCTTGCCGCTGTCACCGGTTCGCTCGGTTCGATCGGTTACGGCCTCGCCGCCATCGGCCCCGGCGTCGGCGTCGGCATCATCTTCGGTAACGGCACCCAGGCGCTCGCCCGTCAGCCCGAGGCTGCCGGTCTGATCCGCGCCAACCAGATCCTCGGCTTCGCCTTCTGTGAGGCGCTCGCCCTCATCGGCATCGTTATGCCGTTCGTGTTCGGTCAGTAATCACCCCTTACCGACACGTTTCGACGAAAGGCACTGAGATGATCGCCAATTGGGTACAGCTGGCGGCCGAGAGTGAGCAGAGCCCGCTCACTCCTCCCGGCCCCGAGCTGCTCGTCGGCACCATCGCCTTCGCCATCGTGTTCTTCTTCTTCTGGAAGAAGTTGCTTCCGAACATCAACAAGGTTCTGGAAGAGCGCCGCGAGGCGATCGAAGGTGGTATTGAGAAGGCCGAGGCGGCGCAGGTCGAGGCGCAGAGCGTCCTCGAGCAGTACAAGGCCCAGCTCCAAGAGGCCCGGCACGAGGCCGCGCGTCTGCGCCAGGAGGCGCAGGAGCAGGGCGCCGCGCTCATCGCCGAGATGCGTGCGGAAGGCCAGCGGCAGCGCGAGGAGATCGTCGCCGCCGGTCACGCGCAGATCGAGGCCGACCGCAAGGCCGCCTCTTCCGCGCTGCGTCAGGACGTCGGCAAGCTCGCCACCGACCTGGCCGGCAAGCTCGTCGGTGAGTCCCTCGAGGACCACGCCCGGCAGAGCCGCGTGATCGACCGCTTCCTCGACGACCTCGAGGAGAAGGCCGAGGCCGGCCGATGAACGGAGCGAGCCGCGAGGCCCTGGCAGCCGCACGTGAGCGTCTCGACGCGCTGACGGACTCGACGTCCGTCGACGCGGCCAAGCTCGCTGACGAGCTGGCCGCCGTCACCGCGCTGCTCGACCGCGAGGTGTCGCTGCGTCGGGTCCTGACCGACCCGGCGCAGGCCGGTGAGGCCAAGGCCGAGCTGGCCCAGCGCCTGCTCGGTGGCCAGATCGGCGGGGAGATCGTCGATCTGCTGGCCGGCATGGTGCGCTCCCGCTGGTCGCAGTCCCGCGACCTGGTGGACGCGCTGGAGGAGCTGGCGAGCACCGCCGACCTCACCGCCGCGCAGAAGGCGGGCACGCTCGACGATGTCGAGGACGAGCTGTTCCGGTTCGGCCGGATCGTCACTTCGAGCACCGAGCTGCGCGCCGCGCTGACCAACCGCGCTGCGACGGCGTCGGCCAAGAGCGAGCTGCTGCGCAGCCTGCTCGGCGGCCGGGCCAAGGCGACCACCGAGCGTCTGGTGACGCGTCTTGTTACCGCGCCGCGTGGACGTAGCCTGGAGTCGGGACTGGAGTCCCTGTCCAAGCTCGCCGCCGATCGCCGCGATCGCATGGTGGCCGTGGTCACCTCGGCAGTGCCGCTGAGCGACGGGCAGAGGCAGCGCCTGGGCGCCGTCCTCGCGAAGCTCTACGGCCGTCCGATGCACCTCAACCTGGACGTGGACCCCGAGGTGGTCGGCGGAATCCGGGTGCAGGTCGGCGACGAGGTCATCAACGGCTCCCTCGCGGACCGCATCGAGGATGCCGGCCGCCGCCTGGCGAGCTGACCGCAACTTAATAGCAAGACGTACTCACGACGGCCCATGTTGGGCCGTGCAGAGGATTCACCTCTTTCAGGGGGGAGTCCCCATCCCCCCAAAGTGAAACTTCGGGCCCAACAAGGAGAGCAGGGAACCCAGATGGCGGAGCTCACGATCCGGCCGGAGGAGATCCGGGACGCACTGGAGACCTTCGTCCAGTCGTACAAGCCGGACGCGGCCTCGCGCGAGGAGGTCGGTACGGTCACCCTTGCCGGCGACGGCATCGCGAAGGTCGAGGGTCTTCCCTCGGCCATGGCCAACGAACTGCTGAAGTTCGAGGACGGCACCCTCGGCCTCGCCCTCAACCTCGAGGAGCGCGAGATCGGTGCCGTCGTCCTCGGTGAGTTCAGCGGCATCGAGGAGGGTCAGCCGGTCTCCCGTACCGGCGAGGTCCTCTCCGTGGCCGTCGGCGAGGGCTACCTCGGCCGCGTCGTCGACCCGCTCGGCAACCCGATCGACGGCCTCGGCGAGATCGAGACGTCCGGCCGCCGCGCCCTGGAGCTTCAGGCTCCGGGCGTCATGGCCCGTAAGTCGGTGCACGAGCCGATGGAGACCGGCTACAAGGCCGTCGACGCGATGACCCCGATCGGCCGTGGCCAGCGTCAGCTGATCATCGGTGACCGCCAGACCGGCAAGACCGCCCTGGCCGTCGACACGATCATCAACCAGCGTGAGAACTGGCGCTCGGGCGACCCGAAGAAGCAGGTCCGCTGCGTCTACGTCGCCATCGGCCAGAAGGGCTCGACCATCGCCTCCGTGCGGGGCGCCCTGGAAGAGGCCGGCGCGCTGGAGTACACGACCATCGTCGCCGCCCCGGCGTCCGACCCGGCCGGCTTCAAGTACCTGGCGCCGTACACCGGTTCGGCCATCGGTCAGCAGTGGATGTACGAGGGCAAGCACGTCCTCATCATCTTCGACGACCTCTCGAAGCAGGCCGACGCCTACCGCGCCGTGTCCCTGCTGCTGCGCCGCCCGCCGGGCCGTGAGGCCTACCCGGGTGACGTCTTCTACCTGCACTCCCGTCTGCTGGAGCGCTGCGCGAAGCTCTCCGACGACCTGGGCGCCGGCTCGATGACCGGTCTGCCGATCGTCGAGACCAAGGCCAACGACGTCTCGGCGTTCATCCCGACCAACGTCATCTCCATCACCGACGGCCAGTGCTTCCTGGAGTCGGACCTGTTCAACGCCGGCCAGCGCCCCGCGCTGAACGTCGGTATCTCCGTCTCCCGAGTCGGTGGTTCCGCGCAGCACAAGGCGATGAAGCAGGTCTCCGGTCGTCTCCGTCTGGACCTGGCCCAGTACCGCGAGCTGGAGGCGTTCGCCGCCTTCGGTTCCGACCTGGACGCCGCGTCGAAGGCGCAGCTGGAGCGTGGTTCGCGTCTGGTCGAGCTGCTCAAGCAGGCTCAGTACCAGCCGATGGCCACCGAGGACCAGGTCGTCTCGGTCTGGGGTGCCACCACCGGCAAGATGGACGACGTTCCGGTCGGCGACATCCGCCGCTTCGAGAAGGAGCTCCTGGAGTACCTGCACCGCAAGGAGCAGGGCCTCATGACCTCCATCAAGGAGGGCGGCAAGATGTCGGACGACACCCTCACCGCTGTTGCCGACGCCATCGCCGAGTTCAAGAAGCAGTTCGAGACCTCGGACGGCAAGCTTCTCGGCGAGGACGCCCCGGCCGCGGCCAAGTGACGTAAGGAAGGGACCTGACTCATGGGAGCCCAGCTCCGGGTCTACAAGCGTCGCATCCGATCCGTCACCGCGACCAAGAAGATCACCAAGGCGATGGAGATGATCGCCGCCTCGCGTGTCGTCAAGGCACAGCGCAAGGTGGCGGCCTCCACGCCGTACGCGACCGAGCTCACCCGCGCGGTCACGGCGGTGGGTACCGGCTCGAACACCAAGCACCCGCTGACCACGCAGGCCGAGACGGTCACGCGGTCCGCGGTGCTGCTCCTGACGAGCGACCGGGGTCTCGCCGGTGCCTTCAACTCGAACGCCATCAAGACCGCGGAGCAGCTGACCGCGCGTCTGGAGCGCGAGGGCCAGGAGGTCGAGATCTACATCGTCGGCCGCCGTGGTGTCGCCCACTACAACTTCCGTGAGCGCAAGATCGCGGAGTCGTGGAGCGGGTTCACGGACGAGCCGTCGTACGCGGACGCCAAGAAGGTCGCGGCCCCGCTGATCGAGGCGATCGAGAAGGACACGGCCGAGGGCGGCGTGGACGAACTCCACATCGTCTTCACCGAGTTCGTCTCGATGATGACGCAGACGGCCCTCGACGACCGTCTGCTGCCGCTCAGCCTCGAAGAGGTCGCGAAGGAGGCTGCCCCCAAGGGCGAGATCCTTCCGCTGTTCGACTTCGAGCCCTCGGCGGAGGACGTCCTCGACGCCCTGCTGCCGCGCTACGTGGAGAGCCGTATCTACAACGCGCTGCTCCAGTCGGCCGCCTCCAAGCACGCCGCCACGCGGCGCGCGATGAAGTCGGCCACCGACAACGCGGGAGAGCTCATCGAGACGCTCTCGCGGCTTGCCAACGCGGCCCGCCAGGCCGAAATCACCCAGGAAATCAGCGAGATCGTCGGTGGCTCCGCAGCCCTGGCCGACGCGACCGCGGGGAGTGACAGGTAATGACGACGACAGTTGAGACGGCCGTTGCCACGGGCCGCGTCGCCCGGGTCATCGGCCCGGTCGTCGACGTGGAATTCCCCGTCGACGCCATGCCGGAGATCTACAACGCCCTTCACGTCGATGTGGCCGACCCGGCCCAGGACGGCGCGAAGAAGACGCTGACCCTTGAGGTTGCCCAGCACCTGGGTGACGGCCTGGTCCGCACGATCTCGATGCAGCCCACCGACGGTCTGGTCCGCCAGGCCCCGGTCACCGACACCGGTGCCTCCATCACGGTGCCCGTCGGCGACTTCACCAAGGGCAAGGTGTTCAACACCCTCGGTGAGGTGCTGAACGTCGACGAGCAGTACGAGGGCGAGCGCTGGGGCATCCACCGCAAGGCCCCGAACTTCGACGAGCTCGAGTCGAAGACCGAGATGTTCGAGACCGGCGTCAAGGTCATCGACCTTCTCACCCCGTACGTCAAGGGTGGAAAGATCGGTCTGTTCGGCGGTGCCGGCGTCGGCAAGACGGTGCTCATCCAGGAGATGATCTACCGCGTCGCCAACAACCACGACGGTGTCTCCGTGTTCGCCGGTGTCGGCGAGCGCACCCGTGAGGGCAACGACCTCATCGAGGAGATGGCGGACTCGGGCGTCATCGACAAGACCGCCCTGGTCTTCGGCCAGATGGACGAGCCCCCGGGCACCCGTCTGCGCGTCGCGCTGGCCGGCCTCACCATGGCCGAGTACTTCCGTGACGTCCAGAAGCAGGACGTGCTGTTCTTCATCGACAACATCTTCCGCTTCACCCAGGCCGGTTCCGAGGTGTCGACCCTGCTCGGCCGTATGCCCTCCGCGGTGGGCTACCAGCCGAACCTGGCCGACGAGATGGGTCTCCTCCAGGAGCGCATCACCTCGACCCGTGGTCACTCGATCACCTCGATGCAGGCGATCTACGTCCCCGCGGACGACCTGACCGACCCGGCCCCGGCCACCACCTTCGCCCACCTCGACGCGACGACGGTTCTGTCCCGTCCGATCTCCGAGAAGGGCATCTACCCGGCCGTGGACCCGCTGGACTCCACGTCCCGGATCCTGGACCCGCGGTACATCGCGGCGGACCACTACAACACCGCCATGCGTGTCAAGGGGATCCTGCAGAAGTACAAGGACCTCCAGGACATCATCGCCATCCTCGGCATCGACGAGCTCGGCGAGGAGGACAAGCTGGTCGTCCAGCGTGCCCGCCGTGTCGAGCGCTTCCTGTCCCAGAACACCCACGTCGCCAAGCAGTTCACCGGCGTGGACGGCTCGGACGTGCCGCTGGACGAGTCGATCACCGCGTTCAACGCGATCATCGACGGTGAGTTCGACCACTTCCCGGAGCAGGCATTCTTCCTGTGCGGTGGTATCGAGGACCTGAAGAAGAACGCGAAGGAGCTGGGCGTCTCCTGACGCACCGGTGCTTGTGAGCCTTGTGCTCTTGGCGAGGGGGCGGGGCACGTCCCGCCCCCTCTTCCATGCCTACTAGACTTGTAACCAACACCCGGCAGAACCGCCGGGTGGTGACCCGAGGAGCCACCCTTGGCTGCTGAGCTGCACGTCGCTCTGGTCGCCGCCGACCGTGAGGTCTGGTCCGGCGAGGCCACCCTGGTCGTTGCGCGCACCACGTCCGGCGACATCGGCGTCATGCCCGGTCACCAGCCGCTGCTCGGTGTGCTGGAGTCGGGCCCGGTGACCATCCGTACGAGTGATGGTGGAACTGTCATCGTCGCGGTGCACGGCGGTTTCATCTCGTTCGCGGACAACAAGCTGTCGCTGCTGGCCGAGATCGCCGAGCTGTCGGACGAGATCGATGTCCAGCGCGCGGAGCGGGCACTGGAGCGCGCACAGTCGGACGAAGACGCGTCCGCAGGCCGTCGCGCGGAGGTCCGCCTGCAGGCGGCGACGGCGCGCTGACCCACGAGGTCACCTCCCGGGCCCTTTAGGCTCTGGGGGAGCGCTCGCGATGACGTCACTCAGCCGCGGCTGGGACCGGAGCAATCCGGTGCCGGTCGCGGCTGAGGCAGATATGGAAGTTTTTTCCGTTCCGTTACCTAGGAGACGAGGAGGTCGGTGTCGATGGTCCTCGCTCTGACTGTGTGCGGAATCGTTGTCGCCCTGGTGGTGCTGGGGCTGTTCGTCTTCGGCCTGCGCCGCAGGCTCATCCAGCGCTCCGGCGGCACCTTCGACTGTTCCCTGCGCTGGGACGTACCCGAGAAACCCGACACCAGCGGCAAGGGCTGGAGCTACGGCGTCGCCCGCTACAACGGCGACCGCATCGAGTGGTACCGCGTCTTCTCCTACGCCTATCGCCCGCGCCGCATCCTGGAGCGCTCCGCGATCGAGGTCGCCGGCCGTCGTGTCCCCGAGGGCGAGGAGGAGCTGGCGCTCCTCTCCGACGCCGTGATCCTCGCCTGTCTGCACCGGGGCACGCGCCTGGAACTCGCCATGAGCGAAGACGCGCTGACCGGATTTCTCGCGTGGCTTGAGGCAGCCCCGCCCGGTCAGCGCGTCAATGTTGCTTAGTTTGCTTGGTTCGCCTGTTTGTCAGTTGAGCCCGTTGTTGATGGCGGTCACCAGCTCACCGCCCGTGGTGTCGCCGCTGAACTCCCAGAAGAACGCGCCGCCCAGGCCCTGGTTCTTGGCCCAGGTCATCTTCCCGGCGATGGTCGACGGGGTGTCGTACGACCACCAGTTGTTGCCGCAGTGCGCGTACGCCGTGCCGGCGATGGTGCCGTTGGCCGGGCAGGAGTTCTTCAGGACCTTGTAGTCCTCGATGCCCGCCTCATAGGTGCCGGGAGCCGCGCCGGTCGCCGAGCCGCCGGGGGCGGACTGGGTGACGCCGGTCCAGCCGCGGCCGTAGAAGCCGATGCCGAGCAGCAGCTTGGCGGACGGTACGCCCTTGGACTTGAGCTTGGCGATGGCGTCCGCGGAGTTGAAGCCGGCCTGCGGGATGCCGGCGTACGAGGTGAGCGGCGAGTGCGGGGCGGTGGGGCCGTCCGCGTCGAAGGCGCCGAAGTAGTCGTACGTCATCACGTTGTACCAGTCGAGGTACTGTGCGGCGCCGCCGTAGTCGGCCGCGTCGAGCTTGCCGCCGGACGAGCCGTCGGCGGTGATGGCCGCGGTGACCAGGTAGTTCGAGCCGAACTCGGTACGCAGCGCGGACATCAGGTTCTTGAAGGCCGCAGGTCCTGAGGTGTCGCAGGTCAGGCCGCAGGCGTTGGGGTACTCCCAGTCGATGTCGATGCCGTCGAAGACGTCGGCCCAGCGCGGGTCCTCGACCACGGCCTTGCAGGACTTGGCGAACGCGGCGGCGTTCTGCGCCGCCTGGCCGAAGCCGCCGGAGTAGGTCCAGCCGCCGAAGGAGTACAGCACCTTGATGTGCGGGTACTTGGCCTTGAGCTGGCGGAGCTGGTTGAAGTTGCCGCGCAGCGGCTGGTCCCAGGTGTCGGCGGCGCCGCTGACGGACTGGTCGGCGGTGTAGGCCTTGTCGTAGGCGGCGTAGGTGTCGTCGACGGTGCACTGACCGTTCTTGACGTTGCCGAACGCGTAGTTGATGTGCGTGATCTTCGACGCGGAGCCGGAGGTCACCAGGTTCTTGACGTGGTAGTTGCGGCCGTAGACGCCCCACTCGGTGAAGTAGCCGAGCTTGACCTTGTCGCCGGTCGGGGGCGGGTCCGTGGTGCCGCCGGTGGTGCGCACCGCGCGGGATGCGCTGACCGGGCCGGTCTGGTCGGCGGTGTCGCGGGCCTGGACGGTGTAGGAGTAGTCGGTGCCTGCGGTCAGGCCGGAGTCGGTGTACGAGGTGGTCGTCACCGTCGCGACCTTGGTGCCGTCGCGCAGGACGTCGTAGTTCTTGACGCCGTTGTCGTCGGTGGCGGCCGACCAGCTCAGCTTCGCCGAGGTGTTGGTGATGTCGGAGGCGGTGGGGGTGCCGGGGGCGGACGGCGGGTTGTCGCCGGGGACGCTGCCGCCGTCGCAGCTGCCGCTGTTGAGCTTGCAGTTGGCGGGGGAACCGGCGCCGGTGCCGTTGAATCCGAAGGTGACGGAGGCGCCGGGGGCGAGAGTGCCGTTCCAGGACTTGTTCTTGGCGGTCCAGTGGGTGCCGGAGGAGGTGACGTCGGCGTCCCAGGAGGAGGTGACGGAGGTGCCGGAGGGGAAGTCCCACTCGACGGTCCAGGAGCTGAGGGCCGTGGTTCCGGTGTTCTTCACCGTCCACTTGCCCTCGAAGCCGGAGCCCCAGTCCTGGGTCTTGGCGTAGGTGGCGGTGGCGGATGTCGCGGCTTCGGCCGGGCTCGCGAGGCCGACGAGACCGGCCAGCGGGAGCAACAGGGTCGCGAACCCTGCCGCGGCTCTGTGTCTGAAGCGCATGCTGCGCCTCCTTGGTGGGGAGTCAGGGGGGCGCGACTGAGCCTCACGCCCACTCATGGTGCGGTGAGAATAGAAAGGTCTGGACCATCGGTCAATAGGTCTGGACCAGTAGCCTTCCGCTCCCCGCTCCGCCCCGCTAGATCCCCAACTCCTGTGCCAGCACGGCCGCTTGGACCCGGCTGCGCAACTCCAGCTTGCCCAGCAACCGGCTGACGTGCGTCTTCACCGTCGCCTCGGCCATGTCGAGCCGGGTCGCGATGTCCGCGTTGGACAGACCCTCCCCGAGGCAGGACAGCACCTCGCGCTCGCGGCGCGTGAGGGCGTCCAGGACGGACGGGTCGGCCGTCGACTGCCGGGCCGGCTTCGCGCCGAACTCGGCGATCAGGCGCCGGGTGACGGCCGGGGCGATCAGACCCTCGCCGCGCGCCACCGTCCGCACCGCCTCGATCAGGTCCTTCGCCTCGGTGTTCTTCAGCAGGAACCCCGCCGCCCCGGCCCGCAGCGCCCCGAACACGTACTCGTCGAGGTCGAAGGTGGTGAGCACGAGGACGTCGGCCAGCCCCTCGGCGACCACCTGCCGGGTCGCCGACACCCCGTCGAGGCGCGGCATCTGCACGTCCATCAGCACCAGGTCTGGCCGCAGTTCACGGGCCATGGCCACGGCCTGCTCGCCGTCCGCAGCCTCACCGACCACCTCGATGTCGGGGGCGCTGCGCAGGATGAGGACGAGTCCGGCGCGAACGGCGGACTGGTCCTCGGCGACGAGGACGCGGATCATGCCCTGTCTCCCTTCACTCGCTGTCTCCTCACCCTCGGTCTCCTTCGGTCAACGGGAGCGTGGCGCGTACGGTCCAGATCTTGCCGTGGGCGGAGGCCGGGTCCTGCCGGGGCCCCGCCTCGAACGCGCCGCCCAGCAGCGCGACCCGCTCCCGCATCCCGACAAGACCGGCCCCCGAGCCCGGCGCGCGGGGCCCGTCGCTGTCGCCGAAGGGGCTGGTCACGGCGACGGTGAGAGCACCGCCGCGCTGGGCCAGCTCGACGGTGACCCGGCCGGGGGAAGCGTGCTTGAGGGCGTTGGTCAGGGACTCCTGGACGATGCGGTAGGCGGCGAGCTCGACCGGGGCGGGGACGGCGCCGTGGGCGGCTTCGAGGGTGACGTCGAGGCCGTTGGTGCGGGCGCCGTCGACCAGCACGCCGAGCCCGTCGAGCGTGGGGGCGGCGACCGGCTCGGTGTCGCCGCTGGAATCGCGCAGGATGCCGATGAGCCGGCGCATCTCCGCGAGCCCCTCGACACTGTTCTCCCGGATGACCGAGAGCGCCTCACGGGAGGTCTTCGGGGTGTCGAGGGAGAGCGCTGCCGTGGAGTGGATGGCGATCGCGGAGAGGTGGTTGGCGACCATGTCGTGCAACTCGCGTGCCATGCGGGCGCGTTCCGAGGAGACGGCCTGGGTGCGGTCCATCTCGGCGAGCAGTGCGGTCTGTTCGGCGCGCAGCCGGGCGGCCTCGGCGGCGTCGCGGTGGTTGCGGACGACCCAGCCGGTGAGGGCCGGCATCAGCCCGACCAGGCCGATGACCACGCCGACCAGCAGGGCCTCGGGCACCCGCCACACCGCGACGGGCACCACCGTGCCGACCACCGTGAACAGCCCGGCGATCCAGGGGACGCGGATCGCGGTGGCGGGCGGCCCGTACACCACGGCCGCGTACACGAGGTCGGTGAACATCACGACGGTGACCAGGTTGCCCTGGGTGAGGGTGTCCGCGGTCAGCGCGACCCAGCCCACCAGCAGGGCCGTACGCGGCAGGGTGCGGCGCATCGCCTCGCAGCCGGCGGTCACGACGAGCGGCAGCAGGATGGGCCAGCGGCCGTCGAAGAGCACGATCGGGTCGTCGTCCGGCCGGGTTCCGATGCCCACGCCCCAGATCAGCAGGCCCCCGAGCAGTCCGGCGAGCCCGGCGTACACGTCGAAGTGGTTCGGGCGGGGGAGTCGTACGGCCATGTCCCCATCCAACACGGGACGGGCGCCCGACGCCTGATCCCGGGGAAGGGTCGTGGACTGCATCTTTCGATGTAGCACGACGTCACCTTTCGATGTACGGCGGGTTCGTCACCGCCGACGACGAAAGCGGCCGACCTGGACGGGAGCCTGGGAGATGACCGAAGGGAGCAAGTTGTGATCGTCGCCCTCATCATCGCCTGCGAGGTCGGCTTCTGGGTGCTGCTGGCGCTGGGCCTGGCCGTCCGCTACCTGCTGAAGTGGCGCCGGACGAGCGTGGTGCTGCTGCTGTGCGAGCCGGTACTGGAGCTGGTCCTGTTCATCGCGACCGCGATCGACCTGAAGAACGGCGCCGAACCGAGCTGGGAGCACGGTGTCGCGGCGCTCTACATCGGCTACACCGTCGCGTTCGGCCACTACACGATCCGCTGGCTCGACGGCCACGCCGCCCACCGCCTGGGCGGCGCCCCGCCCCCGCGGAAGCCACCGCGCTACGGCCGTGCCCGCGCCCGGCACGAGGCCCGGCTGTGGCTGCGGGCGGTGTTCGGCGGCGCGGTGGCGCTGGGACTGCTCCAGCTCGCCGTCTGGTACGTCGGCGACTCGGGGGACGTCAGCTCGCTGCGCGCCTTCCAGTGGGTGGCGATCCGCACGGTCGGCATCTACGGCCTGATCGCCCTCGGGTACTGGATCTGGCCGAAGAAGGCCCCCGCGGGCGCGGAGGACACGGAGGAGGAGCCCCGGCACACGACGGGGAAGACGGGGGAGGAGCGTGTCCGGTCGTGAGCCGGGCGGACCGGCCGCGCCCTGAAGGGGCGCGGGCTGTCTCGAAATGCGGCTCCGCCGCGCCGGCGCGACCAGCCACGATGGCGCCGCAGACGATCGACGGCATGTCGCGGCACAGCCAGCGGAGCGCCTAGCGCTCGCCGCCCGGCACCCACAGCACGTCACCGACCTCCTTGTTGGCCGTCCGGGCCAGGATGAACAGCAGGTCGGACAGTCGGTTGAGGTAGGTCGCGGTGAGGGGGTTCATGGTCTCGCCGTGGACCTCCAGCGCGGCCCATGTGGAGCGCTCGGCACGCCGTACGACCGTGCAGGCCTGGTGGAGGAGGGCGGCGCCCTGGGTGCCGCCCGGCAGGATGAAGGAGCGCAGCTTCTCCAACTGCTCGTTGAAGTGGTCGCAGTCCGCTTCGAGCCGGTCGATGTAGAACTGCTCGACCCTGAGCGGCGGGAACTCCGGGTTCTCCACCACCGGCGTCGACAGGTCCGCGCCCACGTCGAACAGGTCGTTCTGCACCCGGGTGAGCACCTTGACGACCTCCTCGCCCAGGTTCCCCAGCGTGATCGCCGTCCCGAGCACCGCGTTCGCCTCGTTGGCGTCCGCGTACGCGGAGATCCGCAGATCGGTCTTGGCGACCCGGCTCATGTCGCCGAGGGCCGTGGTGCCCTGGTCGCCGGTCCTGGTGTAGATGCGCGTCAGATTGACCATACGGCCAATCTAGACGCTGCCTTCCGGACGACCGAGCCCTCCCTTTCGTACGTTCATTCTTATGTCGCACCCGTGTCCTGAATCGCGGGGTCTCGTTGACGAGAAGAGGCGTCAATCGGCGTGGGCGCGCACGGCCTTGGCCGTCGGACGGTGAGTCGTGACCGGCGTCTCACGCCGTGAGACCGTGACTCGCGTTACTAACCGGTCACACAGTGCCTCACTGGCGCTAAGGTCCGCCGAAGAGGCAATCGTAAACAGCGTGTAAGCGCACGCGCAGTCATGCTGCCGTGATTCAAAGGGGAGTCGTCAGTGGCACGGAAGCTCGCCGTCATCGGGGCCGGACTCATGGGTTCCGGCATCGCCCAGGTCTCTGCTCAGGCGGGCTGGGAGGTGGTCCTGCGTGACGTCACCGATGAGGCGCTGAAGCGTGGCACCGACGGCATCAAGGCCTCGTACGACAAGTTCGTCAACAAGGGCAAGCTGGAGGCGCACGACGCCGACGCCGCGCTCGCCCGCATCACCGCGACCACCGACCTGGACGCCGCCGCCGACGCGGACATCGTCGTCGAGGCCGTCTTCGAGAAGCTGGAGGTCAAGCACGAGATCTTCCGCACGCTCGACAAGATCGTGCGCGACGACACCGTGCTCGCCTCCAACACCTCCGCCATCCCGATCACCAAGATCGCGGCGGCCACCGAGCGCCCGGAGCGGGTCGTCGGTGTGCATTTCTTCTCGCCGGTGCCGATGATGCAACTCGTCGAACTGGTCCGCGGGTACAAGACGAGCGACGAAACCCTCGCCACCGCGCGGGAGTTCGCCGAGTCCGTCGGCAAGACTTGCATCGTCGTCAACCGGGACGTCGCCGGCTTCGTCACCACCCGCCTCATCTCGGCGCTGGTCGTCGAGGCCACCAAGCTCTACGAGTCGGGCGTCGCCACCGCCGAGGACATCGACCTCGCCTGCAAGCTGGGCTTCGGTCACGCCATGGGCCCCCTCGCCACGGCTGACCTCACCGGCGTCGACATCCTGCTGCACGCCACCGGCAACATCTACACCGAGTCCCAGGACGAGAAGTTCGCCCCGCCGGAGCTGATGCGCCGGATGGTGGACGCGGGTGACATCGGCCGCAAGAGCGGGCAAGGCTTTTACAGCTACTGAGCATTCGTAAAGCACCGCACATCCCCTGAGCGCATCACGCGATGGGGTGAATTCGGTATCGGTTCGCTTACAGACGGCAACCTCCGGGCGCTCTACGCAGTCAGAGGTTGCATCACCTGCCACAGCGAAGACTCATAGCAAACACAGCCACAGGCAACCACGGGCACAGACGCAGACACAGACAACGCATCGCGGAGTACGAACGCACGCTTGGGGAGCGCATATGTACATCAGGGGCGACCACGCCGAGCTGGTCGTCGGGGGCCGCCTCGACGTCCGCAGCGCGGCGGACGCCCGTACGGTCCTGCACTCGGCCGTCGACGACGGAGTCGGCGATCTGGTGCTGGATCTGTCCGAGCTGGAGTTCTGGGACGCCACCGGACTCGGGGTGATCATGGGGGCCCACCGACGGGCCGGCCGCTGCGGCCGGCGCCTGGTGCTGCGCGGCGTACCGCCGCAGATGCAGCGCCTGCTGGTGGCCACCCGGCTGCACCGGATCCTGGCGATCGAGGGCGGCATCGGGGTGGAGTCACTGCCCCGGGTGTGACACGCGGCACGGGTGGGACGGGACAGCCGGGCGTTCCGGCTGCGAAGCGAACGTCGGGCACAATCCTCACGAGACTGTGACGTCTCGGACGGCGCGGTACCCCGATCTGTCGTAGATACTGTGCGAAGGTTTAGGGTTCGGCTGCCCGCCGACTAGACAAACCCCTTCGAGCGGGCCCGGACCAGAAGCGACAGCGCGGTGTGCAAAGGCCGGGAGGGGCCCGGATCCTGTCGCCGAAGACAGGAAGCCACAGCACACGACGCTTTTGGGGGGCTTGAAACCTATGGACCCGAACACCCGGGGACCCGAGGAGTACGGCCATGACGCCGACGGCCAGTCGTCGCGCCAGCGCCCGCCAAGGGATCCCCTCACACCCGACTTCGGACAGCACTCGCCCGCACTCGCCCGCACCGTGCAACTGGTCTCGGGCGACTTCCTGCTCACCGTCAACCCCGTCGACGGCAGCGAGATCGAGGCCTGCCCGCCGGCGGAGCGCCCCGCGCGACCCGGGAAGCTGAGCCCGGCCGAACGCGCCGAGGCCGACCGCGCCGCCAGACCGCCCGTCCCACCCGGCCCGACCCGTCCGGCACAGCCGCTGCTGTCCCGCCAGGACGAACGCGAGCAACTGGTACGGATGCTCGCCCGCGGCCGCTCCGTACGCCTCGTCGGCTCTCCGGGCGCCGGCCGCACCAGCCTCCTCGACCTCGTCGCCGAGGACTGCGAGGATCTTGCCCCCGACGGTGTGGTCCGCCTCACCGGCTTCCATCGCGCACCCGCCGACCTGCTGTACGACCTCTTCCACGCCGTCTACAGCGCACCCCTGCACCGCCCGGACCGGGACGAACTGCTCACCTTCGTCCGCGAGGTCGGCGCCGTCGTCGTCCTGGACGACATCGAGTTCGGCGGCGCCGCTCTCGACGAGCTGCTGGACGCGACCCCGGAGTGCGCCTTCCTGATCGGCGCCACACCCGACGTGCCCGCGCCGTCTGTCGAGTCCGGCATCGAGGACGTCGTCCTCGGCGGGCTCGACCGTGCCGAGAGCGTGGACCTCCTGGAGCGCGGGGTCGGCCGGGTCCTCACCGAGGACGAGCTGAACTGGGCGGGCGACCTGTGGTTCGAGTCGGAGGGCCTGCCGCTCAGGTTCGTCCAGGCCGGGGCGCTGCTGCGGCAGCGGGACCGGCTGCGGGCCGGCGCGGACGCCGTCGACGAGTACGGCGTCTTCGAGGACGCGGCCCCCGTCGACGCGCCCTTCGACGCTCCAATCGGCGGCGAGACAGGCAACGAGGACGTGCCGCTGCCGTCGCTCGGCGAGGCGGCCGGCCCCGCGCCGCTGCTCGCCTCGCGGCTCAGCGCCTCGGCCCGCGCCACCCTGAAGTTCGCCGTCGCGCTCGGCGGCGAGGTGCCGCACCAGGCGCACCTGCCCGCGCTCGTCGGTGACACCCACGCGGACGCCGCGCTGGGCGAGCTCGCCGACTGCGGGCTGGTCTCGCCCGTCGGCTCCCGCTACCGCCTCGCCGCGGGCGTACAGGCCCAGCTGGAGGCCGCCGGATACGCCGAGGACGTCAAGGGCGGCGCCCTCACCGCCGCCCGGCACTACGCCTGGTGGGCCGGGCACCCGTCGGTCACGCCGGAGCGTGTGTGCGCCGAGGCCGACGCCGTGCTCGCCGCGCTGGGCGTGCTGGTGCCGACCACGAGCCCGCCCGCCGAGGGCGAGGACAGCCCGACCGTGCAGCTGGCCCGCACGGCCGCGCCCGCCTTCGCCGCGGGGCTGCACTGGAGCGCCTGGGAGCGGGTGCTGCGGGCCGGCGCCGAGGCCGCCCGCCTGGCCGGTGACGTCTCCGAGCAGGCGTACTTCCACCACGAACTGGGCATCCACGCGCTCTGCGGCGGCCGGCTTGACCGGGCCCGCGCCGAGCTGGAGACCTCCATCGGGCTGCGCGGCGCCCTCGCCGACAAGCGCGGCACGGTCGCGGGCCGCCGGGCCCTGGCGCTGGTCTCGGACCGCTCCGGTACGACGCCGGGGGTGGGCGTGGCCGCGTTCGGCGCGACCGCGGGGGAGGAGGTGCCGGACGCCCGGTACGAGGAGTCGCAGTCGCCGCCGGGTGGCGTGCCGGCCGCGTTCCCCACGGGCGGCGACACCACGGTGCTGGTCACCCACCAGTCGTCCGCTCAGTCGTCCCCGTCGGCCGCGCACAAGGGCCGCGGCGGCGTCCGGAACTTCGCGCGGCGCAACCTCGTCGCGGCCGGCGCGGGCGCGCTCCTCGTGGCGGTGCTCGGCACGGTGGTGACGCTCGGGGCGACCTCCGACAACGACCCGAACGTCCCGGCCGACCAGGTCGGCGTCAACCCGTCCGCGAGCCAGGGCGTCGGCGACGACAGCCTGGGCGCGGACAAGGCCGAGGGCGACGACGACAAGAACACCGGCGACACCGGCACGGCGACGAGCCGACCGACGGATCCGGGCCCTGACGGGACGTACGGGACGGCGGACGACCCGACGCCGACGGATGGCTCCACGGAGCCGTCGGACGACCCGAGTGGCACAAGCGGTTCCGGCGGGGGCACGTCGAGTTCGCCGACGAAGCCGACATCCAAGCCGACATCCAAGCCGACCGAGTCGGATCCGCCTTCGCCCACGGAGTCGGAGACGCCTCCACCGACTGACTCGGAGACACCTACGCCGTCGGCGTCGGAGACGCCCACGCCGACGGCTTCGCCATCGCCCCCGGAGACATCCACCACGGCCAGTGGTCCGGCTCCGTCCAGCCCGGCGGAGACCACCAGCTCGGCGAGCGCCCCGGCATCCACCGACGAGGGCACGCCGAGCACCACCTCGGACTCGGTGATCTCGGACTCGGTGATCTGAGGCGCCGATCAGGACAAGAGGGCCGGGTCCACCAGGACCCGGCCCTCACTGTCGTAAAAAAATCGAGGTCGGCCAAGAACGGCCAAGAACGGTCGGTCAGAACAACCGCAACTTGTCGTCCTCGATCCCCCGCATCGCGTCATAGTCCAGCACCTGGCACCCGATCCCCCGGTCCGTCGCCAGGACCCGGGCCTGCGGCTTGATCTCCTGGGCCGCGAAGATGCCGCGCACCGGCGCGAGATGGGGGTCGCGGTTCAACAGGTCGAGGTAGCGCGTGAGTTGCTCCACGCCGTCGATCTCGCCCCGGCGCTTGATCTCGACCGCGACCGTCTGGCCCTCGGCGTCCCGGCACAGGATGTCGACCGGCCCGATGGCCGTCATGTATTCGCGGCGGATGAGCGTGTAGCCCTCGCCCAGCGTCTCGATGCGGTCGGCGAGGAGTTCCTGGAGGTGCGCTTCCACGCCGTCCTTGATCAGGCCAGGATCCACGCCCAGTTCGTGCGAGGAGTCATGGAGGATCTCCTCCATCGTGATGATCAGCTTCTCGCCCGCTTTGTTGGTGACCGTCCAGACGTCCTGCTGCTCGCCGTCCCCCTCCTTCAGCGTGCAGGGCGGCGACATCCAGTTCAGGGGTTTGTAGGCCCGGTCGTCCGCGTGGATCGACACGCTGCCGTCCGCCTTGACCAGGATCAGACGGGGTGCCGTGGGCAGATGGGCGGTGAGCCGGCCCGCGTAGTCGACGGAGCATCGGGCAATGACGAGACGCATGGTCGGCAACGCTACTCGACGGGTCCCGGTGGACGCGATTCGCCCTGCGAGAGTCCGTATGACCCCGGACTGCCCCTGTTCATTTCTGGCCGATTGTGTGCCTAACGAGGACCGCCCATGTACGCATTCTCCTGGTGCCGTCACCGTCCGTTGCCTACCGTATTAAACGGGAGGTCGCGAGGCGTGTACACAGAGTGTCCGGTATCGCGAACTTCCTTATCTGTCCGGCAACCCCTGCTACTGCGGGGGTGCGAGAGGAGAACCCATGTCGCTCGACGTCTCACCGGCCCTACTCGAACAGGCCGAGCGAGGCGAGGTCGACGAAGCAGCCTTCGTCGACTGCGTCCGGACCTCCCTGCCCTATGCGTGGGAGATGATCAGCTCCCTGGTGGCCCAGCTGAAGGTCGACGGCGGCTCGTTCGCCGACAACCAGACGCCCCCGCCGGACGAGCAGGCACGTGGCCAGCTGCTGCGTGCGCTTGCGAGTGACGCGATACGCGGCGCGCTGCAGCGGCACTTCGGGGTGCGACTGGCCTTCCAGAACTGCCACCGGGTGGCGGTGTTCCCGCTTGACGTCTCGGTCGACGAGACGCATGCCCGCTTCACCTCGGTCCGCAGTCAGGTGCTGAACCAGTCCCCGGAATTCCGGGACTGCTGACGCAGTGACCCGCTTGCTTGCCGCTCCTTACGCGGGAGGTGCATTGAGTAGTGGGGCGGCAAGCCCTCCTGGCGGACCGGGGGTTCAGGTGTGACCGGGCCGTGCAATCCTCGGCAGGGCGGTTCAGGGCCTGTGGACAGGCTCTCAGCCGAGGTGTGGCAGCACTTCGGTGCCCAGCCGTCGTACGTTCTCCTCGGTCGCCGCCAGGTCGCCCGAGCCCTCGACGAGCAGGGCGAAGCGGGAGATGCCGGTCCGTTCGCTGGTCGCCGCCAGGCGGTCGGCGCACAGCCGCGGGGTGCCCACCGGGTGCAGCCCGCAGAGCAGTTCGGTGTAGGCCAGCGGGTCGCGCATCGCGCGATGGCGGCCGTCCACGGTCACATGGGCCTCCAGGCCCTGCCGGAGCCAGCCCGGCATCGCCTTCGTGAGGCTCTCGACCGCGTCCGTGCGACGGTCCGCGATCTGGCAGACGCCGGCCGACACATGGGCCGCGCCGTGGATCTCGTCCGCCGGCCGACCGGCCGCGCGGGCCAGGTCCCGCCACAGGGCGACCATCTCGGCCTTCTCCTCGTCGCCCACATGCATCCCGAGCAGCATCGGCAGCCCGCGCTCGGCCGCGAGACGCACGCTCCGCGGCGATGTACAGGCCACGACGACCTCGGGCCCCTCGGCGTCCGTGAGGCAGTCCGACGGCCTTGGTACGACGGGGACTTCGCGGAAGCCGAACCGCTCGCCGACGGCCGCGACCGAGGGTTCGCGCAGCCAGCGCAGCAGCAGATCGAGTGATTCCGGGAACCCCTCCTCGTACGCCTTGAGGCCCTGGCCGAACACCTCCAGGTCGACCCAGGGTCCGCCGCGCCCCACGCCCAGCGAGAACCGCCCGCCGGAGGTGATGTGCAGCAGCGCGGCCTGTTCGCCGACGGCCACCGGGTGGGCGGTGGGCAGCACGCTGACCGCCGTGCCGACCCGCAGTCGCCTGGTGCGGCCGAGCAGTAACGCGGCCAGGGTGATCGCGGACGGGCAGGTGCCGTACGGCACGAAGTGGTGCTCGGCCAGCCAGACCGAGTCGAGGCCCGCTTCCTCGGCGACCTCGGCGGAGCGGACCGCACGGTGCAGCGCTTCCCCGTCGCCCTGCCCCGGGAACCGGGCCGCCAACACGAAACTTCCTACGCGCATTGCTTTTCCTGCTTCCTTGGCTCCGACGCGGAGCTCCCCCACCCGGCATAACCGTCTGACACGTGCCGAGGACACGGCTTGGCGAAGAGATTTGCGGATTGTCGGGAGAACGAATCGCCGAAGTGCGGGACTTGTGGGGGTTGGTGCCGTACGGCTACCCCTGTCCGTGCCGCGTAGGCTGGACATGACCCGTGCATCCTGTATAGCCCCGAGAGGTGTTCCGTGTCCCCGCGTCGCAACCGACCGAATGGCCCCCAGGGCGGTGCCTCGTCCGCGCACAGCGCCGAGGCCGACCGGTCCGGCCGTTACGGCGGCTGGCAGTCCACGGAGAACTGGCAGGGCGAGGACTGGAACGTGCGGCATGTGGCGGGCGCGAGCGCACAGGGCAAGTCGTACCGCTGCCCGGGCTGCGACCAGATGATCCCGGACGGCGTCCCGCACGTCGTCGCCTGGCCGGACCACGGGGGCGTCGACGACCGCCGCCACTGGCACAAGGCGTGCTGGAACGCGAAGGACCGCCGCACCACGCGGGTGCAGCGGTCCCGTAACGCGCCGAGGTTCTGAGCCGGTTCCTGAGAGCCTGTGGACTTACACGTCCCGCTTCTCCAGTAGTGCGTAGGCGCCGGCGAACGCGGCGGCCGTCACGCCGAGCATGATCCACAGCGGGTCCCAGCCGGACGGGCCGGACTCGCTGAGGGACTGGGAGTAGAAGACACTGAGCTGGTTCGGGATCGAGTACTCGATCAGGGCCTGCTGGAGGTCCCGCAGCGACTCCGAGAACATGAACATCGCGATGACCAGCGGGGCCAGCACGACGCCGATCATGATGGTGATCGCGCCCGCCGAGTGCCGGATGATCGATCCGACGACCAGCGACAGCAGGCCGAGCAGCGCGATGAAGAGCGAGATGCCGACCGTGCCCTTCAGCCACTCCTCGCCGGACGGCTCCCGCGCGCCCTCCAGCATGGCCACGTCCGCGAGGGCGACCAGGACGGCCGACGACAGCGTCACCACGAACGCGACCGCGAAGAACACGATGGCCTTCGCCGCCAGCACCCGGCCACGGGTCGGGCACGCGGTCATCGTGGTGCGGATCATGCCGGTGCCGTACTCCGAGGCCGTGGTCAGCACGCCCAGCGTGATGATGCACATGCTGCCGAGCAGCAGCCCGAAGGAGCCGAACGCCAGCGGGTTCTCGCCCTCCAGGCCGGCCCCCTCGGAGTTGGCGGCGACCAGCGCGGCGGCCCCGAGGCCGATGCCGACGACGAGCAGCACGAACACGCCGAGCGTCCACATCGTGGAGCGCACCGACCGGATCTTCGTCCACTCGGAGGAGAGCGCGTGCCCGAGGTGCGTGCGCACGACGGGGATCGGCGAGGTGTAGGCGGGGTACGACGAGCCGGGCGCCGCCTGCCAGTTCGGTGCGGCGGTCTGCGGCATCGGGGGCTGGGGCGTGCTCATCGGGCGTCCTCGGGCTGGGTCGGGGCGGCAGGGGCGGAGGGAGCGGCGGTCGGCTCGGGGGCGAACGCGGGCGGCTGTGCGGGCGCCTGCTGCGGCGCGGGCGCGGCGGCGGCCTGCGGCACGGCGGACTGTCCCGGAGCCTGGCTGGGCGGCGTCTGGGGCGCCTGCTGGGCGTACGGGTTGGCCGTGCCCGCGTCGGGCGCGCCGTAGGGGCCGGCGGGCGCCCCCTGCGGCGGGGCGAACGGCTGCCCGCCCTGCTGGGGCGGCGGCGGGGCGTACCAGCCCGGCTGGCCCTGGCCGGGGACCGGCATCTGCGGCTGCGCGCCCGGCGGGAGCGGCTGCTGGAGCCCCTCCTTCTGGTCGGCCGTCGAGCGGTAGTCGACCGCGCCCTGCGTCATCCGCATGTACGCCTCCTCCAGCGAGGCCTGGTGCGGCGACAGCTCCCACAGCCGTACGTCGGTGTCGTGCGCGATGTCGCTGATGCGGGGGAGCGGCAGACCGGTCACCCGCAGCGCGCCGTCCTGCTCGGGCAGCACATGGCCGCCCGCCTCGGTGAGCGCGCCGGCCAGCTTCTCGCGCAGCTGCGGCTCGGTGTCCGGGGTGCGGACCCGGGCGAAGCCGGCCGAGTTCGCCGCGATGAAGTCCTGGACGCTCATGTCGGCGAGCAGCTGCCCGCGGCCGATCACGATCAGGTGGTCGGCGGTCAGCGCCATCTCGCTCATCAGGTGCGAGGAGACGAAGACGGTCCGGCCCTCGGCGGCCAGCGACTTCATCAGGTTGCGCACCCAGAGGATGCCCTCGGGGTCGAGGCCGTTGACCGGCTCGTCGAACAGCAGCACCTGAGGGTCGCCGAGCAGCGCGGCTGCGATGCCGAGCCGCTGGCCCATGCCGAGCGAGAAGCCCTTGGAGCGCCTCCTGGCCACGTCCTGGAGGCCGACCACGCCCAGCACCTCGTCCACGCGGCGGGCCGGGATGCCGGACAGCTGGGCGAGGGACAGCAGGTGGTTGCGGGCGGCCCGGCCGCCGTGCACCGCCTTGGCGTCCAGCAGGGCGCCGACCTGGCGGGGGGCGTTGGGCAGCCTGCGGTAGGGATAGCCGCCGATGGTGACATGGCCCGCGGTCGGGTTGTCCAGGCCGAGGATCATCCGCATCGTCGTCGACTTGCCCGAGCCGTTGGGGCCCAGGAAGCCGGTGACCGCACCGGGCCGCACCTGGAAGGACAGGTTGTACACAGCGGTCTTGTCGCCGTAACGCTTGGTCAGGCCGACTGCCTCGATCATGCTCCGCACCCATCGAAAGGTTCAGGACAGCGGGGCACACGCCCCCCGTAAGGGTTAGGAGGATACCGAGGCGCTGACGGTTCCACTCAAGAGCTGGTAAAACCTTGCGGCCCGGCGGCCACCCGGGAACCCCCTACGCGTCCCGCTTCTTGATCGTCACGTAGCCACCCACGATCGCCGCGATCACCCACAGCACCATGATCCCGAGCCCGCCCCAGGGGCCGTACGGCTTGTCGTCGTCGATCGGGGTGACCACCTGCATGATCCGGCTGCCCGCCTGGTCCGGCAGATACCGGCCGATCTTCTCGGTGGCCGAGACGTTGCCGAGAATGTTGGAGACCAGGAAGAAGAACGGCATCAGGATGCCCAGCGACAGCATCGGCGAGCGCAGCATCGCGGCGACGCCCATCGAGAACATCGCGATCAGGGTCATGTAGAGCCCGCCGCCGATCACCGCGCGCAGCACACCCGGGTCGCCGATCTCCGCCCGGTGCGCGCCGAGCATCGCCTGCCCGAGGAAGAACGCGACGAAGCTGGTGACCAGGCCGACGACGAGACAGAGGCCGGTGGCCACCGCGATCTTGCTGAACAGGAAGGTGCCGCGGCGTGGCACGGCGGCCAGTGAGGTGCGGATCATGCCGGTGCTGTACTCGTTCGAGACGACGAGCACCCCGAACACGATCATCGCGAGCTGACCGAGGCTCATCCCGGCGAAGCTGATGAAGGTCGGGTCGAAGGACAGCTGGTCGCCCCGGCTCATGCTGTCGAACTCGCTCTTCGACAGGGCGGCGATCAGCATGCCCAGGGCGATGGTGATCACCACGGCGAGCGAGAGCGTCCACACGGTGGAGGCGACGGAGCGGATCTTGGTCCACTCGGAGCGGATGACCTGGGTGGCTGCCATGTTCAGCTCCTCCTCCAGCCTTCGCCCCACGGCCGCTGCTCGGGGGGCGGCTGCGTGGGCGGCTGTGCCTCGGCGTGCGCGTAGTACTCCACCGACTCCGCGGTCAGCTGCATGAACGCCTCCTCAAGCGAGGCCTGTTGCGGGCTCAGCTCGTGCAGCACGACCCCGTGCCGCGCCGCCAGCTCCCCGATCTGCTCCGCCTTGCCGCCGTCCACTTCGAGCGTGCCGTTGCCCGTCTCCACGGCCGTGATCCCGGCCGTGTGCAGCACGTCGAGCAGCCGCTCCCGCTGCGGGGTGCGGATCCGGACGTACGACTTGGAGTTGCGCTCGATGAAGTCGGCCATGGTGGTGTCGGCGAGCAGCCGGCCCTGCCCGATGACGACGAGGTGGTCGGCGGTCAGCGCCATCTCGCTCATCAGGTGCGAGGAGACGAAGACCGTACGGCCCTGTGTGGCAAGGGACTTCATCAGGTTGCGGATCCAGTGGATGCCCTCGGGGTCGAGGCCGTTGACCGGCTCGTCGAACATCAGGATCCGGGGATCGCCGAGCAGCGCGCCCGCGATGCCGAGCCGTTGGCCCATGCCCATCGAGAAGCCCTTGGTCTTCTTGCGCGCGACCGTCGTGAGCCCCACCGTCTCCAGCACCTCGCGCACCCGCCGCTTCGCGATGCCGTTGCTCTGGGCGAGGCACAGCAGATGGTTGTAGGCGCTGCGCCCGCCGTGCCAGGCCTTGGCCTCCAGCAGGGCACCGATGTACGTCAGCGGGTCCTTGAGCTGGTCGTAGTGCTTGCCGTCGATGCGGACGTCGCCCGCGGTGGGGTGGTCGAGGCCGAGGATCATCCGCATCGTGGTGGACTTCCCGGCGCCGTTCGGGCCGAGGAAGCCCGTGACCATGCCCGGTCTGACGGTGAAGGTCAGGTTGTTGACCGCCACCTTCTCGCCGTACCGCTTGGTCAGCCCCTCTAGCTCGATCATGCCGCCCACGCTAAAACGGGACAAAGCCCTCTGCCACCCCAGTGGCAGAGGGCTTTGCCAAAATTCAGCAGACGTGCGCCGGATCGTTACCGGGTCTGCTGGGCGGGAACCCCACGGGAGATCGGCTCGTCCTCGGCCGGGGTGCCGGCGGCGGCCACCGCGGCGCCCGTGAGCGTCGCCAGCATCTCGCGGACGTTCGTCAGCTGAGCGTTGATGCTGTCGCGGCGGTTGGTGAGAGCCGCGAGCTCGCGCTCGGATTCCGAACGGATGCGGTCGGCCTTGGCGTTGGCGTCGGCCACGATGTCCTCGGCCTGGCGCTGGGCCGTCTCCACCGTCTGGCGGGCACGGCGCTCGGCGTCGGTGCGCAGCTTCTCCGCCTCCAGGCGCAGCTGCTCCGCCCGGTGCTCGATCTCGGCGAGGCGCTTCTCGGCCTTGGCCTGACGGGACGCCAGGTCGCGCTCGGACTGCTCGCGGCGCTTGGCGAGGTTCGTCTCGAAGTCGGCGGCGGCCTGCGCGGCCTTGGCGCGGGTCTCCTCGAAGAGGGCGTCGGCCTCCTCGCGCTTGGACTGAGCGTCCTTCTGCGCCTCGGCGCGCAGCTGGGAGGCGTCGCTCTTGGCCTTCTCGACGATCCGGACGCCCTCGTCCTCGGCCTTGGACTTGCGCTCCGCAGCGAACGATTCTGCGTCGTTGCGCACCTGCTGGGCCGCGGACTCGGCGAGCTCGCGGTGCTGCTCGGCAGCGCGGCGGGCCTCCTCGCGCAGATCCTTGGCCTCTTCCTCGGCGAGGCGGAGGATCTTCTCGACACGCGCGCCGAGTCCGGCGTACGACGGCTCGGCGTCGGTCACCTGGGCCTGGGCGTTCTGCGTTTCGAGGTGGAGCTCCTCGATGCGCTTTTCCAGAGCGGTGATGCGGGCCAGAGCGCTGTCGCGGTCGGAGACGAGCTTCGAGATGCGTTCGTCCACCTGCGCGCGGTCGTACCCACGCCGCACAAGCTCGAAGCCGTAGGGGGAAGTGTCGCTCATGGGGTTCCTGTCGAATGAGACCGGTGAGGTGATAGGTGGAATCCTAGGGGCCGAAGCGGTGTGTCATCGAGCGGATGCGTGTTTGATCTGGAGAATGACACCCCTTTTGGGTGGCTAACCTCAGGACTGCTTGCCAAAGATCTGGTCAAAGACCCCAGAAAACACCGCAGTCCGGTCTCTTGGCTAGCTGTCCGGCGACTTGCCACCCGATCGGGGGGCGCCCACTGTCGCACCGGCCTTGACCCCGCCATCCTTGCCGGCGGACGGTGCCTCGAAGGACTCCAACGCCTCCAGGACGTCCTGGACACGCGAGATCTCGGCGTTGATGTCCTCGCGCCGCCGCACCAGGACCTCCAGTTCGCGCTTGCCCTCCTCGACCGTGCGCCGGGCCTCGCGGATCGCCTCGGCCTTGAGCTCCTCGGCCTCGCGGATCAGCGTGGACCGCTTCTGCTCGGCCTCCTTAAGCAGGCCCTCGGCCTTCTTGACGGCGGCGATACGGACCTTGCCGGCCTCGGAGTTGGCCTCCGACACCAGCTCCTTGGCCTTCGCCTGCGCCTTGGCCATCTGCTCCTCGGCGGCCTTGATGAGCGCGTCGCAGCGGTCGCCGGTCGACTTCATCGTCTCGGCGATCTCCCGGCGGGCCCGGTCGTGCAGCGCCTCGACCTCGCCGGTGACACGGTCGCGGTGCTCCTCCGCCCGCTCCCTGATCGAGGTGGAGTCCCGGCGGGCGCCGACGAGCAGCTCGTCCGCGTCCGTACGGGCCTTCTCCACCAGCGAGTTGCCCTCGACCGTCGCCTCCGAGACGAGGCGGTCGGCCTCCGTGCGGGCGGCGCCCACCATGGTGTCGGCCTGCGCCTCGGCGTCCGCGGTCGTCTTGTGCGCCTGCTGCTGCGCCTCGGTGAGCAGCTTGTCGGCCTCGGCCGTGGTCTCGGAGATGAGCTTGTCGACCTGCTCGGCCACGTCCTGGCGACGCTTGCCCGCGTCCTTGCGGGCCTCGTCGAGGGTGCGCTCGGCCTCCTCGCGCGCCGCCGTGACGAGTCGCTCGGCCTCCGCCGCGGCCTCCGCCTTGACCCGCTCGGAGTCGCTGCGGACCCGCTCCGCGTGCTGCTGCGCCGACCCGACCGTCTCCGCGGCCTCGGCGCGCAGCCGCTCCGCGTCCGACGTGGCGTCCCCGACCAGCTTCTCGGCCTTGGCGCGCGCCTCGGTGCGCACCCGGTCGGCCTCGGTGACCGTCTCCGACTGGAGCCGCTCCGCCTCCGAACGCGCCTCGGTGATGAGGGTGTCGGCCTGCGTCGCCGCGTCCGAGCGGATCCGGTTGGCGTCCTCGCGGGCGTCCGCCCGGGTGCGCGACGCGGCCTGCTCGGCCTCGGCGACGGTCTCCGACGCATCCGTACGCACCCGCTGGGCGTGCTCGGCGGCGTCCGACCGCAGCCGCTCCGCCTCGGCGATCGCCTCCCCGACGGTGCGCTCGGCGAGGGACTTGGCGGCCTGGGACTCCTCGTTCGCCTCGCGGCGGATGCGGCCCGCGTCCTCGCTGGCCCGCTCCCGCTCGGCGTAGGCGTCGGAGCGGACCCGGTCCGCCTCCTCCTGGGCCTCCCGGCGGGTACGGTCCGCCGCATGCTCGGCCGCGTTGCGCAGCCCGGAGATCTCCTCCTGGGCCTGCTCGTGCAGCCCCGACACGGAGTCGCGGACCTGCTGGGCGTGCTGCTCGGCCGCCGACACCATCTCGGTGGCGCGCCGGTCGGCCTCCTCGACCAGCCGCACCGCCTCGGCCTGCGCGTCCTCCACCCGTTTACGGGCGGATGCCAGCAGCTCCTCGCTCTGCTCGCGGGCCCGCTCACGCTCCTGGTCGGCCTCCTGGCGGGCGGAGCCGAGGGTCTCCTCGGCCTCGCGGCGGCGCCGGGCGGCCTCCTCCTGTGCGGCGGCCAGCGTCTCGGACGCCTCGGTGCCGAGCCGCTCGGCGGCGGCCTGTGCCTCGGCCCGTACCCGATCGGCGGTGTCCTGGGCCTCCGACTTCAGCCGCTCGGCCTCGGCGGCGGCCTCCGACCGCAGGCGTACGGCGATGGCCTCGCCCTCGGCACGGGACGCGGACGCGTCGGACGCGGCCTCGTTGCGCAGCCGGTCGGCCTCCTCCTCGGCCTGCTGCTGCAGCGTACGGATCCGCTCGGCGGCCTCGGTGCGCAGCCGCTCGGTCTCCTCGGCTGCCTCGCGCCGGATGCGGGCGGCCTCCTCACGGGCGTCGCTGAGCGCCTCCTCGGCCGCCGCGAGCCGCTGCTCGGCCTCGGTGTGCAGCCGGGCCAGCTCCTCGGCGGCCTCCGCGCGGCGGGCCTCGACGCCGCGCTCGGTCTCCTCGCGCAGCTCACGGGCGGCCTGCTCGGCGTCGGACTTGATGCCCTCGGCCTGCTCGACGACCTCCTCGCGGTGCCGCTCGGCCTCCTGACGGGTGCGCTGGAGGGTCTCCTCGGCCTGGCGGCGCAGCGTCGTCGCGCGCTCGATGGCCTCGGTGCGGACCTTCTCGCTGTCCGTCGTGGCCTTCTGGCGCAGCTCGTCCGCGTCCTGCCGGGTCTTGGCGAGCAGCTCCTCGGCGGTCTTGGCCGCCTCCTCGATCTGCTGGACGGCCTCCTTGCGGGCCTCCGCACGGATCTTCTCGCCCTCGGCGACCGCGTCCGAGCGCAGCTGCTCGGCCTCGCCGCGCAGCCGGCGGGCCTCCTCCTGCAGCTCGACCGTCTTGGCGCGGTACTCCTTGGTGTCGTCCTTCGCCGAGCCCTTGAGCTGCTCGGCGATGTCATGCGCCTCCGCGCGCAGCCGGTCCGCCTCGGCCTCGGCCTCCGTGCGGATCCGCTCGGCCTCCTCGGCGGCGGCCTTGGTGGTGTTCTGCGCGTCCTCCTGCGCCTTGTTGAGGACGTCCTCGGCGGTCTTGGCCGCCTTCGACAGCTGGGTCGCGCTCTCCTCGGCGGTGATCGTGCGGGCCTTCTCGGCGGCCTCGGCGACGATCTTCTCGGCCTCGGCGCGCGCGTCGGCGACGACCTGCTCGGCGTCCGACTTGGTGGTCTCGGCCTCCTTGGTGGCCTCGCTGACCAGGCGGGCGACCTGCTCCTTCGCCGTACGCATGCGCTGCTCGTTGGCCGACTCGGCACTGGAGAGCGCCTTCTCGGCGGCCGTCGTGGCCTCGGCGACCAGCTTCTCGGCCTCGGCCTGCGCCTTGCGCAGCGCCTCCTCGGCCTCCGCCATGCGCTGCTCGGCGGCGCGGCTGAGTTCGGTGGCCTGGCGGCGGGCGCTGTCCGACTCGGTCGCCGTGGAGCTGCGCAGCTGCTCGGCGTGGTCGGTGGCCTCCTGGGCCTGCGTGGACGCGGCGTTCAGCAGCCGCTCGGCGTCCGTACGGGCCCGGAGCAGGATCTGCTCGGCCTCCGCCCGGGCCTCCTCGGCCGCACCCGTGAGGCGCTGGCGGGCCTCGCCGGTGAGCCGCTCGGCCTCGGCGCGCGCGGTCGCCATGGCCTGCTCGGCCTCGGCGCGGGACTCGTCCAGCAGACGGCGGGCCTGCGACTCACTGCGGGCGCGCAGCTGCTCGGCCCACGCCACGTTCTCGTTGACGTGCGACTCGACGGTCTGCCGTCGCTCGGCCAGCTCCTGGTCCAGCTGCTGGCGGCGGGTGACCGCCTCCTGGTGCAGCTCGGCCTGCAGGCGGGCCGCGTTCTCCGCGTGCTCCTGCAGGATGCGCTGGGTCTGCGCGCGGGCCTGGCTCAGCTCCCGCTCGGCGTCCTGGCGCAGCTGGTCCGCCTGGACCTGGGCGTTCCGCAGCAGCTGTTCGGCCTGATAGCCGATGTCACCGCCGTCGAAGGCCGGTCGGGACATGATGGTGCGCCGCGCCTCGTGCAACTTGGCGCGCAGCACCTCGACCTGGTAGCCGAGGTCCTCGGCGTGCTGAATCGCCTTTTCCCGCTCGGTCTTCAGCCGATCCATCTCGGCCTCGAACCGAGAGAGGTGGTCGACGTCAGCCGCCGGCTCTCGCTCCTGGCGTTCGTAGCCCCGCACTGCGCGGTCCCATCCGTCCCCTGGTCGCAAGTCTCTCCATACGAGCACCGTCCATCCGCCGAACGGGGCCCCCGGGGAATGGTGTCAGATCAACGGCGGAGCACGGGCTGTTGCCCCACCCTCGTCCCCCGAAACCCGGACCCCGGACGGTCCCACCGTCAGGACGGAGGGGCCGGGTCACCCTGGAGTGAGCGGCGACCGCCCCCAACCCTACCGGCCCATATGTACGAGGGTCAGTGCTCAGGTGACTCAACAGGCGCCGAAGTGACCAGTTCTGTCAGTACGCCGTGGCAATCCTTTGGGTGCAGGAAGGTGATTCGTGACCCCATGGAGCCGCGTCGGGGCTCTTCGTACAGAACGCGTACGCCCTTGTCCTTGATGTCGGCGGCATCAGCGTCGACATCCGCCGTACCGAAAGCGATGTGGTGGACACCCTCGCCGTTCTTGTCGAGCCACTTCGCGACGGTCGAATCCGGGCGCGTGGGTTCGAGAAGCTGCAGGTAGGAGGCGCCGCCGTCGGAGGTTTCGTTGATCTTGAGCATGGCCTCGCGGACGCCCTGCTCCTCGTTGACCTCGGAGTGGAACACCTCGAAGCCATAGGTGGCCCGATAGAACTCGACGGTCTTGTCGAGGTCGAAACAGGCGATCCCGATGTGGTCGATTCGCGTCAGCATGTTGTTCAGTGCAGCGCTCCCGAGGTGGTTACGCAACGTGCGCGCGATCACACCGACGGCCCGGTGACGGCACGGAGTGCCACTCAGTACATTCGAAGTAAACCCTCGTTCACTCCTCGGCTGTCCAAGCTGGAAGGGGATCGCACCTCATGTCTTCTGGAAACGGCACGACGTCCGTGATCGTCGCGGGTGCCCGCACCCCGATGGGGCGGCTGCTCGGCTCGCTGAAGTCCTTCTCCGGAGCCGACCTCGGCGGCTTCGCGATCAAGGCCGCCCTCGACCGTGCGGGGATCGGTGGCGACCAGGTGCAGTACGTGATCATGGGCCAGGTGCTGCAGGCCGGCGCGGGCCAGATCCCGGCACGCCAGGCGGCCGTGAAGGCCGGCATCCCGATGAGCGTCCCGGCGCTCACCATCAACAAGGTCTGTCTGTCCGGCCTCGACGCGATCGCCCTCGCGGACCAGCTGATCCGCGCCGGCGAGTTCGACGTGATCGTCGCGGGCGGTCAGGAGTCCATGACCAACGCCCCGCACCTGCTGCCGAAGTCCCGCGAGGGCTACAAGTACGGCGCGGTGCAGATGATCGACGCGATGGCGTACGACGGTCTGACCGACGCCTTCGAGAACATCGCCATGGGCGAGTCGACGGAGAAGCACAACACCCGCCTCGGCATCCTGCGCCCCGAGCAGGACGAGATCGCCGCCCTGTCCCACCAGCGCGCCGCCGCCGCGCAGAAGAACGCGATCTTCGAGGCGGAGATCACCCCGGTCGAGATCCCGCAGCGCAAGGGCGACCCGATCCTCTTCAGCAAGGACGAGGGCATCCGCGGCGACACCACCGCGGAGTCGCTCGGCAAGCTGCGCCCGGCCTTCTCGAAGGAGGGCACCATCACGGCGGGCTCGTCCTCGCAGATCTCCGACGGTGCCGCCGCGGTCGTCGTCATGAGCAAGGCCAAGGCGCAGGAGCTCGGCCTGGACTGGATCGCCGAGATCGGCGCCCACGGCAACGTCGCGGGCCCGGACAACAGCCTCCAGTCCCAGCCCTCCAACGCCATCCTGCACGCCCTGAAGAAGGAGGGCCTGGAGGTCTCCGACCTCGACCTGATCGAGATCAACGAGGCCTTCGCCGCCGTCGCGGTGCAGTCAATGAAGGACCTCGGAGTGTCCTCCGAAAAGGTGAACGTCAACGGTGGGGCCATCGCCCTGGGCCATCCGATCGGTATGTCGGGTGCGCGACTCGTCCTGCACCTGGCCCTGGAGCTGAAGCGGCGGGGCGGCGGGGTCGGCGCGGCCGCGCTGTGCGGTGGCGGCGGGCAGGGTGACGCGCTGATCGTGCGGGTACCCAAGGCCTGAACCCGCCGTACGTGACTCTCGGAACGGAGCTGTGATGCAGGACGTCTCCACGCTGGTGGCCCAGGCCAGGGAGGGCAGGCCGAGGGCTGTGGCCCGGCTGATCTCCCTGGTGGAGGGGGCGTCCCCGCAGCTGCGGGAGGTCATGGCGGCGCTCGCCCCGCTGACGGGCAACGCGTACGTCGTCGGCCTCACGGGCTCTCCGGGGGTGGGCAAGTCGACGTCCACCTCCGCCCTGGTGACCGCGTACCGCAAGCAGGGCAAGCGGGTCGGCGTCCTGGCCGTCGACCCGTCCTCGCCGTTCTCGGGCGGCGCTCTGCTCGGGGACCGCGTCCGGATGTCGGACCACGCCTCCGACCCCGGCGTCTACATCCGCTCGATGGCGACGCGCGGCCACCTCGGCGGCCTCGCGTGGGCCGCCCCGCAGGCGATCCGTGTGCTCGACGCGGCGGGGTGCGACGTGATCCTGGTCGAGACGGTCGGCGTCGGCCAGTCGGAGGTGGAGATCGCCTCCCAGGCCGACACCTCCGTCGTCCTGCTCGCCCCCGGCATGGGCGACGGCATCCAGGCGGCGAAGGCGGGCATCCTGGAGATCGGCGACGTGTACGTCGTCAACAAGGCCGACCGCGACGGCGCCGACGCCACCGCCCGCGAGCTCAACCACATGCTCGGCCTCGGCGAATCCCGCGGCCCCGGCGACTGGCGCCCGCCGATCGTCAAGACGGTCGCCGCCCGCGCCGAGGGCATCGACGAGGTCCTCGAAGCCCTGGAGAAGCACCGCGCCTGGATGGAGGAGCACGGAGTCCTGGCCGAACGCCGCCGCGCCCGCGCCGCCCGCGAGGTGGAGTCCATCGCCGTCACGGCCCTGCGCGAACGCATCGCCGACCTCCACGGCGACCGCCGCCTCGGCGCCCTGGCGGAGCGGATCGTCGCCGGGGAACTGGATCCCTACCGGGCGGCGGACGAACTGGTGGCGGGGCTGACGCGGACCTGAGGCCCGAGGGCCTCTACGTGGTCAACTCCCGCCCTCCGCTGCTAGGTTGACCCACATGTACCTCCTCTTGGCATAGGGCACGCCCTGCCCGCGCACGGTGAACGGCCGCTCGGCCGGGGCCGTCGCGGCGCTCGCGCGTTCCCTTTTCCGCCTCGAGTCGAGGAACCTCCGTGTCTTCCACGTCTGTGGTGCGGCCTTCGTATGCCGCCGTTCTCCGGATCCCCCATGCCCGCCGTACCTTCGCCGCCGCCCTGCTCGGCAGGCTGGCGTACGGCGTCGCCCCGTTGTCCGTGATGCTCGCCGTGGCCCGGGCCTCCGGGTCGTACGCGGTGGCGGGCATCGTCATCGCGCTGTTCTCCGGTGCCAGCGTCTTCCTGTCGCCCGCGAGGGCGGCCCTGATCGACCGGTACGGGCCGCGCCGGGCGCTCGTGCCGATGGTCGCGGCCCACACCTGCCTGCTCGGGCTGCTGGCGGCGCTCGTCTGGCGGCCGGGTGCCTCGCCGTTCGTCCTCGGGGCCGCCGGCGCCCTCGCCGGGGCCTGCACTCCGCCGCTCGGGCCCACCATGCGGGCGGTGTGGGGGCGGCTGGCCCCCGAGCGGGCGCTGATGCAGCGGGCCTACAGTCTCGACGCCGTGGCCGAGGAACTGCTCTTCGTCTCGGGGCCGTTGCTGGTGGGCGTGCTCGTCGGCTTCGCTCCGCCGGCGGTCGGTGTGCTCCTCGGTGCTGCCCTCATGGTCGTCGGGACCGCCGGGTTCGTGTCCTCGCCCGTGGTGCGGGCGGTGCCGGCCGGCGGGCGCGAGGCGGGGCCGCGTACGGCCGGGCGGCGAGTGCTGCGCGGGCTCGGGCGGCCGGTGATCGCCGCCGCCGGGGTCGGCCTCGCGCTGGGCGTCGTCGATCTGCTGGTCGTGGCCTTCGCCGAGGCGCACGGTCACGGCGGTGGCAGTGCGGCCGCCTGGGTGCTGGCCGCCCTGTCCGCCGGAAGCGCCGTCGGCGGGCTGCTCAACGGGGCCGTCGCGTGGCGGGCCTCCGCCGGGACTCGGCTGGCCGGGCAGGCGGCCGGACTGGGTCTTGCGTTGTGCGGCGCCGGGCTGGCGCAGGGGCTGGGCACCCTGGCCGTGGCGGTCGCGGTCGCCGGGGTCTTCGTCGCCCCGTTGATCACCACCGCGTATCTCATCGCCGACGAGACGGCCGCGCCCGAGGCCCGGGTCCAGGCCGGGGCCTGGGTCAACACCGCGGTCAACGCGGGCAGTACGGCCGGTGCCGCGACGGCCGGTGTGCTGGTCGGGTGGCTGCCGGCGGCGATGTGCTTCGCGCTGGCCGGTGCCGTGATGCTGCTGACCGCCCTGGCCGTGGCATGCGGTGCGGGACCCGGCGGTCAGGGCGGACGCCGACCTGGACGGCGACCGTGCCGCGCTCGCGGTCCAGCTCGACCTGACGCCGGCGAAAGAAACGAAAGAGGGGTACCGGACATCCCGTACCCCTCGTGTGAACGGTCCGACGTCAGTCGTCGGCGCCGTCGCGGTCGTCCTGACCGTCCCGGTCGTCCTGGTCCTGGGTGGCCTTGCCCGTCTTGAGGTCGACCTTCCACTCGCCCTTCGCGGTCTCCACGCTCCAGGCGGCGGGGCCGTCGTCGTCCAGGTCGACGTCGGTGACGGCGCCCTTCGCGGCGGCGGCCCGCGCGGCCTCGCGGGCGTCCACGCTCGCGCCCTTCAGCGCGGCGAGGTCCTCGCGGCCGTCGTTGTCGTCGTCGGCGTCGCGCTGGGCGCCGAGGACCTTGCCGTTGTCCGCGGAGACCCGGACGTCGTAGTCGGCGCCGTCGCCCTTGACGACGTTGACCTCCCAGACGTTCGAGCCGTCGTCGTCCAGGTCGGCGGCGACGGCCGTGCCCGGCGTGTGCTTCAGCGCGGCGGCGATGGCGTCGGCGGCGGTGACCTTGGCCGAGGTGACCTTGGCGGCGGCGGCCTCCGAACGGATCTCGGTGACGTCGTCGTCCCGGTCATCGGCGGTGTCGTCCGCCTTGTCCTCGGCGCCGTCCTCCGCGCTGTCGTCCCGGTCGTCGGCGACCCGCACGTTCGACTGCTGCCGCGTGGGCGCGCTCTCGTCGCCACCGACCGCGTAGGCCGCGACGGTGCCGCCTCCGATCAGGGCCGCGGCGGCGACGGTGGCGATGACGATGTTGCGCTTCATTTCCGGTTCCTCCCGAGGTAATTCACTTCGCGTCGTTTCGTGTCTCTTCGCTTCGACGGGAACCAATCTGCCGAACCGACGCTGAGAGGAACCTGAAGCCCCCTGAAGAGATCTTCAGCTTCGCTTTGCGAACCTTTACGCATGCGCCTGTTGATCGTGGAGGACGAGAAGCGGCTGGCCCTGTCGCTCGCCAAGGGCCTGACCGCCGAGGGATACGCCGTGGACGTCGTCCACGACGGCCGTGAGGGGCTGTACCGCGCCTCGGAGGGGTCGTACGACCTCGTGATCCTCGACATCATGCTGCCCGGCATGAACGGCTACCGCGTCTGCGCCGCCCTGCGCGCCGCCGGCCACGAGGTGCCGATCCTGATGCTCACCGCCAAGGACGGCGAGTACGACGAGGCCGAGGGGCTGGACACCGGTGCCGACGACTACCTCACCAAGCCGTTCTCGTACGTCGTCCTCGTGGCCCGCGTCAAGGCGCTGCTGCGGCGCGGCGGCCAGGGCGCCGGGGCCTCTCCCGTGCACGTCCACGGTGATCTGAAGGTCGACACCGCCGCCCGCCGGGTCTTCCTCGGCGACGACGAAGTGACCCTCACCGCCAAGGAGTTCGCGGTCCTGGAGCAGTTCGTGCTGCGGGCCGGCGAGGTGGTGTCCAAGTCCGAGATCCTGGAGCACGTCTGGGACTTCGCGTACGAGGGCGATCCGAACATCGTCGAGGTGTACGTCAGCACCCTGCGGCGCAAGCTGCGCGCCGGGCTCATCCGGACGGTGCGGGGCGCCGGGTACCGGCTGGAGAAAGAACGATGAGCAGGCTCTTCGGTTCGGTACGGTCGCGGGCCACGCTCGGCGCCACCCTCGTCGTCGCCGTGGCGCTGGTCGCGGCGGGGGCGGCGGTGCTGCTGTCGCTACGGTCCAATCTGATCGACCAGGCGGGCAACGAGGCGGAACGCTCGGCGCAGAACGTCGTCGCCCAGCTCGCCGCCGGGAAGGCCTACGGCCAGCTGGACATGGACGACGACAGTCCGGTCCAGGTCGTCGACGAGAACAACACGCTGGTCGCGGCCAGTGACGACCTGCAGCGGATCAGCGGCACGGCCACCGACGCGGTGAAGCCGCAGGCACGGACGGGCGGTACGGGGACGACCGGCACGGGCGGCACGGGCGGCGAGGACGCCGATGACGACGCCGACGACCACACCGCCCAGGACGCCGGCGAGATCGGCGAGGGGACCGACTTCACCGACGGCTCCGCGACGATCGACGGCGAGACCGCCGACTACCGTTTCGCCGCCGTCCCGGTGGAGGCCGGCGACAGGGGGCAGCTCACCGTCTATGCGGGTGGCTCGCTGGACGCCGAACAGAGCGCCGTGAACAGCGCGCTGACCGTCATGCTGATCGGCTTCCCGCTGCTGCTCGGCGTCGTCGGGGCCGTGACCTGGCTGGTCACCCGGCGCGCCCTGCGCCCGGTCGAGGGCATCCGGCGCGAGATGGCCACGATCACCGCGTCCCAGGACCTCGCCCGGCGTGTGCCGGAGCCGGACACCCACGACGAGGTGGCCAGGCTCGCCCGCACCACCAACGAGACGCTGGCCGCGCTGCAGTCCTCCGTGGAACAGCAGCGCCGTTTCGTCGCCGACGCCTCCCACGAGCTGCGCAGCCCGATCGCCTCCCTGCGCACCCAGTTGGAAGTGGCCGCCGCGCACCCCGAGTTGCTCGACCTCGACGGTGCCGTGGAGGACACCGTACGACTGCAGGGACTCGCGGCCGACCTGCTGCTCCTTGCCCGCCTGGACGCGGGCGAGCGGCCCGGTGACACGCGGTTCGACCTCGGGGCGCTGGCCCGTCGGGAGGCCGAGGGGCGGGCGGGCGTGACGGTTCAGACGCAGGGCGTGGAGGTGGCCGGGTCGCGGGGGCAGGTGGGCCGGGTGCTCACGAACCTGCTGGACAACGCCCAGCGGCACGCCCGCTCGGCGGTCACCGTGACCGTGCGCGGGGACGGTGCCTGGGCGGTCGTGGCCGTCGCCGACGACGGGGACGGGGTGGCCGAGGCCGACCGGGAGCGGATCTTCGAGCGGTTCGTCCGGCTGGACGAGGCTCGCAGCCGGGACGACGGCGGCGCCGGGCTGGGCCTGGCCATCGCCCGCGACGTCGCCGTGCGGCACGGGGGCACGCTCACCGTGGGCCGGGCACCGGCGGGCGGAGCCCTGTTCGAACTCCGCCTGCGGCAGGAGAGGTAGGGCCTGTCCGGCGGATCAGGCCCTGGGCGCCGGTTCGGCCCGGTTTACGGGCGTCCGCGCTGGCCGCGCAGGTGCTCGGCGATCGGCTTGAGGCCCTTGTCGAGCTCGGTCAGGGACTCGGGGGCCATGAGGTCGATGAAGTGCCTCCGCACAGACGCCACATGATGGGGCGCGACCTTCTTCATCGTCTCCATGCCGTGGTCGGTGAGGACCGCGTAGAGCCCGCGGCGGTCGGACTCGCAGTTCTCACGCCGGACCAGGTTCGCGTTCTCCATCCGGGTGATCTGGTGGGAGAGGCGGCTCTTGGACTGGAGGGTGGCCGACGCGAGGTCGCTCATCCGCATCCGTACGTCCTCCGACTCGGAGAGGTTCACCAGGATCTCGTAGTCGTTCATCGTCAGGCCGAACGGCTGAAGGTCTTTTTCGAGCTGGTAGCTCAACAGCCTGTTGACCTCCAGGTGGGTGCGCCAGGCGCACTGCTCCGCATCGGTCAGCCAGCGGGTGGCCGTCTCGGTCTCCATGAATGAAGTCTACCTAAGAAGTTGAAAGGCGAACTAGTGAGGGTTTTCTATGACACGTCTGTGTGAACTCTGTTTGCTCACACGTTCGATGTCACACTCCGCAGACTACCGCTCACAGCCCGAAGCGACGCTGGAGGTCCCCCAGCTGTCCGGGAAGGCGCGGTGCCCCGGCCACTTGTGAAGGGCCTGTGTGCGACCCGCCGGAACCGGGCACTCCGGGCTCCGACGGAACCGCCCCCGTGGCCTGGTCGGCCATCAGGGTCTCGGTCGACTGGAGCAGCACCGTGCCGGCTCCGACGAACTCGAACTGATGCTCCTCTCCGGAGGCCCCGCCGAGGCCTGTCAGTGCACGTAGACCGCCCATCACGCCGGTCATGTAGCCATGGTCGTAGTGGTGGCACGGCGACGGGCAGTCGGCCCAGCCGACGAGCGCCTGCGGGTCCACCCGGATCGGGGGTTCCATGAACACCACCGGACCGTTAGATGCGGCCACGAACTTTCCGGTTCCGATGAGGGTCAGAAAACCCGGCACGATCGATTGCTTGAGCGCGAGACTTGGCTGAAAAGCGAGCAGGTTGCCCGAGCGAATGGTCAGGTTGCCGTCTTCGAGGTCGTACGAATTGACGTCGAAGGCCCGGTCGGCCAGCAGCATCTTGCCCGAGCCCGCCGCGACGACCCAGTCGCTCGCGTGCAGAGGCGAATGGAAGGACGTACGGACAAGTCCGTCGAGTCGGCCGTGCCCGATGCCGTTGAACTCCATCGAGCCGTAGTAGGCGATCATCTTCCCCTTCTGCAGGAACCACTGGCTCCCCTTGAGCTCCACGCAGAAGGTGTAGGCGTTGACGTTGTCGTCGGCGGGCAGGGTCATGGGGTCGTACACGGTGGGACCCGCACCCGGGTAGTGGCTCACAGCTTTTCCTCCGACGCCTGGACGTACACCGCACCGCTGCCGCTGAGCTCCAGCTGGAAGGCCTCGCCGGAGCCCCGGCCCACCATGTCGCGCCAGCCCAGCGCGGTGGACAGCTTGTTGCGTACGTCGCCGTGGTGGGCGACGTAGGCCTGGGGGTCGACGTGGACGGGGCGCTGCGGGGTGATGGGGATCTCGAAGACGCCGCCGTGGGCCATGACGGCCACGGACCCGTGCCCCTTGAGGGTGGTCGTGAACAGCCCCTGCCCGCTGATCTGCCCCCGGACCATGCCCATGACCCCGCCCTGCGAGCCGAGGAACATCGTGCCCTGCTGGAGCGTGCCCTCGAAGGCGAGGAGGCGGTCGGCCTCGACGCACAGGGTGTCGCCGGTGAGGTTGATCACCTGGACGTGGTGGCCGCCGTGCCCGAAGAGCACGGTGCCGCTGCCCTCGACCGTCATCAGCGGGGTGTCCTCGTTCGCCACCCGGCGCCCGAGCATCGACACGATCCCGCCCTGCCCGCCGGCCGTGTTGGGGGTGAAGGACACCTCGCCCTTGTAGGCGAGCATCGCGCCGCGCTGGCTGAACAGCCGCTGGCCGGGCATGACCGTCGCCTCGACCATCTTGGAGTTGATCTCGCGGAAGCCCATGTCACACGTCCCCCGCGATCGTGTTCCGCTCGCTCGGCTGTACGTACACCAGCCCGTCCCCCTCGAAGCGGATCTGGAAGGCCTCGCCGCCGCCCTCGCCCATGAGCGTGCGGAACGTCACACCGGACTGGAAGGACTGCCGCAGGTTTCCCTGATGGGCCACATACGCCCCCGGGTCGACGGTCAGCGGATACTGCGCGCTGACCCGCAGCACCACGGCCGGTCCGTCCGACATGATCGCCGCCTGGCCGTGCCCCTCGACGGTCGTCGTGAACAGCCCATTGCCCTGCGAGGCGCCGCGCATGCCCGTGAAGGACGTGCCGGTGCGCAGCCCCCCGTCGGTCGCGAGCAGGTTGCTCGACTCGACGTAGAGCTTGTCGCCCTGGAGGCCGACGAGGTTGATCTCGGAGGCGCGGTCCGCGAACCAGCACGTCCCGTGCCCCTTCACCTCCATCAGCGTCATCTGCTCGCCGGTGAGGCGCCGGGTCACCATGCCCCGCAGACCCTCACCGCCGCCGCTCATCTTCTTGAAGTCCATTTGCCCGTCGTACGCGACCATCGAGCCGTTCTTCGCCTTCACGGCGTCCCCGGTCATGTCGACGGCGAGCACCTTGCTGCCCTGAAGTCGGAACATCGCCACGCAGCGAAGGTAACCGTCGGGGCGTCCCGCCAACAGATCCCCAAGGCTGACTTCACCCCTGACGGGCCCCTTAGGCGCCGCTCATCCGGACTCGTCCCGGCGCAGCCGGGAGCTGCGACCCCGGGGCCGAACCGGCGTCCGGGGTTTGCCACAATGGACAAGCGTTTGTGCTTGCGTTCACAAGCTGAGCTGAGCCGACCGACGTCTCACCCACCGAACCCACCCGAAGGTGACCCGTGGACATCAAGACCGCCACCGCCCTCCGCCGCCTCCGTCTCGTCTCGGCCCCCGAGGCGGTCTCGTTCCTGCTCCTGCTCGTCTGCTCGGTGCTGAAGCGGACCACGGACTTCAACGCGGTGCCCGCGATGGGCATGATCCACGGCGTTCTCTTCATCCTGTACGTGATCTTCTGGGCGGACGCCTGGAACCGCACCAAGTGGCCGCTGAAGACCGCCGCGCTCTACTTCGTCCTCTCCGTCCTCCCGACCGGCGGCTTCTTCGCCGAGCGCAAGCTCAAGCGCGAGGCCGAGGACGCGGTCATCGCCGCCCGCGCCCGCAGGGAAGGCAAGGTCAACGCATGATCGTCGCCTTCTCCGTGACGCCGCTCGGCGTCGGCGAGGACGTGGGGGAGTACGTCGCCGACGCCGTCCGAGTGGTCCGCGAGTCGGGCCTGCCCCACCGCACCGACGCGATGTTCACGTCCATCGAGGGCGACAGCTGGGACGAGGTCATGGACGTCGTCAAGCGGGCCGTCGCCGCCGTCGAGGCGCGGGCGCCGCGGGTGTCGCTGGTGCTCAAGGCGGACATCAGGCCCGGCGTGAGTGACGGTCTCACCTCCAAGGTGGAGACCGTGGAGCGGCATCTGGCCGAATAGCCGCCGCCTGGACGACGACGCGGCGGGGGGGGGGGGCGGGGCGGGGCCGCCCCCCCCCCCCCCGGGCCGGCGCCCAAAACACACCGCGGGCCCGGGGAAATGGCCGCGACACCCCCCCCCCCCCCCCCCCCGGGC
>NZ_JBITCM010000004.1:0-47797 GCF_044453205.1 Streptomyces sp. NPDC051738 | reverse complement strand
TCGACCCCTGCCACGGTCTCCCCGCGAGGCTCGGCCTGTCGGCCCCGCCGGGCGCCGGCGGCGGGGGGGGGGGGGGCCCCCCCCCCCCCCCCCCCCCCCCCCCCGGGCCGCGTCGTCGTCTCCAACTCCGGTCGGCGGACGGGTACTTCGGCCTGCTCCCCGGCCGCCCCTCGCCGCCTGGACCCTTTCCGAGGGTGAGTCAAGTCACCGCTCGCGTACCCGCATTCCGGCGGGCCCGGCCGCCAGATCCCTCAATTGGCCCCCGCGGCTCGCGGACCCCCTGGCCCTGACCCACGATGAAGGCTCAAGGGCCGAAACCCGCGTTCGCGCAGGTGAACAGGGACGGCCGCCGCTTGCTCCCGCGAAGGAAGGGTCTGCCGGATGACCACTTCGCCCTACACATCCCAGTCGGCGTTCGACGGCTCCAGGATGCGCGTCACCCTGCTCGTCGATCTCCACGAAGGCGCCGAGCAGGAATTCCTCGCCGCCTACGAGCAGATGCGTGACACCGTCGCATCGGTCCCCGGTCACCTCGGTGACCAGTTGTGCCAGTCCCTGGAGAACCCGTCCCAGTGGCTCATCACGAGCGAATGGGCCACCGCCCCGCCGTACCTCGCCTGGATGAGCAGTGAAGAGCACTTCGAGACGGTCAGGCCCCTGCAGAACTGCGTCCGCGAACTGCGCTCGATGCGCTACGGCATCGTCCGCGAGACCGGCGGCACCCGCCCCGGGCTGGGCGGACTCCAGGCGGACGCACGGGTCGGCGACGGGGTCACGCGTCATGCCCTGACCTTCACCGTCAAGCCCGGCTCCGAGTCCAAGGTCGCGGAGATCCTCGCCGGATACGCGCCGCCCCAGGCCCGCGTCGACGACTCCACGCGGCTGCGCAGGACCACCCTGTTCATGCACGGCAACCGGGTCGTCCGCACCGTCGAGGTGGAGGGCGACCTGATGGCGGCCCTGCGCCATGTCTCGCGCCAGCCCGAGGTACGGGCCGTCGAGGAGGCCCTCAACCCGCATCTGGAGCAGCACCGGGATCTGTCCGACCCCGAGTCCGCGCGGGCCTTCTTCGCCCGCGCCGCCATGCCGCCCGTCCACCATGTGGCACGCGGCGGCCCGGAACCGGACGACATCACGCGGCACGCCCTGTACTACCCGGCCCGTCCGGGCTGCGGCATGGCACTGGCCCGGCTGCTCTCCGGGCAGGACGAGTCCGCGGCGGCCGACCCGGCCGGCCCCGTGCACCGCAGCACCGTCTTCCAGCGCGAGGACATCGTCGTCCGTCTCATCGACGTACGGGGTGATCCGGAGACCGACCCGGTCATGGCGCTCGGCATCCAAGGCCCGAGGAAGCCCGCCGTGCTGGCCCGTCTGCTGGACGGCGACGCACTCGGCGTGGCGGGGCCGTTCACCGGCGAGCGGGAGGCGACCCGCCTCCTGACGCACAGCGACATGAGCCTGATCACCGACCGCAGGGCTGCGCAGTCCTGACCGCCGGGGCCTGTCCGGCGGACCAGGCCCCAAGGGACCAACACCCCATCGACCGACCTGGAGACAGACCATGGAGAAGATGCGCCCGCGCGTCGTGGACATCAAAGAGATCGAGCCCAACCGCAAGCGCGGCGGGGACCTGCGCACGCTGCTCACCCCTGTCACGGTGGGCTCCACCAGCGGGTTCATGGGCCTGGCCATCATCCGGCCCGGCGAACGCATCAGCGAGCACTACCACCCGTACTCCGAGGAGTTCGTGTACTGCGTCGAGGGCAGGCTGGAGGTCGACCTGGATGGAGAAACGTTTTCCCTCCGCTCCGACCAGGGCCTGATGATCCCCATCGACATGCGCCACCGCTTCCGCAACGTCGGTGACGAGGAAGCCCGGATGGTCTTCCATCTGAGCCCCCTCGCACCGAACCCGAAGCTCGGCCACGTCGATACCGAGGCCCCGGAGATCAGCGACGACCTCCAGGCGTACCCGCTCGTCCAGGAGGAGGGCGGGCAGCCCGAACGACCCGGGGTCCTCTCATGACCCGGCGGGTGGCGGTCACCGGCATAGGCGTCGTCGCCCCCGGCGGGATCGGGGTGTCGGCGTTCTGGGACCTGCTGTCGAACGGCCGTACCGCGACACGCGGCATCACCTTGTTCGACCCCGAGGGACTGCGCTCCCGCATAGCCGCCGAGTGCGACTTCGACCCGCTCGCCCACGGGCTCGACCCCGAGCAGGTCGAACGCGCCGACCGGTACATACAGTTCGCCCTGGTCGCCGCGCAGGAGGCCGTGACCGACAGCGGTGTCGACTTCGCCGCCGAGGACCCCTGGCGCGTGGCCGTGTCCCTGGGCAGCGCGGTGGGCGGCACGACCCGGCTGGAGCACGACTACGTCCTGGTCAGCGAACGGGGACAGCGCTGGGACGTCGACCATCGCGCCGCGGAGCCCCAGCTGCACCGGGCGTTCTCGCCCAGCACGCTTGCGGCGGACGTCGCCGAGCGGTTCGGCGCGCAGGGGCCGGTGCAGACCGTCTCCACCGGCTGCACCTCCGGGCTCGACGCGGTGGGCTACGCCTTCCACACCATCGAGGAGGGCCGCGCCGACATCTGCATCGCCGGGGCGTCGGACTCGCCGATCTCCCCGATCACCATGGCCTGCTTCGACGCCATCAAGGCCACGTCGCCCAACAACGACGACCCGGCGCACGCCTCTAGGCCCTTCGACGCCAACCGCAACGGCTTCGTCATGGGCGAGGGTGCCGCCGTACTCGTCCTGGAAGACCTGGAACACGCGCGTGCCCGCGGCGCGCACGTCTACTGCGAACTCGGCGGCTACGCCACCTTCGGCAACGCCTACCACATGACCGGTCTGACCGGTGAGGGCCTGGAGATGGCCCGGGCCATCGACGTCACCCTCGACCACGCGCGCGTGAACCCCACCGACATCGACTACGTCAACGCGCACGGCTCGGGCACCCGGCAGAACGACCGGCACGAGACCGCAGCGGTCAAGAAGTCCCTGGGCGCCCACGCCTACGACACGCCCATGAGCTCGATCAAGTCCATGGTGGGTCACTCGCTCGGCGCGATCGGCGCGATCGAGGTCGTCGCCTGCGTCCTCGCCCTGGCCCGCCAGGTGGTCCCGCCGACGGCGAACTACGAGACCCCGGACCCCGAGTGCGACCTGGACTACGTCCCGCGCACCGCACGCCCGCGCAGGCTCGACAACGTGCTCTCCGTGGGCAGCGGCTTCGGCGGGTTCCAGTCCGCGGTGCTTCTGACAGGGCCCTCTGGGAGGAAACGATGAGTGGTAGTGGCATACGCACCCGGCGGACCGCCGTCACGGGGATCGGTGTGGTCGCGCCCAACGGCCTTCATGCGGACACCTACTGGAAGTCCGTCAAGGAGGGCGCGAGCGTCCTGGACCGAATAACCAGGGAGGGCTGCGAGCACCTCCCGCTCCGCGTCGCCGGCGAGGTCCGCGGATTCGACCCGTCGGCGCTCATCGAGGAGACCTTCCTCGTCCAGACCGACAAGTTCACCCACTTCGCGCTGGCCGCCGCCGACGCCGCCCTGCTGGACGCGGGGCTGAGCAGCAGCGCCGCCGACTCGCCGTACTCCGTCGGCGTGGTCACCGCCGCCGGGTCCGGGGGCGGCGAGTTCGGCCAGCGGGAACTGCAGAAGCTGTGGGGGCAGGGCTCCCGGTTCGTCGGGCCCTACCAGTCCATCGCCTGGTTCTATGCGGCCAGCACCGGCCAGATATCCATCCGCAAGGGCTTCAAGGGGCCCTGTGGGGTGGTGGCCAGCGACGAGGCCGGCGGCCTTGACGCCGTCGCGCACGCCGCCGGGGCCGTGCGGCGGGGTACCGACGTGGTCGTGGTCGGGGCGGCCGAGGCGCCGCTCGCCCCGTACTCGGGGGTCTGCCAGCTCGGGTACCGCGAACTCAGCACCGTCGAGGACCCGACCCGCGCCTACCGCCCCTTCACCTCGGCCGCCTGCGGCTTCGTGCCCGCCGAGGGCGGCGCCGTCCTCATCGTGGAGGACCTGGACCGGGCACAGCGCCGGGCCGCGACCGTCCGGGCCACCGTGGCCGGACACGCCGCCACCTTCACCGGCGCCTCGCGCTGGGACCGCTCACGGGACGGGCTTGCGCACGCCATAGGGGGCGCGCTCGACGAGGCCGGCTGCGCGCCGGAGGAGATAGACGTCGTCTTCGCCGACGCGATGGGCGTACCGGAGGCGGACCGCGCCGAGGCGCTCGCCCTCGCCGACGCCCTCGGCCCGCACGGCACCAAGGTCCCCGTCACGGCCCCCAAGACCGGCATCGGACGGTCCTACTGCGGGGCGCCCCTGCTGGACATCGCGGCCGCCGTGCTCGCCATGGAGCACGGGCAGATCCCCCCGACGCCGGGTGTCTTCGACATCTGCCACGACATCGACCTGGTGACCTCCACGGCCCGCCCGGCCGAACTCCGCACGGCCCTGGTCCTCAGCCGGGGACTCATGGGCTCCAACTCGGCGCTCGTGCTGCGCCGCGGCCCCGGAACGGCCCTCTAGTGAATCAAGGAGAACAGGTATGACCACAGATGTGACCCAAGTGACCGTCGAGGAACTGGCCACGCTGATGAAGAAGGGCGCCGGCGTGACCGTCGACCCCCGCGACCTGCAGAGCCGGGTCGACACCCCCTTCGCCGAGTTCGGGCTGGACTCGCTCGGCCTCCTCGGCATCGTGGGCGAGCTGGAGAACCGGCACGGCCGTGCGCTGCCCACCGACGCGGAGCGCTGCAAGAGCCCCCGCGACTTCCTCGACCTCGTCAACGGCGCACTCATGACAGGAGCCTGAGGTGGCTGGACACACCGAGAACGAGATCACCATCGCCGCACCCCTCGACCTCGTCTGGGACATGACGAACGACCTGGACAGATGGCCCCAGCTGTTCAGCGAGTACGCCTCCTGCGAGGTGCTGTCCCGCGAGGGCGACACGGTGACCTTCCGACTGACCATGCACCCCGACGAGAACGGCAAGGTGTGGAGCTGGGTCTCGGAACGGACCGCCGACCGGGAGAAGCTCATCGTCCGTGCCCACAGGGTCGAGACGGGGCCCTTCGCGTACATGAACATCGTCTGGGAGTACGAGGAGACCCCCGACGGCACGCGGATGCACTGGACGCAGGACTTCGCCATGAAGCCCGACGCCCCGGTCGACGACGACTGGATGACGGACAACATCAACCGCAACTCACCCATCCAGATGGCCCTCATCCGTGACCGCGTCGAGGAGGTCTCATGCACCACGCCCTGATCGTCGCGAGGATGGCCCCGCAGTCGGCCAAGGACATCGCCGGCGTCTTCGCGGACTCCGACCGCGGCGAACTCCCGCACCTGGTCGGGGTGACCCAGCGTTCCCTGTTCCAGTTCGGCGATGTGTACATGCACTTCATCGAGGCCGAGCAGGACCCGGGCCCCGCCATCGCCAAGGTGGCCGGGCACCCCGAGTTCGTCGACATCAGCAGGCGGCTCGAAGCGTTCGTCAGCCCGTACGACCCGGAGACCTGGCGGAGTCCGAAGGACGCGATGGCGCGCCGCTTCTACCACTGGCAGCGCTGACACAGGACGGAAGAAGGCCGCCGCCCGCGCTCACCGAGCGCGGGCGGCGGCCTTCCTGGTGCGGCTTGCTACCGACGGTCCAGGGCCGGCATCAATCGCAGCGCGTTCTCCCGGTTGATGCGCTGGAGTTGCTCCTCCGAGAGGAAGGGATCGCTGTCCAGCGCGGGCGTCACGCTGTCGGCGATGACATGGGCCGGGGTGGGCGGCCAGTCGGTGCCGAAGAGGATGCGGTCGGGGTCCACCGTCGCGAGCAGCGTGGGCGTGGCCGACGGGGACATGGGCCCCGCCGTGTCGAAGTAGAACCGGTGCAGGTAGTCACGGACCCGGCCGGGCTCGATCCCGGGGGTGAGACGGCCGCCGAAGAGTTCGAGGCGGGTGGCCATGTAGGGGAGGAAGCCGCCGCCGTGCGGGAGGATGAAGCTGAGGTTCGGGTAGCGGTCCAGGGTGCCGTTCCTGATGAGGTTGATGGCCGCACGGGTGGTGTCCATCAGGAAGTCGCACACGAAGGGCGGCATGCCCGGCAGCCCCGCGCCGTCCTTCGCGGCCGGCACCTCCATGGGGTGCGTGCTGATGACCGCGGACCGCTCGTTCAGCTCCCGCAGCAGGCGGTCGTGCGACTCGTCCCCGAGGACCGCGCCGTCCACGCTCGTTCGGGTGCTCACCCCGACGGCACCGAGTTCGTCGAGGCCGTACTCGACGCTCCACGAGGAGAGCTCCAGGTCGTCCAGGAACACGGGCGTGAAGAAGGCGAAGCGCTCGGGGTGGCTCTCGACGACGTCGGCCGCCGCCCGCAGAGCGAGCTGTGCGCTCTCCTGGCGCTGGGCCCGCTCACGGAACCGGCCCAGCATCGCGACGGTCATGACGGAGGTCCCGATGCCCGCCTTGTCCATGACCTCCAGTGCCGAGTCCAGGTCCCAGCGGGTCCACCAGGGCAGCTTCTCGCGGTTGACCACGCCTTCCGCCTCGGCCCAGTCCAGCCAGGCGGGGGCGGTGAAGTGGTGATGGACGTCGACGCGTCCGACAAGGCTCATAACAACGTCCTCGGGGTGGGTCGGTCAGCGGGATACGGCAAGGTCCTGTCGTCACATTCCCGTCGTCGCCCGAAGGGCGGCAGACGGGAATGTGACGACAGGACCTAGGCCCTCGCCGGGTTCGGCGAGGGCCCGGCCGGTTCATTCGTGGCAGAGCACCGTCTGCAGCACGTTGGTCAGGACGCGGTCGGCGTCCGGCATCGCGGCGTCCGCGCGCCAGGCGACGAAGCCGTCCGGGCGCACCAGGACGGCACCGTCCTCGGCCGTGCCGTGCAGCTCCGCCCAGTCGGCGTCGAGGTCGGGGACGAGGTCGTGATCGGCGCCCGTACCCACCAGATACGCCTCGACCGGGAAGCCCAGGTTCCGGGAGGCCTTCTCCACGGCGCTGCGCCACTTCTGCCCGCCGGACCCGGCGAGCAGCACGAAGGAACGCTCGTACAGGTCGAGCGTGGAGATCCGGTCGGCTCCCCGCATGACCCACATGTGGGGAGCCCGGCTCCCCGGCTCGCCGCCCAACTGGAAGACGTCCGGGACGATCGGATCCTCCGGCGAGGCTCCCACCACGGCGTTCGAGGCGTACCGGTAGCAGAGGGCTACGGTCATCAGGTCCGCCGGGTCGTTGTTGCGCCCCGCGGCGGGGCTGAACCCGGGGTGCTGCTCGTCCTCCGCCTGGACGCACGCGCGCGTGCCGGTCGCGAGGGCGACGGGCCGGCGTTCCCGCTCGTAGGAGTCGAGCAGCGACAGACCGGCCCAGCCGCGGAGCACCGAGGCCAGCTTCCAGGCGAGGTTGTGGGCGTCCTGGATGCCGGTGTTGGAGCCGAACGCCCCGGTGGGCGGCATCTCGTGGGCCGAGTCGCCGGCCAGGAAGACCCGGCCCTCGCCGTAGCTGTCCGCGACCCGCTTCGAGGCGTGCCAGGGCGCCTTCCCGGTGATCTCGACGTCGATGTCCGCCACGCCGACGGCGGCACGGATGTGGGTCGCCAGCCGCTCGTCGGTGAAGTCCTCCAGGGCCTCACCCTGATCGGGACGCCAGGGAACGTGGATCACCCACTTTTCCTCGTTGTCCACCGGCAGCAGAGCGCCCTCGCCCTCGGGGTTGGTGGCGTAGCAGACGACGAATCGCTTCTCTCCGACATGGTTCTTGAGCGCCCTGCTCCGGAACGTGACGCTGACGTTGTGGAACAGCTCGCCCGGCCCCGACTGCCCGATCCCCAGCTGGGTGCGGATGGGGCTTCGGGGGCCGTCGGCGGCCACCAGGAACTCGGCGTTCACGGCGTAGGTCTCACCGGTGTCCCGGCGCAGGATCTGGGCCCGTACGCCGTCCCCGGTCTGCTCGAAGGAGAGCAGCTCCGAGCCGAAGCGGATGTCGGCGCCCTGCTCGCCGGCATAGCTCAGCAGGACGGGTTCGAGATCGTTCTGGCTGCACAGACACCAGTCCGACGAACTGACCCGGGAGACGTCCATGCCGCCCGAGATGTCCCCGATGATCCAACGGCGCTCCTTCCCTGTCAGGGTGTCCACCTGAAGAATTCCGTCGTTCCCGGCGAGCACACTGGCCGCCTTCCGAATGCGGGACTCCAGGCCGGCGGTCCGGAAAATCTCCATGGTGCGTAGATTGTTGCCACGGCCGCGGGGATGCTTCGATGTCCCGGCATGCCGTTCCACGAGCATGTGCTCAATTCCAAGGCGTCCCAGGAAAACCGAAGTGGAAAGGCCCACCAGGGATCCGCCGACAATGAGAACTGGTACCGATTCCGCTTCGTATCCACTCACGTCGAGGATGCTTACCAGTTCGGACTCCGGTCCACACGTCATACGGCGACCCGACCCATTTGGCGCAGTGCCGTTTGCGGCGCGGTGCCGCCCGGGAAACGGTGGCACTGACCGACGGAATCCGACCGCCGGAATCCACGCCTACCCGGGGACAGCCATGACGCAAGCGTTCGCATCCGAGGAATCCGAGGCACTGTCGCCCGAAGAAGCCGCAGCCGCGGCCTCGGCGTGCAGTCGGGAGTTCCGCGCCAACCCGCATCCCGTGTACGCCACGCTCCGCGAAGCGGCACCCGTGTGCCCGCTGTCGCCGCCGCACGGTGTCGAGACGTACCTCATCACGCGGTACGACGACGGACGCGCCGCGCTGGCCGACCCCCGGCTGAGCAAGGACATGTACGGCGCCATCGACGCCTACCACCGCATTTTCGGTGACTCGTCGATCGCGCTGGACGACAACATGCTGTTCTCGGACCCGCCGAAGCACACGCGGCTGCGCAGGATCGTCGGCAGTACGTTCACTCCGAAAAGGGCGGAATCGCTGCGCACCCGGATCCAGGAGATCGTCGACGGGCTGCTGGACCAATGCCCGACGTCGGGTCCGGTCAATCTGCTCCCGGAGTTCTGCTTCCCGCTGCCGCTCCAGGTGATCTGTGAACTCCTGGGTGTCCCGGAAAACGAGCGCGAACAGGCCCAGGAATGGTCGGCGACCGTCGCCCAGACCGGTTTCGGACCGGAGGCGAGAAAGGCGCTGGAAATCGCCGAGGGAAATCTCCGCGAGTATCTGGTGGAGCTGTGCGCACGGAAGCGGAGGGAGCCGGACTCGGGCCTGATCAGCGCGCTCGTGACGGCCAAGGACCAGGAAGGCGCGCTCACCGACAGCGAACTGGTGTCGACGGCGTGGGTGCTCCTCTTCGCGGGCCACAAGACGACGGCGTACCAGATCGGCAACACCATCTACCACCTGCTCAGCCGGCCGGAACAGAAGCGGCTGGCACTGCGGGACGACGCCGCCATGGCCGCGGCGATCGAGGAGATCTTCCGGTTCGAGTCCTCCGTGGAGAACTCCACCTTCCGCTGGGCGAAGGAGGACATCGTGCTCCGCGACCAGCTCATCCCCAAGGGTGCGCTCGTCCAGATCTCGATCACCGGCGCCAACCGTGACCCGGAGATGTTCGCCGACCCGAACGAGCTGGACGTCCAGCGCCCGAACGTCCAGGCCGCGCATCTCGCCTTCGGCTACGGCCCGCACTACTGCGCCGGCGCACCGCTGGCCCGGCTGGAGATCCAGCTGGCCCTCGGCACCCTGTTCCGGCGGCACCCGGACATGGCCCTGGCCGTGGCACCGGAGGAGGCGCGCTGGATGACCGTGCCGTTCCCCGCCTTCCGCGGGCTGGCGGAACTGCCAGTCATCCTCGACCCGTCCTGACGGGGGCGCCATGGAACGCGTACGCGTCATCCGTCTGCTGAACGTCCGAGAGGGACGGGAAGCGGACTTCGTGGAGTCCTACCAGGGCGTGCTGGAGCGCGCCCTGGTGTTCCCCGGGCACCTCGGCGAACAGCTGTGCCGCTCGATCGACAATCCCGCTCAATGGCTGCTGACCAGCGAGTGGGAGAGCCTGGAGTCGGTCAAGCGGTGGCGCTCCGACCCCGATCACGCGTCCCTGGTCGAGCCGATGAACGCCTGCCTGCACGACGACCGGTGGACGGCGGTCTTCCAGGTGCGGGAGACGGCGGACAAGTAGGCGGGACAAGTAGGCGGCGTAGGCGGACAAGCAGGGCGCGCGGACCGAAAGGCGAGACAGGGCTGACCGGCATGTGACCGGCCGGTAGTGTCGGGTCCGTGCCGAAGCCGCTCAGTCTTCCCTTCGACCCCATCGCCCGCGCCGACGAACTCTGGAAGCAGCGTTGGGGCAATGTGCCGTCCATGGCCGCCATCACGTCGATCATGCGCGCCCAGCAGATCCTGCTCGCCGAGGTCGACGCGGTGGTCAAGCCGTACGGGCTGACGTTCGCCCGGTACGAGGCGCTGGTGCTGCTCAACTTCTCCAAGGCCGGCGAGCTGACGATGTCCAAGATCGGCGAGCGGCTCATGGTGCATCCCACGTCGGTGACCAACACCGTCGACCGGCTGGTGAAGTCCGGCCTGGTCGACAAGCGGCCCAACCCCAACGACGGGCGCGGCACGCTCGCCTCCATCACCGCCAAGGGCCGCGACGTCGTCGACGCGGCCACCCGCGACCTGATGGCGATGGACTTCGGGCTCGGGGTCTACGACGCCGAGGAGTGCGCGGAGATCTTCGCGATGCTGCGCCCGCTGCGGGTGTCGGCACACGACTTCGAGGAGAGCTGACCCGGGGCAAGATCTCCCGGAACCGGTGGTTACGCTCTTGGGCATGAAGAAGAGCGTCCTGACCCGCTACCGGGTGATGGCCTACGTCACCGCCGTCATGCTGCTCGTGCTGTGCACCTGCATGGTGTTCAAGTACGGCTTCGACATGGGCGAGGACGTCACCTTCGCCGTCTCCCAGATCCACGGCTTCCTCTACATCATCTATCTGATCTTCGCCTTCGACCTCGGCTCCAAGGCCAAGTGGTCGTTCGGCAAGCTGCTGTGGGTGCTGCTGTCGGGAACCATTCCGCTCGCCGCCTTCTTCGTGGAGCGCAAGGTCACCCGATCGGTGGAACCGCTGGTCAGCGGGCCCGTTCCGGCGCCTGCCAAGGCGTAACGCCACCGCGTACACACCGCCGTACCCATATGTACGGCGGTCTGCCATCGACATTTACTAGGACGTCCAAGTAAATTCGAGGGTATGGACGCTGACGCCATCGAGGAGGGCCGCCGTCGCTGGCAGGCCCGGTACGACGCCGCGCGCAAGCGCACCGCGGATTTCACCACGCTCTCCGGCGATCCCGTGGAGCCGGTGTACGGACCCCGACCCGGGGACAGGTACGAGGGCTTCGAGCGGATCGGCTGGCCCGGGGAGTACCCCTACACGCGCGGGCTGTATCCGACCGGCTACCGAGGGCGGACGTGGACGATCCGGCAGTTCGCCGGGTTCGGGAACGCCGAGCAGACCAACGAGCGCTACAAGATGATCCTCCGCAACGGCGGAGGCGGGCTCTCGGTCGCCTTCGACATGCCGACGCTCATGGGGCGCGACTCCGACGACCCGCGCTCGCTCGGCGAGGTCGGGCACTGCGGTGTCGCCATCGACTCGGCCGCCGACATGGAGGTCCTGTTCAAGGACATCCCGCTGGGCGACGTGACGACGTCGATGACGATCAGCGGCCCGGCGGTCCCCGTCTTCTGCATGTACCTGGTGGCCGCCGAGCGGCAGGGCGTGGACCCTTCCGTCCTCAACGGCACGCTCCAGACCGACATCTTCAAGGAGTACATCGCCCAGAAGGAGTGGCTCTTCCAGCCCGAGCCGCACCTGCGCCTCATCGGCGACCTCATGGAGTACTGCGCGGCCGGCATCCCCGCCTACAAGCCGCTGTCCGTCTCCGGCTACCACATCCGCGAGGCCGGGGCGACGGCCGCACAGGAGCTGGCGTACACACTGGCGGACGGCTTCGGGTACGTCGAACTCGGCCTCTCCCGCGGCCTGGACGTCGACGTCTTCGCCCCCGGCCTCTCCTTCTTCTTCGACGCGCACGTCGACTTCTTCGAGGAGATCGCCAAGTTCCGCGCCGCGCGCCGCATCTGGGCGCGCTGGATGCGGGACGTGTACGGCGCACAGAGCGACAAGGCCCAGTGGCTGCGCTTCCACACCCAGACCGCCGGTGTCTCGCTGACCGCCCAGCAGCCGTACAACAACGTCGTCCGTACGGCCGTGGAGGCGCTGGCCGCCGTACTCGGCGGCACGAACTCGCTGCACACCAACGCCCTGGACGAGACCCTCGCGCTGCCCTCCGAGCAGGCCGCGGAGATCGCCCTGCGCACGCAGCAGGTCCTGATGGAGGAGACCGGCGTCGCCAACGTGGCCGACCCGCTGGGCGGTGCGTGGTACGTGGAACAGCTGACCGACCGGATCGAGGCCGACGCCGAGCAGATCTTCGAGCAGATAAAGGAGCGGGGCCTGCGGGCGCACCCCGACAGGCGGCACCCGATCGGGCCGATCACGTCCGGCATCCTGCGCGGGATCGAGGACGGCTGGTTCACCGGGGAGATCGCCGAGTCGGCCTTCCAGTACCAGCGGGCACTGGAGAAGGGCGACAAGCGGGTCGTCGGCGTCAACGCCCACACCGGATCCGTCACCGGCGACCTGGAGATCCTGCGGGTGAGCCACGAGGTGGAGCGCGAGCAGGTGCGGGCGCTGGGTGGCCGGAAGGGCGCGCGGGACGACGGCGCGGTGCGGGCGGCGCTCGACGCGATGCTCGCCGCCGCGCGGGAGGGGTCCAACATGATCGCGCCGATGCTGGACGCGGTGCGGGCGGAGGCGACGTTGGGGGAGATCTGTGGGGTTTTGCGGGAGGAGTGGGGGGTGTACACCGAACCCGCGGGTTTCTAGTGCTGGTTGGTACTTCGCGCTCGGTCCCCGTCGTCACTGGGCGGGGGCCGAGTCATGTGGTTCCGTTGAATCGATTACAAAATGATCACTTGGCGGGTTCATTTGTCCGTTTGTGTCGATGTCTGGGGTCATGGTGAAGATTCTTTGACCTTCCCGTGAAGGTGGGGTCATGAGAGCGTGACCGGGTAAGCGGTGGCGCCGGTTCTGGGAGGGGCGGAGCGCCGGCGCATGCTGCGCGGGGGGAGTCGCAGGGGTGTGGCGACAGCTCCGTCTGTCATGCCCATGAGCTGTGCTGCCGAACATCGAAGAGATTGTTGGGCAGACCTACATGCCATCGTTCAGAGACGTCGGCAGACGCCGCCGACGTGTGCGCGATGCGGTGACGCGAGGCATCAGCGGGACAGCTCTCGTCACTGCCGCCGCCGTGCTGATGGGGCTGGTGCAGGCCGCACCGGTCGCGGCCGACACCGCCCCGGAGGAAGACACCGGGTACTACCGCAACAGCATCGGCGAGACCGGGCGGCTGGAACGCTGTCTCGCCGGTGTGGCGCTGCACTACGGCGGCGCCGGCATGAAGGCCAAGGCCATCGAGGGTCTGTCCGGCACCGCCGAACAGCTGAGTGCTGTCATCGGTGACATCGGCTGGATCACGCTAGGGCCCTTGGGACAGGCGTCGGACGCGGACAAGGAGGCCGGGCTCGCCTACCGGGATGCCTCCAACGCCCGTACCGAGGCGCTGAACGTTGCCAACAAGCCGTACGTCGAATCGGCGTACACCAGCGACGACATGCTGTGGCACGCGCCCGAGTTCGACGCGGACGTAAGGCAGTTCACGCTGTTCACCCAGGAGGAGCTGGCTGGCCGACTCGGCTGGGAGGGCCACAGCAACGCCAGCGCCGAGGCGATCGCCCGGGCCAAGGAGATCACCGAGGCCAACCGGGACACCAACGAGATGGCGGAGAACTGGGCCGCCGATGACATGCTCCAGGACTCCGCCGTCAACCAGACGCGGTTCTCCGGCGGCACGACTGCCAGCGACATCGCGCTCTACCTCAAGCACGGCGGTTTCCCGAAGGAAGCGCCCGCCGAGGGATCCGCCCAGTACCGAATCGTCGTCGAGGACCTCAAGCAGGCCTGGGCCGTCTGCGACTACCAGAACCCGGTCGACATCCGGCGTGTGCTCAACGGCCCCCTGGTATCCGCACTGACCGAATGGGAGAGCGAGTACGCCTCCCAGGCCACGCCGCGTGCCACGATCATCCAGGCGGAGGCGGACGCCGCCACCGCCACCCGTGAAGCCACGGACGACATGATCGAGGCCATCGGGCAGGCCTGGCTGGCCGAACAGATCCTGACCTGGCGCAAGTACTGGCAGGACAAGCTCGCCGCCGACCCCGACGCGCTCGACCCGCCCGACCAGGCGTTCTACGAGAAGGCCGACGCCGATCTCGCCCAGGCCCGCAACAACGTGGCCGCGCTCGTCACCTCGGCCGAGCAGCACGCCGCCCAGGCCGCGACCGCTGCGCAGAAGGCGGCCACCGCGCAGCAGGAGGCGTGGGGTATCGCCGACGCGAACGACGTGCCGCGCGGGCGCGGTCTGATGTACGCCCAGCAGTCGGTCCAGGTCGCCCGTGCCTCCAGCGCGGCCGCCGAGGCCGCCGCCAAGGCAACGCGCACCGCCCTGGAGGCGGCCAACGCCACCGTCGCCGACAGCGAGACCCTGCTGGCCAAGGCACAGACCCAGTCGCACGCGGTGAACACCGAGTTCCGCAGGATCGCCGCCGAGGAGGCGGCCGCGCAGGCCAAGGCCGCCGCCGACACCGCCGACGCCGAGGCCAAGGCCGCCGCGGACAGCGCCACCGCCGCGAAGGCCGCGCAGGCCACCGCCGAGGCGGAGGGCGAGGAGGCCCGCGAGGCCGCGGCCACCGCGCAGACCCAGCGCGCCAAGGCCGAACTGGAGAAGGCCACCGCCGTCGCCTCCCGCGTCAGCGCCGCCGCCGAGCGCGCCAAGGCACAGGAATCCGAGGCCCTGGCGGTCACGCGGCAGACCGCCGCCGAGGAGGCCAAGACGGCCGCCACGACAGCCGCCGGCACCGCCAAGGAGAAGCGGACCGCCGCCGACGCCAAGGCCAAGGCAGCCGCCACGGCGCGCGCCACCGCCGTGGCAGCGCTGCAGAAGAAGCAGGCCACCGCTGCCCGTGCCGCGGCGCTCCAGGCCGCCGCCTCGGCCGCCGAGGGCACCGAGACCGCCGCCGAGACCCGGACGGCCGCCGACCAGGCGCGCACCGCCGCAGACCAGGCGGCGACCGCCGCAACCGCCGCGCAGACCGCCGCCGGCGAGGCCACTGCCGCCGCGATCGCCGCCCGTTCCGCCGCCACCAAGGCGGAGGCGGCGGCCAAACGCGCCAGGGCGAGCGCGGACGAGGCGTGGTCGGCCTACCTCAAGGCGACCGGCGCGGCCGCGAACGCGCACGCCGCGGCCGCCACGGCCCTGGACGCCGCCCAGGACGCCGCCCTGCGCGCCGATAACGCGGCCACAGCCTCGGAGAACGCCACTGAGTCGGCGAAGAAGGCGGCCGAGGAGTCCTCCTCCGCCGGCATCGAAGCCGCGTCAGCCGTCAGCACGGCCGCCACCGCGGTCGGCCGGGCCTACGCCGCCGGACAGGCCGCGCTGGCCGCCCGCGACAGCGCGGGCCAGGCCATCGCCGCCGCCAACGAGGCCGTGGCCATAGGCACCCCGTACCAGGAGAAGGACGCATCGGCCGCGTTCGCCGTACTCGCCGGACAGACGTCCAAGACCCTGGCGGAGCAGCAGGCCGCCGCCGCGGAGGCCAAGGCGGCCGAGGCCACGGAAGCCGCCGAGGCCGCGCAGCAGGCGGCCGAGCAGGCGCTCGGGGATGCCAAGATCGCCGCCGAGGCCGCCGCGCAGGCGGCGACCGATTCGGTGCGCGCGACCCAGGCCGTCGCCCGCGCCCAGGCGTCGGCGACGCAGGCCCAGGCCGCCCAGCAGGCCGCACGAAAGGCGGCTGAGTCTGCCTCCGGCCACGCCCAGCAGGCCGGTTCGGATGCCGTCAGCGCCCGCAACACCGCCGGCGAGGTGGAGGACGAGGCCGCACAGGCCGACCGGGAGGCCACCGAGGCCGAGCGCAGCGCCGCGCAGGCCGAGGAGGTCGCCTCGCGGGCGGCCGGTGCCGCCGACGACGCCGCGAGCAAGGCGACCGAGGCCGAGCAGAGCGCCAAGGACGCCGAGTCGAAGGCGGCCGACGCCGACGCTGACAGCAACGCGGCCGAGGACGCCGCTGACCAGGCGGAACAGGAACAGCGCGAGCAGAACGAGGCGGAGCGACAGGACGCCCTGAAGGACGGCAACACGCCGATCGAGGGCGGCAGCGCCAACTGGGCCGTGCTCGGCGCGCAGGAGAAGCAGATCCTGCTCGACTCCTGCGGGCAGACCTGCCTCGACGCCTACCAGGACGCGCTGGACGCCGTATCCGTCGACGTGGTCGAGTGGACCGCCGCCAACGGCGGGCAGATCCTCCTGAACGAGTTCGGCACCGCCAAGGTCAAACAGTGCCTGGCGCTTGAGGGCACCGACTCCTGCCTGTGGTCCCTCGTCGACATCCCGTCCTCGGCGGTGATCGTCGGCAGGATCCCCGCCCTCGCCGAGGCCATCGAGAAGGTCAGCACAGGCATCCGGCAGATATTCTCCGACGCCTACAACGGCCGGGGGAAGCTGACCGAGCTGACCCAGCTCATCAGCGACAAGCGCAGCACACCCCGTCGAAACCAGTGCATCGCCGGTGTCGCCCTGCACGTCGGTGGCGCCAACATGAAGACCAAGGCCATCGAGGGACTGACCGGCACCGCCGCCGAACTGCAGTCCATCGTCGGCGACAGCGGCATGATCGGCCTCGAACCCCTTGGCCAGGCCAGTGACAAGGACCGCACTGCGGCCTTCGCCTATCGGGACGCCTCGGCGGCCCGCAAGTCCGGCCTTGAGGACGCCAACCGCCCGTACGCGCTCAGCTCGTTCAGCGAGGAGATCTCGCTGCACGCGCCCAAGTTCGACGCGGAGGTCCTGCAGTTCACCCTGTTCACACAGGCGGAACTGGCGGGACGCCTCGGCTGGGACGGTCACAGCAACGCGAACACCGAGGCCGTCGAGAGAGCACGGCAGATCACCGAGGAGAACCGGGGCAAGGACATCTGGAACGACTGGGCCGCGGACCAGATGCTCCGCGACACAGCCGTCAACCAGACACGCTTCGCCGGCGGCACCACAGCCACCGACGTGGCCTCCTACCTCCGACACGGCGGGTTCCTCACCAAGACCCCGGCCGCGGACTCGACCGAGTTCCGCTACGAGGTCGAGAACCTCAAGCAGGCCTGGTCGTCCTGCGACCACCAGGACCCGGTCGACCCGAACAACGCCCTGGGTGTGGTCGTCTCCACCGCGACCGCAGAGTGGAACGCGGAGTACGCCGCCCAGGCCGCGCCGCGCGCCGCGATCCTTCAGGCGGAGGCGGACGCCGCGGCGGCCACCCGTGAGGCGACGGACGACATGATCGCGGCCGTCGGCCAGGCTTGGCTCGCGGAGCAGATCCTGCTCTGGCAGAAGTATTGGCACGACACCCTGAAGGCCGATCCGAAGAGCATCCACAAGCCCAAGCAGGCGCTGTTCGACCGGGCCAACAGCGACCTCGCCCGCGCCCGCGGCAAGGTGCAGGCGCTGCTCACCTCGGCCCAGCAGCACGCCAAGGATGCCGCGGACGCCGCCACCAGTGCGGTGACCGCGAAGCAGCAGGCGTACGACATCGCCGACGCGAACGACGTGCCGCGCGGCCGCGGCCTGAGCTATGCCCAGCAGTCGGTCCAGGTCGCCCGCGCCTCCGGAGCGGCGGCCAAGGCTGCGGCCAAGGCCACCGAGACGGCTCTCAATGCCGCCAACGCCACCGTCTCCGACTCCAAGGCGCTACTCGCCCTGGCCAAGACGGAGACCCACGCGGTGAACACCGAGTTCCGCCGCATCGCCGCCCAGGAGGCCGCCGCCCAGGCGAAGGCCGCGGCGGACAGCGCGGACCGGGAGGCGGACGAGGCGGAGGCGAACGCGGCCAAGGCGAAGGCCGCCCAGGCCACCGCGGAGACGGAGGAGGAAACCGCCCGCCGGGCGGCGGCGACGGCACAGAGCCAGCGTGCGGTCGCAGAGCTGGAGCGGGCCAACGCGGCAGCGGCCAGGACGACGGCCGAGAACGAGCGCGCCAAGGCCGGTGAGGCGGAGCAGCGGGCGCAGGAGCAGCGCTCGCTCGCCGGTACCGCCAAGAACGCCGCGGTCGCGGCGGGCGGTGCAGCCTTCGCCGACATGGAAGGGTCGATCGAGGCCGAGCACGCGGCGGAGGCCGCGCGCGACAGGGCAGTACAGGCCGAGAAGGACAAGGACGCGCTGCTCGCTCGGGCCTCGGCACTGGAGTCGGCCGCCGCGGCGGCGGAAGGCACCGACTACGCGACGGAGGCACGCGCGAACGCGACCGCCGCCCGCACCGCGGCCAACGAGGCGACGGCCGCGGCCGCGGCCGCGTGGGACGCCGCCGACGACGCGACGGCGGCGGCGAAGAACGCGCGTGCCGCGGCCACCCGGGCGAATGGGGCGGCCGAACGCTCCCGGGCGGCCTCGGACAACGCCTGGGCCGCATACCTGACCTCGGCGGGCGCGGCGGCGAACGCCCACGCGGCCGCGGCCGAGGCCATCGACGCCTCCGAGGCGGCGGCGCAGAACGCCAAGAACGCCGAGGAGTTCTCCAAGAAGGCGTCCGAGGCGGCGGCCACCGCGAAGCAGGAGGCCGCGGCGGCCAAGAGCGAAGCTGCCCAAACGGCCAGGTGGGCCGCCGAGACGGCCGGCCACGCCTACGCCACCGCGGTGTCCGCCGCGGCGGCCCGGGACACGGCCACCCAGGCCGCGGTCCCGGCCAACGAGGCCATCGCGATCGGCACCGCCTACCAGGAGACGGACAGCTCGGCGGCCTTCGCTGCACTCACCGGCCAGAGCGCCCTGACCCTGGCGGAGCAGCAGGCCGCCGCGGCCGAGGCCAAGGCGGTCCAGGCGGCGGAGTTCGCCGCCGAGGCACAGCGTCTGGCCGAACAGGCCGACGCGGACTCCAAACTGGCGGCCGAAGCGTCGGCGGCGGCGGCCAAGGACGCGGAACGCGCCGCGAGGGCGGTGAAGCGGGCCCAGGCGGCGGCCAAGGAGGCGGAACAGGCCGCCAAGGCCGCGACGGCTGCCGCGAACCGGGCCTCCGGTTACGCCCAGCAGGCCGGAACCGACGCCGTCTACGCCGGGTTCGCCGCGAGCGAGGCCGAGACCGACGCCGCGGCGGCGGACAACGCGGCCACCGAGGCGGAGAAGGACGCGGCCAGCGCACGTTCCGCGGCCACCGCGGCGGACGCCGACGCCTCGACCGCGAGGTCGGCGGCGACCAAGGCCGAACAGGACGCCACCACCGCCGAGACGGCCGCGGCCAACGCCGAGGGCTATGCCGACGAGGCTGAGAACGCCGCCGCTCAGGCGGAGGAGGTGGAACGCCAGGAGATCGAGGCGGAGCGCAAGGCCGCCATGGCCGGTGGTGACACACCGATCCTCGGTGGCAGCGGTGCCTGGAGCCAGCTCAGCGCGGAGGACGAGCAGATCCTGCTCGCGGAGTGCGGCCAGCAGTGCGTCGACGACTACCGCGCGGCCCTCGCGGCCGTGTCCATGACCGTCGTCGACTGGGTCAAGGCCAACGGCGCGGACGTCCTTCTCGAACTCATCGGCGTCAACGACCTGAAGCGCTGCTTCGGTGAGGGCGACGTCGAGAGCTGCCTGTGGACCCTGGTCAACGTCGGAAGCCTCCTGCTCATCGTGGGCAAGCTCCCCGCGGTCACCAAGGCGATCGCCACGGTCACCTCGGGCATCACGAAGTTCTTTCAGGCGGCCGAGAAGGGCAAGCGCACCCTCACCCAGCTCCGTAAGCTCATCGAGCAGGTGCGCAAGGCCGGCAACAGGGTGCCGTTCTGCCTGGTCAGCGCGGCCGCGAGCACGGCGTCCACGGCCTCGCTGCGGACGACGACCCAGGTCGGCCTCACCGCCGACGCCGCTGAGCCGCCGTGCTTCAAGGCGTTCACGGCCGGCAAGAACTTCAAGGACCACTGGAAGTCCAAGAAGAGCATCATGGAGAAGTTCCTCGGCAAGACGTACCCGAAGTGGAAGGACGACGAGGGAGCCGAGCTGCTGGCCGACCTGTTCGAGCTGGTGACCTCGGGCAAGGTCAAGTACCAGGGACTGGGTACCTTCAAGGTCGGTTTCGACGCGGCGCACATCTTCCGCGGATCCGGTCTCACGCTCATCGTGAAGACCAACGGCGAATGGTGGACGCTGCTGAAGAGTGGCGAGGGTATGGACACCAGCATCATTCTCGTCAAGGAGGGTCTGGATGCGGCAACGTGAAATGCTGTTCGATCAGCTGCGTCAGGCACGGGTCGGGGACATCCGGGTTCCGGGCTATATCGACAGGGACGACGGCAGTCCGCGTTTCGTTCCCTTTCCCGATTCCGTCTATCTGGCACTGGACGGCGGATATCTTCAGCTCAAGACCGTCGGTGACGAAGGCCGGATGACCCTGCACCTGGTTTCCGAACCCGCTGTTCCGCCTGCCCTGGTCGATGACGACGACGAGTTCGCCATGGGCTCGTTCGGTCTGACCTACTTGGCTGATTCCCACTCCGAGTTCCGCATCACCCGAATCCGCGGTATACGGAAGCTGGACGAGGAGTTCGCCGAGCAGTACCACTGTCTGGAGTTCCAACTCGAAAAATCGTGGTACCTGTTCGTGGATCCCGGATACCACTTCGGAATCCGTCTGCAGGGCGAGGGCGCGTATGAACGCTGGCTGGCCTCGGACGGGGCCCGGCTGAGGGACGGGGGTGCCTGGGAGAGTTTCGTCTGGACACCCTGACCGGCTGGCGCCACGGCGAAGGGCCGCTCCCCCCGCGGGGGGAGCGGCCCTTCGCCGTGGGATCCGGTGGCGTAGTCGTCAGCCCAGCTGCTGCAACTGCGCCTTGATGGTCGTCTCCGGGATCGCGCTCTTCTCCGGCGTCAGCATGTTCACCCCATAGAACGCCGCGATCACCCCGCCCTTGCGCGCCACCGTGTACGTCATCGGCACGCTCTGCTTGGCGATGACGTTCGTGATGCGGTAGCTCACCGCGTCGTCCCCGAGGGACGGGTCCTTGAACTGCTTGACGTCCTTGTAGGTGAGCCCGAGGGTCTTGAAGCCGTCGCACTTCTTCAGAGCAGTGCGCAGTTCGGACATGACGCGCTCTGCGTTCTTCTCCGAGTGGGAGGCGAGCCACATCGAGCCGATGGTGGCGTTGGAGGACTTCGTGGGTTCCAGGGAGCGGTGTTCCACGCTCACCGCCTCGATGTGGGTATATCCCCCGGCGAGGCTGGCGATCGGCTGACACGCGGCCTTGTCGGCCTTCATGTCCCGGCCCGCCTCGAGATCCGCCTTGGACACCTGCTTGAACTCGAAGCCCGTGCTCTTTCCGGAAAGCGTCGCCTTCTCCAGCGACTTCGGGTTCATCGCCCCGATACGCTCCGCCTCCGCCTCGGCCTTCTCCGCCGCGCTCGTCGGCGAGCTCTTCGCGGTCGGCGAGGCCTTTTTGTCGGCGGATCCGTCAGAATCACCGCTGCACGCGGATATCACCAGCAGAGTCGGCAGCGCGGCGGCAACTGCAAGGACCCTTCGCAATCTCATGCTCATTCCTGACGTTTCTCACGGTACAAAGCGTTGGCGGAAGGATCTTACCGGCGGAATACGGCTTTCCCCATTACGTTTTGACTACGCGGACCCGCCCGTCTCGCCCACCGCTCCCGCGAGGCCGAGCAGCAGCACTCGGGTCAGACTGCGCACCCACGCGGTGTCGGCCGGCTCCGAGCTCACCAGGCAGCGGTGGACCACCGAGCCCGCGACGATGTCGAAGATCAGGTCCACGGTGCGCGCCGCTTCTTCCGGATCCGTCTCCGGAGGAAGCTCCCCGCGTTTCTGGGCCCGGGAGCGGCCCTGGACGACCAGGCGTTTCTGGCGCTCGACGATCGACGTGCGGATGCGTTCGCGCAGCGCGTCGTCCCGCGTCGACTCCGCCACCACCGCCATCAACCCGCTCCTCGCCTCCGGCCGGGCCAGGATCGCCGCGAACTGGAGCACCACGCCCTCGATGTCGGCGGCGAGGGAACCGCGGTCGGGCAGCTCCAGTTCGTCGAAGAGTTCCGCCACCGCGTCGACCACCAGCTCGTTCTTGCCGGACCAGCGGCGATAGAGGGTCGTCTTTGCAACCCCGGCGCGCGTTGCGACGTCTCCCAGGGTGAGCCTGGACCAGCCCACCTCGACCAGGGCCTCCCGCGTCGCGGCCAGGATCGCCGTGGCAGCGGCGGTGCTGCGTGGGCGTCCGAGGCGGGCGGCGGGGGTGCGGCTCTGCATCCCACGACCATAGCCCCGTGAAATCGGCGGATTCTGTGATGTCGTGAGGGAGATCACCGGGGCAGGGTGTCGGGGAGGCACTCGGTGCCATTACGCTACGACTCGTAGCGAAAGCTCGCGATGGACGTACGCGAGCGATACGCGAGTCATACGCGAGTGGCAGACACGCACGGCGTGGGGTGGGGACCCGGCGTCGAACAGCACCAGGCCGGACCGGGTTTCACCGTGCTTTTCACGTGCACGCGGCGAACGGGGGAGGATAGACGCATGCAGCCACGGAACATGTCCATGAGCGGAGTCGTCGACCTCGCCGCGGTGAAGGCGGCCCAGGAGGCCAAGACGAAGGCGGAGCAGGCGCGTGCCGAGGCCGCCCGGCAGGGCGGGGGAGGGGCCGTGTCGCCCGGGGACCTCGTCATCGATGTGGATGAGGCCGGGTTCGAGCGGGACGTCCTCCAGCGGTCCGCCGAGGTGCCCGTCGTCATCGACTTCTGGGCCGAGTGGTGTCAGCCCTGCAAGCAGCTGAGCCCGGTGCTGGAGCGGCTCGCCGTCGAGTACAACGGCCGGTTCCTCCTCGCCAAGATCGACGTCGACGCCAACCAGATGCTGATGCAGCAGTTCGGCGTGCAGGGGATTCCCGCCGTGTTCGCCGTCGTCGCCGGGCAGGCGCTGCCGCTCTTCCAGGGGGCGGCGGGCGAGGCGCAGATCCGCGAGACGCTCGACCAGCTCGTCACCGTAGCCGAGCAGCGGTTCGGTCTGACCGGCCTCGCCGTCGACCCGGACGCCGAGCCCGGTGGCGGCCAGGCGGCCGCTCCCACCGTGCCGGCCGGTCCCTACGACGCGCTGCTCGAAGCCGCCGTACAGGCCCTGGACGCGGGCGACTTGGGCGGTGCCGTGCAGGCGTACAAGAACGTACTGAGTGAGGACCCGGCGAACTCGGAGGCCAAACTCGGGCTCGCCCAGGCCGAGTTGCTCCAGCGGGTGCAGGGTGCGGACCCGCAGCAGGTGCGCAAGGAGGCCGCCGACAAGCCCGCCGACGCGGCTGCGCAGATCGCCGCCGCCGACCTGGATCTGGTCGGCGGTCATGTCGAGGACGCCTTCGGACGGCTCATCGAGACGGTGCAGCGCACGGTGGGTGACGACCGGGACACCGTACGACTTCGGCTACTGGAGCTGTTCGAGGTCGTGGGCGCCGATGATCCGCGGGTGGCGGCGGCGCGCAGGGCACTGGCGCGTGCTCTGTTCTGACCGGGTTCGTGAGCGGGGCGCCGGCCCCGTTCTGACCAGTCACTAAACGCACCGGCACGTGTTGCCCGAGTGAAAGATTTGCCGACAGCGCATCACTGCGGCCGCGCTTTACCAAATCTTGGTAATCGCGGCCGTAGTTACTTCGGGTAAGTCGCAGGCCTCGTTCCGTCACTTTCTGTCCGTTGATTACTGGATTTGTCCGGTCGTTGGACGCCACCCTGAGTCGCTGCCCGAGACCAACGGGTCGTTGTTCGGTTATCCGGCCGTTACTACTGAGTAACGAAGCCCCTTGTGCGGGCGGCGAGAATGCACCACGATCGGCCACGCTCGGTCCATTTCCGCACCCCGACAGCCGGTCGGGTCACGGGAGTTCCTGGGTCCCCACCGAGCAGAGCCGGCGGCAGTGGAGCCGGCTCTTGGACAGGGGGGTCTTCGCCCACCCGGCGAAGCCTGTCCAGCAAGGTTGTGCGTGATGCGTGTCAGGCGCGACCAGTGGTGTCGCTCGGGGGTGATCGCCGGTTACTCGGGCGCGGTTCGCGCCTTTCGAGTACGGGCGCTCTCCTTCCCGAGGACGTAGCACTTCTCCCATCCCTGCCCGGCTGAGACCCCTTTTTGGGGGTGGGTCGGTCCAGGCGATGTACGTCCGAGAAGGAGGAAATATGGAGTCCCAGGTGCGTGGCGGGACGAGATGGAAGCGGTTCGCTGTGGTCATGGTGCCCAGCGTCGCCGCGGCCGCGGCGGTGGGTGTCGGGCTTGCGCAGGGTGCGCTGGCCGCGTCGTTCAGCGTCTCCGGTCAGCAGTTCAAGGTGAGTGCCGAACACCTGCACGGTGAAGGCTTCGCCCAGTACGGCGGTATCGACACCGTCTACACCAAGACCGATGGCAAGGAAAAGACTCAGGTTCCGGTGGCGATCTCGTCGTTCGACGACGCGACCATCACCAAGATGTGCCAGTCGGTCAAGACGGAGATTCCCCTCATAGGGAAGACCTTCTACCTCCGTCTTGACGCGGGCGGCAAGGGCACGCCTGTCTCGGCCGAGAAGCTTTACATCGACGTCGCCCAGCTCGACGCCGATGCGAAGTTCACGAACATCGACATCGGTGTTGCCGTTCAGGACAAGACCCGTGGTCCTGCGGTGAAGGACACGAAGACCACGCTGCCGGGCGGCTTCGCCCAGCAGGCTGAGTCGGCCGACCTCTACGGCGTGAAGCAGACGGCGTGGGCAACCACGGCCGGCACGTTCAAGCTCAGCGGCCTGTCGATGAAGCTCGGCACGGACCCCAAGATGGAGTGCTACTGACGGCTTCCGTCACCGGGGCGTTCTGGGGTAGCTGAGCTGCCCCAGGGGGCGGAGGGGCAGTCGCTTCTCCGCCCCGTCGGCCCGGCCCTTCGGGGCGCCGGGCATTCCAACAGACTCAGACTTCCGGCTTCTTCACGCCTACGGCCGAGCCGGTACGTACTTCCACCGGACCCAGGGAGCTGTTTTCCATGAGTGCCGAGACTCCCGTCCAGAGCGCCGGGACGTTCACCCGGTTGCGTCTGCGATTCCGTGACTGGCGGGGCAGCCGGCCGTTCTGGGCGGGCGTGTTCACCCTGCTCGGCGGGGTGCCGATCGCCTACTTCCCGTACGCCACCCTCAAGCTGGGCACCATGTCGCTCACCATGGCGACCACCGCGGGTGCCGGCTCCCTCATCATCGGCGTGCTCCTGGTCACCCTGGGGCTGACCATGTGGTTCCAGCAGGCTACGCGGGTGTTCGCCGGCGTAGCGTCGATCATCCTCGCGCTGGTGTCCCTGGTGGTCTCCAACATCGGTGGCTTCATCATCGGCTTCCTGCTCGCCATGATCGGAGGCGCGCTCGCCATCTCCTGGATGCCGGGCAAGGACCGGCCCGAGGAGAGCAAGCCGCAGGGCGTCGAGGACGGGCCCGCAGGCCAGGACGTCGCGCAGCCAGGTGCCCAGGGCGGCTTCGAGGCCGGACAGTCGTTCCCGCCGTACGGGACCTCGGGCGGCGGCTCCACCCATGGCGGCGGGCAGCAGGGCTTCCGTGCAGAGGACCGTGTCGGGGGTGACCGTGTCGGCTGACGAGGCCCGCGACAAGAGCTTTGCGGCCCCGGCACGGGAAAGAACGGGCCCGCGCCATGCGGCGCCCAAGAAGCCGCTGTTCACCAGGCTGCAGATGCCGGCCGGCAAGGCCATAGCCATGGCGGCGATGCCGACGGCGGTCCTGATGGGCATGGGGTTCACGCCGACGCTGGCCCTGGCCGACGACGGGGCGCCGTCGACGTCGAACAGCTTGACGGCCGACGAGTACAAGGAGTGCGTGGCGGCTCTGGCCGAGGACGCGGACGGTGCGTCCGCGTCGCCGACGCCGGACGCCGATAAGTCCACCGACTCCGCCGACTCCGGCGACGAGAACGAGGCGAAGCCGACTCCTTCGGCGTCGCCTTCCGAGAACTCCTCGGATTCTTCCGGCTCTTCGGGCGATTCCTCGTCGTCGGATTCAGGTTCCGACGACGCGGCAGAGCCCACGCCCAGCCCCTCCGCGAGCAAGTCGAGCGAGGCCCAGTCGGGCGACACCGCCACCCCGTCGCCGTCGGCGTCCGAGAGCGGCGGCAACCTGCTGGAGGACATCGGCGACGCGATCGGCGGGATCTTCACCGGCGACAAGGACACGGCGAGCCCGAGTCCGACGCCGTCCGCGTCGGCCGGCGCGAGCGAGGAGGCGTCGTCCGACAGCGACGCCGAGGACACGTCCGACCCCGTCAAGGAGACCACCGACAAGGTCACCGACACGGTGGAGGACACCGCGAAGGACGCGACCGACACCGCGTCCAAGGCGGCCGAGGACGCCACCGAGGCGGCCGAGGAAGCGGCCGAGGAGGCCACCGCCTCCCCGAGCCCGTCCGCGAGCGCCACGAAGCTCCCCGAGGACTGCGAGGCCGCCACGGAGGACGAGGGCGGGGTCGACAACAAGATCCTCGTGCCCGACGACCCGTGGTACCTGGAGGCCAGTTCGCTGACCCTGAAGGGCGCGGACTACCAGGGCATCGTCGAGGTGAAGACCGCCAGCGGGAAGACCAAGAAGGTGCTGAAGTACGTCATTTCCGACGGCACCGACATCGGCGACCTGCACCAGATCGTCAAGGACAAGCAGTCCGGTAAGACGCACCATGTGCAGGCGCGCGAGGGCTCCAAGTCCACGATCACCGACGGCAAGACGGTGATGTACACCGAGAGCATCTCCGGGAACCTGCTCGGTCTGATCCCGGTCACGTTCGACCCGGAGCACCCGCCGCCGCTGAATATCCCGTGGATCTACTTCACCAACGTGAAGGTCACGCAGGCCGGTCAGTTCGGCGGCACGCTGACCGTTCCGGGGCTGCATCAGTACGTCACCGACTGAGGGCCCCACAAAGCCCGTTCGGGAGCCGCACACCCGGCTGTGGCCCGGTCCTCCGCATGCGAGGGCCGGGCCACAGCCCTTTCACGGGTCTCACGCGCCGTGAGCGTGAATGGCCGCGGCGCGCGGGAAGTACCGGGGAAGCGATCAAGGCCCCGGCGACCAGGCCTGGGCGCAGGACCCGGAGACGGGAGAACGCCGGCTGCGCACGGTCGCCGGGGTGATGCAGCGCACCACGGACGCGCTGGTGTCCGTGGACATGGGCGAGGAGACGGTTCGGGCCACCCTCGAGCACCCTTCTGGGTGGACGGCAAGGGCGCCCGGGTCGAGCCGGTCGAGAAGAGCGCGGTTCGGCCCCCGTTCAACTTCGAGGTCGAAGACACCATGCCCATGAGCCCGGAGGAGGCCGCCGTGCTCGCTCCGCGGTGGCGTGAGCTGGAGCGGCCGCAGATCCTCTCGCTGCGAACGGCCAGGCTGCTGGCGCCCGTGCGTTCCTTGGCTCCGCTCCTCGGGGATCACCCGAGGTGGAGCGAGTACGAGGCGTGGGAGCGGCTGTCCGGCAGCCTGCCCCAGGCCCCGCAAGCACCGAGGGCGCCCCCTGCCGTGTACAGCAGGGGGCGCCCTCAGCGCGTACAAGAGCCTTGCGGCGGCCCGGCGGTCAGTCCCGCGCCCCGCCACCGAGGTGGTGCACCCGGACCATGTTCGTCGTCCCGGGAACGCCGGGCGGCGAGCCGGCCGTGATGACCACGATGTCGCCCTCGTTGAACAGGCCGAGCTTGACGATCTCCTGGTCCACCAGATCGACCATCTCGTCCGTGCTGTTGACGAACGGCACCACGTGCGGCTCGACGCCCCAGCTGAGCGTCATCTGGTTGCGGGTGCCCTCGTCCGTGGTGAACGCGATGATCTGCTGGGCGGCGCGGTAGCGGCTCAGGCGGCGGGCGGTGTCGCCGGACTGGGTGAAGGCGACCAGGCCCTTGCCGCCGAGGAAGTCGGCGATCTCGCAGGCCGCGCGGGCCACCGAACCACCCTGCGTGCGCGGCTTCTTGCCCGGCACGAGCGGCTGCAGGCCCTTGGCGAGCAGCTCCTGCTCGGCGGCGGTGACGATCTTCGACATCGTCTTGACGGTCTCGATCGGGTAGGCGCCGACCGAGGACTCCGCCGACAGCATGACCGCGTCGGCGCCGTCCAGGATCGCGTTGGCCACGTCGGAGGCCTCGGCGCGGGTCGGGCGGGAGTTGGTGATCATCGACTCCATCATCTGGGTCGCCACGATCACCGGCTTGGCGTTGCGCCGGCACAGTTCGATGAGGCGCTTCTGCACCATGGGGACCTTTTCGAGCGGGTACTCGACGGCCAGGTCGCCACGGGCGACCATCACGCCGTCGAACGCCATCACGACGTCCTCCATGTTCGCCACCGCCTGCGGCTTCTCCACCTTGGCGATGACCGGGACGCGGCGGCCGACCTCGTCCATGACCTTGTGCACGTCCTGCACGTCGTTGGCGTCCCGCACGAAGGACAGGGCGACCAGGTCGCAGCCCATGCGCAGCGCGAACCGCAGGTCCTCGATGTCCTTCTCGGACAGCGCCGGCACGTTCACGGCCGCGCCCGGCAGGTTGATGCCCTTGTGGTCGGAGACGACGCCGCCCTCGATGACGATCGTCCTGACCCGCGAGCCCTCGACGTCCAGGACCTTCAGCTCGACGTTGCCGTCGTTGATCAGGATCTGGTCGCCGCGCGCGACATCGCCGGGCAGGCCCTTGTACGTGGTCCCGCAGATGGCCTTGTCGCCCGGGACGTCCTCGGTCGTGATGACGAACTCGTCACCGCGCTCCAGCTCGACCGGGCCCTCGGCGAAGGTCTCCAGACGGATCTTCGGGCCCTGGAGGTCGGCGAGCACACCGATGGCCCGCCCGGTCTCCGCGGCGGCGGCCCTCAGGCGCTCGTAGCGCCCCTGGTGGTCTTCGTGCGTGCCATGGCTGAAGTTGAAGCGGGCCACATTCATGCCGGCCTCGATCAGCGCGACAAGCTGTTCGTGGGAGTCGACCGCGGGGCCGAGAGTACAAACGATTTTCGAACGGCGCATGGGACGATCCTATCGGTTTGTTTCGCCGCGGAATATTCCGTCTGGTGGAAGATACAAATGAGCTGTGCTTTGCTCAGCCGTGTTACTCAAGCGTTCCCGCGCGGGGGGCCGCATTTTCGATGCGTCCGACCAGTGCGTACGTCTGTGTCGCGATTTCCAGTTCTTCATCCGTGGGGACCACGGCCACGGCCACGCGGGCGTGCTCGGGCGAGATCAGCCGCGGCTCGTCACTCCGTACGGCGTTCAGCTCGCCGTCCACCACCACGCCCAGCTCCTCCAGGCCCGCGACGGCCGCCGCCCGCACCGGCGCCGCGTTCTCGCCGACCCCGGCGGTGAAGGCGATCGCGTCCACCTTGCCGAGCACCGCGTAATAAGCGCCGATGTACTTCTTCAGACGGTGAATGTAGATGTCGAACGCGAGAGCGGCCCGCTGATCACCCTCGTCGATCCGGCGGCGGATCTCCCGCATGTCGTTGTCACCGCACAGTCCGATCAGGCCGCTCTTCTTGTTGAGAAGAGTGTCGATCTCGTCCGTGGACATTTCGCCAACTCGCATCAAATGGAAGATGACGGCCGGATCCATGTCCCCGGAGCGCGTACCCATCACGAGCCCCTCCAAAGGCGTCAGCCCCATGGAGGTGTCCACGCACTTCCCGCCCCGCACAGCCGACGCGGACGCGCCGTTGCCGAGGTGCAGCACGATGACGTTCACGTCCTCGGGCGCCTTGCCCAGCAGCTTCGCGGTGGCCCGGGAGACGTACGCGTGCGAGGTGCCGTGGAAGCCGTACCGGCGTATCCGGTGCCGGTCGGCGGTCTCCACGTCGATCGCGTAGCGGGCGGCGGACTCCGGCATCGTGGTGTGGAACGCGGTGTCGAAGACGGCGACCTGGGGCAGGTCAGGGCGCAGCCCCATGGCCGTACGGATGCCGGTGAGGTTGGCCGGGTTGTGCAGCGGGGCCACCGGGATCAGCCGCTCGATCTCGGCGAGGACGGCGTCGTCGATGACGGTCGGCTCGGTGAAGTGCTTGCCGCCGTGCACCACGCGGTGGCCGATCGCGGCCAGCTCGGGCGAGTCGAGCCCGAGCCCGTCCTTGGCGAGCTCCGCCGACACGGCCTTCAGCGCGGCCCCGTGGTCGGCTATCGGCCCGGTCCACTCGCGACTCGCGCCGCCGCCGGCGAGAGGCGTGTGCTTGAGCCGGGAGGACTCCTCGCCGATGCGCTCGACGAGGCCCACGGCCAGCCGGCTGCTGTCGCGCATGTCCAGCAGCTGGTACTTCACCGACGAGGAGCCGGAGTTGAGGACGAGGACGCGGGACGAGCTCACTGGGCGGTGGCCTTCTCACTCGGGGACAGGGCGGGAGACAGGGCGGGGGACTGGGCCTGGATCGCCGTGATGGCGACCGTGTTGACGATGTCCTGGACGAGGGCACCCCGGGACAGGTCGTTGACGGGCTTGCGCAGACCCTGCAGCACCGGGCCGACGGCGATCGCGCCGGCCGAACGCTGCACGGCCTTGTAGGTGTTGTTACCTGTATTGAGGTCAGGGAAGATCAAAACCGTTGCCTGCCCGGCGACTTCCGAACCCGGCAACTTGGTCTGGGCGACCGACGGCTCCACGGCGGCGTCGTACTGGATCGGCCCCTCGATCTTCAGATCGGGCCGCCGCTCACGCACCAGTTCCGTCGCCTCGCGCACCTTGTCGACATCGGCGCCCGAACCCGACGTACCCGTCGAGTACGACAGCATCGCGATCCGCGGCTCCACGCCGAACTGCTCGGCGGTGGCCGCCGACTGGATGGCGATGTCGGCCAGCTGCTCGGCGTTCGGGTCGGGGTTCACGGCGCAGTCGCCGTAGACCAGGACCTTGTCGGCGAGGCACATGAAGAAGACGGACGACACGATGCCGGCGTCCGGCTTCGTCTTGATGATCTCGAAGGCGGGCCGGATCGTCGCGGCCGTGGAGTGGACGGACCCCGACACCATGCCGTCGGCCAGCCCCTCCTGCACCATCAGGGTCCCGAAGTAGTTCACATCGCTGACGACGTCGTACGCCAGCTCCACCGTGACCCCCTTGTGGGCCCTCAGCTGGGCGTACTGCTCGGCGAAGGCGTCGCGCAGCTCGCTGGTCGCCGGGTCGATCAGCTGGGTGTCGCCCAGGTCGATACCGAGGTCGGCGGCCTGCTTGCGGATCCGGTCCACCGGCCCCAGGAGCGTGAGGTCGCAGACGTTGCGCCGCAGCAGCACCTCGGCGGCGTGCAGCACGCGCGGCTCACTGCCCTCGGGCAGCACGATGCGGCGCATGTTCGAGCGGGCCCGCTCCAGCAGCTTGTGCTCGAACATCATCGGCGTGACCCGGTCGCTGTTCGGCGCCGAGACCCGCTTCAGCAGGTCGCCGGTGTCGACGTACCGCTCGAACAGGCCCAGCGCGGTCTCCGCCTTGCGCGGGGTGGCCGCGCTCAACTTCCCCTCCAGGGAGAAGAGTTGCTCGGCGGTGGGGAAGCTGTAGCCCGGCACCGACAGGACCGGCGTGCCCGGGGCGAGGCGGGCGGCCAGGGTGAGGATCTCGTCGCCGGGGCGCTCGTTCAGGGTGAGCAGCACACCGGCGATCGGAGGCGTGCCGGCGCTGTGCGCGGCCAGCGAACCGACGACCAGGTCGGCGCGGTCGCCCGGGGTGACCACCAGGCAGCCCGGGGTCAGGGCGCTGAGGAAGTTCGGCAGCATCGCGCCGCCGAAGACGAAGCCGAGGGCGTCGCGAGCGAGCCCCGAGTCGTCGCCGAGCAGGACCTTGGCGTCCAGGGACTGGGCGATCTGCACGACGGTCGGCGCGGACAGGGCGGGCTCGTCCGGGACGACGTAACAGGGCACGGGCAGCCGCGAGTCGAGCCGCTCGACGATCTCGTCCCGGTCCTCCCGGGCGACCCGGTTGGTGACCATGGCGAGCACATCGCAGCCGAGGCCCTCGTACGCCCGGTACGCGTTGCGCGTCTCGGCGAGCACGGACTCGGCGGTCTGCCCCCGCCCGCCCACGACCGGTATCACGGAGGCGCCGAACTCGTTGGCGAGCCGGGCGTTGAGGGACAGCTCGTCCGGGAGCTGGGTGTCGGCGTAGTCGGTGCCGAGGACGAGGACGACGTCGTAGTTCCGGGCGACGGCGTGGAACCGGTCGACGAGCGTGGACACCAGCTCGTCCGTCCCGCGCTCGGCCTGGAGGGCGGACGCCTCGTGGTAGTCCATGCCGTAGACCGTCGCCGGGTCCTGGGACAGGCGGTAGCGGGCGCGCAGCAGCTCGAACAGCCGGTCGGGGCTGTGGTGGACCAGCGGCCGGAACACCCCCACCCGGTCGACCTGCCGGGTCAGAAGCTCCATCACCCCCAGTTCGACGACCTGGCGGCCGTCTCCGCGGTCGATGCCGGTCACGTACACGCTGCGCGTCACGCGTGCTCTCCGTTTCGTCTGGCGTCCGTCGTCGGGGTCGCAAAATCGCCCAGTGGGGTGAGCGAAACCCTCTTGACAATACCCTTGCCGGTGGTTAAGGCGCCCGTCAGGATCGAGGGCCGACACCGCCTTCGGGGACGTGAAACAATCGGACTGGCTCACCGGTATCAACAGCGAGCAGGAGACACAGCACGATGCGTATCGGAGTTCTCACCGCAGGCGGCGACTGCCCCGGCCTGAACGCCGTGATCCGGTCGGTCGTGCACCGGGCGGTCGACAATTACGGCGACGAGGTCATCGGCTTCGAGGACGGGTACTCGGGCCTGCTGGACCGTCGCTACCGTGCCCTCGACCTGGAGAGCGTGAGCGGCATCCTGGCCCGCGGCGGCACCATCCTCGGCTCCTCCCGGCTGGAGCGCGACCGCCTGCGCGAGGCCTGCGACCGGGCCGGCGACATGGTCGAGGACTTCGGCATCGACGCGCTGATCCCGATCGGCGGCGAGGGCACCCTCACGGCGGCGCGGATGCTGTCGGACGCGGGCCTGCCGGTCGTGGGCGTCCCGAAGACGATCGACAACGACATCTCGTCGACGGACCGCACGTTCGGCTTCGACACCGCGGTCGGCGTCGCCACCGAGGCCATGGACCGCCTGAAGACGACGGCGGAGTCCCACCAGCGCGTGATGGTCGTGGAGGTCATGGGCCGCCACGCGGGCTGGATCGCGCTGGAGTCCGGCATGGCGGCCGGTGCGCACGGCATCTGCCTCCCGGAGCGCCCGTTCGACCCCGCCGACCTGGTGAAGATGGTCGAGGAGCGCTTCGCGCGCGGCAAGAAGTTCGCGGTGATCTGCGTCGCCGAGGGCGCCCACCCCGCCGACGGCACCATGGACTACGGCAAGGGCGACATCGACAAGTTCGGCCACGAGCGCTTCCAGGGCATCGGCACGGCCCTGGCGTTCGAGCTGGAGCGCCGCCTCGGCAAGGAGGCCAAGCCGGTCATCCTCGGCCACGTCCAGCGCGGCGGCGTACCCACGGCGTACGACCGTGTCCTCGCCACCCGCTTCGGCTGGCACGCGGTGGAGGCCGCGCACCGGGGCGAGTTCGGCAGGATGACCGCGCTGCGGGGGACCGACGTGGTGATGGTGCCGCTGGCCGAGGCCGTCACCGAGCTGAAGACGGTGCCGAAGGACCGGATGGACGAGGCGGAGTCGGTGTTCTAGGACGCCGGGTTCCCGGTTCCGGCGGGCCGGGAGGCGTGGGCTCACAGACTCAGGGGCCGCTCCCCTGCACCGTCGCCCAGAAGTGCTCCACGATCCGGTCAAGGAACTCGCGGCCGGCCGCGCTGGAGTCACCGCTGCCGCCGCCCCAGCTGAGGGTGGCGGTCATCTGCCCCTGGTAGCTCTGGTGCAGCCCCTGGAGGGTGTCCTCCAGGATGCGCCGGTCCAGGGGTGCCACCTTGCCGACCGGGCGCACATACGCCTGCCAGCGCGTCGTCACGGCGCTGCGCAGCAGCTCGGCGAGTTTCGTGTCGCGGCCCGTGACGGTGATGAAGTCCGGCAGCGACAGGCCGAGCACCTCGGCGAGGGCGGCGCACTGGCGGTCGGTGCCGTGCCAGTCGTCGTTCTCCTCCATACGGCGATACGTGAGCAGCTCGTGCCCGACGGTACGGGCCACGTCCTCGGGTGCCAGACCACGGGCGATGCGGTGCTCGCGCAGCGTCCGCGGCTTGCCGAGCAGCTCCCCGGGCGAGCACCACAACACGCCCGCGAGGGCGGTCAGCTCGCTGCCGCTGGGGGAGGTGAGCTCGCGCTCCCAGGCGATGACCATGTCCTCGGTGACATAGGGCAGTCCGTACGAGGCCCGCATGCCGTAGGCGACATGCTCGGGCCCCATGTTGAGGGCGGCCCGGAGTCTGCGGGCGGCGGAGGCGTTGAAAGGGGGAGTGGCTGGGTTGCGGCGGCTGGAGCGGTTGGGCGGGTTGGGCTGGTTCGGCTGAGCTGGGGGTCGGCGCACGGGGCACAACGTAGGACGGACGGAGTGGGGTGACTACGGTCTGTTCGGCCAGGATTACGGATTGTAGGAAGCTACGGCTACTGGCGGGTTCGGCGGCGGGGGAGATCGTCTGCGGGGCGACGCCGGGCGGCGAGGACGGCCCGACTGGTCGTTCGCGGTCGGTAGACGGCAAGGTCAGGAGGCATATTCGCGGACGTGTTCTGGCGTCGCTCTCTTGGCTGACCGCAGGAGGGCGCCTCGGTTGCCGGCCGCCGAGGCGCGGGTGAGCGGCGGCTCAATCCCGACGTCGGAGGCGCCGTCGTCACCCCTTGACCGCCCCACCCAGAGCGAACCCCCCACCCAACCGCCGAGCCACCAGCACATAGAGCAGCACCACCGGCGTCGAGTAGATGATCGAGAACGCGGCCAGCTGCCCGTACGCCACCATCCCCCGATTCCCGAAGAACTCGTTGATGCTCACCGCCGCCGGCATCTGATCCGGCGTGAGCAGCAGCATGAACGGGACGAAGAAGTTCCCCCACATCATCACGAAGGAGAAGACCGTGACGACGGCGACTCCGGGACCCATGAGGGGCAGCACGATCCGCACCAGCGACTGGAGTGACGACGCCCCGTCCGTCCAGGCCGCCTCCTCCAGCTCCTTCGGTACGCCGTCCATGAAGTTCTTCATCAGCCAGACGGCGAACGGCAGTTGAGAGGCGGCGAAGAAGAAGATCGTGCCCTGCATGGTGTCGATCAGGTTCACCTGCACGAACAGGGCGTACACCGGCACCATGATCGCGGTGATCGGCAGGCTCGTCGCGAAGAGGACCGTGAGCAGGAACGGGCGGTTGAAGCGCGAGCGGAAGCGGGACAGCGGGTAGGCGGCGAGGGCCGCGCACACGACCGTCAGGGCCGTCCCGCCGCCGCACAGGAGCAGGCTGTTGAGCAGCGGCGTGAAGGTGATGTCCGGGGTCAGGACGGCGTCGAAGTTGTCCAGGGTGACGCCGTCCGGGAGCTTCACCTGGAGGTTCGCCTGCGTGTCCAGTGAGGACAGGACCACCCACGCCAGCGGCAGCACGAACGTGGCGGCCACCACGAGGAGGCCGGCGTCGGCGGCCAGGCGGTGGGTCGTTCTGCGGGACGTCAGAGGGCGGGGCATCGGCGTCAGACCTCCGTTCGCAGCATGCGCAGATAGACCAACGAGAACAACGAGCCCACCACCAGGAGCAGCAGGGCGACCGCCGTGCCGTAGCCGATCATGCTCTTCTGGAACGCCTCCTCGTACATGAACAGGGGCAGCGTCTGGCTCTTGCCGCCCGGGCCGCCCCTCGTCATCACCCAGATCAGTCCGAAGACGGACAGGGTCTGGAGGGTGATGAGCATGAGGTTCGTGCTGATGGAGCGGCGGATCATCGGGAGCGTGATGTGCCACATACGGCGCCAGCCGCCGGCGCCGTCGACCTCGGCCGCCTCGGTGACCTCCTTCGGGATCTCGCCCAGGGCGGCCGAGTAGACCAGCATCGAGAAGGCCGTACCCCGCCATACGTTCGCGAACGACACCGCCAGGATCGGGAGCGTGAACAGCCAGTTCTGGGCGGGGAGATGGAGCCAGTCCAGGATGGCGTTCAGGGTGCCCTCGCGGCGGAAGAAGGCGTAGAGGAGGAACCCGGCGACGACCTCCGGCAGCACCCAGGCCGCGATGACGATGCCGCCGGTGACGGTGCGGACCGGCTTCGAGGCGCGCCGCATCAGCATGGCCAGACCGAGGCCCAGGGTGTTCTGGCCGATCAGGGCCGAGATGACGGTGAAGACGAGGGTGAGCCAGACCGCGTTGAGGAACGCCTCGTCGCCGAACGCCGTACGGAAGTTGTCGAAGCCGACGAACGACTCCTCGGCCTGGCCGGTCAGTTGGAGGTCGGTGAAGGCGATCCAGGCGCAGTAGGCGATGGGGCCGGCGAGGAAGAGGAGCAGGAGGACGACGGCGGGGGAGACGGGGAGGGCTCGGGCGAGGGTGCGGTGGAGTGGGGTGGAGGGGCGGGCCGGCTGGTCGGCGGTCATGGGCGGTCGTCCTCGCCGTCCTTCACTTCTGGATCACCTGGCCGTCCCTCACTTCTCGATCACCTGGTCGTCCGTCGCAGACTTCAGCTCCTCGTCGTAGCCCTTCGCCGCCTCGTCCACCGACATGTCGCCCGTCGTCACGCCCTCCATCGCCTCCTGCACGGCGGTGGAGACCTTCGGGTACGCCGGGTAGGCGGGGCGGTAGTGGGTGCTGGCCACGAGGTCCGTGAAGAACTTGATGCCGGGTTGGGCGTCGGTGTAGGCGGGGTCGTCCGCGACGTCCTGCCGTACCGCGATGCCGGAGTTGGCGACGTACCACTTCTGGGCGTTCGCCTTCGTCTGCATCGTCTTGATGAACTCGAAGGCCAGGTCGGGGTTGCCCGCCTTGGCCGGGATGGACCAGGTCCAGCCGCCGGACATGCTCACCTTGCCGGGGGCCTGGCCGTGCTGCGTGGGCATGGCGGCGAGGCCGAGTTCGTCGGACCACTCGGGCCATGCGTGGCCGCTGCCCGGGAGCCAGTCCTGCGGGAGCCAGGAACCGTCGAGGGCGATGGCGAGCTTGCCCTGCGGCAGCCACTCGCCGCGCACGCGGGTCATGACGTTGGGGTCGAGGGCGTCGGAGACGTCCGGGCCGAGCTTCTCCTTGTAGACGGTCTCGACGAAGGCGAGGGAGTCCTTGAAGCCCTGGCCGCCGGCGACCCACTTCTTGGTCGACTTGTCGTAGAGGGGGTCGCTCGCGCCGTCGTTCGTGCCGTAGAGCAGCATCTCGAAGGTCTGCATGGTGGCGGCCTCGCCGACGGGTTTGCCCGTGTAGACGTTCAGCGGGATGGCGTCGGGGGCCTTCTGCTTGATGGTGCGGGCCGCGTCGAGGACGTCGTCCCAGGTCTTCGGCTGCCAGTCGGTGGGCAGGCCGGCCTTCTTGAAGATGTCCTTGTTGAACCACAGGCCCCGGGTGTCGGTGCCGTCCGGGACGCCGTACGTCTTGCCGTCCTCGCCCTTGGCCGCGGCCTTCGCGGTGTCGATGAACTGGTTCCAGTCCTGCCACTTGGCCAGGTACGGGTCGAGGGGTTTCAAGTACCCGCTGGTGATATCCGAGTTGATGAGGAACGTGTCCTCGTAGACCAGGTCGGGGGCGGTCTTGGGGGAGCGGAGCATCTGCTGGAGCTTGGTGTAGTACTCCGAGTCCGGGGCCTTGATGGGGACGAACTCGACCTTCTTGCCGGGGTTCGCCTTCTCGAACTGCTTCTTGATGTCCGCGAGGTAGGTGTCCATCACCTTGATGGAGTTGTCCGTGGACTGTTTGAAGGAGACCTTGATGGTGTCCGGGTCGCTGCCGGAGCCGCCACCGCAAGCGGTGAGTGTGCCTGCGGCGGCGAGGGTGAGGGCGAGGAGCGAGGGGAGGGAGCGGGTGGGGAGGGAGGCGGTGGGGCGCACGGGCATGACCTCCTGCGGACGCACTTCGTTGTGGCGCGGGGATGGCTGCCTGGTGAACCTAGGTTGAGTGGTCTAGTCAGGTCAATGCGTGTGCGGAGGATTGGGGTTGGGGGGGCGGCCGCAGGTCACGTCGGAGGGCGACGTGACCTGGGCGCAGAACTTCGGCTGAGCGGGCTCTACTTCAGGGTCACGGCGTCACCGACCGACACGACCCGCGCGGTCGTCGTCGTACCGGGGAAGTACCAGCGCCAGCTTCCCGCCGAGGTCGCGGTGACCTTGGTGCTCAGCTGCCCCGTATCGCCCGTCTTCACTGTCTTGACCGTGCCGTAGTGGGCGGTACCGGCCTTCTTGAACTGAAGCTTCACGTCCTGCCTGGCATGGCCGTGGTACTTCAGGTCCTCCCAGTTGGCCCGGGACAGCTTGCCGGTGACGAGGCCGAGCCGGGTTCGCACAAGGGTTCGCCGAGTACCTGGGTGCGGGTGCAGGCGTGGGCGTCGACGGCCCACGCCGGTATGTGGACGTGACCGAACTCGGGACCAGGAGCCGCCTGCGCGGCAGCGCGTCGCTGCGCGCCCGAGGCCTCGGCGTTGTGCTTGTCGGCATTGGCCGCCTGTGCGTCGGCTGCGGAACTCACCGTGGCGGCACAGGATCCGGTACGGCGGGCGGCGGGCGGAGTCGACTCGTCGGCCGGCGAGACCGCCGGCGGCCGTACCGTCCTCACCAACACCCCACCTAACGCGCCTTCTCCACCCCTCTCACCCACCGATAAACCAACTCCGGCCTCCCCACCTGCCCATACACCGGCTTCCGCTCGGCCCGCCCCGCCTCCACCAGATGCTCCAGATACCGCCGGGCCGTGATCCGGGAAATCCCCACCGCCTCGGCAACCCCCGCCGCGGTAAGCCCTTCGTCCGCGTCCCGCAGCACCCCCGTCACCCGCTCCAGCGTCGGCGCACTCAACCCCTTGGGCAGCGCCGCGGGCGAGGGCGCCCGCAGCGCCGCCAGCGCCCGGTCCACCTCGTCCTGCCCGCTCGCCTCGCCCACCGCCGCGTGGAACTCGGCGTACCGCACCAGGCGATCCCGGAGCGTGGCGAACGTAAAAGGCTTCAGCACGTACTGCACGACGCCCAGCGACACCCCCTCGCGCACCACGGCCAGATCCCGCGCCGACGTCACCGCGATCACATCCGCGTGATGCCCGGCCGCCCGCAACGACCGCGCCAGCTGCAGCCCGTGCACATCCGGCAGATGCAGGTCCAGCAACAGCAGATCCACGGGCGTCCGCTCCAGCGCGCGCCGCGCCTCCGCCCCCGTGTGCGCCTTGCCGACCGCGACGAACCCCGGCACCCGGCCGACGTACATCACGTGCGCGTCCGCCGCCACCGGGTCGTCCTCCACGACCAGGACGCGAATCGCGTGTTCGTCCGCCGCCGTCATACGTCACCTCTCGAAGCCACCGAGCCCTCGGAGACGGCCCCGTCCGCCGAGTCGCCCTCATCCCCGGAACCGGCCCTCACCGCCGAGCCGCCCTCATCTTCGGCGTCCGTCCCCGCCCCCGAAGCGGCCCCCACCTCTGAACGGGCCCCCACCCCCGAACCCGCCGCCCCTTCCCCCAACGGCAACCGCACCTCGAACACCGCCCCACCCCCGTCGGCCTCCGTCACCGACAGCACCCCCTGATGCCGGCTCACGGCCTGCCGTACCAGCGCCAACCCCAGCCCACGACCCCCCGGCCCGGCCGGCTTCGTCGAGAACCCGCGCTGGAACACCGCCTCGGCATGCGCCGGGTCCACCCCGGCCCCCGTGTCCGACACCCGCAGTACCAGCTCACCGTCCTCGGCGTACGCCGTCACCGTCACCCGTGCCCCCACGCTTCCCTGCGCGGCGTCCACCGCGTTGTCGATCAAGTTGCCCAGTATCGTCACGAGGTCCCGGGCGGGCAGGGTGTCCGGGAGCAGGCTGTCGTCCAGCCGGCTGTCGTCGGATACGACGAGCTCCACGCCCCGCTCGTTGGCCTGCGCCGTCTTGCCCAGCAGGAGCGCCGCGAGCACCGGCTCGCTGACCGCCGCGACGACCTGGTCCGTCAGGGCCTGTGCCAGTTCCAGCTCGGCCGTCGCGAACTCCACGGCCTCCTCGGCGCGTTCGAGTTCGATCAGCGAGACCACCGTGTGCAGGCGGTTCGCCGCCTCGTGCGCCTGTGAGCGCAGCGCCTGGGTGAAGCCCCGCTCGGAGTCCAGCTCGCCCATCAGGGACTGGAGTTCGGTGACGTCCCGGAGCGTCACCACCGTGCCGCGCCGCTCGCCGCCCGACACCGGCGAGGTGTTCACCACCAGCACGCGCTCCGCCGTCAGATACACCTCGTCGACCCTCGACTCGGAGGCCAGCAGCGCTCCGGTCAGCGGCGCGGGCAGGCCGAGGTCGGCGACCGACTGCCCGACCACATCGCCGGCCACCCCGAGCAGCTCCCGACCGCCGTCGTTGATCAGTGCCACCCTGAACTGCCCGTCCAGCATCAGCAGCCCCTCACGCACCGCGTGCAACGCGGCCTGGTGGTAGTCGTGCATCCGGCTCAACTCGGCCGCGTTCATACCGTGGGTGTGCCGACGCAGCCGGGCGTTGATGACGTACGTACCGATCGCGCCCAGCGCCAGCGCGCCCGCCGCCACCCCGATCAGCGCCGTCAGCTGGTCCTGCACCCGCTTGCTGATCGCCTCGACACGGATCCCCGCGCTGACCATCCCGACGATGTCGGCCGGCTCCCGGCCCCCGTCGTAGATCGGCACGACCGCACGGACGGACGGGCCCAGCGTGCCGGTGTACGTCTCGGTGAAGGGCTCCCCGCGCAGGGCGCGCTCCGTGTGGCCGCGGAAATGCTGGCCGATCTGCTTCTCGTCGGGGTGCGTCCAGCGAATGCCCTCACGGTTCATGATCGTGACGAAGTCGACCTCGGCGTCGCGCTGGACACGGAGTGCGTACGGCTGGAGCTCGGCCGTCGGGTCGGCCGTGCGGATCGCCTCCCGCACGGACGGGGCGTCGGCGATCGACTGGGCCACCGCCTTGGCCTGGCGCCCTGCGGCGTCCTCCGCCTGGCCGGTGTCGCTGACGTAGGTGAACACCGCGTACCCGGCGACGAGCACCGCTATCAGCACGGCCTGCATGGCGAAGAGCTGAGCGGCCAGGCTGCGGGGTCTCGGGACGAGGATGCGCATGTCGTCAGTCTGCCTCCATGGCTGATTGTGAACTAAATGAACGGAAGGGTGACCGCCCTCACACAGCAAGAGATAGTCACCGCATCGCTGAATAAGACATCCCCCGTCCCCAAGGCGGCGTGACCCCCTCCCCGGGGCGCGGCACCTGATCAGCGAGACCCCCACCCCGGACGTGAGCCGCACGCCGGTGATGCCGACGAAGACGTCAAGGAGGGCAGCCGTGGCCGCCGCCAGTTCCCCCGATACGGCACCTGCCGCACCCGTCGCCAAACGGGACCGCACGCACTACCTCTACATCGCGGTGATCATCGCCGTCGCCCTCGGTATCGCCGTGGGTCTCATCGCGCCCGACTTCGCGGTGGAGCTGAAGCCCATCGGGACGGGCTTCGTGAGCCTGATCAAGATGATGATCTCGCCGATCATCTTCTGCACGATCGTGCTGGGCATCGGTTCGGTACGGAAGGCCGCCAAGGTCGGCAAGGTCGGCGGTATCGCGCTGGTCTATTTCCTCGCGATGTCGCTGGTCGCCCTCGGTATCGGCCTGATCGTCGGCAACATCCTGGAGCCGGGCACCGGCCTCGCCATCACCGACGCCGTCAAGGACGCGGGTCAGGCACAGGTCGACTCGGAGGCCAAGAGCACCACCGAGTTCCTGCTCGGCATCATCCCGACCACGATGATCTCCGCCTTCACCGTCCAGGAGGTGCTCCAGACCCTCCTGATCGCGCTGCTCGCCGGCTTCGCGCTGCAGGGCATGGGCGCTGCCGGAGAGCCGATCCTGCGGGGTGTGGGGCACCTCCAGAAGCTCGTCTTCCGCATCCTTGCCATGGTGATGTGGGCCGCTCCGATCGGTGCCTTCGGTGCCATCGCCGCCGTCACCGGGTCCGCGGGTGTCGACGCGCTGAAGAAGCTCGCCATCCTGATGCTGGGCTTCTACCTCACCTGTTTCCTCTTCGTCTTCATCGTGCTCGGTGTGCTGCTGCGGCTCGTCGCCGGCCTCAACATCCTCACGCTCTTCAAGTACCTGGGCCGTGAGTTCCTGCTGATCCTGTCGACCTCCTCCTCCGAGTCCGCGCTGCCGCGCCTCATCGCGAAGATGGAGCACCTGGGTGTCAGCAAGCCGGTCGTCGGCATCACCGTCCCGACCGGCTACTCCTTCAACCTCGACGGCACCATGATCTACATGACCATGGCGTCCCTGTTCATCGCCGACGCCATGGGTACGCCGATGGCGATCGCCGAGCAGATCCCGCTGCTGCTGTTCCTGCTGGTCGCCTCCAAGGGCGCCGCCGGTGTCACCGGCGCGGGTCTGGCCACGCTGGCCGGTGGTCTGCAGTCGCACAAGCCCGCCCTGGTGGACGGCATGGGCCTCATCGTCGGCATCGACCGCTTCATGAGCGAGGCCCGCGCCCTGACGAACTTCGCGGGCAACGCCGTCGCCACGGTCCTGATCGGAACCTGGACCAAGGAGATCGACAAGGGCCGGGTCGACCAGGTGCTCGCCGGGCAGCTCCCGTTCGACGAGAAGACCCTCCTGGACGACGGCCACGGCACCGCCCCGGCCGCGGACGCGCCGGAACAGGGCGGCGAGAAGGAACTCGCCAAGACCTGACCTCCGGCCCGCACCGCAGCCAACTGCTCCGGACGCCCGGCCCCGCCTGAACCGGGGCCGGGCGTCCGGTCACACATGCTCCGGGCGGCTGGGATGATCCCCCGTCGCTCAGCCGCCCGGTCGACCTCGCTGGTCCCGTCTCAGGCGTACGGCATCTGCCGTACGCCTGACGGCATTACCGGGTGACTACGTTGCCGAGGGTCTCGGCGACGGCCTTCGGGAGCCACTCCCGGGCGCGTGTGAAGCGGAAACCGAGCCGTGTGGCGCGGGAGTTGTCCATGCCGTAGGCGCGGGTGAAGGCGAACGGGGAGACCTCGCCGACCTCGACGCGGCGGAACACGGTCCGGCCGTCCGGCAGGTGCGCGGCGATCGCGTCGCACAGCTCCTCGGTGGTCAGCAGGCCGTGGGAGGCGGCGTTGACCGGGCCCGTGAAGTCCTCGCCCACCGCCCAGAACAGGAAGTCGGCGATCTCCTCGACGTGGATGTACGTCGCCGGGTGGTTCACGACCGGAACGGCGATCGGCTCACCGGCCCGGATGCGGCCGGCGTAATGGGCCATACGGCCCGTGAAGTCGTCGTCCCCGCCCAGCACATGGGCGACGCGCACCGCGGCGTACGGGAAGTCCGGGTCGGCGGCGAACACGGCCTCCGCCTGCCGCTTGCCCTCGCCGTAGTGGGCTTCGAGGAACTCCGGATCTCGCCAAGGGAGTTCGAGATCCACGGGCACGCCCAGCGGATCCACGTCCGTCTCGCGCACGGGGGCGATCGAGTCCTCGTACTCGTACACCTCGACTGTCGACGTCAGTACGTAGCGGCGGGTGCGGCCGGTGAAGACCCGGCGGGCGATCTCCGCCTGCCGCGGCGTGTAGCAGACCTGGTCGACGACGGCGTCGAACGTCCGTGAACCCAGAGCCGCTGTAAGGGACTTCTCGTCGTCGCGGTCCGCGACAAGATGGACCACACCCGGCGGAGGGGCGGCCGAACCCCGGTTGAGAACCGTCACCCGGTCCCCGGCGGCCAGCAGCCGCGCGATCAGCCGCTTGCCGAAATAGCGGTTCCCGCCGATGACCAGTACCTCTCGTCCCTTTCCCATGACCATAATTCTCCCGGCCTCGCACCACGCTCTGAAGGGGGAGACATGGGAGATCCGGGCACCGCGCCGAAAGAACCACGGCATCTGCGCCCGGCCGCCGTCGAAACATCGGTGGCCTTCGACGCCCTGGACCGGCAGATCCTGGAGCTCCTCCAGACCGACGGCCGGATCAAGCTGAGTGAGCTGGGGCGCAGGGTACGGCTCAGCCCGGCGGCCGTCACCGAGCGGGTACGGCGGCTGGAGTCGGCGGGCGTGATCACCGGGTACGGCGCCCGGGTCGCCCCCGCCCGGCTCGGCTACGGCATCCAGGCCTTCATCCGGGTCAACCCGCACGGCGGCTACACCCTCCGCCACCCCCGCACCCTGGAGCTGATCGACCGCCCGGAGATCGTCGAGGTCCATCACGTCGTCGGCGAGGACTGCTGGATCCTCAAGGTCGCCGTCGAGGACACGGTCCACCTGGAGGAGATCCTCGAAGCGACCTCGGCGCTGGGCCGTACGACGACGTCGATCGTGCTGTCCTCGCCGGTGCGCACCAAGCCCCTGCTGCCACGGTTGCCCTGACGTCGGCGTCAAGGATTACGTTCGTACGCATGCGAATCGGCGAGCTGGCAGCGCGGGCCGGGACCACGACGCGCACCTTGCGCTACTACGAGTCGCGAGGGCTGCTGCCCGCGCGGCGAGGCGGCAACGGGTATCGGACGTACGACGAGAGCGACCTGAAGCTGCTGCGGCAGATCAGGACACTGCAGGACTTCGGGTTCGACCTGGAGGAGACCCGGCCGTTCGTGGAGTGTCTGCGGGCCGGGCACCCGGAGGGCGACACGTGTCCCGCCTCGCTCGCGGTCTACCGGCGCAAGCTGGACGAGCTCGACGCGTTGATCGGCGAGTTGCGGGCTGTGCGAGCCACGATCGGCCTGCGGCTGGCGATGGCCGAAGGGGAACCACCGTTGTGCGAACTGGGAGGGCAGGAGCTGTGATCAAGGCGGCGGGTGTGGCAGAGGTGTCGGACGCGGACTTCGAGGCGGAGGTGATCGACTCCGAACTGCCGGTGCTGGTGGAGTTCACCGCCGACTGGTGCCCGCCGTGCCGGCAGATGGGTCCGGTGCTGAGCGCTCTCGCGGCGGAGGAGGGGGAGCGGCTGAAGGTGGTGCAGTTGGATGTCGACACCAATCCGCTGACCACGAACGCCTACAAGGTGCTCTCCATGCCGACGTTCATGGTCTTCCGGGGCGGCGAGCCTGTGCGGTCGATGGTGGGGGCGCGGGCCAAGCGGCGGCTGCTGGAGGAGCTGGCCGACGTGCTGTGATTCCATCCGTGACTCTGTCCGGAACACAAGAAATCCCCCGAGCAATTGCGCTCGGGGGATTTCTTTGGGTATATTCAATGATTCGCGACTTCAATTGGGATTGGTCGCGGAGAAGTTCAGTGAGCACAGTATATCCGGGCGGGAGCAGAATTGTCAAACACCGAATTGCAAGACGGTGAAATGCGCCGCGAGCAGGAATTCATCGACGACCTGTACGCGCGCGTGGACGCGCTGCGCGGGAACACCGAGGCCTCCGTTACGGACGCGCTCGCCCAGGGCAACACGCCAATGCAGGCCCGCCTGGAGCGGGACATCCTGGTCGCCGAGCGCTCGGGGCTGCTGGCCGCGCTGAACGCCGTGGACGGATCGCTGTGCTTCGGGCGGATCGACTTCGCCTCCGGCATCACCCACCACATCGGCCGGATCGGACTGCGCACCGACGACGCCGAGCACACACCGATCCTCGTCGACTGGCGCGCCGACGTCGCCCGCCCCTTCTACCTGGCCACCGGCCACACCCCCATGGGGCTCAGGCGCAGGCGGCACATCAGCACCAGCGACCGTACCGTCACCGCGCTGCACGACGAGATCCTCGACCTCGGGGACGAGCAGCGGACCGGCCACGAGGACCCGACCGGCGACGCCGTGCTGCTCGCGGCCCTCAACTCCGCGCGCACCGGCCGGATGGGCGACATCGTGCAGACCATCCAGGCCGAGCAGGACGAGATCATCCGGGCGCCACACCGCGGGGTGCTGGTGGTGGAGGGCGGTCCGGGCACCGGCAAGACGGCGGTCGCCCTGCACCGCGCCGCGTATCTCCTCTACGAACACCGGGAACTGCTCGCCAAGCGCGCGGTCCTGATCGTCGGCCCCAACCCCGCCTTCCTCGGCTACATCGGCGAGGTCCTGCCCTCGCTCGGCGAGACCGGCGTGCTGCTGGCCACGGTCGGCGAGCTGTTCCCCGGCGTACGGGCGACGGCGACCGACACGCGCGAGGCGGCCGCCGTGAAGGGGCGGGCCGACATGGCGGACGTGCTCGCCGAGGTCGTACGCGACTGGCAGGCGCTGCCCGACCCGGTGATCGCGATCGAGCACGACCGCGAGGTCCTGATGCTCGACGACGACCTGGTGCGGGTCGCCCGCGAGCGCACCCGGGCCGCGAAGCTCCAGCACAACGCGGCGCGGGAGCACTTCGAGGGGCACATCCTCAACACGCTCACCGAGCTGTACGCCGAGCGGGTCGGCACCGACCCGTACGACGGCGGCAGTCTCCTCGACGCGAGCGACATCACCCAGATCCGCGACGACCTCGCCGAGAACCCCGAAGTGTGGGCCGCCGTCGACCAGCTGTGGCCGCGCCTGACCCCGCAGCGCCTGGTCGCCGACTTCCTCGCCGACCCCGTCGGCTACCTCCCCGACGAGGACGTGGCCGCCATCCGCCGGCCCGTGACGCGGGCGTGGACCGTGGCGGACGTACCGCTGCTGGACGAGGCGGCCGAACTGCTCGGCGAGGACGACCGGGTGGCGCGGGCGCTGGCCGAGCGGGAGCGGGAGACGCAGGTCGCGTACGCGCAGGGCGTGCTGGACGTGTCGTACGCGTCCCGGACGTACGAGTTCGACGACAAGGAGGACGAGGACGCGGAGGTGCTGTCGGCGCACGACATCATCGACGCCGAGCGCTTCGCCGAACGCCAGGAGGAGGACGACCACCGCAGCGCCGCCGAGCGCGCGGCGGCCGACCGGACCTGGGCGTTCGGGCACATCATCGTCGACGAGGCGCAGGAGCTGTCGCCGATGGCCTGGCGGCTGCTCATGCGGCGCAGCCCGACCCGCTCGATGACGCTGGTGGGCGACCCCGCCCAGACGGCGGAGGCGGCGGGTGTCGGGTCGTGGGCCGGGATCCTGGAGCCGTATGTCGAGGACCGGTGGGAGCACACCCGCCTCGGCGTCAACTACCGCACGCCCGCCGAGATCATGGAGCTGGCGGCGGCGGTCGTCCGGACGGAGAACCCGGACTTCGAACCGCCGAGTTCCGTACGGTCCACAGGTGTACGTCCCTGGGTGCGCACGACCGACGATCTGCCGGGTGCGGTGGCGAAGGCGGTCGAGGAGCTCACGCCGGCCGAGGGGCGGCTCGCAGTCATCGCGCCGCGTCATCTGCACCGGAGGCTGGCGGCGCAGATGGAGGGGGTGACGGCGGGGGCGGAGCCCGACCTGACGCGCAGCGTCGTGCTCCTCGACCCGCGTCAGTCGAAGGGGCTTGAGTTCGACTCGGTGCTGGTGGTGGAGCCGGGGTTGTACGGCACGAGCGATTTGTACGTGGCGTTGACTCGGGCGACGCAGCGGTTGGGGGTGCTGCACACGGGGCGGTTGCCGAAGGCGCTGACCACCGCCTGAAGCTGATTTCGCCCCCGCCGCCCCTACCCGTCCCGTCCCTGGGGGCTCCGCCCCCAGACCCCCGTTTCGGCCCTTAAGGGGCCTCGTCCTCAAACGCCGGA